>ATWA01000029.1 GCA_000421005.1 Clostridiales bacterium NK3B98
CAGGAATACCGACGTATTTCAAGGGATTTTAGACCCGGATGGCGGAAAACAGACCGCTCAGACGCCGTAGCTTGATTTGTTCAGTGGTTCCTTAAAAATAAAGCGCCCCGGCTAAGCCGGGACGCTTACGGCAATCAAACAGGGAAAAAACCGGATACCAGGGGGATGGTCACCAGACACATCAGGGTGGAAATCAGGATGCCGCTGGTGAGGGTGTCGGTGTTCATGTCGTACTGTGCAGCCATCATCACCGGAGTGTTGGCAGCGGGCATGGCAGCCATCAGCACCAGAGCAGAGACCATCATAGGGCTGTCCGGGAACACCAAGCGCAGCACCAGCGCCAGTAGAATGGGAAAGACCAGAATCCGCAGGGCGGAGAACAGGTAGCAGCGCACATTACCCAGCACCTGACGCAGGGGAGAGGTGGCCAGCGTAATGCCCAGCACCAGCATGGAAAGGAAGGTGGTGGCGGAGCTGATGTACCCCAGCCCCTGCCCCAGCCACTCAGGCAGGGACAGATGGAGCAGGTACACCGAAATGGCAATGGCACAGGCCACCGTCCCGGAGTTTACCAGCTTTTTGGGAGAGAATGCCGCCTGCTTTCCCGCCGCTTTGGATACCACCTGTTCTCCGTAGAGGTAGAAAAACAGGTTGTATACCACGTTGTAGACTATGACAAAGGGCATGGCGGAGGAGCCCAGAATGGACAGGGTCACCGGGATGCCGATAAAGGCGGAGTTGCCAAAGAGTGTGAGCATGAGATAGGAGGGATACGCCTGCTTTGGCGCACCCAGCAGCCGGGGCAGCAGATGTCCCAGCCCAATCAGCACCAGATAAATCACCAGCACCACCACCAGCGACAGCCCCAGCGTTGCCGGAGTGAGGGCGTCCGGGTCTGCCAGAGCGTTGGTGATGACCAGCATGGGATTGCAGAGCTGGACAATGAGGGCGGACAGTTCTTTACTGCTGGCCTTGCCGATGATGCCCAGCTTGTAGACCAGCGCACCGATTGCCAATAAAAGGGCAATGGTGAGCATTTTCGTGAAAATAGTCAGCATTTCGACACCTTTCTGCCTGTAGGGGCGCAAATTGTGCACCCGCAAAATGATCCCGTCAACTCTGTCCGTCAAGTCATCCAATATCCTACCCAAGCCCAGAGTACGCCCACCACCGCTCCGGCAAGCACATCCCGGGGAAAATGCACCCCCAGAATCACCCGGCACCACGCCAGCACCACGCCAAAGGCGAGAAAAACCGCCCCCAGTGGGACACTCAGCCGCAGCAGGGTCATGGCAATGACAAAGATGGAAAACACATGGCGGCTGGGAAAGCTCTGCCCCTGTTTGTCCTTTTCCTTCAGGGGGACAATGTCCAGCGCCTCATAGGGGCGGGGAGCGTTGTACACCCGGCGAAACAGGGACACCGCCCCAAACCCTGTCCCCGGCACCAGAATACTGCTCCAAAGGCGTGGGTCTTTCTGTATCCACAGCCACGCCAGCGCCAGCGGATAGGCGGCAAAGGAGAGGACGGTGAGCCCCCGGTTGATAACCCGGACAGCCTTGGCTCGCCGGGGGGAACGGAAGGGAGCGGTCCAGCGCTCATATTGGGCGGCGGTCATACCACATCCAGCCCGGTGAGCAGACGACGCACCATGTCAAAGCCGTGGAGGACGGCGCTGTTGCGTACCCGGTCTCGGGCGGTGCCCAGATGAACCTCTTTCACCCACACCTGTTCCCCATGGGCAAGACCGATATACACCAGCCCCACTTCCTTGCCCTCGTCCGGGTCAGGGCCAGCCACTCCGGTGAAGGACAGACCGATATCACTCCCGGTACAGCGGCAGACCCCCTGCGCCAGCTCGGCGGCAGTCTGAGGGGAAACTGCGCCAAAGTCGTCCAGCGTATTTTGGGAGACGCCCAGCACATCCCGCTTCACCTGATTGGTATAGCACACCACACCCCCGCAGAATACCTGAGAGGCTCCCGGCAAATCGGTCATCCGCTTGGCGGCAAGACCGCCGGTGCAGCTTTCCGCAGTAGAGAGGGTCAAGCCCTGCTCCCGCAGCAGGGCGGAGATACGGGCATGAAGGGAGGGTACGTCCACCCCGTAGACCAAATCCCCAAACTCCCGGCGCAGCGCCTCTTCCACCGGGTCCAGCATGGCCTGCGCCTGCTCTGAGGTGGGGGCTTTGGCGGTAATGCGCACCTCGCACTCCCCTTCCTTGGCGTAGGGCGCCATGGTGGGGTTGGTCATGGACGCCATCCGCTCCCGGAGACGGGCTTCCATGCTGCTCTCCCCGATGCCGAACAGCTTCACCGTCCGGGAGGCGATGACCCCGTCGCTCATGCCCTTGAGATAGGGAATCACACGGTGCTCCAGCATGGCACGGCACTCTCTGGGAGGGCCGGGGAGCATTATCACCGTGACACCCTCTGCTTCAAAGGCGCAGCCGGGAGCGGTGCCCCAGTCGTTGTCCAGCACGGTGCAGCCCTCAGGGAGCATCACCTGCTGGTAATTGTTCTCGGTAATGGTGCGGTGGGGGAGATAGGCGGCAAAATAGGCCTCCATCTTTTTGGCGCTCTCCGGGTGAAACACCAGCTTTTTCCCAAAGGCTTCTGCCAGCACCTGCTTGGTCAGGTCGTCGCAGGTGGGGCCAAGCCCCCCGGTGGTGATGATAATATCCGCCCGGCGCTTGGCGATTTCCACGGCGGCCTTTGCACGAGCGGGATTGTCTCCCACCACGGTGTGATAATAGACGTTGATTCCCAGCGCAGAGAGGGCCTGAGAGATCATTTGAGCGTCGGTATTGGCGATGCTGCCCAGCAGCAGCTCGGTGCCCACGGCAATCAGTTCTGCGGTATGGGTCATGGCTCAGCCCTCCTCCCGGGGAGCATTGGGACGAATGCGAATCACCTCGGCGCCCAGTACCGCCTCCCGGCACATGGACTCGTAGTCGTAGTTTTCCTCGATCTCCAGCATCTCCGAGAGCACCGGACGGGTCTTGGGGTGACGGGGAGTAAAGACGGTGCAGCAGTCCTCGTAGGGGAGGATGGAGGTCTCAAAGGTGCCGATTTTCCGGGCAATGCGGACGATTTCTTCCTTGTCCATGCCGATGACTGGACGAAACACAGGGAGATCACAGACCGCCCCGGTGACCAGCATGGCGTCCATGGTCTGGCTGGCCACCTGTCCCAGACTCTCCCCGGTGACAAGGGCGTGAGCGTCAATCTCCTTGGCGATCATCTGGGCAATGCGCATCATGTACCGCCGCATGGCGATGGTGAAGTAGGGCTCGGGGCAGTTGCGCCGCAAATCCTCCTGAATTTTGGTAAAGGGGACGACGTAGACGTTCATCCGCCCGGTGTAGGGACTGACCAGCCTTGCCAGCTCCAACACCTTTTCCTTGGCCTCCATGGAGGTGTAGGGGTAGGAGAAGAAATGCACCATGTCCAGCGCCAGACCCCGTTTGGCCATCATATAACAGGCCACGGGAGAGTCCAGTCCGCCGGAGAGCAGCGCCACCGCCTTGCCGCCGGAGCCTACGGGGAGACCGCCGGCACCCGGTTCCGGGTTGGCGTGGACATACCCGGCAAAGTCCCGCACCTCCAGATAGACAGTCAGCTCCGGATGGTGGACATCCACCTCCAAATGAGGGTAAGCCTCTGCCAGCAGACCGCCCACATACTGACTGAGCTGGATGGAGGTCATGGGAAAGCTCTTGTCCGAGCGGCGGGATTCCACCTTGAAGGAGCGGGCGGCCAGCAGACGGTCGTTCAGATAGCTTTTCGCGGCCTCCACAAAGGCATCCTTGTCCTTGGCGCAGGAGCGTGCCCGGGACAGTCCGGAAAAGCCGAAGACCTGCTTCAGCCCTTCCCACGCCCCGTCCAGATCGCACTGGTCGTTCATGGGCTCCACATAGACGGTGGACTGGCGGGAATAGGCACGGAATTTGCCGAAGGGGTGGAGACGGCGCTGCAAATTGCCCATGAGCCGCTGCTCAAAGCTCTTGCGGTTCAGACCCTTCAATACAATTTCTCCCATTTTCAGCAGGAACATCTCCTGAGCGGGGAGGGGTGTTTTCTCTGTCATCATTCTGGTTAACTCCTTATCTGTCTGTTATCCCTCAAACCGGGGCTGACGATGGCGGCGCTGGTTGCGCTCTGACTGTCTCTGCTCCAGCTTGCGGGTCAATTCCTCCGGAAAGGGGGGACGCAGAGGGGCACCAATGAGCCGCTGATAGCGTCCAAAGAGGTACTCCGCAAAGCCCTCCCGGCGGCGGCTCTCCTCCCTGCGTAAGTGGGAGACGTCCAAATCAAAAATGCGTACCCGGTCCAGCCCGTCCGCATCCTTCAAAAGCTGGGCAAGCCGCAGGCAGCGCTCCCATTGGGCGGGATGATAGCCTTGCAGGGTGGGGATCAGGTCACTCTCCGGGCGGGAGTGGGCGTCTACGGCGGCCATCATCATGTTCAGCTCCTCGCCCCCTCGCCCAGTGAGGGCGGCAAGACGCTGGGCGGAGCGGTGACCGTGCAGGTGGTCCACGCTGTCGTTGACCCGGCCCACATCGTGATAGGCGCAGCAGTCCAGCAGCAGGGCGGTGTCCCCTTCGTCCAGACCGTCATACATAGCGCAAAACGCCCCGTGGAGCATGGTGCGCTCAATGTGTCCCAGACCGTGAACCCGGCTGTCATAGAGTGCGTCCCGGTTCAAATGGGTGAGCGCACCCATAAACACAGGCCAATGGCTCCAGTGCTGTATTTCATCCATCAGGGGCTGAAAATCCGCCCATTGGTTTTCCGCAAGCAGCTTCAGCAGGGGTGAGGTCATTTCGATCATCTCCCAAACAATGATACAGTGCCAGTATACCACACCAAGGGGAACAGAGAAAGCATTTTCTTGACTTCTTCCTCCCTATCCCATACAATAGCAGGGAAGGAATTTGGATGCCATTGGGGGAATACCCGTGAGAAAGAGAAGTATCATCGCTTTGGTGCTGGCGCTGGCCTGCCTGTTTGGTCTGAGCAGCTGTCAGCAGAAGGCGAATTATACCACCGACAAGCTGAATGTCTGGATTTGGGACGAGAGCCAGCGCACGGAACTGGAAGCACTGGCGCAAAGCTGGTCGGAGAAAACCCGGATTGAGGTGCAGATTACCGTCAAGGAACCCTCTGCCTATTGGCAGAGCGTCAACAGCGGTGTGATGCCGGATCTCCTGTGGGTGGACGACGCCCATGTGGACCCGCTGGCAGAGGATCACGCCATTTTGCAGCTGGATGACATGGTGAAAGGCAGCCGCACGGTGAAAAAGCTCCCCTTTACAGCGGCCGTGAGGGAGCTGTTTCAGCAGAACGGCCACACCTATGCCGTACCCTGTGCAGAGGAAGTATACGCCCTGTGGTACAATGCCGCCCTGTTTGACAGTATGCGTATGGACTACCCGGACGAGAGCTGGACATGGGATCAGGTGCGCCAGACGGCGGCCAGAATGACCAACAGGGGCACCGGAATTTATGGTATCGCCATTCCGGCAGGAGATCTGGGAAGCTGGTACAATCTGGTCTATGGGGCAGGCGGTAATATCCTCCACACGGATGAAAACGGCGCTTTGGTCTCCGGCTGGCAGGACCCCGGCACCCGTAACGCAATGAACTTGCTCTCCTGCATGGTTTTGGAGTCCATGCCCAGCCAGCATATCATGGAGACGGTGGGGGAGACCGAGCTGTTTACCAATAACGACGTGGGTATGATCCTCCAAACCACCAGTGAGGGCAAGGCGCTGATGGAGAAAAATGCCAACAACCGCTGGGCATGTACTGTACTCCCACTGTGGACGGCTTCCGGAGAAGGGGAGAGCGCAGCCAAACGGGTGAGCATGGTACATGGCACCGGCTGGGCGATTTCCGCCTTCAGCACCGATGCCAATGCCTCCTTTGACCTGCTGGAGGTTCTGTGCGGTGCAAACAGCCAACAAAAAGAGCCCTCCGCCCAAGGGGAGGAAGAACAGGCTGACCCGCTGGCCGCCTATGACCGGATGGCTGCTGAAGCGGAGCTGATTCCCATGCCCCGTTCGCTGGGAACGGAGACATGGGAGCATTATGCGGTAGCGGTCACGCTGTATACCGCATGGAATGACCCCACCCGTATGGATGAAATGCTGGCACAGCAGGACAATATCACCAACACAGAGTTGGCCCAGCGCCAGCAAAAGGCGGAGGAGGCAGAGGCAGCAGCCCAGACTGCCACCCAGTCGGCTCCGGTGGAGGAGACCACACAGGAAGCCCCTGTGACAGAGATTCTGCCCCCGGAGGAAGAAACGGAGACGGAAACCGGCGAGGAAGAGGAAACCGGGGAAACGGAAACCGCCAAAGGCTGAAAGAAATGACATACAAAAAACCGTGGCTGTCTCGCTGAAATGAGACAGCCACGGTTTTTGGTTACACGTTCTGGCACAAAACCCCGGTCATGTGGGAATCCTCAACGCCAGTGACGGTCACAGCTGCCAGCCTGTTGTGCAGGTTTTCTGCGCTGGTGACATATACCTCCCCATAGTTGGGCGCGTGTCCCCGCCAAAAGCCCTCCTTTTCTTCCTCAAAAAGCACTGGAAGGGTCTGTCCCACAAAAGAAGACAGATAGTCCGCCTCCAGCTCCTTTGCCACTGCCGCCGCCCGATGGGCGCGGCTTTCCTTTTCGGCGTTGGAAATCTGATGGGGCATTTTGTCCGCCGGGGTGCCGGGGCGGCGGGAGTAGGGGAAGATGTGCATGGCGGCGAAGCCGGCCTTTTTCAGGAAATCCAGCGTGGCAGAAAATTCCTCCTCTGTCTCTCCGGGAAAGCCCACAATCAGGTCGGTGGTGATGGCGGGGCGGTCAAAATATCGGCGCAGCAGGCGGCAGGATTCCAGAAAGCGGGCGGTGTCATACCGGCGGTTCATCCGCTTCAGGGTAGTGTCGCAGCCGGATTGGAGGGAGAGGTGGAAGTGAGGGCAGAGGTTGTCCAGCTTTGCCGCCCGCTGGCAAAACGCCTCGGTGATGACCCGGGGCTCCAATGACCCCAGACGGATGCGCAGCCCCGGGGCGGCATGACACACCGCCTCCAGCAGGTCGATGAAGGACAGAGCGTTTTTCCATTCCTCGCCCCAGGAGGCAATCTCAATGCCGGTGAGGACGATTTCCCGGTAGCCCCGCTGAGCCAGCTCTGCGGCCTGCCCTGCGGCGTCCTCCAAAGGCTGAGAGCGCAGCGCCCCCCGGGTATAGGGGATGATGCAGTAGGTGCAGAAGTTGCGGCATCCGTCCTGTACCTTGAGCATGGCACGGGTGCGGCCTTCCAGACCGCCTGCGGGAAGCTGCTCAAAGCCGGTGCGGTGAAGGGCATCGTCCACGCTGACCCAGCTCTGCCGCTGACCCACCGCCTGACGGCACTGTTCCAGAAAGGCCAGCCGCTGCCCGGTGCCGGAAACCAGGTCTACCCCCAGCGCCGCCACCTGCTCCGGCTCCGCCTGTGCGTAGCAGCCGCACACGGCGATGACCGCCTCCGGATTGCCCCGGCGCACCCGGCGAATCACCTGCCGGGATTTTTTGTCGCTGACGGCGGTGACAGAGCAGGTGTTGATGATATATAAGTCGGCCTGCTCCTCAAAGGGAACACAGCGGTGACCCGACTGCTCCAAAAGCGTCTGCATGGCCTGAGATTCGTACTGATTGACCTTACAGCCAAGGGTATAGATGGCAAAACGCATATTTTTGTAAGCCTCTCTCTTGCAAAGTGTAGTGGGGTGAGGATATAATTGTTTCCAGCTATTATACCGAAAACGGGTGGTTTCGTCTACCCCGGAAAGGAGGGCTTTCATGTCCCATGACCATGCTTTTTTTGCGTTGATTGCCCGTATGCGCTACATTGACCGCTGGGCGCTGATGCGTAACACATCAAAGGAGAATATCATGGAGCACTCCCACATGGTGGCGGTGCTGGCCCACGCCCTTGCGGTGATGGAAAACCGGTATTTTGGTGGTCAGACCGACCCGGGGGCGGCGGCGGTGGCGGCACTGTACCACGACGCTACCGAGATTATCACCGGAGACATGCCCACCCCCATCAAGTATTACAACCGCTCCATGCGAAAAAGCTACCAGCAGGTGGAGGACATGGCCACCCAGCGGCTGCTGACCATGCTGCCCCAGGAGCTGCAGGGGGAGTACGAGGACTATTTGCAGCCCACCGACCCCCATATCCATGAGCTGGTCAAGGCGGCGGACAAGCTGTCTGCCTACCTGAAATGCGTGGAGGAGCTGAAAGCAGGCAACCGGGAGTTTGCGCTGGCAAAGGAACAGACCTATCAGGCGTTGATGGACAACCCCCTGCCGGTGCTGCACTATTTTATGGAACACTACCTGCCCAGCTTTGAATTGACGCTGGACGAATTGCAGGACACAGAAGAACAGGAGTGAGATTATGCGAGCTATTGTCACCGTAGTTGGACAGGACCGGGTAGGCATCATTGCGGATGTGTGCGCCCTTCTGGCCAAAAACAACGTCAACGTGCTGGACATCAGCCAAACCGTGATGCAGGACTATTTCACCATGATTATGATGGTGGACACCGAACGCTGCCCGCTGCCCTTTGGGGAGCTTGCCGGGCTGATGAAGCAGGAGGGCCCCGCACTGGGACTCTCCATTCACATCCAGCGTGAGGACATCTTCAACGCCATGCACCGTATTTGAGGTGAACCATGCTCAGCAGAAATGAAATTTTACAGACGCTGGACATGATCGACCAGCAGCATCTGGACATTCGTACCATTACCATGGGCATCTCCCTGCTCTCCTGCGCCGACCCTGACCCCAAGGCGTGCTGCCGGAAGATTTACGACAAAATCTGCCGCAAGGCGGAGCGTCTGGTGGAAGTGGGAGAGCAGATTGAAGGGGAATTCGGCATTCCCATTGTGAATAAGCGAATCTCTGTCACCCCTGTTGCGCTGGTGGCCGCGGGCTGCGAGACAGAGGACTATGTGCCCTTCGCCGTGGCGCTGGACCGGGCAGCCAAGACCTGCGGGGTCAACTTCATCGGCGGCTACTCCGCACTGGTGCAAAAGGGCATGACAAAAGCGGACGAAAAGCTGATCGCCTCCATCCCCGAGGCACTGGCGGTCACTGACTTTGTCTGCTCCTCTGTCAATGTGGGCTCCACCCGGGCGGGTATTCATATGGACGCTGTGGCCCGCATGGGAGAGATCATCAAGCAGACTGCCCAGCGCACCGCTGACCGGGGCGGCTTTGGCTGTGCCAAGCTGGTGGTGTTCTGCAACGCTGTGGAGGATAACCCCTTTATGGCAGGGGCGTTTCATGGCGTGGGGGAGGCGGAGAGCGTCATCAATGTGGGCGTCTCCGGCCCCGGCGTGGTGTATCACGCCTTGCAGAGCGTGAAGGGCCAGCCCTTCGACGTAGTGGCGGAGACGGTAAAAAAGACCGCCTTCCGCATCACCCGCATGGGTCAGCTGGTGGCACGGGAGGCCAGCCAGCGGCTGGATACCCCCTTCGGCATTGTAGACCTGTCCCTTGCGCCGACCCCTGCGGTGGGTGACTCTGTGGCTCGGATTCTGGAGGAAATGGGGCTGGAGACCTGCGGCACCCATGGCACCACCGCCGCTCTTGCTCTGCTCAACGACGCGGTGAAAAAGGGCGGCGTCATGGCATCCAGCCATGTGGGCGGGTTGTCCGGTGCCTTCATCCCGGTGAGCGAGGACGAGGGGATGATCGCCGCTGCCCAGTCCGGGGTGCTGACGCTGGACAAGCTGGAGGCAATGACCTGCGTGTGCTCCGTGGGACTGGATATGATCGCCGTTCCCGGGGACACCACCGCCGCCACTCTCTCCGCCATCATCGCAGACGAGGCGGCTATCGGCATGGTGAACAACAAGACCACCGCCGTGCGGCTGATTCCCGCCCCCGGCAAGCAGGTGGGAGATATGGTGGAGTTTGGCGGACTGCTGGGCTCTGCCCCGGTGATGCCGGTGCATCAGAGCAGCGCCGAGGCGTTTATCGCCCGAGGCGGGCGGATTCCCGCACCGCTGCACAGCCTGCGCAACTAAAGGGCTCTCGGGTTTGCGGGTAGACGTGCCTTTCAAAAGCCGGAGTGAAAAACCAATAGGCAAAATGCCGGAGGTTTGGATGATCGTTCGACCCGCTGAAACGGGAATGAAAGGGCAATAGTATATGGACCGAATTGCTGTACTGATTCCGTGCTATAACGAGGCACGGACCATTGAAAAGGTGGTGCGGGACTTCTCCGCTGTGCTGCCTGAGGCAACTGTGTACGTCTATGACAATAATTCCACAGATCATACCGCAGAGATTGCCGCAAGGGCAGGCGCCGTGGTGCGGCATGAATATAAGCAGGGCAAGGGCAACGTCATCCGCCGGATGTTCCGGGAGATTGACGCGGAATGCTATCTCATGGTAGACGGAGACGACACCTACCCCGCTGCCAGCGCCAGAGAGATGGCGGATTTGGTGCTGGAAAAACATGCGGATATGGTGGTGGGGGATCGGCTGAGCTCCACCTATTTTGAGGAAAACAAGCGTCCGTTTCACAATTTGGGCAATTCCCTGGTGCGAAGCAGTATCAACCTGCTGTTTCACAGTGAAATCAAGGATATTATGACCGGCTACCGGGCGTTCAGCTATCTGTTTGTAAAGACATTTCCGGTGTTGAGCAAGGGGTTTGAAATCGAAACGGAAATGACCATTCATGCTGTTGACAAGAATATGTATGTGGAAAATGTGGTCATCGAGTATAAGGACCGTCCCGAAGGCAGTGAATCCAAGCTGAATACCTATTCTGACGGAATGAAGGTTTTGCTTACCATTGTACGGCTGTTTCGTAACTACAAGCCCATGGACTTTTTCGGCGCTGGGTCACTGGTGCTGCTGCTCGTTTCACTGACACTCTTTGCACCGGTACTGGCTGACTACATGGCAACCGGACTGGTGGCACGGTTCCCCACGCTGATCGTCAGCGGTTTTGTGATGATTGCGTCGCTGCTGTCCCTGTTCTGTGGGTTGATTCTGGATACGCTGAAGGAGAAGAATAATCAGGATTTTGAGTTCTGCCTGCAACAGACACAGGATGCGTTCCAGAGGAAGGAGAGGGGAGAGAAATGAACATCGGCGGTCAGGAGCTGCGCCGAAAACGTGTCATCTGCGTGCTGAAGTGGCTTGGGATTATCACGGCAGCCGTGCTGGTCGCCATTGCGCTCACCTGCAGCATGAGCATCGACCAGTTCTATATCAGCAAGAAGGGGCTGGAAGACTACACACGGCTGGAGCGGTTTCTGACGCATTTTTACCGCAGCTTGGACCATGACAGAACCCGAACCGGAGCATTGGCGCTGCTGGGCGGTGCGCTGGTGTACTTCCTGCCCAGACTGAAGAGCAGCTTTCAGGAAAAAGCACTGGCAGTGGTGTTTGGCGGGCTGTTCTCTGTCATGCAGGTGCTTGGACGCTCCTACTCTGATACCAACAGCTGGGATGAAATATGCAAAGACCATTTTACTGTGTTTCGTGCCCTGGTGATTCTACTGGGCTTTTGGATTCTGGGCAGTTGTCTGGTGCTGTATCTGTTCCGGCTGGCTGACAAGCTCAGCCGGACGGAGGTGGAGCCGGGGCGCACCTTCCAGAAGAGAAAGCTGTTGATTGGGGCGGGAGTGATCCTGCTGTGCTGGCTGCCTGCGTTTCTCCTGTTTTTTCCAGGTATGGGCACCGCGGACACCAGCGGACAAATCGCTACCTTTTATCATGAGAACACCCCCTACCAGAGTGTGTCCGCCGTTCAGGCAGATGATATTTTTATCACAAATCATCACCCGTTCCTGACCACGGCCATGTACGGCGGCGCAATCCGGCTGGGGGAGCTGCTGGGAGATACCCGCTACGGTGTGGGACTCTATATTGCGGTACAGATGGTGCTTTTGAGTCTGGTCATGTCGGCTGCGTGGACATATCTGTACGGCAGGGGATGCTCCAACCGGGTCTACTGGGCGGGGATTCTGTTCTCCGGTTTGTTTCCTCTCTACCAGTTCCACGCCATCTCCATGGTGAAGGATGTGACCTTTTCCGGTCTGGCATTGCTGTATGCGCTGCTGATGCTGGTGGTCTGTGACACTGGGGGCGAGGCGCTGAATCATCCCCGCTTCTGCGTCGGGCTGTTTGTGGACGGGCTTCTGGTGACGCTGACAAGAAACCAGGGCGCTTATATCCTGCTCATCATCGGTGCGGTCTGTCTGGTGGTGTTCCGCCGCCGCTGGAAGCAGGTGATTGCTACGGTTTTGGTGCCGGCGCTGCTGTTCCAACTGGTGTGGCTGAATCTGCTGCTGCCGGTATTCCATGTGGCACCGGGGGGAAAGCAGGAGGCGATTGGCTTTCTGTTTCAGCAGACTGCCCGCTATGTGGTGGAGTATCCGGAGGATGTGACCAACGAGCAGGCGGAGGCCATCCGTGCGGTGCTGGATTATGACCAGTTGAAGGAGCTCTATAACCCGGTTCTGTCCGACCCGGTGAAATACACCTATCATCAGGATGCCACACGGGAGGAGATGTCCGCCTATTATCACGTCTGGTTTGAGATGCTGCTCAAGCACCCTGACAGCTATGTGCAGGCCATTCTCAACAATTGCTACGGATTCTTCTATGTGGATCAGCAGGCAGACCTGTTTTACAGGAGATGGCGCAACTTCTCTGATGACAGCAAGCCGTATTTCGTGGCCATCAATCAGCGCACCGCAGACGCAAAAAATATGCTGAACCTCTACCATGGAATGATACAGGCTTTGCCGCTGTTTGGACTGGTTGCATCGGTATCTACGGGGGCATGGGCAATCCTGTTCCTGTTTTTGGATGCCATCCGAAAGAAAAAGTACCTCTATCTCATTCCACAGTTGTTTTCCATCATCTCTGTGGGGGTCTACCTTGTCAGCCCCGCAAACGCCAACGGACGCTATATTATGCCCGTTTTGTATATGGCGCCGGTGCTGGCGGGGCTTGCCCTTGTACTGGGCAGAGTGGATGCGCCAAAGAAGCAGGAGACAACAAAAGAATCTGTCTGAAACGAAAAGCCCGTCACGGTGATGGTGACGGGCTTTTATGCGGTGCAAAGGCTGTGAGGCTGGACAGGTGCGAGGAAAAACAGAGTGACTGCCCAGAGAATCATGGACAATTCAGCGCCGTTTATTCCTCCTGCTCCTGCACGCCGGAAGGGGACTGCGTGCCCTGAAAAACAAACAGCTTACTGATGATGTAGTTCAGCAGAATCACAACGATCTGAGCAGCCGTTTTCACAAGGATACCGGGGAAATGGAGACAGGTGATAAAAACCAGAAGAATGATCTCCTCCACGCCAAGGGTAGCCAGCCGACCGCCAAAAAACGAACAGAGCTGCCTGAAAAAATCGGAAAAAGATGTGGTCTTCGCCTGAAATACCCAGATCCGGTTGGTGAAAAAGGCAAAGGTAACCGCCAGAATCCAGGAAAACAGATTGGCAATCAGCTCGTTGACACCAAGGGCGAGAGAGAAAAAGGCATAGGAGCCGATGCTGACTACTGTGGTCAGAGCACCAAAAAACAGATAGAGCAGCACTTCTTTGTGTTTTTGGTAGAAGGGCTGGAACATCCGCAGCAGCGGCAATGACATCATGCGGTCAAAAATATCCTCAGAATGGCGCACAGCCAGAACCCCCTGTCACAAAATATCGCATCGGCGCACATTATAGCAGAGGTTGTCTTCCGTGTCTATACAGCAAATCGAAACCCCCTTTGACCAGAAGCATCTTGGTCAGAGGGGGTTGCCGCCCGTAGGGATGGGCTGAATGGCGGTTATCCGTTCTGATACTTCTTCAGGGCGGATACCGCAGCTTGTAGCTTCTCGTAATTGGTGACCTGATCCTGAGCAGCGCCGCTGAGGTGGCTGTAGGCAGCCTGCGCCCACTCAATGCGTTTTTTCATCACGTTGTAGTTGCCGGAGTTGATGGCACCGCTGCTCTCGATTTCATCCAGCGCTTCCACAATGGCGGAGGCGATGTCCTCATAGCTCTGGCTGGAGGTGGAATCGCTTTCCGTGCCGTCCAGCTTGTAGACAATCACAGCGGCGGTGTCGGCATCGATGTTCTCGTAGATGTACTTAGCGGTCTTGATGGGCAGGTTGACGCAGCCATGGGAGCCGCCAGCCTTGTACAGGTTGCCGCCGAAGTTGGTACGCCATGTGGCATCGTGCAGACCCACATTGCCGCTAAAGGGCATCCAGAAGCTCACCGGGGAGGAGTAGTTCTCCCCCTTCAGGGTGGCATAACGCTCTTTGTAGGTGATGCTGAAGGTTCCGGTGGGGGTGCCGTCGTTTTTGCCGGATACAATGTCCGACTCCATCATCAGTTGTCCGTCCTTATAGAAGAACAGATGCTGGGCGGTGAGATTGACCTCCACATAGGTGCCGCCAATGTCGCCGGAACCGCCCATACCCAGCGCTGCTGCCTTCTGACGCCAGATGGGCTCCCGAGTGCCGCTCTCCTTGTTCAAAATCATCTCCGTGAGCGCCTCGACCTCCTCCGGCTCGTTCATCCACCAGCCGTAATCTCCGCCTTCCACGGTGATCTCCTTGTTGTAGGAGGTTTTGAAGGTGCGCTTTGCGTAAATGGTGTTGTAGTCGTGAGCAAGCTGACGGACAAAGGCGGTCACCTTTTCATTACTGACGGTGGCGTTGCCCTCCTCGTCAAAGCTGAGCCAGTCCACCAACTGCTTTCCGGTCAGCTCGATTTTGTCCGGTCCCATCTGATAGGTGATGCGGACACCCAGATAGGCGTTGAGCTGTTGCGCCTTTGCCTGAAGGGCGGGGTCGTCGGCGGTGACGGCGGGCTTTTGATAGCAGTCCAGATCTTCCAGCACCAGCGTGTCCTGCATGGAGGCGATGGCCTGCTGGATGGCAGGCAGGAGAATGCTCTGGTCTACCAGATTGCCCTGTACCTCAGGCACTACCTCCACGCCGCCGATCTCTTCATTGAAGCCGGAGAGATAGGCGTCCTTGGGAGGGGTAGAGGCAGAGGGATTCATACACTTCAGCTGGGAAATTGCTTCAGTGAGCTTGCCGGTGTCATAGCTGAAGGAGACCTGCGCCTCCAGCGGGTAAGTACGCTTTCCCAGCACAGCCAGCGGCCATGCCCAGTGGTTTTGCGCATTCAACTGGTCGGCCAGCATCTGGTCAAAGACCATGGTGAGGTCGATCTCTTCGCCGGTGATGGTTTCGGTGACGCTGTCCCGCTCTACAAGGGTGAGCTGATAGCTGTCCTGAGAGTCCTGCAGTACCCGCTCTGCCTGAGAGAGGGTCATACCGGAGACATCCAGACCGTTTAATGTGGTGCCGGGGAGGAACATGGTTTCATACCGCTTGGAAATACCGGCAAAGATGCCTAAAAATATCAGCAGTATGCCCAGTAAGACGGAAAGCACCACCATCATGGGAGAGCCGACCCGGCGGGGGGTGGCAGTGGGCATAAAGACACATCCTTTCTCTTAAAAACCGCTCCGGCAAAGGCCGGCGCGAAATCTGATTCCCTATCCTGCGGGATCGGAAATCATCTTAGCACAGAAAGGAATGTCCGTCAAACCGATTGGAAACAATTCATAAAAATTCTACATTTCAGGGAAAAACAAAGGGGACAGAACCCCCTTTCCAGTTGACAATTTCATAACAGACGGATAAGATAGGGCGAAGAAACCAAAGGCAAAGAGAGGAGAAGGGCGAATGTCTTTGACCCTTGCAGTGGCAAAGCTGGGGCTGCGGTTGATTTACCTGCCGCTGAAACTGTTCCCCACCCAAAATAAAGTGGTCATGATGTCCCGGGAGTCGGACGGAGAGCCCATTGACTATATTCTTTTGCGGGAGAAGCTGGCGGAGCTGAGCCCGGAGACCAGGGTAGTCTCCTACTGCCGCAAGCAGACCAAGTCCACCAATCCGATTACTTATTCCCTCTTTCTTCTGCGCTCCCTCTACCATATTGCCACAGCCCGGGTGGCAGTGACGGATACCTATTCTGTCCCTCTGTGCGTGCTGCATCACAAAAAATCCCTGACCATTGTTCAGATCTGGCACGCACTGGGCGCCATCAAACAGTTTTCCTATCAGTGCCTGGATAAAGAGGGAGGACACTCTACCCAAATGGCCAGACAGATGGCCATGCACCGGAATTATGACTACATTCTCTGCACCAGTGAGGCCACCCGCCGTCTTTATGCCAAAGGGTTTGATGCGCCCATAGAGCGGATACTGCCTTTGGGAATGCCCCGGGTGGACTACATCCGCCGCCCGGATCCGGGCATACGGGAGCGGTATCTGAAGAAGCATCCCCAGCTGCGGGGCAAAAGGCTGATGCTCTACCTGCCCACCTTCCGGGAGGGATTGGATCAGGGGGTGGAAAAGCTGGTGGCTGCGGCAGCGGCATGGAAGCAGCAGGTGGCGCTGCTGGTCAAGCCCCATCCCCTGTCCCGCTTTCCCCTCCCTGAGGAAAACCGGACGGAACCGGGTTGGTCCACCTACGACCTGATGAAGGTTTGCGACGGAGTGATAACGGACTATTCCGCTTCCTCACTGGAGACGGCGCTGCTGAGAAAACCGGTTTATTTTTATCTGTTTGACAAACAGGAGTACCAGCGCACCCAGGGGCTGAATATTGACCCGGAGGAGGAGCTGCCAAAGGCCTGCTGCGCCAAAGCCGGGGAGCTGATGGAGCGCATCGCTCAGGAAAATTATGACTTTGAGGCGCTGGACAGATTCCTCTATAAGTATGTGGAAACCGCCGGGGAGGACAACACCCGCCGGATCACGGAATGGCTGTGCCGTTTTCTGCCCCCGGCAGGAGATGAACAGGGACAGATGCTGCAGAAGTGATTGCAAAGCGGCTGGAACTATGCTATCATGATACGAGGTGTTTTGCGCCCTGCGCCGATTTCAACTGTCTCCGTTATTTGTGGTGCAGAGGCCGATATACTGCCCGGGACCCGGCCTCGATGGGTTTAGACAAGACAGGGCATCAGAAAAGAGAGGATTCTGCTTTATGTCTCAAATCAGGGAACGTCTGGAGCGCCGCCGTCTGGGGGGGCTTTGGTACTATACCTTTGGATTTATCGGTCTGATGCTGGTGGTCATGGCCGTGTTTTATTATTTTGACCGCAGCTTTATCTGGACTCCTGACGGGGAAGATGTGTACTTTGTCATCATGCGCTACAGCCGGGACTATATTATCAGAGCGGCAAAGGGACTGCTCCAAACCGGCAAGCTGACCCTGCCTGCGTGGGATTTCGCTATTGGACAGGGGAACAATGTGCTGGTGGGACTTCATTTTAACCCGTTTTTTCTGCTTTCCCTCCCCGCTCCGGCCCGGTTTCAGGAATACGCCTATGACCTGATCGCTATTGTTCAGCTTTACTGTGCCGGCGGAGCGATGATTCTGCTGTGCAGGAGGGTGGGGCTGACCCAGCCCTTCTCCACAGCCATGGGCGCACTGGTGTACACCTTTTCCGGCTTTGCCTTCCACGCCGCATACAGCCACATTTATTTTGTCTCCTATCTGCTGCTTCTGCTCCCACTGATTTTGGCGGCTGCGGAGCGGTATTTGCAACAGCGGCGGTGGGGCTGCTTTGTGGCTGTCATTGCGATGACCATGCTCTGCGGCTACTACTACGCCTATATCGACACCCTGCTGATGACTGTCTATCTGGTCATCCGGCAGCTCTGCGTCAACGGGAAAGACCTGAAAAAGAGTTTTTTTGAGCTGATGCGTCTTTTCCTGTATTATTTGTTGGGATTTGCCCTGTCCATGGCCTATTTTCTTCCCAGCGTGATGAACTATTTCATCTGTACCCGTTTGGGTGGCAGCGGCGGGGATTTTTCGCTGCTGTACGCACCGTATGAATACAAACAGATGCTTGCCGCCTTCGCCTCTCCTCAGTTTACCGGGGACTGGACGCAGCTTTCCTTCTTTGCCATTGCGCTGGTGTCGCTGACGCTGGTGTTTGTACGCCGGGAGCGGAAGACGCTGACGGTGCGCGCCGCATTTGTCGTTTTGACCGTCTTTATGTGCCTGCCCTTTGCTGGCAGGGTGTTCAACGGCTTTGGCTATGTGAGCAACCGCTGGTGCTTCGGCTACGCTCTTTGTGTGGCGATGGCTACGGCGTATGGAATCCCTGCGCTGAAGGATGTTACGCCGCGGGAGATGAAAATAACAGCGGTCGTCTCGGCAATCTGGGCGGTGGCTTCGGTGCTGCTGATGCCCCGGTACGAAGTAGTCGTGGGCGTGGTGCTGCTGGGACTCACGCTTCTGGCGGCATTTGCCCCGGATCGCTCCAGAGAGCAGGACAGGCGAAACCGCCGGGTTGCGGCAGTGACCTTGCTGGCAGGTGTGGTATCTATTCTGATTTTCTTCCTGCCACCCTTCCAAGACGGCATTGACGACTATAGAAGCGGCGGCGGAATGAACGGCGTTCTCGCCCGCTCTGCGGAGTATGCGGCCAAAAATATTCAGGATGACAGCTTTTACCGGGTGGAGGTCCCTGCCTCCCGAACCAACCGGTTTGCCTTGGCCAGAGAAAACGGCGTCAGCTCCTATTGGAGCGCACTGCCGGGGAAAATGACGGACTATTATCAGAGCTTTGAGCTGGCCAGCGTCCGTATGAGCTACGCTCTGTGGGGCATGGATCGTGCGCTGATGCCCACCACCCTCTCCAGCGTGAAGTATTTCCTCTACGCAGCCCCCGGCGAGGATGAGGCGCCTGTCCTTCCGCCCTACGGATATGAGCCGGCGGGAACGGTGAAGGGAAAAAGCAAATCCTACCTGCTCTTTGAAAACAAGTACGCTCTGCCTATCGGCTACACCTACAGCGCAGGTATGACCGAGGCGGAATTTGACCGGTTGAATCCCATTCAGCGCCAGCAGGCGATGATGCAGTGCGCAGTGCTGGATAGGGTGCCGGATCCCCTTGCGGCGGGCGCACCGCAGCTCAGCGCAAAACAGTTGGAGTTTACCGTTGCTGACATGAACAAGGTAAAGCAGAAAGATGACAATCTTTACCAATTCAAGGAAGGCGGCGTAATCACCCTGACCTTTGAGGCACAGCCCAACTGTGAGACGTGGGTGTATCTGAATGGACTGTCTTCCGGGAAGCGTGCCAAAATGACGGTAACCTGCGGTGATGTCTCCCGTACAACCGAGCTGTACAGGGAAGGCACCATCCACTATTTCCCCCGTGAAGGCGTTGCGTATAATCTGGGCTGTGACCTTGAGGGTGTCTGCACCTGTACCATTGAACCCAGTGCCGCCGGAAAATACAGCATGGGAATTGAAGTCTGGGCGATGCCCATGGAGGACTACGCCAGAGACGCAGAGACGCTGGGTCAGCAGGTATTGGAGGATGTCCAATTGGGCACCGACACGGTGAGCGGACGCATCCATCTGGACCAGCCCCGGCTGCTGGTGCTGACCATTCCTCATATCGGAGGATGGCGTGGGGAGGTTGACGGAAAGCCACAGGAATTGCTGGAGGTCAACAAAATGTATATGGGTCTGATGCTGGATGCAGGAGAGCATACCATCCGGCTGCGCTATGAGCTCCCCGGACTGCGGGAAGGGGCGGCGGTCAGCGCTGTGGCTGGCGTCGGACTGTGTATTTATGGGACATCAGTGTCTATTTTCAAACGGAAAAAAAGAAACGGAGATCGATCAAAATGAGCAGAATTCCTTTTAATGTTCCCCCTTATACCGGGAAAGAGCTGGACTACATGGCTCAGGCGGTGCTGGTCAATCACAAGCTGTGCGGAGACGGTCCCTTCACCAAAAAGTGCCATCAGTGGATAGAACAGCGTACCGGCACGAAAAAGGCACTGCTGACCACCTCCGGCACCGATGCGCTGGAGCTGGCTGCCATGCTTTGCGACCTGAAAACGGGAGACGAGGTGATTCTCCCCTCCTTCACTTTCTCTTCTACCGCCAACGCCTTTGTGCTGCGGGGAGCGGTGCCGGTGTTTGTGGACGTGCGGCCGGACACCATGAATATCGATGAGACGAAGATTGAGGCCGCCATTACCGACAAGACCCGGGTGATCTGCGTGGTTCACTATGCCGGCATTGGCTGTGAAATGGATACCATCATGGACATTGCCCGGCGGCACAAGCTGCGCGTGGTGGAGGATGCGGCGCAGGCTGTAATGGCGTTCTATAAGGGCCGCGCCCTTGGCACCATCGGCGATATTGGCTGCTACTCCTTCCATGAGACCAAAAACTATTCCATGGGCGAAGGCGGCGCTGTGCTCATCAACGACCCTGCTCTCATTGAGCCTGCGGAGATTATCCGGGAAAAGGGCACCAATCGTTCCCGCTTCCTCCGGGGGCAGGTGGACAAGTATACCTGGGTAGAGCCCGGCTCCTCCTATCTGCCCAGCGAGCTGAACGCAGCGCATCTGCTGGCGCAGTTTGAGGTCGCCGATCAGGTGAACCAAAACCGCCTGAGCAGCTGGAACTATTACGCAGAGCGTCTTTCCCCTCTGGAGCAGCAGGGAAAGCTCACCTTCCTCCGTGTGCCGGAGGAGTGCGCCCATAATGCGCATATGTTTGCTGTGCGCCTGAAAGATCTGGAGGAACGCACCGCCTTTATCTCCTATCTCAGTGACCATGGCGTTCAGACGGTGTTCCACTATGTCCCGCTCCACTCTGCCCCTGCCGGTGTGGCCCATGGCAGATTTCACGGCGAGGACGTGTACACCACCGCTGAGAGCAACCGGCTCACCCGCCTGCCTATGTACTATGGCCTGACCAGAGAAGATCAGGATAAAGTAATTGAGGCAATTTTTGGGTTCTTTGGCCAGCGATAAAGATTTGCTGTTTTTCTCGCAGTACACAGCATGAATGACTGTATGTACGCTGGCATCCGTTCTCATATCAGAATGGCCCGCAGGCACAGTGAAAAAGGTATCCTGCCGGGCATTTGCAGGGGAACGGTTTTCTGAGGCATACGTTGGCACGGGGGCGCTGACCGGCTCCTGCCGTTTGCGGTATCATCTTTGTGACCCGTCTGGCCAACGGCACCAGTCAGTGCTGAGAATATGGAGATTTGCATGAACGAAAAGCAAGAACTGATTAGCTTTGTCATTCCCTGCTATGCCAGTGAGGGCTCTGTGGCGCTGGTGATTCAGGAGATTCGAGACACCATTGCCCAGCGACAGGAATATGACTATGAAGTAATCGCCGTAAACGACTGCTCCCCGGACAATGTGCTCTCCGTGCTGGTTGAGCAGGCACGGCAGGATAGAAAGGTCAAGGTGATTGACCTTGCCAGAAACGGCGGGCGGCACAGCGCCCTGATGGCGGGCTATCACGCCGCTAAGGGAGACTATGTGGTCTGTCTGGACGACGACTGCCAGTGCCCGCTGGATCGTTTTTGGGATTTGCTGGCACCGCTGGAGCGGGATGAGGCGGATGTGGCCATTGCAAAATACCGGAAAAAGAAAGAGAGCGGCATCAAGAACCTGGGGAGCTGGGTCAACGATGTTGGCTCCACATGGCTGCTGGACAAGCCCAGAAGCCTGCACTTTTCCAACTTTGCCGTGATGCGCCGGTTTATCCGGAATCAGGTGATTAAATACAACAATCCCTATCCCTATGTGACCGGATTGATGTTTCAGGCCACCTCCCGGGTGGTCAATGTGGAAATGGAAGACCGGGAGCGCACCATCGGACAGGGACACTACACCCTGCGCAAGTCCCTTGCCCTGCTGCTGAATTCGTTCACATCCTTTTCCATCAAGCCTTTGCGTCTGGCCATGTATGTGGGCTTTTTCACCGCAGGGATTGGGTTCCTCTACGGTATCATCACCATTATCCACCGCATCCTGCGTCCCATGGTGCCTCAGGGATACAGCTCCCTGATGGCGGTGCTGCTCTTTTTGGGCGGCATGATTATGGTGCTGCTGGGCATCATCGGAGAGTACATCGGACGTATCTATATTTGCATCAACAATGCACCCCAGTTTGTGATTCGCCGTACCTATAATCTGGAGGGCAATCGGGACGAGGAGGTAGAATAAATGGAAAAAATTCTCATTTTGGGCGCAGGCATCTACCAGGTGCCTCTGATTACCACCGCAAAGCGGCTGGGATACTACACCATCGTGGCCAGCATTCCCGGAAAGTACCCCGGCTTTGCAGTGGCGGACAAAATCTATCACGTCAATACCACCGATGCGGAAAAGCTGGAGGAGATTGCCAGAGCTGAGGGAGTGAAGGGCGTTTGCGTCAGCGGCACCGACGTGTGTATTCCCACGCAGGGGCGGCTGTGCGACCGTCTGGGGCTGTGCGGCCCCGGCGAGGAAGCCGCCATCCGGGCACAGGACAAGCTGCTGATGAAGGACGCCTTTATTGCCCACGGCGTGCGTACCGCCGCCTATGAGTATGTGGACATCCACAACAGCGACCCCCAGGACGTGTGCCAGCGGCTGGGCTATCCGGTGATCTTCAAGGCGGTGGACTCCTCCGGCAGCCGGGGCATTACCAAGGTGACCGGTCCGGAGCATATCCCCTACGCCGTGGAGGCAGTGCGGGAGAATACCCGCTCTGACCACTATCTGGTGGAGAAGTATCTGACGGGCAGCGAGTTTGGCGCACAGGCCTGCGTGAAAAACGGAGAACTGAAGTTCATCCTGCCCCACGGCGACTATGTGTTTCAGGGGGATACCGGGGTGCCCATCGGTCACTTTGCCCCCTATGAGATCGGCGAGGAGATCATTGAGGACTGCAAACGTCAGCTCACCCTTGCGGTGCAGGCGCTGGGCATTGACAACTGTGCCATCAATGCGGACTTTATCCTCTGCGAGGGGAAGACTTATGTGCTGGAGATCGGCGCCCGTGCCGGCGCTACCGGACTGGTGGAGATGACCAGCCTGTACTATGGCTTTGACTATTACGAGAAGATCATCCAGCTTTGCATGGGGAAGGAAGTGGACTTCACTCCGGTGCTGGACAAGCCCCAGCCCAATGTGACCATGCTCTTCTGCTCTGACAAGAGCGGCACTGTAAAGAAGATCGACACCTCCGGCGTGAAGGCGGACAAGCGGATTATCAGCCTCAGCTTTGACGTGGAGCCGGGGGACAAGGTGCGTAAATTCCATAAGGGTCCTGACCGCTTTGGCATGATCGTCACGGTGGGGGACACGGTGGAGGAGGCCAAGCAGGTGATGGAAACTGCCATGGCTCAGGTCAAGGTGGACTTGGAGTAAGGAGGATGCGGTATGTCTGATTCATTTGACCGCAAGCGGGAAAACCTGCTGATGATGGAGTGTCTGGCCAAGCTGGACAAAAAGCCCCCCAGGGACTTGAAGAAGCTGAAGGCGAAGCAGGATAAGCTGGTGCACGAGCTGATGCTCCGTGCCTACGACATCCCTTTCTACCGGGCGAGATTTGAGGCCAGCGGCACCACCCCCAGCGATTATCACTGCGCTGCTGATCTGTACAAGTTCCCCATCCTCACCAAGGAGGAGCTGAGGGACTGGTCAGATGAGGAGCTGGCGAAAAATCCGGAGAAATACAAGGATTGGCACGTCAATCCCACCAGTGGTTCCACCGGAAAGCCCCTGCGTACCCTGTTTTCCCCCAGAGAGAACGCCGCTGTCCATGCCAACTGGCTGCGGGTGCTGATGGCTGCCGGATATAAGCCGGTGATTGAGAAGAATATGCACCGTCCCAACTCCCTGCATACCACCACCGGGGGCAAAAAGTCTCTGATGCAGCGGGTTATCAACACCCGCTGGAAGGAGATGAGCGACTCCATCAAGCAGCGTGTGCCCAGCGAGCAGCTTTTGGCGGAGGTCAACGCCTATAAGCCGGACTTCCTCTACACCCATAAAAACGTGCTGGTGCGCATTGCCAAATACGCCAAGGAGAACAATATCCCTCTCCATCAGCCCAAGCTGTACTGCCCCATCAGTGAAATGCTGGACACCCAGTCGGAGCATCTGCTGAAGGAGATATTTGGCCCCGGTCTGCTCAACGCCTACGGCATGAGCGAGGTGGGCTCCTGCGCCGTCTGTCTCCCCGGCTCTGGGGAGTTCTATGTGAACAACGACACTCACGTCATCAATATCTATGCCGACGACGGCACCCCCTCGGACAACGGCATGGCGGTAGTCACGCCCCTGTTTAAGACGGATATGCCCATCATCAACTATGCCACCTACGACCGGATGGAGTCCTACCAGAAAGAAGGGCTGCGGTTTATCACCCGGCTCCACGGACGGATGAACGATGTCATCCGCCATAAGGACGGCAGCGTTACCGAGTGGGGCAACATTGAGGTGGTGGTGAACTATGCCACCAATCTGGACATTGTGCAGAGCCGCTTCATTCAGGAGGACTTTGAGACGGTGCGGGTGCAGTTGGTGCAGGACCCCGCCTCCAAGCTCACCCGGGAGGAAATTGAAAAGCGGTATACCGAGTTGTTCGCCCCGGCGCTGAACAACGAGTTCAAGCTGGAATATGAGTGGCTGGACGAGATTCCCGCAGACCCCAACGGCAAGCTGCGGATGATCGTCTGCAAGGTGAAATGATGCTGGAGCGGTTTCTGGACAACAAGCGGAATGTCTATCTGCTGGCGCTGGCGGCCATCTTTGCGGAGAGCTTTTCCTCTGTGTTTCTCAAGCTGGCCGGGCGGGAGAGCTTTCTCAGCATCCGCTACCTGTTTTTCTACGGCTGCGCCGTAGCGGTGATGGGGCTTTACGCAGTAGCGTGGCAGCTTATTTTGGAAAAGCTGCCCCTGACCACGGCGTACCTGAGAAAGGGCGTCACCTATGTGCTGATCTTTCTCTGGGCATCTCTGATTTTTGGAGAGCAGATTACCCTTCAGCAGATCGTCGGCATTGTGATTATCATTGCGGGAATGGTGGTGAGTATGTCCGATGGTGGCTAGTTATTTGTTTGCCATTGCGGCGGTGCTCATTTCCTCCGCCTCTCAGGTGCTGCTGAAAAAGAAAGCCAATCAGGCACCCAAGCGGTTTTGGGAGAAGTTTCTCAATGCCCCGGTTATCATTTCCTATGTGCTGCTATTTGGCTCTATGGCACTCAATTCTCTGGCTCTGCGGAAAATGGATATGGCAGTTCTGCCCTGCATCACTGCCACTTCCTTTTTGTGGATTATGCTGCTCTCCGCCGTCTTTCTGGGGGAGAAGCCCACAAAACGGAAGGTGATCGGCATTGCCATGATTCTGCTGGGTGTTGTGGTGTCCCACCTGTAAAGAGAGAAGGAGCGAGATGATGAAAGGTATTATTTTGGCCGGAGGCTCCGGCACCCGGCTGCACCCCATTACCCGAGGTGTGTCCAAGCAGGCGCTTCCCATTTACGATAAGCCTATGATTTATTATCCCCTGTCTACTCTCATGCTGGCAGGGATTCGGGAAATTCTGATTATCTCCACCCCAAGAGATTTGCCCATCTTCGAGCAGATTCTGGGCGATGGCAGCAGCTTTGGTCTGCGTCTGGAATACGCCGTGCAGGAGCATCCCAACGGTCTGGCAGAGGCGTTTATTATTGGTGCGGAATTCGTGGGAGACGACCATGTGGCGCTGGTGCTGGGGGATAACGTGTTTTACGGTGCGGGCTTTGTGTCTAAACTGGAACAGGCGTCTTCAATAAAAGAGGGTGCTGTCATCTTTGGCTACCCCGTCCGCAATCCCAAAGATTTCGGGGTGGTGGAGATGGACGAGCATGGCAATGCCATTTCTCTGGAGGAAAAACCCAAAAAGCCCCGCAGCAATATGGCGGTGCCCGGTCTGTATTTCTACGACAATCAGGTGATCGAAATTGCCAAAAACCTGAAGCCCTCCGCCCGTGGTGAGCTGGAAATCACCGCCGTCAATAACGCCTATCTGGAGATGGGCAAGCTGAAGGTGATGCAGTTCTACCGTGGTATGGCGTGGCTGGACACAGGCACCTTTGACGGATTGCAGGATGCTTCCTGGTTTGTCTCCATCATTCAGAAACGGCAGGGACTGTACGTCTCCTGCATCGAGGAAATTGCCTACCGGAAGGGCTGGATTACCCGTGAGCAGCTTTTGAAGCTGGCAGAACCCCTGAGCAAAACCGACTACGGAAAATACTTGCAGGAAATTGCAGGAGAGAACCCAATAGAACTGGATGAGATACTGTCCTGAACGACAAAAAGGGGCTGCCTCACATTTTGTGAGGCAGCCCCTTTTACTGTTTCTGTTATTTTGCGCTGATGGTAATATTCTTGCCGGAGAGATAGCCGCTGGTGTAGGTTTTACCAGTCTTATCTACGGTCCGGACGGTAAAGGTGTAAGTCTTACCTGCGGTCAGCTTGGAGGCGGTGAAGGTGGTACCGGTGGTGGTTCCAAGAGGCGTCCAAGCGGTAATCTTATCGCCCTTGTAGAACACCATGTAGTTGACAGCGCCGGAGGATGCATTCCAGGTGACCTTAACCGTACCTGCGGCAGTCTGCTGCAACGCAGAGATGGCAGGAGGAGTGATGTAGTGAATGGTCTTGCCGGAGACGTTGTAGCCGCTCTGATAGCTCTTGCCATCCTTAGAGATGCAGCGAACGGTAAATGAGTAATCCTTGCCGGATTTCAGACCGGTGGCAATGTAGGAGTTGGTGGTAACCGTGCTCAGTGCTTTCCAGCTCTTAACGGTGTCACCTTTGTAGAACACCCGGTACGCCTGAGCGCCGGAGATTTCCTTCCACTGTACCTTTACACCGTTGCTGGTAAAGACACAGGTAGCCTGAGGCGTGGCCAGGTAATGAAGGGCAATACCCTTGGCATCATAGGAACTGGTAAAGCGTTTACCGTCTTTGGTGACGCAGCGGACGGTGAAGGTATAAAACTTGCCGGTGGCCAGCTTTTTGACTGTAAAGTTGGTGGAGGTGGTGTCTCCTGCACTGACCCATCCGCCAGTGCCAACACGGTAGAATACCCGGTACATTTCAGCGCCGGTCTGCGCCTTCCAGGCGACCGTAATACCGTTGTTCTGTGCCTGCACAGAGGTGAGCACGGGAACCTGAAGATAAGTGACAGACTTGCCCTTGTTGTCGTAGCTGCTGATATAAACTGTGCCCTTGTCATTGAGCGCACGAACCGTAAAGGAATAGAGTGTTCCGGATTTCAGCTTGGGGACGGTGAAGCTGTTCCCCTTGGTATCGCTTGCCTTGATCCAGCTTCCGGAGGTGCCCACACGGTAAAACACCCGATACTGATTGACACCTGCCTGCTTTGCCCATTTGACATTGACACCGCCATTCACACTGTTGACAGAGCTGATGACGGGGGCAGCATAATAGGTGATGCTCTTGCCTTCCTTATCATAGCTGGTCTGATAAGCCTTGCCATCCTTGGACAGTCCCCGGACGGTAAAGGAGTAGGTGACGCCGTGCTTTACGTTTTTGAAAACATAGCTGGTGGCAGTGGTGTCGGCGCAGCCCTTCCATCCGCCAGTGGTCTTGACGAACAGGCGGTACTGGGGAGTGCCAAGATTATCCCATTTCACAGTAATGGAGCCATTGTTCAGCACAACGGAACGAATGACGGGGACAAAGAGGTTTTTGGTGCTCAGCGTGAAGGCGTAGTTGCCTGTATAGTCGTTAGAGGTGAGGGCGGCAAGGTAATAGGTGCCCTTGGACAGGTACATGGTGTAGTTCACCTGGTCGAACTCAGCGTCCGTTGCACATTGGGAGTGACGTCTCCACACTTCCTCGTGATTGGAGTTGTACAGAACATAATCTACCTCAGGGAGCATGGTGTTTGCGGAGAACTTGACGCTGTCTTTCGCCTGGGAGACGGTAAAGAAGTAGTAATCAACAGTGTCATTGCTTGCCAACTGCCCAGCGTACTCCTGATTGGCAGCCACAGCGATGGCGTTCTCAAAGGTATTGTTGCTGCCGCCGACCTTGTCGGGGAAGGTCTCTGCAGCGTCGGTGAACTTTGCACGGAAGAGATACTTTCCAGTTCCGTCATCCTGAGAAACCAGAAGATAATAGGTGCCCGACGTAAGGTCTACAATCTGATTGGACAGACGGTTTTCCTTGGATGTTGTGCTTCCCTGACCGGAGGTCTTGCTCCAAACCACCTCGCCGTTGGAGGCGATAATGGCGTAATTGATGGAGCGGATGCCGTCAGCACGGAAGGCAAGCTCTAAGCGGCCGGAGGTGGCCAGAGACAGCTTATAGTAATCGGCCTTGTCGGTTATGGAGAGGAAGCCGGTGCAGGTATCCCCAAGATTAATCGCTTTGGCGGTTTTGATGCTGTTGTTGATGCCGTTTCCGGTTTCGGGAACCGTCTCATTTACCGCAGTAAAGGAAGGGGTAAAGCTGTAGCTTCCGGCATCGCTGCCAACCTTGGAAATAACCACATAGTAGGTGTTCTTGGTAAGATCAATACTCACACCAGTGCTGAGCTGAAATGCGGCATCCGTATAAACTTCGGCACCGGAGGCGTTGAGCAGATTCAAGCCCACAACGCCCACATCGGAGGAACCCTTCAATTCCAGAGTGCCGGAAGAGGGGAGGACGAGCTTGTAGTAGTCGGTATTCACTCCGGCACCGTCCATGGTGAACATACCGGATACGGACTGATCCACAGTGATCGTCTCAGCGTCTTTCGTGCTGGTGCCGGAGTGGGTACGCCGCACAGAAAGGTCGTCCTGCCCGTTCTCCGGGACGGTAGCCTCCTGAGAGGGGACTTCCTCCGCTGCCTTTGCGGCTTCGGCAGTGACCTCAGCAACGGTCTCTGCCACAGGCTCCTCTGCCGCAGCCTCTTCGACTGCTGAAGCAGGAGCTTCTTCCGGAATTTCATCCGCAATCACTTCCTGTGCATCCGGTGCTTCGGCGCTTTCAAGCGTCTCTTCCGGTTCCACAGCGACGTTGTCATCCTGAACTTCGGGTTCCGATGCCGCTTCCTCCTCTGCCTGAACAGCGGCGGGGTCTTCCACCTGTTGGGCAAAGGCGGCCGTGGGCAGCAGAGAGAAGATCACTGACAGTGCCAAAAGCAATGCCAGGAGCTTTTTTCTTCTAGTCATTCTCATTCGTCCTTTCTCACTTGGATATGCGTTCGTTCCGACTGGAGAATAACGCCAACTCCAATCAAAACATGACAACAAAAATCATCCCTCTTATTATAGTGTTGATTACCATAAAACGCAAGGGTGTTTTGTTGAAGCGTAACAACAATTTACAAGATGTGACAGAAAACGGGCAGCTATCTTGCCGGATGAACCGGATGGGCATATAATACCAGTAAACCGTAAACCGCTATTTCCTGTGAGGGGAGGAACCACTGCCGTGATGGAATGGAAGGAATTAGAAGAGGCGTGCGCCAAATGTGACAGATGCTCTCTCTGTCAGAGACGCACCCATCTGGTGTTTGGCGACGGAAATCGTCAGGCAAAGCTGATGCTGGTGGGGGAAGGCCCCGGCGAGCAGGAGGATTTGCAGGGCATCCCCTTTGTGGGGCCTGCGGGCAAGCTGCTGGATCAGATGCTGGCGATCATTGATCTGGACCGAAAGGACTACTATATCGCCAATATTGTCAAGTGCCGTCCGCCCCAGAACCGGGACCCGCTGGCAGCGGAGCAGGAGGCGTGCATTGGCTGGCTGCGGGAGCAGGTGAAGCTGGTACGTCCCAAAATCATCCTGTGTCTGGGCAGGATTGCCGCCCAAAGGCTGATTGACCCCAGCTACCGCATTACCCGGGAACACGGACAGTGGGTGCAGAAGGGAGGCATCTGGATGAGCGCCATTTATCACCCCTCAGCCCTGCTACGGGACGAGAGCAAGCGCCCGGAGACCTTTGACGACCTGCTCTCTCTCCGGGACAAGCTGCGGGAGGTGCAGCAGGAGAACTAAGGAACCGCTGAACAAATCAAGCTACGGCGTCTGAGCGGTCTGTTTTCCGCCATCCGGGTCTAAAATCCCTTGAAATACGTCGGTATTCCTGCGGCCTTTTATCCCCGGCTGACAAAAAACATCCTCGCTCATCCATCCGAGAGATTTATTCAG
>ATWA01000030.1 GCA_000421005.1 Clostridiales bacterium NK3B98
TTAAGGAAGCGCTGAATAAATCTCTCGGATGGATGAGCGAGGATGTTTTTTGCCAGTCGGGGATAAAAGACCGAAGGAATACTGACGTATTTCAAGGGATTTTAGGCCCGGATGGCGGAAAACAGACCGCTCAGACGCCGTAGCCTGATTTGTTCAGCGGTTCCTTAACCTGTGTACTTGTCAATTGCCGCCTGAAGCTCTTCCGCTGTCATGATGCCAAAGCCAAGCAGACCACGAAGGGGCTGGGAATACGCAATCGCCTGCCCCATCTCATCGCTGATTGCGTCATCACTGTCGTCAGGGGACGCTCCAGCCCCAAAGAAGGCATTCATCCGATTCAAAACCAGCTGGCCCAGCGGTCTGGTCTTTTCATTCTCCAGCAGGTCACCTACGGTAGTATTGCGCCCGATGCGAAGCGGCAAGGCACGTTTACTCTGATAACATACCGTCCCGCAAAGGCGCAGGTCTCTGGACGATGCGCCAACTGCAATCTCATAGTCCCCGGAGCAGACATACCAGTCATGCAAATCAGTAGAATACCATGCAAAGCTGCGCTCATCCAAGGTCATGGTCACCGTCTTGCGTTCGCCGGGTGCTAAGGAGACCTTAGCAAAGGCTTTCAACTCCCGCAAGGGGCGCTGCACCTTTCCTGTCTTGTCAGACACATAAAGCTGCACTGTCTCTTTGCCGGGGACGCTGCCGGTATTTTCCACATCCACGGAGATATTCAGGGTCTCGCCGTCGGTCATGGTGTTCCGCTCTAGCTTCAGATCAGAATAGGCAAAAGAGGTGTAGGAGTGACCGTGGCCGAAGGGGAAGAGTACCTCCATCTCCTTCGCGTCATAGTAGCGGTAGCCCACAAAGATGCCCTCTTTGTACGCCACATGCTCCTTTCCGCCAAAGTTCAGGTAGGCAGGGTTGTCAGACAGTTTCTTGGGGAAGGTCTCAGCCAGCTTGCCGGAGGGATTCACGACACCATACAGGATGTTGACCACTGCCTCGCCGCCGGCCTGTCCGCCCAGATAGGCCTCCACCAGACCGGAGACCTGATTCAGCCACGGCATGGTCACCGGAGCGCCATTGTGCAGCACCACGGTCAGGTTCGTATTGACCTGAGCAAGCTCCTCGATCAGCCGGTTCTGGCAGCCCGGCAGTTCCATGTGCGTCCGGTCATAGCCTTCGGACTCGAAGGAGTCAGGCAGTCCAGCGAAGACAACCACCTTGTCCATCTGCTTCGCCATTGCAACAGCCTCAGCGGCCAACGTTTCATCGTAAACATCCTCCTGCCCTGAGAACCCCTTGGCATAGGAGACCTGTCCCAACCTCTTTGCCGCAGACAGGGCGTCAGACACCTTGAAACTATTGATGTGGGAACTGCCGCCGCCCTGATAACGGGGCTTCTCCGCGAACTCGCCCACAAAGAGCACCTTTTCCTCCCGCTTCAGAGGCAGCACACCGTCGTTTTTCATCAACACCATGGATTCCTCTGCTACACGCCGGGCAAAATCGTGGTCAGCCTCCAAGGTCAGCGTCCGCACCTCACGGTTCTCTGTCCAGCGGAAGATCAGCGTCAGGATGCGCTCCACCGCTCGGTCCAGAACCGTCTCATCCAGCGAGCCATTGCGGACGGCTGTCACGATCTCGGCATCGGTAATGCCGCCGGAGGCAGGCATCTCGATATCCATGCCGGCGGCCAGACCGACTACCCGCTCATTAACAGCGCCCCAGTCCGAGATGACTGCACCCTGAAAGCCCCATTCGTCCCGAAGCACCTGATTGAGCAGCCAGTCATTGTCTGAGGAATAGGTATCATTGATCATATTGTAGGAGCACATCACGGTGGCAGGCTGGGATTCCTTCACTGCCCGCTCAAAGGCGGGGAGGTAGATCTCCCGCAGTGTCCGCTCGTCCACGTCCGAGGAGCAGGTCATACGCCGGGTCTCCTGATTGTTGGCAGCAAAGTGCTTGATGGACGTACCCACATTGTGCCGCTGGACGCCCTTGATGAAGGCCGCCGCCAGCTCGCCTGCCAGATGGGGATCTTCAGAGAAGTATTCAAAGTTTCTGCCGCAGATAGGGGAACGCTTGATGTTCACGCCGGGACCCAGCACTACAGACACGTCGGCAGCCTGCGCCTCGCAGCCGATCACATCGCCGAATTTCTCCATCAGCTCCGGGTCAAAGGAACAGGCGGAGAGCACCGCCGGGGGGAAGCAGACCGCCTTTATACTCTCGTTAATACCCAGATGATCCCCTGCCGCCTCCTGCTTGCGCAGCCCGTGAGGGCCGTCACTAACCATGATGCTGGGCACACCCAGCCGCTCCACACCTTTCAGATGCCAGAAGTCCAGTCCGGAGCACATGCCCGCCTTTTCCTCCAGCGTCATTTGAGACAGGATTTCTTTGACGTTGTGTTTCATAAGTAACTCCTATCAATTTGTGTCGTATTGCAGTTCATAGCGGATTGATTATGCTCTTGTATCAGTCAGTTCTCCAATTGAGCAAAGATATTTCTCTCATACTGTGCTGTTTCCGGGGCGATCTGATGGAGCAAAAAGAGTTTCGCTGCGTCTACCCATGCGGATGCGGTGTATCGCTTGTCCTCTCGCCATGGCTGGAGCAGATTGCGTCCCAGTGCAAAGCCGTGATCGCCTAACTCATACAGATGCAGCTCGTAAGGAATCCCTGCCTTTTGCAGAGAAATCGCCATATTCAGACTGCACATGGGATCAACCAGCCCGTCGTCCCGGGCAGCCGCCAGAAAGACCGGGGGACAGTTCCGGGTGACAGTTCGGGCAGGGCTTGCGTTTTCCAACGCCTCCTGCCCAGGCTCTTCCGCTCCGAACCATGCGTAGTTCATATTGACGGTGGAGAAATTCGGATTGCCCTTTTCCTTTCGAAACAGCTCCTGTGTGACAAAATCTGCCACCGGATAGATGAGCATGGCACAAAGGGGCTTGAAGGCAACTGACGGCGTATGAAAGTGCTCCTCCAATAGACCGCTGTTCCACTGGGTGGCAACAGTGCCCGCCAGATGTCCTCCTGCAGAGAAACCAATCAGGGCAACTTTAGTGACATCGACATTCCATTCCTCCGCGTGTTCCCGGATGGTCATAATCGCTTTGCCGTAGTCCAGCAGCATGGCAGGATAAAGCGTCTCACCCGCTTTCGCCCGGGAGGTGACGCTGTATTCCAGCACAAACGCCTGATAGCCGTCCGCCGCAAAGGACATAGCGACTGGATCGCCCTCATAGCTATGGCGATCACAGGTGGCGTAGGCGCCGCCGGGGCAGACCAGAACGGCTGGACGTTTTTCATCTGCTTTCAAAAAAGGGTCTGGTTTATGGAGAAAGGCGGTCAGCTCCACATCGTCCCGTTGGGACAAAAGTTTCATAGTTTGAATCAACATATCATCTACCTCCAGTGTCAGTGAAAAATCTAAGGAAGCGCTGAATAAATCTCTCGGATGGATGAGCGAGGAAGTTTTTCGTCAGCCGTGGATAAAAGACCGAAGGGATACTGACGTATTTCAAGGGATTTTAGACTCGGATGGCGGAAAACAAACCGCTCAGACGCCGTAGCTTGATTTATTCAGCGGTTCCCTATAACACCCACTCAGCAGCAATCATTAACAGCGGCAGTGTAATGATCGATAACAGCGTGGAAAGTGCTACCGTTTGGCAGGCATACGGATAGTCCATATCGTGCAACTGAACATAGACCGCCACGTTTGCTCCGATTGGCGCACTGGATGCGATAAACAGGGTCAGGCGCATATCATCCGGCAAAGGAATCAGGCGAAAGATCAGCAGCGTCAGCACAGGGATGACCAGCAGTCTTACTATGCCGGTCCAATACAGCTTGCCTTTGGCAAACATGGCTTTCCAATCAGACTGTGCCAGATAGGTCCCCAGCACCAACATCGCCATGGGCGCGTTCATGGCAGAAAGACCCTTCAGCGTGGTGGACACCACCTCCGGCAGCCTGACTCCCCATCCGGTCAGAAACAAAGCAAGCCCGATTGCTACGCCTGCCATAATCGGATTGAGCAGGATATTTTTAGGGGAAGTCGCAGACTTCTCTCCGGTCAGAATACCCACGCCGTAAGTCCACTGCAGCATGTTCAGCAGCGCAATCATGCCCACCAGATAAAAAACGGCGTCGGGACCGATGGCTGCCTGTACCAATGGGATACCAATGAAACCGGCATTGGAAAACGCAGCGGCAAATTGATCAATGGGCGCATTCCGGAAAAGCAGCCGTGCCACTGCCATGGACAGAAGCAGCGAAAGCCCGCCTAACAGCGTACTCTGCAGAAATTCCATCAGCTTTTCCAAAGAAAAATCCATGCAGAAGCTGTTGATCATCACAGCGGGGATAATCAGCCACAGCAGCAGCGAAGCAAGCTCTTTGCTGCCCTTTGCTGTAATCTTCCCGGATTGATACAGCGCAAAGCCTGCAAACATATAGAGAAACATCACCAGTGTCTGACGAAAAATAATCAGTCCCATCTCCATAGCGTTCTCTCAGCCTTAAAATGCGTTCCCAGCCGTTTCCCCGCCGGGCAGAAATTTCTCAATGGCGTCTTGTATGCACCGCTCCCAGAAGCGCCATTCGTGGTTATAGCCTTCTACCTCGGTAAACTCCGCTTGCAGTCCCAGTGATTGCGCATAAGCCTTGAACTTCTTGAAGTGCTCATACATGACAAAGTCGGCGGTGCCGCAGGTGAAATACATCTTCGGGAAGTCCTGACGCCGTGCCACCTCTGCTGTCTTGTCCCAGGTGTTCTGGACGGAGGCAAGATAGCCCTCCAGACCGCCGGTGTTGTTCAGGCGGGCCAGAGTGCGCTGACGGTCCAGTGCAGCCCAGGGGTTGGGCGCAGGCTCTCCGCTGGCAGCATCCTGCGCCGCGGGGCGGATATCCTGGGGCACACAGGACATGCTGTACACCGCCGCAAATTTCTCCGGATGCGCCCACGCATACATGATTGCGCCCCGGCCGCCCATGGAAAGGCCTGCAATAAAGTTGTCCTCACGCCGCTCACTGGCCGGGAACCAGCCGTAGATCAGGGGCATCAGTTCTTCTGTCAGATAGTCGAACATGTGGTACCCTGTGCCGAATCCCGGCCAGTTAGCATAGTCCGTGTTATGGGCCGATGGCATCACAACAATCAGGTTTTTCTCCGAAGCATAAAGCTCTACGTTGGTTTTCCGCACCCATTCCGAGTAATCGTTGAATGTCCCGTGGAGCAGCCAGAGCACCGGGTATTTCCGCTCTGAACGATAGAAATCCTTCGGCTCCTGACCCCGTGGGAGGTCTGGCAGGATGATGTTTACATCGGTATTGCCGGATAAAAACTTGCTGTTGAGATTGAGGTGTACCAAGGCCATGGGAATCACTCCTTTTCAGAATACCGAAAATATCTTTTCTGATAGAGTATAGCACAACTCAGATTGCATCGGCACGGAGAGATTTTATGATTCATACGACAAATATTACGATGTGTGTAATGGCTTTTGCAATGAGTCATCAGAAAAAATGTCGGTTCATTCGTAACACAGCCCCTGTCATCTGTTGCAGTGATATGATAAACTATTATCCAGAAGAGTTTGGCTAATGCATTCAAACAAGATTGGAAGGAGTGCTTCACTTGAAAACCAATGAAATCAATATCCGGGATCCCTATGTTATGCTCTATGAGGGAACCTATTATCTCTACGGCACCCGCAGTGAAACCTGCTGGTCGGAGGCAGACGGCTTTGACTGCTATGTGAGCCGGGATTTGGAAAACTGGGATGGCCCCACCGAGATCTTCCATCGGCCGGAGGGCTTCTGGGCGGATCGGGCCTACTGGGCGCCGGAGTGCGTGTCCTATCAGGGGGCGTTCTATCTCATCACCACGCTGGGTGCCAATGACCGGAAAAAGGGCGTTTATGCCCTGCGGGGAGCCAGCCCGCTGGGGCCGTTTGTCCCATACGGCCGCTGCCTGACACCGGAAAACTGGTCCTGCATTGACGGCACGGTATATTTTGAGCAGGGAAAGCCCTGGCTCATTTTCTCCCACTCCTTTGAGGATGATCCCAGAGGAGATATGTGCGCAGTGCCTTTGGCGGAGGATCTGTCTGCTCCGGCAGGGGAGCCTATTACCCTCTTTTCCGCCGCCGAGGCTCCCTGGGCAAGACCGGTACCCTTTGCCAAGGCGGAGTTCGGTATGGACGGGGATGTGTACTTTACCGACGGCCCCTGCGTTATGGAGCTTCCCGACAGGACATTGTCCATGACCTGGAGCAGCTGGAGCCAGCAGGCTTACGCCGTGGGCGTGGCCATCTCCAAGTCCGGGCAGCTGAGCGGACCATGGGAGCAACTGGAAACACCACTTTATCCCGCAAACGGAGGCCACGGAATGCTGTTTCGGGACAATGACGGGAAGCTGATTTTCACCCTCCATTCTCCCAACGACAAATATCAGGAGCGCCCGGTTTTCTTCCCGGCAGGGACAGAGGGCGGCTTACATTTGCTGTAACAGGAGGTGTTTTCCTTGATCATCAACCATCTTCGTGTGTGCAATCTGGACAACCCCATTGGTTTTGCCATGGAGGCTCCGGTGTTCTCCTGGACGGTGGAGGATTCGGAGGGACAACAGGCGTGGGCAGCGCTGAGCGTCCGCGCTGGGGATCAAACGGTCTACGAAAGCGGACAGTGCGCCGATGCCGACAGTTTGGGCTGGCGGATCGACCTCCCCCTTGCGCCCCGCACCCGCTATGACTATACCCTCACTGTCTGTACCCAGGACGGCGTGCAGGCCAGCGGTCAGGGGTTTTTTGAAACAGGAAAGCGGGACGAGCCTTGGATCGGGCAGTGGATCAGCCCCAGACAGTCCCAGACCTCCGCTCTGCTGCGCAGGCGCTTTGCTGCCGCGGAGGGGGACGCACGGCTGTACCTGTGCGGTCTGGGCGTCTACGAGGCGTATTTGAACGGGACTAAGATCGGGGACGAGTTCCTTGCTCCCGGCTATCACGCCTATGACTTCCATCTGGCGGCGCAGACCTATGATGTGACCGTGCTGCTGAAGAATGGAGAAAATGAGCTGGTGATCGCTTTGGGCGAGGGTTGGTTCAAGGGACGTCTGGGCTTTGACGGGGGCTACACCGACCTCTACGGTGATCGGCTCTACGCCATTGCGGAGCTGTATCAGGGTGGCAAGCTGCTGACCGCCACCGATGAGCATTGGGAGGAGCTTCGCTCTCCGGTTTGCTTCGCCAACATCTACGACGGCGAGGTCTGGGATTCCCGGATCCAGCCTGATGTACTGGGCACGGTGGAGATTTCTGCGCCGGAGCACTGCGGCGGACTGGAGGACCGACGCTCCCTTCCGGTACGGGCTCAGGACCGCTTCCCGGTGCGTGAGCTGATCCGCACCCCCAAGGGGGACACGGTGCTGGACTTCGGCCAGAACCTCACCGGCTGGGTGGAGTTTTCCTCCAGCCTGCCGGAAGGGGTTTCCATCACCCTGACAGCCGGGGAGATTATGCAGGATAACGAGTTCTACCGTGAGAATTACCGCACGGCGAAAGCAGAGTTTACTTACTGCTCTGATGGTAAAAAGCGGCTGGTGCGCCCCCACTTTACCTTCTTTGGCTTCCGGTATATGAAAGTGGAGTGCACCGAGGCGGTGCCGGCGGAGTGCTTTACCGCAGTGCATCTGCGCAGCGATATGCCCCAGACCGGATTTGTAACGACTGGCAGTCCGCTGGTCAACCGGCTTTATGAGAACGCCATGTGGGGTATGAAGGATAACTTCTTAGAGGTACCCACCGACTGCCCCCAGCGGGACGAGCGGCTTGGCTGGACAGGAGACGCCCAGGCGATTTCAGAGACTGCCTGTCAGGCGCTTTATATGCCTGCGTTTTACCGGAAGTATCTCTGGGATATGCGGGCAGAGCAGAGCATTCTGGGCGGCAGCGTTCCCAATGTGGTGCCCCGTATTAAGCGGGAGATGATCGGCGAGCACGGCTCCTGCCCGTGGGCGGACGCAGGGGTGATTATCCCGTGGAATACATGGCGCTATTTTGGCAGCCGTGACCTGCTGCGGGAGACCTATCCGGGCATGAAGGCGTGGGTGGACTGCCAGCGCAGAAGAGAGGAGGCCATTCCGGGTCCCCATCTGGTGAAAGACGGCTTCCACTTTGCCGACTGGCTGGCCTTGGACAACCCCCAGCCCGGCCCCTTCGGGGCAACCGACCCGTTGTACATCTCCAGCGCCTACTACTACCGCTGCGCCCAGATTGTCGCTGAGGCAGCGGAGATTCTGGGCTATGAGGAGGCAGCGGAGTACAGGGCTCTGGCCGGGAATATTCTGGCGGCGATCCGGGAGACCTATTTTGACGCTGCGGGTCTTTGCACCATTCAGACCCAGACAGCGGCAGCCCTTGCCGTGGTATTCGGACTGACGGAGCGTCCCAAGGAACAGGGGGATGCCCTGAACGCTCTGGTAAAAGCAAACCATGATCACCTGAATACCGGCTTTGTGGGCACGCCCATCCTCTGTCAGGCGCTGAGTATGACCGGTCACCATGACACAGCGGTGACCATCCTGCTGCAGGAGGATTTCCCCAGCTGGCTGTACAGCGTGAAGCTGGGGGCGACCACCATCTGGGAGCGCTGGAACTCCGTCCTGCCCGACGGGCACATGAACCCGGAGGGGATGAACTCCCTGAACCATTACACCTATGGCAGCATTGCCGGATGGATGATCGGCTATCTCTGCGGCATCCGCCCTGACCAGCCGGGCTACCGCAGCGCCATTCTGGAACCGAGACCGGATCGGCGGCTGGGTCAGGCCTCGGCAACGCTGGACACGGCGGCAGGACGCTTCGCCAGCGCATGGCAGTATGACGGAGACCGGGTCTCTTACGATATAACCATTCCCTTTGGCACAACAGCCTTGCTGCGGCTGCCGGGACAGCAGCCCCGGGAGCTGAAGGCAGGAACCTATCATTTCTCATAAGGAAGGTGCAGAAAATGAAACAGATCAAATGGAACGACAACTGGAAATTCTGGGCCGACAAGGACGCTTTTGCACTGGTGTGGAATATTCCTGAAAACGCCAGAGATGTGACGCTGCCCCATGACGCAATGATCGAACAGGCTGCCTACGCTGGAAGCCCCAATCAGGGCAACACCGGTTTCCGGGACGGCGGCAACTACACCTATGTGAAGCATCTGGATTTGAGCCAGGCGGAGCTGGGAGAGAAATATATCCTGAAATTTGAAGGCGTATACTGTCATGCTCTGGTCTATGTCAATGAGCAGCTGGCAGGCAGCGAGGCCAACGGCTATACCACCTTCTATGTGGACGTGACTCCCTATTTGCGTGTGGGTGACAACGAGATCCGGGTGCAGGTGAAAAACGCAGGCATGACCAACAGCCGCTGGTATTCCGGCAGCGGCATCTATCGGGATGTGTATCTGCTGACCGCCGGGACGGTCTATGTGGAACCGGACAGTGTTCAGGTGACCACCGAGAAGGCAGACGAGAACTACGCCGTGCTGACCGTCAAAAGCACGGTCGTCAACGAAACACCGAAGGCAGGCAATTTTGCCCTGTATACGGACATCAAAAGGGACGGCAAGTCAGAAGGAACTGAAAAAACAGCGTTCTTCCTGCGCTCTGGTCAGCGCAAGACCCTGACTCAGCGCATTGTGGTCAAAAAACCCGCTCTTTGGTCCGAGGACACGCCTGCTCTCTATACCTGTGAGAGCTGTCTTCGGGAAGGCGAGACGGTTCTTGATGCCGCCTGCGATACCTTCGGCATCCGCACCCTGACACTGGACGCCGTGCATGGCCTGCAGGTCAACGGAAAGACAGTAAAGCTCCGGGGCGCCTGCATCCACCATGACAGCGGTATCATCGGCGCCGCCACCTACGAGGACACCCACCTGCGGCAGGTCAGGCTGCTCAAGGACGCTGGTTTTAACGCCATCCGTATGTCCCACCATCCTGCCGCTCCCGCCCTGCTGCGTGCCTGTGACAAACTGGGTATGTATGTGATGGACGAGTTCTCCGATATGTGGAGCCGGAGCAAGAACGATCTGGACTATGCCATGGACTTTGAGAAGTGGTGGGAGACAGATGTGGCGCTGATGGTCAAAAAGGACTACAACCATCCCAGCGTAGTGCTCTACTCTGTGGGCAACGAAATCCCTGAGATCGGCACTGACGCAGGCAGCGAGATCTGCGCCAATATCAACAATCTGATCAAGAAGCTGGATTCCACCCGCTATACCACCGCAGGTATCAACGGCGTGTTTGCTGCCGGAGATCAGATGGACCGGATTCTGGCAGATTTGTCCCGGGATATGCAAGCCTCCGGGGAAATCGAGGGCAACGTCAACGATTTTATGACGGTCATGGACACAAAAATGGATCAAATCGTGGTGCATGAGGCCATCTCCGAACGGCTGGAGAAGGCCTGTGCAGCACTGGATGTGGCAGGCTACAACTACATGGCGGCCCGTTATGAGCCGGACACCGAGCGCTATCCCAACCGTGTCATGGTAGGCTCTGAGACCTATCCCCCTGACATCGCCCGGAACTGGGCGCTGGTGGAGAAGCTGCCCAGTGTCATCGGTGACTTCACATGGACCGGCTGGGACTATATTGGCGAGGCCGGTGTGGGCGTGCCTGCATACGCCTTTGGCGAGGGCGGCTTCGGCGCACAATTCCCTTGCCAGCTGGCTTACTGCGGCGACCTTGACCTGACCGGCTTCCGCCGTCCCCTGTCCTATTACCGGGAGATCGTCTTTGGCCTGCGAAAGACACCCTATATCGCAGTTCAGGACCCCGCCCACTATGGACAGGCTCTGATTAAGACCCCGTGGGTCATGAGCGACGCCAAAGCCGCATGGGACTGCGCAGGTTTCGAGGGCAAGCCCATTGTGGTGGAGGTCTATGCCCCTGGAGACGAGGCGGAGCTGTTTGTCAACGGCACCTCTCTTGGCAGAAAGCCACTGGAGCGCTGCAAGGCTGTGTTTGAGACTGTCTACCAGCCGGGAACTGTGCAGGCCATCGCATATCAGGACGGAAAGGCCTCTAAACCCTTTGCGCTGTGCACACCCGGGACAGAGCGGAAACTGGACATCAAAACGGACTATAAAGGCGAGGAGCTTGTTTATCTGAGCGTTGACGTGGAAGATGAAAACGGCGTTATCGTGACCAACTGTGACCAACTGCTGACGGCTCAGGTGAAGGGCGGCACGCTGCTGGGCTTTGGCAGCGGCGACCCCAAGCCTCTTCTGAACTACAACGAGGGCAAGAGCCGTACCTGGAACGGCCGGGCTCAACTGATTGTGAAAAAGACGGACAACCAGCCTGTTGAGATTGCAATCCGCTCCGAGTCTGGTAAAAGTGCACAAATTTCGGTTTGAAAAATTGGCGTGCCAATCTGAAAAAATGTCGGGCAAATCGTAACGAAGTGCATTTTCTCAAAAGAAGTTTTGGATTAAACTTGAGGGTGTAATGAGGACTACCTCTAACGAATTAAGAGAAAAGGAGATTGTTTTATGGACGAAAACACTGCTGTCAAAGCTCCGTCCAAGGACGAGGGCAAGGTAAGCAAAGCCTTTACCTGGTTCCATGCCACCTCTGTCAACGGCGGCGCCATGGCGATTGCCGCTACCATCGCAAGCTACTTCTCCCTGTACGCACAGGAGACCATTGGCATTACCGCCGCTCAGCTGGCAGTCATCCTGCTGATCTGCAATATCTGGGATGCCATCAACGACCCGCTGATGGGCGTACTCTGCGAGTCCACCAACCCACGCTGGGGCAAGTACCGCACCTGGTTCATCTTCACCCCCATCGTGCTGATGGTGGATATGTGGTTCCTGTTCTCCAACCCCAGCTTTATTCAGGCAAGCCCCATGGCCAAGTGCGTGTGGACCTGTGCATGGTACATGGTCTACGGCATGGTCGTGACTGCCTACACCATGCCTCAGATGGCGATTCTGCCTGCCATGACCCTGAGCGACGATGTACGTAACGACGTACTGACCAAGGGTGCCGGCGTGTGCGCTCTGATGTTCACCATCGCATCCACCTTCTCCACCCAGCTGGTGCAGTTCTTCGGCAGCTATCGTACCCTGATGGTATTCTACTCCGTCTTTGCCATCATCTCCTTCTGGGGTCTGTACAAGACCTCCGAGGAGCGCTACATGATGAAGGGCGAGGGCGGCGGTCTGAAACAGCTGATCTATGTATTCCGCCACAAGACCGTCTGGCCCGTCCTGCTGGTCTGGGTCTGCGCTTCCGTCTCCTATGGCTTTATGTTCACCTCCTCCGTGTACTATGCACAGTACATCTGGGCTCCTCTGCGTGTAGACTTCGCCACCATGGACGAGGCTGCCATCGGCGCTACCATTGGCGGCACCATCTCCACCTACATGGGCTTCATCTCCATGGGCGCTCTGTTCTCCATGATGGTGCTCATGCCCATCTTCATCAAGTTCTTCAAGTCCGGCTGGAAGACCATGCTCTGGTCCCAGATTCTCACTGTGGCCTTCTATCTGATCCTGTTCTTTACCGGTCGGATGAACTTCATGTACTGCTGTGTCATGAGCTTCCTGGCCACCTTGGTGGGCGCTATGGTCAACGCCGTGGTGAACATCCTGGTCAACGACACCATCGACTATATCCTGCTCAAGGAGGGCAAGCAGCTCAACGCTGTGGTCTCTGCCGTCAAGGGCTTTGCCCAGAAGTGCGGCAACACGCTGGTCAACTCCGGCATGCTGGCCATTCTGGCTCTTGCTAAGTTTGACGCCCAGCTGGGTCCCTTCGGCCAGCCTGAGTCCGCTGTTGAGGCCACCAATATGGTGCGCTTCCTGATTCCTGCTATTGTCTCCGGCATCATCATTATCGTGATGATCTTCTACCCCATCCGCAAATACTTCCCTGAGATTGCTGAGATGAAGGCAAAGATGACTGCTGAGCACAACCAGTAATTTAAGGAACCGCTGAACTGATAAAAGAACGCCCCATGCTCTCAATAGTGTGGGGCGTTCTCCTTAGAAATACCAAAGAAGAGGTGCAGATATGAGCAAATACTATTGTAACCCCTTGAACCTTCCCTATAAGTACAATTTCCAGAAGCCCAACATGCCCGGACTGGGAGAGGCCAAGCTGAGCGTTTACCGGGAGGCTGCTGACCCCACGCTGGAGTATTTCAAGGGCAGATACTATCTCTTTCCCTCTATGACCCGGGGGTTCTATGTCTCTGACGACATGGTGAACTGGGAGTATTACGAGCTGAAGGCGCCCATTCCTGTCTTTGACTACGCCCCGGATGTGCGGGCGGTGGGAGACTATCTGTACTTCTGTGCCTCCAAGCGCAGCGAGCCGTGCAACTTCTACCGCACAAAGGACCCCATCCATGAGCCCTTTGAGGAGATCCGCGGAACCTTTGCCTTCTGGGATCCGGATCTGTTCCGGGATGATGACGGGCGGCTGTACCTGTACTGGGGCTGCTCCAATGTGACGCCCATCTGGGGTGTGGAGCTGGATCCGGAGACCATGCAGCCTTTGGGTGAGCGGCAGGTCATGTTCCACATGGACAACAAGAGCCGTGGCTATGAGCGGGTGGGTATGGATCACGTCAGCCCCAAGGCGGGCATTGACATTGAGGCCGCCACCGAGGAGATGTTCCAGAATCTGATGAAGATGCCCGCCGAACTGCGGGAGAAAGAGGGACTCACCACCGAGGAGGCTGTGCGCAGGCTGGCCCGTGGCTTTGCAGGAGACGATCCTTACATTGAAGGCGCATACATGACCAAGCATAATGGAAAGTATTATCTCCAGTATGCCTTTCCGGAGACCCAGAGCAATGTATACGGCGACGGCGTTCTGGTTAGTGACAAGCCTCTTGGCCCCTTTACCTTCGCCAAAAATAACCCCTTCTCCTATAAACCCGGCGGCTTTATCAACGGCGCAGGCCACGGCTCCACCATTGCGGACAGGGACGGCAACTACTGGCACACCGCCTCTATGTCCATCTCCATCAACAATGATATGGAACGCCGCCTCGGCCTGTGGAAAGCGGGCTTTGACGCAGACGGCGAGCTGTACTGCGACCAGCGCTACGGCGACTGGCCCATTGACGCCGATGCCGCTCCCTTCGCAAAGCCGGACTTCATGCTGCTGTCCTATGGAAAGCCTGTGACAGTCTCCTCCGGTACGGGCGCAGAGAAGGTCACCAACGAAAATGTCAAAGACTGGTGGCGTGCGGATCCCTCCGCAGACGAATGGTGCCAGATCGACTTGGGCAGCGTGAAGGATGTCCGAGCCATTCAGATCAATTTTGCCGACGAGGGCATTGATGCAGACATCCCGGAGGGCGCCGACCGTCTGGTTGCCCACGAGATCCGCTACATCGATCTGGAACATCGAGTGACCCGCTGGACGCTGGAGGGTTCTGTGGACGGCGAGCACTGGTTCATGGTGGAGGACAAAAGTCAGGCGGATACCAACCTGGGCAATGATTTCATCATGCCTGAGGGGGGTGTACAGGTTCGTTATCTGAAGCTGACGGTGCTGGAAATGCCCTTTGGCCAGCCCGCCACCGTCTCCGGCCTGCGTGTGTTTGGCCGAGGACAGGGGGCATTGCCCAAAGCTGCCGCCAATGTCAGCGCCAAGCGGGTCAGCGATCTGGATATGCTGGTCAGCTGGAGCCATGATGACGCCGTGGGCCACAACATCCTCTGGGGTTATGCCCCAGATAAGCTGTATCACAGCTATATGGTGCTGGGGGCTGACGAGAAGAATATCGGCGCTCTTATGAAGGGAGAGCCGGTCTATGTCCGGGTGGATACCTTTAACGAAAACGGCATTACCGAGGGCGAGACCTTCGCCCTGTGACAGGACACCGTATCCAGCGGGTAATTCTATGAGGCAGCCGATGGAGTCACAGTCACTTCATCTCGAGGGGAATGAAGCGGTCAACGTCCTCTGCGTGGCGTCGGCGATACTCCTGAGGAGAACAGTCAAAGGCGCTGCGGAAGGTTCGGGAGAAGTGGTCCGCAGAGTGATAGCCAACAATTTCAGCGATCTTACTCACCGGCAGCTCGGTGCTGAGCAGGTATTCTGTAGCCCGGCTCATACGGATCTGCTTGAGCAGATTGGTAAAGCTGACTCCTGTGTTCTGCTTAATGAGGGTACACAGATGAGGCTTGCTGTAATGAAACTCCTCTGCCAGCTGTGCAAGCGTGAGATCACGATAGTGATGGCGGATATATTGCAGCACCAGATAAAAGTTGGAACTCATCTGGTAGTGGTAATACCGGGGCGAGGTATCTGCCGTGCGCAGAAATGCGGCAAAGAGCAGGTTCACATAGCTGATGCAGCAGCTGTTGGCATAGCTGTCTGATTTATAGCATTCCATCATGGCGTTTTGCGCCATCATCCGCACCTCCAGAAGCCGGTCTGTCTGGAAGATCAGGTAGTTTGGCTCCCGGTCACCCTGTAAAATGGTACGAAAGAACAGGGAAAGGGCATCCTCCCGGCTGAGCAGGGAGAAAAACGTGGTCTCAAAGGTGCTGCGGCGCAGCATAAAGCAGTATACGGTGCTCTCGTCTGTGATCTCTATGTCATGATTGGAATCCGGGGCAATGAGGCAGAGAGCGCCTGCCTCCAGCTCCTGTACCTCGTCCTCAAAGTGCAGCCTGCAGCGCCCCTCAACTACGCAGTCCACCTCCACATAGTCGTGGCGATGGAGGTACGGCCGGGTGTAGCGTGGGTGTCGAATCACAAACACATCCCGCATAGTAGGAATGACGCTGCCCTCGTAGACGCATTCTGACAGAGAAGTGCTGACACCCGGCGTAATGGAAAAGCTGATCTCGTCCACCAGCGACTCAAAGTGGGAGGCATCGTCGTTGCTGACAAGCTGGAGGGGGATTGTGCATTGGATGGGCTTCTCGCTCAACATACCCTGTACATACATGGCGTGAATCACTTCGGGAAATTGGAGACCTGTTCCTTGTTCCTGATAATGACTTCGCAGCTCGGATTGCAGCATGCCGAAGGTTGTGTAGTAAAGCATAAAGACACCGCCCTGCTATAATAAAATATCAATTATTTTCAGTATAGCAAAAACCGCAAAATAATACAAGAAGGGAATGATTGGGTCTCATGAGGATCACTCAAATCAAAATCAACGGCGTACGGGAGCCCATAGGCTTTCACATGGACAGTGTCAGCGTATCCTTTCAGGTGGAGGAGACCCGCAGCAAACGGTTCAAAAACGCCGGTATCCGGATTGCGTACGCAGACGCTCCCCATGTCGTCCTCGCACATCGGGAGGGGGAAACACTGGACTTCACCGGGGAGCATTTTGACCTTTCCCTTCAGCCCCGTACCCGTTATGTTGTCCGCGTTTTCGTAGAAGGGGACGCCGGAGACAGTGCCAGCGCTGAGAGTTGGTTTGAAACCGGCAAGCGGGACGAGCTCTGGCAGGCGGATTGGATCGCTCCCGAAGCAGGCGATGACTGCCATCCCTATCTGAAGAAAACCGTAACAGTGCATTCAGGGCTGGTCAAAGCCAGACTGTACGCCACCGGCGCAGGTATGTTTGAAGCCTATGTCAACGGCGAGAAGCTGGGAGAGGAGTATCTCAAGCCCGGCATCACCAACTACGAGCGGCGCATTCAGGTAATTACCTTCCCGTTGGAGCATCTGAACGAGGGCGAGAATGAGCTGGGATTCCTGCTGGGCAACGGCTGGTACATGGGTACCTTTGGCCTGGAAAATACGGATCATAACTACGGAGACCGCATGGCGGTGATCGGCGAGCTGCACCTGACTTATGAGGACGGCACCACCGAGGTGATCTGTACAGACAAAAGCTTTATGTACCGTGCCTCAGCGATCACCGAGTCCGGCATCTATTTCGGCGAGACCATAGACCGCACACTGGTTGACGAAGCGTGGAAGAGTGTGGAAGTTCTCGCTGACCCCGCCGCTGAACCGGGTACAAAGAATCTGGTCAAGGAGCACCTGCAGGATCGTCTCAGCTTGCCGGTGGTGGTCAAGGAGACCATTTCGGTAAAGGAGATCATCCGTACCCCCGCCGGGGAGACGGTGCTGGACTTCGGCCAGAACTTTGCCGGTTTCCCGGAGTTTGACGCAGATTTCCCGGCAGGCACCAAAATCGTACTGGACTTCGGTGAAATTCTCCAGCAGGGCAATTTCTACCGTGGCAATTACCGGGACGCAAACTCCCAGTTTGTCTATGTATCTGACGGCAGAACAGAGACTGTGCGCCCCCACTTTACCTTCTTCGGCTTCCGCTATGTGAAGCTGACGGGCTGGGTCGGTGAACTCACGAAAGAGATGTTCCGGGGCTGCGTGCTTTACTCGGATATGGATCGTGTAGGGTACATCCATACCGGCAAAGAGAAAATCGACCGCTTGTATGAAAACACCGTCTGGGGTCTGAAGTCCAACTTCATTGATATGCCCACCGACTGCCCTCAGCGCAGCGAGCGTCTGGGCTGGACAGGGGACGCACAGATTTTTGCGCCCACTGCCAGCTATCACATGGACACCAAGGCGTTCTTCCACAAGTTTGAACAGGATCTGATGGATGAGCAGAGCACCTTAGACGGCATTGTGCCCAACTTTGTGCCAAATCTTGGTCACAAGAAGTCAGAAGTCTCCTCGGCTTGGAGCGATATTGCCACCTTCCTGCCTATGACCCTCTGGAACTACTATGGCAACAGAGATGAGCTGGCCTTTGCCTACCCCATGATGAAGGGGTGGGTGGACTACATGGATCGTCTTGATGCGGCAAAGCCTGTACGCAACTACACCTTTGAACCGGATTTTCAGTTTGCTGACTGGCTGGCGCTGGATGGTGTCAGCGAGAGCAGTTTCAAAGGCAGCACGGACGATAAATACATCGGCGCTGCGTATTTTTACCAATCCGCAAAGCTCACGGCGCAGGCGGCGGAGATTCTGGGATACAAAGAGGACACAGTGCGCTATTGCTCGTTGGCAGATGCCGCAAAGCAACATTTTCTCAACGAGTATTTCACTCCTACCGGCCGATTTGCCATGGACACCCAGGCGTCCTATGTGGTGGCGCTGAAGTTCGGCCTCTGGATCGACCGTGACCGCCTGATCGCCCAGTTCCGGGAGCGGCTAAGGATAGATGGCTTCCGCATCCGCTGCGGCTTTATTGGTGCACCGTTGCTGTGTACGGTGCTGGCGGAGTGCGGTCTGGTGGATCTGGCCTATGACTTCCTGCTCAAAGAGGGCTTCCCCAGCTGGCTCTACTGTGTCAATCTGGGCGCCACTACCGTTTGGGAGCGCTGGAACTCCGTAGGCCCGGACGGCACGATCTCTCCCACTGGAATGAATTCCCTGAACCACTACTCCTACGGCTCTGTGATGGAGTTTGTCTACGGGTATGCGGCGGGGATCCGCCCAGCAACGCCCGGCTTTCGCAAGGCGATTATCGCACCCAATCCGGATTGCCGCCTGCCTCAGCTCTCGTGCAGCTTTGACTCTGTGGCGGGCAAGTACGTCTGCAATACTGCCATCCACGCTAACGGCGAAGTGAGCGTGCACGTGGAGATCCCCTTCGGCTGCGAGGCAGAGGTGACCCTGCCGCGTTCTGGAAAGGATACAGAAATACTGAGCGCAGGCAGCTATGACTTTACCTATACGCCCACTGAAGATTATCGAAAGCCCTACAACGAGAATACACCGATCTCCACATTGGCGGAGAACGGGCAGGCCCTGGGCATCCTGTTTGAACTGGTACCGCCCATCGGCGGTATGGCCAAGGGAAAGGACCCGGAGTTTGGCTGCAACGGCCTTGCAGACTTCCGGTCTCTGACCTTCCTGCCCATCGAGCCGGAAAAGCTGGAAGAGGCAATTGCTCAAATCAAGAACCTGACGGTGGAGCTGTAAGGAAGCTAAGATTGCAACAGGAGGAATTTATTTATGAGGCTGGAAGGCAAGACGCCGCTTCCCATCTGGGGGGCAAATATCCCCGGCAACACCGGCGAGAGCAAGTATACTGATATGCCAGTGGATACCACCATGACCACCATGGATGTGTTTACCAAGTATCCTGGTATCTGGGACAAAACCACTTCGGAGCTGGGCGATCTGCGAGGCAACAACTTTCTGGTCTGGGATCAGGAGATTCAGAACGGCTACGGTGAGGAGACCTACTCCGATGTGCCTGTGCTGATTCCCTATCTGGCTGAGGGCAGCGACCGCTGTGTCATTCTCTGCCCCGGCGGAGCGTATCTGACCAAATCCATGGACAGTGAGGGAGCAGAGGTTGCCCAAGTGCTCAACGAGGCAGGCATCAGCGCCTTTGTTCTCTGGTACCGCAGCTATCCCTACCATGCCCCCCTGATGTATCTGGACTGCCAGCGTGCGGTGCGGTATGTGCGCTACCACGCAGAGGAATATGGGATTGATCCCCGGAAAATTGCAGCGGTCGGCTTCTCCGCAGGCGGGAATCTCTGCGGCGTGGAGGCGCTTTGTTTCCGGGACGATCCAGTGGTCTGGGAAGGCTATACGACTGACGAAATTGACGCTGTCAGCGGTGAGGTCAACGCTCTGGGCCTGATCTACCCCGCCATTTCCATGAAAGATGATAAAATCGTGGCTGTGGTTGCGGGGGAAGAGGTATATAACGATGCTCAGCGCCGGAACGCCTTTGCTGCCCAATATGACCTGCTGACCCATGTCAGAGAAGGGGATGCTCCTGCTTTTCTGTGCGCCTGTATGGACGACGATGTGGTGCCGCCCATCCGCCTTGCAGAGCTGGCAGCGGCTTATAAGGCCAGCCATGTCCCCTGTGAACTGCACCTGTTCCCCTACGGCGGACATGGCTTTGGCTCCTGCGTCCCCCATCCGGTAGGACCCTTCCCTGTTGCGGATTTCTCCGCCTGCAGACAGTGGCTGGGACTGTTCACCAACTGGCTGAATCACCTGTTCGGATGATGTTGCTTCCCTGTTTCCATTTGGATATGAAGGAACATATGCAAACGAACTTGAAAATGTATAGCGCAATGCTTGGCGCAGCCGCTCTGATTGCACTGCTGGGATTTTGTTTGGCAAGATAAAGGGACAGGAGGAATGTCATGAAACTTCGAACCGGACGACAGTACGAAACCTATGAGTTTTGTTTTGCCGCCCCCGCACCGCAGGGGGATTGTGTGGACATTGGCTTTTCTGCCAGCATTGGCAAGGCGGGGGAGCCGCTCCTTACGATCCGCGGGTTTTATGCGGGAGACGGGCACTATAAGCTGCGTTTTCTGCCGGAGGGGACAGGGGATTACACCTACAGACTGCAAGGCCCGTTCCCGGAGTTGGAGGAAGAGGGTACGCTCCGGATTGAACCCGCTGCCCAAGGCAGACATGGTCCGGTGCGTGCGGACGGCATTGCCCTGCGGTATGCGGACGGCACTTGGTTCCCGTCCTTTGGCACGACGATCTATGCCCTTGCAAACCAGAGCCAGCCGCTGATCGATGAGACACTGGACACCCTCTCCCGTGCTCCGTTCAACAAGCTGCGCACCTGTGTGTTCCCCAAGCACTACCAGTACAATGCCAATAACCCGGAGCGATATCCTTTTGAGGCGAAGCCGGGACGGGAGCGCAAGGAGTTTTCTGCTGAGGGACTACCGGTCATGCCGGTGAAGAGAAACGCACCGGACGACTACTGGGACACCACCCGGCCCTGCTTCCCTTTCTGGGATCATCTGGAGGAGATGCTGCGGCGGCTGGACGGGCTTGGCATTCAGGTGGATCTGATCCTCTTTCATCCCTATGACCGCTGGGGCTTTGCCAGCATGAGCCGGGAGGACAATCTGCGTTATCTGGACTACCTGTTGCGCCGCCTGTCTGCGTTTCCCAACCTCTGGTGGAGCCTTGCCAACGAATACGATCTGTGTTTCAACAAGACGGGAGAGGACTTCCGGGCCTTTGAAGCCTTCATTGGAGAGAGGGACCCTTACCGCCACCTGTGCTCCAACCACAACTGTTTCCAGATCTGGGATGCTTCCAGCGAGCATATCACCCACGTCTCCTGGCAGACGAAAATGCTCAGCCGGGTGGCGGAGATGATTCAAACCTATCGCAAGCCGGTGCTCATTGATGAATGCCGCTACGAGGGGGATCTGCCGGAGTTCTGGGGCAACCTCTCCGGCAAAGATATGGTTCGCAGCTTCTGGCGGGTCATGGCACAAGGCGGCTACTGCACCCACGGAGAGACCTGGCTGCCCGGCCCGGCGCAGGATGCGCTGGCCACCAAAACAGGCGAAAAGGATGTGGTATGGTGGGCGAAAGGCGGACGGCTCAACGGCGAGAGCCCGGCCCGGATTGCATTCCTGCGGCAGGTGATTGAGGGGCTGCCCGGCCCATTGGAGCCGCTGACAGGAGGCATGAAGGATTGGGCAGCAATGGATGATTCCCATCTGCACAGCCTGATTGCCAGCATGCCGGAAGACTTTGGCTGTTTCCTCAATAGCATTGCCGCAATGAACCGGGAGGAACGGCTAAAGTTCTTTGCAGTGGAGTACAGCTATCAGGGTCACTGTGGAGAGGAGGCTTACCTCTACTATCTGGACGACCAGTGTGCGGCCGCCTTTGACATCAATCTGCCGGAGAGGCGGCAATACCGCATTGAAGTACTGGACACCTGGGAGATGACCCGGACCACTGCCATGAGCGGTGTGAACGGAAGTCTGCGTGTCGCATTGCCGGGCAAACCGTATATGGCTGTGCTTGCAATATCCGAAGAAGAAGGAGGATGACCTATGGAGCAGAACAATGCACCCTCTCCGGAGCAGATTTTTGGAAATTATATGGCGTGGAAGCTGGATGAGACCACTTGGTGCATCAGCTTTATGGGGGGCACCGAGTACATCTATCTGCTGGAAGGTGAAGAGAAGGCGCTGTTGCTGGACACCGGCTACGGCATTGGAAATCTCCGCGGTTTTGTGGAGCGTCTGACCGACAAGCCAGTGACGGTGGCCAATACCCACTATCACCCTGACCACTCCGCCGGAAACGGAGAATGGGAGGAGGTGCTGCTCTCTCAGGGCTGGATCTTGGACGCCCCTTCTGTGGAGCTGCCCGGCGCCGGACCCTATGACCTGTCCTCCTTCCCCCATCCTGACTACAAAAAGACAGTGGTTCACGACGGGGATGCGATTGAACTGGGCGGACGTTCCGTCCGGGTGCTGGAGGCTTTCAGTGCCCACTGCAACAGCTCACTGTTTTTTGTGGACGAGGGGCACAAAATGCTGTTTTGCGGCGATGAATTTGAAAGTCACCAGACCCTGATGTATGACAATTCCTGTAATCCTCAGGCGCCGTATCATGTGGAAAAGCGGATCGAAAATCTGAAGGAAAATGCTCTACGGCTGAAAGAGATTGCCTGCGAGGGCTGGTACCTGTTGCCCAACCACAACGGAACCCCTGTTTCCACCGCATATCTGGATGGATACCTCGCACTGGTGGACGCAATCTATGATGGCACGGCCATCATTGAGGACAAGCTGAACCACCCCTTTATCGAGATGGACCCCAAGGCGCCGGAGCTGTGCAGGGTGCGTTTGGGTGATTGCAGCATTTTCATCAAAAAAGCAGAACTGATGAAGGTTTACGGAACAAAACGTTGAATGAACCGCTTGCAGGTTGTTCATAGAAACACAAAAACAGGATCCGGAGAGAAGCCGGATTCCCACAAATGAAAGGAGTAGCGTTATGCATATTGCCGTTGTTTCTCTGGGTGCCTTTGGCCATGTCAATCCCACCCTCTCTTTTGTGACCGAGCTGGTCAAAAGAGGCGTCCGTGTCACCTATTTCAGCACCGAGGACTTTCGCAGAATCGTAGAGCCTACCGGCGCAAAATTCGTCCCGGTTCCCTCCTGGATGGCTTCCAATGCCCCTCAGAACGAGAAGAAAGAGGGCGGCGGAGATGACAATGTGGCGGCTGTCGTGCCCTTCCTGTTCCTGAATGAGGCCGGCGCTTACATCGACACCGTGCTGGAGACCCTGAAGGCAGACCGTCCCGACGCCATTCTCCATGACTTTGCAGGCATCGCAGGCACCATGGCTGCCGACGTGCTGAAGATCCCCAACATTATGCTCTACACCAGCTATCCCTCCAACGACACCTACTCGGTGGCCGAGTCCTTTGAGGGCATCCCCAGCAACCATCCCATGCGGATTGCCGCCGACCATATCGCAGAGGGCTATGCGGCGAAGTACGGCTGCCGGAAGATGACCGTAAAAGAGATTTTTGACGGTCAGGGTGATTTGAACCTGGTCATGATGCAAAAGCGGCTGGTGCCCAACAATGAGAGCTTTGACGACAGCTTTGTGTTCACCGGTGTACAGATCGGCAAGCGCAGCGCCTTCGGAACATGGACAGCGCCGGACAACGGCAAGCCGCTGCTCTACTCCTCTCTGGGCACTGCCTTCAACAACTGGCCGGAATACTATCCCATCCTCTTTGACGCTGTGCGTGATCTGGATATCAATGTCTTTGCGGCATTGGGCGCCATTGATCCTGAAAGCCTGACGGACGTCCCTGCCAACGTGGAGCTGGGCAAGATGGTGCCTCAGCTTGATATTCTGTCTCAGGCATCGGTATTCATCACCCATGCGGGTATGGGCGGCACAGGCGAAGCCATTTACTACGGCGTGCCCATGATCGCCATCCCCCAGATGGATGAGCAGGCGATCACCGCCCGCCAGATTGAAAAGACCGGGCTGGGCGTAGCCTTCCTGGACAAGAGTGCCATTACCAGCGAGGCGCTTAAGGCGGCCATTGTGAAGCTGCTGGAGGATCCCAGCTATCGCAACACCGCCAAGGAGTTCAGCAAGGATATGCGCTCTCTGGGCGGCGCAACCGCTACGGCTGATGCCATCATCCGCTTCCTGGAGAAGTAAAAACAATCGGGGCACGCAGGTCTGTGCGTGCCCCTGCTGCATATGAAACAAAAATACCGTACTTTTCCCTTGGAAAAAGTACGGTAATTAGGCTATTTAGCGGGATCGATTGGCAATATTAATAACGATAATCACAATATGCAATCTTCACGTACTCTTTATAGCATTCTTTCAGCTCGTGAAAAAGCTTATTCATTTTGTTCATGTGATAACCTCCTGATTGCTTATGGAATCGCTTTCCTTTCCCGGAAAGCAGGTGTATTTTACCTCGCAACTGCGGTTTTGCAGGCTGCTTTGTACGATAGATTGACGATATTAGAAACGATAATCACAATATGCAATCTTCACGTACTCTTTGTAGCATTCTTTCAGCTCGTGAAAAAGCTTATTCATTGCGTTCATGTGATAACCTCCTGGATGCTTGTGAAATCGCTTTCCTCTCCCGGAAAGCAAGTGTATTATACCGCGCAACGACGGTTTGGAATGTGCAATTTGTCACATTAGCCTGCCAGAGCTGATGAAAAGGTGCAGCTGATTTTTGTGCAGATTACCTCTTGTATTGAGCGGAATTCAGAAGAACAGAAAGGAATTGAGCGTCATATATGAAATCCATACAGGATGCGTCTGAAATCCAGCGGCTGTTGAAGGAACATGCGGTTTTGGAGCAATTTGATACCAAGGAGCTTACTTTTCAGTGCTATTCCTACCAGAAAGGGGAGGTGATCAGTTCCCCGTTGAATCCGACGGAGGATATTCTGATCCTGATTTCCGGCAGCGCACAGATCTACGACCTCCGGGAGGATGGAACCAGGCTGCCGGTGGGGTGTATTGTCAATGAGGCGGTGATTGGCGATATGGAGTTTATCACGGGCTGCCAAACAACCTTCTTTATTGAGGCTTCGGAAGAATGTCTCTGTCTTGCCCTGCCCCGGGAGCGGTATCAGAGGGTGCTCCATCAGGACGTTTCCTTTCTTCACTTCTTGTTGAAAGAGATGACCGCGAAACTGATCAGCAGTCTGAATCTTGAAATTACCACATCTACACTGGAAGAAAAGGTGCTGCAGTATTTGCAGCAGGAAGCGCCGGAGCAGGAGATCACACAGGTGGAAACCATGCTGTTTCAGCTTCGCTGCGGCCGCCGGGAGCTGCAGCGTATTTTGAAAAAGCTGTGCGATGAGGGGCGGCTTGAACGTCTTGGCCGGGGACATTACCGCTTGGCTGAGGATCTGTCTGAGCAGAGAGTGCCGTGATATCCTGTGTGGCACAGCCCGGACAATTACGAGTGGGATTTTAGAGACAGCCCTATCAAACGTGCGTTGGAAAGCAATGATAACCGGAGTCATGATATTCCAGCATGTGTGATACCGTACCAAACATCCGACCGCCCGAATTTTACCCCTTACACCGTACCACACTAGTGTGCTGGCACGTTCAGATTTGAACTAAGTCAAAGTCAGATTTCGTCTGTACAAGGCGGAGGACGAAGGCGGGCTTAAGTGAGCGTCCAAATCTTTGATTTGGTTATGCGAACTTATACAGAGGAGACGCCCGTCGAGGACGACAACGCAGTACAGGCGGAATGTGGCAAAGGATTGGTTTGAATTTGAGCGTGTCAGTACACTAGCACACCGGACACCTGCCTGTGCTATCCCTGTGTGATTTTATCTGTCTGAACCGCTATTACGGCTGGTATATACATGGGGGCGAACAACTGGACGAGGCCAAAAAAGCCTTCCAGCGGGAGATGGATCAGTGGAAAGCGAAAGCGCTGAATAAGCCGTTCGTATTCACTGAGTTTGGCGCAGACACCCTCGCACTGGAGCACAAACTGCCCAGTGTCATGTGGTCTCAGGAGTATCAGAACGAGTACATGGAGATGAACTTTGCTGTCTTTGACCAATATCCCTTTGTTCAGGGTGAGCTGACCTGGAACTTTGCGGATTTTCAGACGACCCAGGGCATCATGCGTGTCAATGGCAATAAGAAGGGCGTCTTTACCCGTGCTCGCCAGCCAAAAGACGTGGCCTTTACCTTTAGAAAGCGCTGGAAGAATAAGGAATAATGGAACTTTAGTGTAAACGATACCTATGGCTTTGTGATAATTTGAGGATGGATACTATGCCTGAAATGAGCAAATGGGTGCGGACAAACTTCGGCAGCGGAAGAGAATCTCCTGAAGGCGGATGCTGCATTGTCAAAAAAACTCATTGAAAAGGATATCCCCTTCGTCTTCCGTTACTACCGGGACGATGAGGAAAAACTCGGCCATGTATTCCATCTGAATATGCGCTCAAAGGCAGCGCTACTGTGTAACGATGAGGAACGCCGTTTCTTCGAGTGACTGCTGGTCAAATACCGGTTTCTCAAGCTGGAGGGAGAGCACATCCGTTTCGTGCTGGACTGCATGCAGGAGAACACCACCAAGGTCAGGAATATCCAGCAGTACCTGCTGGCGGTGCTGTTCAACGCCCCGACAACTATCTCCAGCTATTACAGCGCACGGGTGAATCATGGTATGGCACCGAGATAGGTGAATGAGTGAAAAAATAAAGGCACGGTTGGGAAATCTTCACGATTCCACTTCCGTGCCTTCTGTCTGTGATACGCCTTAGAGTTCGCCGGGGTGCGGGTGACGGGATTCAGATTCCCCCAGGTGCCTCTGCGCTTTCTGTCCAGCTCCCGTTGTTTCTTCTTTGAGAGCTTCTGGTATGGGATGAATTTTTCCATAGAAACACCGCCTTTCACCCGCATTTTACAGCATGGCACGAAGAATCACAAGAGGGGAGAAATTTCTTGCGGCAGAAGATACACCTCTACTTCCTCTATCATCCCTTCTCTCGCCCCTTAAGGAGGTGATGCCCCTGCCCTCGTCCCTATCCACCCAACCATCAAAAAGGAAATCAATCGCACCATCATCAAAGCCAAGTCCATCGAATTTCTCTCTCCCCAGCAGGCAGAGGGTTGTGACGCCGACCAGCACCCGGAGGATACTGAGGAGGTGTCCTGATGCACAACACCGGAACAGAATATCTCAGCACAGAGCGCAAGCCCCATGTGCTGGACGAGCTGGCAACACTGTTCCCGCCTTTGAGCGAGGAGCAGCGTTCTTCGTTGGAAGCTGGCCTGCTGAGCAACGGCTGTTATTCCCCCATCGTAGTCAACGAGGATCTGGCTGTCGTGGACGGCCATAACCGCTTTGCAATCTGTGAAGCCCACAACATCCCCTTCAGAATGCTGGTCTTCGCCTTCGAGGACATGCTGGAGGCAAAGCAGTGGATGGTGAACACCCAGCGGGGACGGAGAAACCTCCAGCCTTGGGAGCTGGGTAAGATTGCGCTGAAGCTGAAAGATGACCTGGAAGCTCACGCAAAATCAAAACCGTAGCGGAGGTGACAAAAAGAGTGAAGTCGCAAAATCGGTTTCGGTGAATTCATCGAAACCGATTTCTCCTGTAGACACCAGAAAAGAACTTGCCAGAGCGGTCGGTTTAGGCGAACAAACCATAGGGCGGGTACTTCAAATTGACGAACACTGCCCAAACGTGGTGAAGTCCTTTTTTACTTACCTGTGCAGAGGGAATCACCCCATCTCCTTCCGCTGGGCTGGCAGACCGTACAGCATTACCATATTAAATGTAGTGCTGTTCCCCCAAGGCTACGCCGCCGCCCTCACCCAGCCTGACCTTCTCCGGGAACCCTCCGTCATTCTGGCAGACATCGGCGGCTGGACGGTGGATCTCATGCGGCTGGACAACCGGCTCCCCGACGTGTCCACCTGCCGCAGTCTGGAGCTGGGCGTGATCCGCTGTGTGGAGCAGACCCAGGAGCAGGTGCGGAGAAAGCTGGGGCTGTCCGTCACTCCCGCTCAGATCGAAAGTGTCCTTCGGGGAAACCCCAGCGGCATGGACGAGGACGCAAAGCAGGTCATTCAGGCAGAGACAGACCAGTATGTCCGCTCCCTTCTCTCTGCCATTGCGGAGACAGGGCTGGACATTCACGCCATGCCCATCATCTTCATGGGCGGCGGGGCAAGCCTGCTGAAACGGCGTTTGGCAAGCGTGTCCGCCCCGTGTCAGCCTTTTCTGCTGGATGACGTATCCCTGAACGCCAAAGCCTTTGAGCAGTTGGCGGCCCAGCTTGCAGAGCGTTCCCATGGCTGAACACAAGCGATTCGGCGCTTCCTTCAAGATGGAGGATCCCGAACAGGCCCAGGCATGGCGGATCCTCTCCGCATACCCGCCCCGTCAGCGCATGGCGGCGCTCTCCCACATGGTCTGCGGCTACCGCACCCAGCAGGAACAGCTGGAATGTATCCGAAAGACCATTCTGGAGGCATTTCAAATACAGGCGGACAACTGCACAGCGCATGGCAGAGCCGAGGGCATCGACGACGATGTACTCGGCTTTTTGTCTGCCCTTCAGCAAGGAGATGATGTATTCTGATCACCTATTTTGACATGTTTGCCGGTAT
>ATWA01000031.1 GCA_000421005.1 Clostridiales bacterium NK3B98
GGAACCACTGAACAAATCAAGCTACGGCGTCTGAGCGGTCTGTTTTCCGCCATCCGGGTCTAAAATCCCTTGAAATACGTCGGTATTCCTGCGGTCTTTTATCCCCGGCTGACAAAAAACATCCTCGCTCATCCATCCGAGAGATTTATTCAGTGTTTCCCTAAGGACACCAAAGGAGGCATGAGAGATGGGAAAAGCGCTGCGACTGGATAAGCTGCTCTCAGACACCGGACGCTGGTCCAGAAAAGAGGCCAGAGAGCTGGTGCGCTCGGGGGTGGTGTGTGTGGACGGGACTGTGGTGCGGGCCGGCGAGTCCAAAGCGGACCCGGAAACCCAGACCGTCACCGTCCGGGGAGAACGGATTGGCTGGCAGGAGTTTGTCTACCTGCTGCTCTATAAACCGGCGGGCTATCTCACCGCCACAGAGGACGCCCATGCCCCCACCGTGATGGATCTGGTGCCAGAGGAATACCGCCGCAGCGGTCTTGCTCCGGTGGGGCGGCTGGATAAGGATACCACCGGACTGCTGCTGCTCACCGACGACGGTGGGCTGAATCATGCCCTGTGTTCTCCACGGCACCATGTTGACAAGGTCTATCTGGCGCAGGTGGAGGGAGAGGGCAGTCAGGCGGATGTGGATGCCTTTGCCGCCGGGATTACGCTGGGAGACGGGACAAAATGCCTACCTGCCCGGCTGGAATTGGTGGAGCCGGGATGGTGCCGTGTGACGGTGCGGGAGGGCAAATTCCATCAGGTCAAGCGGATGCTGGCCTCCCGGGGGTTGCCGGTGAAGACGCTCAAACGGGAATCCATGGGGCCTTTGGGGCTGGGAAAGTGGATGAAAGAGGGAGAAATCCGTCCTTTGACCGTAGAGGAAGTGGGAAAACTGCGGGAGAGTGCGGGAGTTGACGGTGCGGATTCGTCAAAATACACAAAATAAATCGGAAAAACTATTGAAATAATCAGTTCCAGCCTGTATAATGGTGATGTGTAGTGTAAGGAATCGGCGTTTCGTCCGTGCATCATCATGGAGAAGGGAGAGGTGAGACGATATGTCCAACCGTATGTTCCAAAGTGTTGTCCTTCAAATGAAGGAGAGCACCAACCGGGTCATTGGAGTCATTGACGAGAGCGGCACCGTGATTGCCTGTAATGATCTGCCTGTGATCGGAGAAAACTGGGCGGCAGCGGCGCATACGGTCAACTCCCACCGGGAGGAGATCACCACGGCAGACGGGAAGACCTTCAAGGCACTCAGCGGGTGGAGCTCTCAGTTTGACTACGCTGTGTTTGTGCAGGGCGAGGATGACCACGCCCGTCTGGTCTGCTCCATGGCGGCAGTGGCACTGAACGGTGCCAAGGCCTACTACGAGGAGAAGCACGACAGGGCCACCTTCGTCAAGAATATCATCTCCGACAATATTATGCTGGGAGATATCTACGCCCGGGCGAAAGACCTTCATTTTGCCACCGAGGCGTTTCGTGCCGTCTTCCTCATTCGTCAGGTAGGACTGACCGATCTTTCCGCAGTGGATGTGATTCATTCCATCTACCCGGACCGCCAGAACGATTTTGTGGTCTCGGTCAGCGAGACGGATGTGGTGCTGATTAAGCAGGTGCAGGAGAGCGTCACTGGCAAAGAACTGATCCACATGGCACAGCAGATTTCCAACGCACTGGAAAACGAGCTGAAGATCAAGGTGGTCATCGGTATCGGTACGGTTGTGGGACACATTCGTGATCTGGCCAGAGCCTATAAGGAGGCGCAGATGGCCATTGACGTGGGCAAGGTATTCGACACCGAGCGTACCATCGTCAATTACGACAATCTGGGCATTGGACGGCTGATCTATCAGCTCCCCACCACCCTGTGCGAGATGTTCCTGCAGGAAGTGTTTAAGAAGAATCCCATTGACGCACTGGATCAGGAAACCCTGTTCACCATCAATAAATTTTTCGAGAATAACCTGAATGTCTCCGAGACCGCCCGCAAGCTGTTTGTCCACCGGAATACTCTGGTTTACCGCCTGGAGAAGATCAAGAAGCTCACCGGTCTGGATTTGCGGGAGTTTGACGATGCCATTACCTTTAAGGTGGCGCTCATGGTGAAGCAGTATCTGCGCTCCAGAGGCATCAAGTCCTGAAATGTAATAATTGTCACCAATATTTGTAGAAGAAAATCCCTGTTTTCTCTGAAAACAGGGATTTTTGATGGAAAAACTCTGAACAATTTGTAAACAGTAATTGACATAAACCGAAGAAGGGGATATAATAGTGACCAGTGTAGGGGAGGGTGCGCCCTGCGCCGGACAGACTGAGCGAATGCACCTGTTCCGCTGCGGGGGTAGCCCTGCAATACAAAGCATGAATTTTGTCGAACCCGTTGTACGGCCTGCGATGGAATAAAACGGGATAGGATATGCCGCGGCTTCATGCGGCGGGAGAAGATATGATACAATTCACCAATGTAAGAAAAGTATATGACAGTAACCTGACCGAGGCGCTCCACGGCGTGTCTTTCGTCATTGAGGACGGGGAGTTTGTCTTTCTGGTAGGTCCCTCCGGCTCCGGCAAGAGCACCATCATGAAGCTGATCACGGCGGAGGAACGGATTACCTCCGGCGGTATCATCGTAGGGGAATACGATCTGGGCAGCCTGCCCAAGCGGAAGGTGCCCTATCTGCGCCGCAAGCTGGGCATCGTGTTTCAGGACTTCCGGCTGATTGACAACCGGACGGTGCGGGGCAATCTGGAGTTTGCCATGCGGGTGGTGGACGCCACCAACCAGCAGATTGTGCAGAGAATCCCCAAGGTGCTGGATCTGGTGGGACTGTCTGCCAAGGAGGACTGCTATCCCAGCGAGCTCTCCGGCGGTGAGCAGCAGCGTGTGGCCATTGCCCGGGCGCTGGTGAACAATCCGGAGACCATCATTGCTGACGAGCCTACCGGCAATCTGGACCCGGAGCGCAGCTATGAGATTATGTGCATTCTGGAAAAAATCAATCAGCTTGGCACCACTGTTCTGGTGGTGACCCACGAGCGTGATCTTGTGAACTGCTTTAACAAGCGGGTCATCAGCATCGACAGCGGTCTGATTACCAGTGATATGGAGAACGGTTTGTACGATTATGAGACGTATTAATATTGGATATTACATCAGGGAAGGCTTTCACGGCGCCGGAAGTCATGGGTTTATGACCTTTGCGTCCATCGGCATTATGGCCTCCTGCCTGGTCATCATGGGCAGCTTTGTGCTGCTGGCCATCAATCTGGAGCGGAATCTGGACGCATTGATGGCAGAAAATGAGTTTCTGGCCTATGTGGATGAGACTTATTCCGACGAAGAGGGTCAGGCGCTGGAGGCGCAGATCAACGCCATTGACAATGTGGCCCAGTGCCGGTACATCAGCCGGGAGGAAGCCAAGGAGAATTTTGTGGGGGAGCTGGACAACGACAGCCTCTACGCAGATCTGCCCGCCTCCGTATTGCGAGGGCGTTTCAGCATACAGGTGAAGGATATCAGCCAACTGGCAGACACCATCGCCCAGACCCGGGAGATTGAGGGCATTGCCGATGTTTCCGCCGCACTGGACGTGGCCAACGGCTTTATCACCCTGCGCAACGTAACCGTCATCATCGCCCTGATTATGGTGGTGGTGCTGGTGGTGGTTTCCTTCTTCATTATCTCCAACGCCATTAAGCTGGCTACCTCTGGCCGTGAGGGCGAAATTGCCATTATGAAGATGGTGGGAGCCACCAATGCCTTCGTCCGCTGGCCCTTTGTGGTAGAGGGCATTCTGCTGGGCGTAGGCAGCGCAGTGCTGGCCACGCTGGTACAGTGGGGCATTTACGAGCTGCTGGCTAAGGCGGTGAATGTTTACAGCCATGTGAAGCTGGTGTATATCATCCCGTTCCAGGAGATGCTGCGCACGCTGGTGATTACCTTCGGCGGTATCGGACTGACGGTAGGTATTCTGGGCAGCTTGATTACCATTAACAAATTCCTGAAGGTGTAAGGGAGGGCGTTTCAATGACAGAACCCAGGAACAAACAGAATAAGACCAAGTGGGATACCCGCCGCATTGTGGTTGCGGTGCTGGCAGTGGTTTTGGCGGCGATGATGCTGCTGCCCCTTGTGAGTCAGGTGTTTGTGTACAGCTACGCCATCACGCAGGCGGACATTGACGCCCTGAAAAAGCAGAAGTCCGATCTGGCCAGCCAGCAGAGCGAGGCAAAAAAGAGTCTGGCAGAGCTGGAAAAGCAGGAGAACTCCGCTGTGGAGCGGATGAACGCCATCGAAGAGGAAATCGCCCTGCTGGCCGATCAGATCAACGCCACTCAGGATATCATCGACAATTACTCCGAGATGATTGCTGAGACACAGGGGGAGCTTGCCAAGGCGCAGGCCGACGAGGATGTGTACTACCAGCGCTTTCTGGAGCGTGTCCGTGGCATGGAGGAACAGGGCACCGTCTCCTATTGGGAGATCCTGTTTCAGGCGTCCAGCTTCTCTGACCTGCTGGACCGGTTCAGCTTCGTCAGCGACGTGATGAAGTACGACAACGACACGCTGGAAAATCTGGACGCTGCCCGGGTGGCGGTATCCGAGGCGGAGGCAAAGCTGCAACAGGAGAAGGAGGAGCAGAAGGAAGCTCAGGCCGAACTGGAGCAGGAGAAGTCAGAGCAGGAGGCCGCTGCTGAGCAGGAAGAAAAGGTATTGCAGGAGATCATGGCCAATGAGGACCTGTACTCCAAGCAGATTGCCCAGCTCTCCCAGCAGCAGGAGGATCTGGTAGGCCAGATCTCCGATGCAGAGCGTCAGCTTGCGGAGGAAAAAGCCCGTAAGGCTCTGGAGGAACAGCGCCGCCGTGAGGCAGAGGAACGCCGCCGTCAGGAGGAGGCTGCCCGTCAGGAGGCGGAGCGCCGCCAGCAGGAGGAGGCTGCTGAACGTCAGCGCCAGCAGGAGGCTGCTGCTCAGCAGAACAACAACACGGAAACCACCACCATCGGCGGCGGTGAGGAAGTGAGCTTGGATGACCTCTTCGGCGATACCGGGGACGATCTGACGGAAGAAAAGGAGACGACTCAGACGGAAACCACCGTCTCTGCTGGCAAGAATCCCTCTTCCAGTGTCAGCGGTTCTTCCATCATCTCCATTGCCTCCCAGTATGTAGGCAACCCCTATGTGTGGGGCGGCAACAGCCTCACCAGCGGTATTGACTGCTCTGGTTTTGTGCATGCCGTGCTGGCAAAGGCGGGCATCAGCTCCCCCCGTCAGTCCGCTTCCTTCCGCAGCTTTGGCAAGGCAGTGAGCATTGACAATATGCAGGTGGGCGACATCCTGTGCTACGAAGGTCATGTGGGCTTCTATGCCGGCGGCGGTCAGCTGCTCAGCGCACTGGGCACAAAGTACGGCATCACCTACTGCTCTGCTTACTATAGGCCGATTCTGGCAGTTCGCCGTGCATAATGACATTTTGTTAACCGTTCCGGGGCTCTCGCTGTGAGAGCCCCGGTTTTCTGTCTTGTAATCGGCAGGGGAATGTCATATAATACAAAGAGTTCGAGTAACACCATTTGCTTCCGTATGTTTTCCAACATACTGCACCTGTCAGGAGGAATTGAGATGGATCAACTGTTAAAACTGCTGGAAGGGGACTGCACCCTGTCCAAGGCTCAGCTTGCTGCCATGGTGGGCACCTCTGAGGAACGCATTACCGAAACCATTCGGGACTATGAAAAGCGGAATATTATTCTGGGCTACAAGGCAGTCATTGACTGGGACGAAACCGACCGTCAGGACGTGACTGCCCTCATCGAAGTCAAGGTAGAGCCCCAGCGGGACGACGGATTTGACCGGGTGGCAGAGCGTATCTACCAGTATGAGGAAGTGGAGTCCTGCTATCTCATGAGCGGCGACTTTGACATGACGGTGATTATCTCCGGGCGCAGCTTGCAGGAGGTGGCACGGTTTGTGTCACAGAAGCTGTCCACCATTGACGCTGTGAAGTCCACCGCCACTCATTTTATCCTGAAGAAGTACAAAGAGAGCCACCTGATCTTCAAGAAACCGGAGCCGCAGGAAGAAGGGTTTGTGTTCGTATGATAGACTATAACAAGGTATTGAACACCCGTATCACCGGCGTTGCACCCTCCGGCATCCGCAAGTTTTTTGACCTGCTGGAGGATATGCCGGACGCCATCTCTCTGGGCGTGGGCGAGCCGGACTTCCAGACTCCCTGGCATATCCGGGATGCAGGTATCTATTCGCTGGAAAAGGGCAAGACCAAGTATTCCCCCAACGCCGGGTTTTCTGAGCTGCGCCGCCAGATTTCCGCTTACTTACTCCGCCGCTTTGACCTCCACTATGACCCGATGGGGGAGATTCTGGTGACGGTAGGCGGCAGCGAGGGCATTGACCTTGCCCTGCGCTGTCTGCTGGAGCCGGGGGACGAGGTGATTATCCCCACTCCCTCCTTTGTGTGCTATGGACCGCTGGTTTCCATGTGCCACGGCGTGCCAGTGTATGTACAAACCCGGGTGGAGGACGAATTCCGTCTCACCCCGGAGCTGTTGAGAAGCGCCATTACCCCCAAGACCAAGGCGCTGGTGCTGCCCTACCCCTGCAACCCCACCGGCGGCGTCATGGAGCGGGGGGATTTGGAGGCGATTGCGCAGGTACTGGAAGGCACCAATATCATGGTGCTGTCAGACGAAATCTACTCCGAGCTGACCTACGGCGGTCTGCACCACGTCTCCATTGCCAATATCCCCGGGATGCAGGAGCGGACGCTGCTGGTCAACGGCTTTTCCAAGAGCTACTCCATGACCGGATGGCGGATGGGCTATCTCTGCGGTCCCCGTCCCCTGATTGGACAGATTATCAAGCTCCACCAGTACGGCATTATGTCCGCCCCCACCACCAGCCAGTACGCCGCTATTGAGGCGCTGAAAAACGGGGACGAGGACATCGAAGCCATGAAGGCGGAGTACGACGGCAGACGCACCTTCCTGCTGGAGGGCTTCCGGGCCATGGGTCTGGAATGCTTTGAGCCCAGAGGAGCCTTCTATATGTTCCCCTCCATTCAGTCCACCGGGCTGAATTCCGACGACTTCTGCATGAAGTTTTTGGAGGCGGAGCAGGTGGCGGTGATTCCCGGTTCCGCCTTTGGTCCCGGCGGGGAAGGTTTTGTCCGCTGCTGCTACGCCGCCTCCATGCAGAAGCTGGCCACCGCTTTGGAGCGGATGGAGCATTTCATCAAACACAGATAAGGAGCCTACCCTATGAACCCCCTGTTTTCCTCATTGGGCTTTTTCCCGGCAGATATTCTCACCCCCCAAAACTGCGACCTCTCCAAGTGGAGCGTGGTGGCCTGCGACCAGTACACCTCCCAACCGGAGTATTGGCAGCGGGTGGAGGCGTATGTGGGGGACGCCCCCTCTGCCCTGCGGCTGATTTTGCCGGAGAGCAAGCTGGGACGAGCGGACACGCAGCAGACCATTCACCAGATTAACGCCACCATGGAGCAGTACCTGAAGGAGGGACTGTTCCAGACATGGAAGGACAGTCTGTTCTATGTGGAGCGCTGGCTGGATAACGGCACCCTGCGCCGGGGTCTGGTAGGCATGGTGGATTTGGAGCAGTACGACTACACCCCCGGCAGCGATGCGCTGATTCGTGCCACTGAGGGGACGGTGCTTTCCCGTATCCCGCCCCGTGTGGCGGTGCGCCGGGGAGCGGCGCTGGAGCTGCCCCATGTGCTGATGCTGATGGACGACGCGGATAAGACGGTGATTGAGCCGCTGACGCTGGAAACCGGGGAGATGGAGCAGGTCTATGACTTCGACCTGATGGAGCGGGGCGGTCACATAACTGGATATAAGCTCACCGACCAGCAGGTGGACTATGTGGCGGCCCAATTGGCGGAGCTTGCCCGCCCGGAGGTCTTTGAGGCGAAGTACAACGCTCCCGGCAAAGCCCCTTTGCTCTTCGCCATCGGGGACGGGAATCACTCTCTCGCCTCTGCAAAAGCCAGCTACGAGGAGAAAAAAGGCACCCCGGAGGGGGAATTGGCCCGATATGCGCTGGTGGAGCTGAACAACCTCCACGACGAAAGCCTCACCTTTGAGGCCATCCACCGGGTGTGCTTTGGTGTGGAGCCGGACAAGTTGATCTCCGCCATGCTGGACTATTATCCCGGCAGCTTTCTGGGAGAGGGAGAGGGACAGCGGATTGCCTTTGTCACCCAGAACCGGGAGGAGGTCATTACCGTGCCTGACGCCCCCAGTCAGTTGGCGGTGGGCACCCTGCAAAAGTTTCTGGACGACTACCTGCCCACAGTGGGAGGCAGAGTGGACTATATCCACGGGGAGGACGTGACATACGATCTGGGCAAACAGCCGGGGAACATCGGCTTCCTTCTGCTGCCCATGGGCAAGGATGAGCTGTTCTCCACAGTGATTTTTGACGGGGTGCTGCCCCGGAAGACCTTCTCTATGGGAGAAGCCCACGATAAACGATTCTATTTGGAGGCAAGAAGGATTCGATGAACACCTGGACAGAGCCGGCATACGCCAAAATCAATCTCTCGCTGGACGTGCTGGGCAAGCGTCCGGACGGATTTCACGACCTGCGGATGGTGATGCAGTCCGTGAGCCTTCATGACGACGTGACCCTGACGCTGGACGGAGGTGAGGGGCTGCGCCTTGCCACCAACGTGGGATTTCTCCCGGTGGACGAGCGCAACATCGCCGCTGTTGCCGCCCGTGCCTTTGCCCGTCATACCGGCGTTTCTGTGGACGGACTTGCCATCCGCATTGAAAAGCGGATTCCCGTGTGTGCCGGAACGGCGGGAGGAAGCAGCGACGGCGCTGCGGTGCTGCGAGGTCTGAACCGGCTGTTTGACACCGGGCTGACTTTAGAGGAACTGGCTCATATCGGCGAGGAAGCCGGGTCTGACGTACCCTATTGCGTGTTAGGCGGTACGGCGCTGGCTGAGGGCAGGGGGGAGCGATTGAAACAGCTGAGAGCGCTGCCTGCCTGCCACATCGTCCTCTGCAAGCCCGCCTTTCCCATCTCCACCCCGGAGCTGTTTCGAGCCATTGATGCTGTGCGCCTGCGCTGCCGCCCGGACACGGCGGGGATGATGGAGGCACTGGAGCAAGATGACCTCCACGGGGTTGCCCGGCGGATGTTCAATGTGTTTGAACAGGCGCTGCCTGCCAAACGGCTGGGCGTGGTAGAGGAAATCCGAGACACCATGATTCAGCGTGGCGCCATTGGAAGCTGCATGTCCGGCAGCGGTCCTACCGTGTTTGGGATTTTTGAGGGAGAAAGGGAGGCAAAAGCCGCTGTCGATGCCCTGAAATCCACCTATCCGGACACTTTTTTGACTGTTCCGGTTTATTACTCCGGCAACTGAATAATCGCAGATTGATTTCCCGCCTATGTGTTGCCGGAGTAATAAGTGCCATGTTTTGCGGTTGCCCCGCAGGGGCGAGCAAAACGGCATGAAATGATTTTTTATTACTTCGGGAATTATTTTATTGCCGAAGTAATAAAAAATAAAAACACCGTCCATACTGGAAGCAAATTCTTCCAGAGGACGGTGTTTTTCTGTGAAACGACGGAGAAGCTGGATACTCTCCATGATGATGTCCATATCTGTGCTGCTGCTGGCGCTGTCTATAGGCGCACACGACCAAAGCAGCCTTGCCGCTCAGGTGGTGCGGCTGCATGTGCTGGCAAATTCCGATACGGAAGCAGACCAAAGCCTGAAGGAACAGGTGCGGGACGCAGTGCTGGCAAAGGCGGAGCCGATTCTGGCAGGGGCGTCCCACCGGACGGAGGCGGAGGTGCTGCTCTCCGCCCATCTGGGCGAGCTGAACCAAGCTGCCCTCCGGGTGATTCGGGAGGAAGGCTATGATTACAGCGTCCGCACCAGCCTGACCACAGGCTATTTCCCCACCCGGCGGTATACCGACTTCTCTCTCCCGGCGGGGGAGTATCAGGCGCTGCGGGTGGAAATCGGCGCAGCCAAGGGGCATAACTGGTGGTGCGTGGTCTACCCGCCCCTGTGTGCGATGGACATGGAGGAGGTGGAGGCGGCATCCTTCGATTTGGGGGAGGATCAGATTCGTCTGGTGACCCAGAGCAGCCCGGAATATGTGGTTCGGTTCCGATGCGCCCAGTGGTGGAGCCAGCTTCGAGCGCTGCTCACCGCAGACGAAACAGCCGCAACGGATGAATCCCCAGCACCGAGAGGGTGAGAGCGTAAAGTCCCATCCCTGCCACGGTACACAAACCTACGTTCAACACCAATATCCCCCCGGACAGAGCACGATAGAGCAGCCGGACACACAGCCCGGTGAGTAAGGCAGACAGTCCGGGTGCCACAAGGGCGGTGTACACGTCCAGCTTCAGCCCTGTCCAGCGCCGTACCATGCCCCAGCGCAGGGCTGTGCCCAGCAGGGAGGCAGCCACCAGACCTGCCAGAAAACCGGAAAGCCCGTGTCCAGTGAGGGTAAACAGCAACTGCACCCCGCCGCAGAGCAGACTGACCCCGGCAGACCAGAACTGACGGTCAATGCCGTTGAGTGCGCTGGCCAGCACGCTCTCATAGCTGCCCAATACCACCCCAATGGTCAGGGGCAGGAGGTGCCCGCCCACATCCGGATGGTCAAACAGCAGCCGCCCCAAATCCGGGCCAAGAGTAGCCAGCAGCGCCGTCACAGGTAGGACAATCACCGAAGCGGCCGTGATGGCCTTGCCAATCATCACGCCGCACTGATTCATCTCTCTGCGGGCTTTGCACCGGCTGAGACGGGGAACCAGACCCAGACAGAGCGCACCGATAAAGGCGGAGGGCAGGCTGAGCATCGGCACCGTCATGCCAAACACCACCCCGAAGGCGGACATGGCATCCCCTTCACTGAATCCGGCGGCCACCAGCTTTTTGGGAATGAGGACGGCGTTGGCGCTTGCCATGAGATTGCCCAGCAGGGCAGTACAGCACACGGGAAGGGCGACCGCCCCAATCTGACGCACCAGCAGGGGAGAGGGGGAAGCCTTCTCTCTTTTTTGCCGCCCCCGCAGCAAGGTGAGGGACAGGGAGGAAAACACCTCGCTCACCAGCACCCCCGCCACAATCAGCCCTACCGTCACCTCCGGGGACTGAGGGCGGGTACACCCTACCAGCAGCAGCACCGCCGCCGTGCGGACAAGCTGCTCTCCCAGCTCCACCCCGGCGGGGAGACGAACCTCCCCCATGCCATAAAACTGGTGCTTGGTGAGGTTTTCCACTCCGGTGAGCAGCAGAACAGGCAGCAGCAGCACCAGCGCCAGCACGGTTCGCCCGTCTCCCAGCAGCGACCCGGCGATGAAGGAACGAAAGAACACCACCACGCCTGCCAAGGGTGCCCACAGCAGCACCAGACCACGAAGGGCAAGAGCGAGAATTGCGCTGACCTTGTCCTCCTGCCCTAAGGCATGGTACCGGGCGGTGAGCTTGGATACCGCCACCGTCAGCCCGTTGACCGAAAGGGAGAGAAAGATGGCGTAGACCGGCATTACCAGTTGGTACAGCCCCATGGTCTCAGCCCCTACCATGCGGGACAGCACCACACGATAGAAAAAGCCCAGCATCTGAGCGGCAAGTCCCACTGCGGTGAGCGTCAGGGTGGAGCGGGTCAGGGAAGCGGGTTGCTCCTGCATGGTATCAACTCCCGGAAAGAAATCTGCTCTATCCTATGGGACAAGCAGCGGGGTTATGATTGCAGATTGTGCTTTTCAAAACCGGGGAGGTGGAGTATACTGATGGGGTGAGATGCCGTGACAGAGCGGCGGGACGACAAAATGCGAGGTGCAATATGAAAAAGATTTTGCTGGTGAACGGCAGCCCCAGAGAGCATGGCTGCACCGCCACAGCGCTGGAAGAGGTGGCAGCGGAGCTGCACAAGCTGGGGGTGGAGACTGAGACGGTAAACCTTGGCACAAAGCCCATGGCGGACTGCATGGCCTGCGGTGCCTGCCGCAAGACGGGAAAATGCGTCTTTTCCGACCAGGTGAACGAAGTGGCCGCCCGGATTGACCAATTTGGCGGCATGGTGGTGGGCTCTCCCGTCTACTACGGCGGCCCCAACGGACGGCTGACCTCCTTTCTGGACCGTCTGTTTTTCAGCGTGCCGGGGGAGAAGTTTGCGGGTATGCTGGCCGCATCGGTGGTCTCCTGTCGCAGAGGTGGCGCTACGGCGGCCTTTGAACGGCTGAATCAGTACTTCCTCATGGAGAATATGATGGTGGTGGGCTCCCAGTATTGGAATCAGGTCCACGGCTCCACCCCGGAGGATGTACGAAAGGATGTGGAGGGTCTGCAAACCATGCGGACGCTGGCGCAGAATATGGCGTGGCTGCTAAAGTGTATTTCCTGCGGCGAAGAAAACGGCGTCCAGAAGCCGGTGTACGAGGCGAAAACCTTCACCAATTTCATTCGATAAGCGAAACACCGCCCCAGCCGAAGAAAGGCCGGGGCGGTGTTGCATAGGAGCTTATTCCCACGTCTTCCAGACCTCCGGGCAGTAGCCCACAGTGGCCTGTTTTCCGTTTCGGACGATGGGGGTTTTCAATAAAGATGGGTCATCCAGCAGATGCTCCAGCTTCTGGCTGTCCAGTGCCAGATAGGAGAGCATGGCGGCGTCCGGGTGCTTGGGGTCAATCAGGTTGTCCAGTCCTACCGCACGCACTACGGAGGTCAGCTCCCCTTTGCTGATGCCGTACTTGATCAGGTCAATGTTCTGCACCTTTACCCGGCGCTCTTTGAAAAAACGCTGGGCTTTTTTCGTGTCAAAGCACTTGGATTTTCCGAAAATCTGTATATTCATCGTTTACTCCGTCAGCGATGCCTTGAGGGCTTCGTAGTGTGAGCGAACCTCTGCCGCCTTGCCGCAGGTCATTTTTCCCTCGGTGCAGCCCCCTGACACACATCCCGGGCCCGCCTTGGCAAAGAGGTTGGGGGCGATGGGATAGACCAGCCGGAACATCTCCTCTGCCAGCGCCCGAATCTCCCACTGTGCCCGGTTACAGCAGCGCAGACGGAAAAAGTGGTTCAGGCTCCGGGCGTTCATGGTCACCACCATTTTGGTCTCGCAGGCGTTGGGCAGTACAAAGCGGGCGTCCTCGTTGGCCAGCTTTTCCGCCTTTTTATCCGCGGTTTTTTCGTCCATACCCTGCGCCATGAATGCTGCCTTGTGCTTTGCCTGCAAGGCGGCGGCGATGTTCAGATAGTGCCGCCCTTCCTCCTCCATAGCGGTGAGAAAAGCTGCCTTGGATGCCGGGTCCGCCTCCACCTCCGGGGGAATGACAAAGTGGAAGTCGTCCAGACGAACATACCGCTGGCTCTGCACGGAAAAGGAGGCCAGTCGGTGCCGGGTGATTTGCGCCAGCAGCGCCCGGGATACCCCTTCAATGGCAAAGGTGAAGGAGGCGTGTTCGGTGGGGCTGTCGTGACCGAATCCCGCCAGCATCTGCACAAATTTTGCGTCCTTTTCCGGGGTGGACTTTTCCATCAGCGCATCCACACCCACCGGAGAGTAGCACAGCCTGGCGGCAGCGGCCACCACCCGCTCCGGCTCCGGCGTGTGGGCGATTAGTTCAACCTTTAACATAGGTGATTCCCTCCTGTGTGTTCTGGCTGCATTATACCATACAACCTATACTTTGACAATTACTGCCTGTCATCGTATAATCATCCTAAACAGAAACAAGGTGATAAAATGCTTTTGATAGACACCCACATTCACTCCACCGTGTCCTTTGACGGACACAATACCCGCACCGAAATGGCACAGGCGGCCATCCAAAAGGGGATTCAGACCCTCTGCTTTACCGACCACTATGACGTGGTGAACGAGAAAAACCAGCTGGTTCCCCGCTACGATTGGATGCCAGCCCGCCGGGAGCATCAGGCGGCGCTGGACGCACTGGGCGGCTCTATGGACCTGCTCTACGGTCTGGAACTGGGCAACGCCCCCGCCTGCTGGGAGGGGGCAAAGGCAGCATTGCAGGAGCCGGGGCTGGATTTTGTGCTGGGCTCCATCCACAACGCTTCTACCGCCCTCCAATGGCAGGACTATTACTTTGTCCCCTTTGATACGCCGGAGCTCTGCTACACCTATCTGGACGACTACTTTGACCAGTTGGAGCAGCTCATGGCGTGGGGTGATTTTGACTCGCTGGCACACCTGCCCTATCCTCTCCGCTATATGCGGGACCGGGACGGACAGCCGGTGGACCTGCACCGTTATGATGACCGGATGGACGGCTTGCTCCGCTCTCTGGTGGAGACGGGGAAGGCGCTGGAGGTAAACTCCGCCAAAAAGCTGCCCCTGATGCCGGAATACGGCTGGCTGCTGGAGCGCTACCGGGAACTGGGTGGGGAGCTGGTCACTGTTGGCTGTGACGCACACCGGGTTGCTGATGTGGGTGTGGGGCTGGCGGAAGCGACGGCGCTGGTGCAGGACAAGGGCTTTCGTTATCTCACCGTGTTCCGGGGCAGAAAGCCCTGCCCGGTGAAGCTGTAAAGGAGTGGAGAAAATGAGAGAAATCCGCTGTGAGGACATCATCCAAACCGTGCGTGACCTGTGCATCCAGGCAAACTGCCATCTGCCTGAGGATGTGCGTCAGGCAATCTGCGAGGCAAAATCTCGGGAGAAGTCCCCGGTGGGACAGGCGATTCTGGGGGATTTGGTGAACAATTACACCTTTGCAGACGAGAAAAATCTGCCAATCTGTCAGGATACCGGCATGGCAGTGGTGTTCTGCGACCTGGGACAGGAGGCTCACATCACTGGGGGATTGCTGGCAGATGCGGTGAACGAAGGAGTACGGAAGGGCTACACGGAGGGATTCCTCCGGTGCAGCGTGGTGAGCGACCCTCTGCGCCGGGTGAATACCAATGACAACACCCCTGCCGTTCTCCACCTCCGGCTGGTGGATGGAGACAAGCTGACCATCACCGTAGCTCCCAAGGGCTTTGGCAGCGAGAATATGGCCAGCCTGACCATGCTCAAGCCGTCGGTTACGAGAGAACAGGTGGAGCAAACTATCGTGGACGCTGTGTCAAAAGCTGGCTCCAATCCCTGTCCTCCCATTGTGGTGGGGGTGGGTCTGGGGGGAGATTTTGAGCTCTCCGCCCTGCTGGCCAAGCGCGCTCTGCTGCGCCCGCTGGATGAGGACAACCCTGACCCCTACTACGCAGACATGGAGCATTCTGTGCTGGAAAAGGTGAACCGTCTGGGCATCGGCCCCCAGGGGCTGGGCGGAAAAGTGACCGCATTGAAGGTGAGCATCGAAGCCCATCCCACCCACATCGCCGGGCTGCCCTGCGCCGTCAACCTCAACTGCCATGTGACCCGCCACGCCACTGCTGTTCTCTGAGAAAGGTTTTACAAAATATTTTCATTTATCTCTTTCCTTTTCGGGAAACTGTGGTATAATGGGGGCATAGAAAAGCCTTCCGCTTTTCACAAACAGGAAGGAGCTGAACCACATGAAGTTTACATTGATCGACAAGAAAGCGCCCCAGCCGAAAAAGGTTCTGGACTACGCCGAGAAAAAGGTCGGAAAGCTGGACAAGTACTTCGGTAAGGAGGCGGACGCTACCGTCCGTTTTCAGGAGAAGAAGCGGGGTCAGGTGAAGATTGAGGTCACCGTCCGCACGGGAAAGTCTATCTTCCGGGCAGAGTCCTATTCCGATTCCATGTTCTCCGCCATCGACGCCGCTGTGGATACCATCGAAGGCCAGATTCGCAAGAACAAGACCCGTCTGGCCAAGCAGCTGCGCAAGGATGCCTTTGAGCCTGCCGTGGAGGCGGAAGCCCCGGAGGACAAGCTGGAAGTCATCCGCACCAAGCACTTCACCCTGTCTCCCATGGGGGTGGAGGAGGCCGTCATGCAGATGAATCTGCTGGGACACAGCTTCTTCGCCTTCCGCAACGAGGACGAGGGTGGCGCCTTCTCCGTGGTCTATGCCCGTGAGGAAGGTGACTACGGTCTGATCGTGGAACAGGGATAAGCGGAGAGCAGAATAGAACCTTTGAACTGTAATATTTTCCCCGGAGCGGTTCCGCTCCGGGGATTTTGAACGTTTTATAGAGTATCCGTATCAAACACCAGCGTCACCGGTCCGTCGTTGACGCTCACCACCTGCATATCTGCGCCAAACGCTCCGCACTCCACCTCAAAGCCCTTCTCCCGGCAGACGGCGAGAAAGTGCTCATAGAGGGGAATGGCCAAATCCGGCTTTGCCGCATGGGAGAAGCCGGGACGGCGGGAGTGCAGGTCAGCGTAAAGGGTAAACTGGCTGATGACCAGCAGCTTGCCCCCTACGGCGGACAAGTTCAGGTTCATCTTGCCGTTTTCGTCCTCAAACACCCGGCAGTTGCAGATTTTTTCTGCCAGCTTTTCCGCAATCTGCTCATTGTCCTCTGGGCCGACCCCCAGAAGCACCAAAAAGCCCCTGCCGATGGCACCCCGCACAGCGCCGTCAATGGTGACGCTGGCGGAGGATACTCTGGTTACCACTGCACGCATCCTGTCACCTCTTTACATTGATGACGCCACCGATGCCGTTGAGCTTGCGCATCACCGATTCCAGTTCCTTGTTGTCCTTCACTTCGATACCGGCGGTAATGAGTGCATACCCGTCGGGGGTGCCCTTGGCCTGCAGAGCGTTCACCCGTACCCGGGCACCAGACAGCACCGCCGCCACATCCAGCACCAGATTGCTCCGGTCTTTGGCGGAGATGCTGAGAGTGGTGGAGTATTCCTCCTGTTCGCTGGAGCCCCAGCTCACACTGAGCCAACGCCCCTTTTCGCTGGCCATGCGCCGCTCCGGGCTGGCGTTGGGGCAGTCCTGACGGTGGACGGACACGCCAAAGCCCTTGGTGACAAAGCCAATCACTGGGTCGCCGGGGACGGGGGTACAGCACTTGGCAAACTTTACCATGCAGTTTTCAATGCCCTCCACGATGATACCGTTTTTGGAGTGGGTCACCTTGGGCTGGAGCAGGGGAGCCAGCTCCTTACTGGAGCCCACCCGGATGACCTTGGGCTCAGTCTCCTCCACGTTCATCTGCTGGAGCTTTTCCCGCTCCTCCCGGCTGATGCGGATCAGCTCGTCACGGATACGGGTCACCGCCTTGACGCAGGTGATGCCGCCGTAGCCGATGGCGGCGTACAGGTCATCCAAAGAGCCGTACTGGGCTTTTTTCAGCACCCGGGGCAGTACGTTCTCCCGGGTGATATCGGCAATGGAGAAGCCTGCCCGCTTCAGCTCAGACTCAAAGGCGGCTCTGCCGTTGGCGATGTTCTCGTCTCGGCGCTCCCGCTTGAACCACTGGCGGATTTTGTTCCGCGCCTCGTTGGACTTGCAGATTTTCATCCAGTCCCGGCTGGGACCGTGGGAGGATTTGGAGGTGAGAATCTCCACCACATCGCCGTTGTGGAGCATGGAGTCCAGGGTGACAATTCTCCCGTTGGCTTTGGCACCCACCATCCGGTTGCCCACGGCGGAGTGGATGGCGTAGGCGAAGTCGATGGGGGTGGACCCGGCAGGCAGATTGACCACGTCTCCCTGAGGGGTGAATACGAACACCTCATCGGAGAACAGGTCCACCTTCAGGCTCTTGACGAACTCCTCCGAGTCGGAGCTGTCCTGACTTTCCAGCAGCCGCCGCACCCATTCGTAGGTCTGCTCGCCCCCGATCGCCTGAGCGCCGCTGCCCTGCTGCTTGTATTTCCAGTGGGCGGCGATGCCGTACTCCGCCGTCTCGTGCATCTCCCAGGTGCGGATCTGCACCTCAAAGGGGATGCCCTGACGGCCAATTACCGTGGTGTGCAAAGACTGGTACATATTGGGCTTGGGGGTGGAGATATAGTCCTTAAACCGGTCAGGCACCAGATTGTACATATTGTGGACAAAACCCAGCACCTTGTAGCAGTCCTCCACCGTATCCACCACCACCCGCAGGGCGTACAGGTCGAAGATTTCCGACAGGGTCTTCTGCTTGGTGTAGATTTTCCGGTAGATGGAGTAGGTGGGCTTGCGGCGGGAGTAGATGGTACACTTGACCCCCTCCTGATCCAGCCGCTCCTTGATCTGGGACTGAATCTGCATCAAAAATTCCTGATTGTTGGAGTAGACGCTGTTTACCTCGTCCTCAATCTCCTTGTAGCCCACCGGGTCAAGGTATTTCAGGGAGAGGTCTTCCAGCTCCCATTTCAGCCCCTGCATACCCAGACGGTGGGCAATGGGGGCATAGATCTCCATGGTTTCCAGACTCTTCTCCCGCTGCTTCTTGGGAGACTGGTACTGCATGGTGCGCATATTGTGCAGCCGGTCGCACAGCTTGACGATGATCACCCGGATGTCCTTGCTCATGGCCAGCAGCATCTTGCGCAGATTCTCCATCTGCTTGTCTTCCAGCGAGACATACTGCACCCGTGTCAGCTTGGTGACCCCCTCCACAATGTCTGCCACAGCGGTGCCGAACTTTTGGGCCACGTCGTCATAGCTGGCGTCAGTGTCCTCAATGCAGTCGTGGAGCAGGGCGGCTACCAGCGAGTCCTGATCCATTTTCAGATCTGCCAGAATGTCCGCTACGGCAAGAGGATGGGTGACATAGGGTGTGCCGTCCCGGCGAAGCTGCTTGGAGTGATGGCTGTCGGCGTAATGGAAGGCATCCCGGAGACGCTGACAGTCCAACTCCGGGTTATAGGCCAGAACCTTGTCCTCCAAAGCCTGATATTGTTCCAGTATCGGGTCCATAGTTTACCCTCCTTGGGTGTCGTCCGCCCACTGGCGGCGCAGACGCACCAGAATTTCAGAAGCGTCCAGATCCACCTTGTGATCGGTTTTGTGTACGGTAATGCTCAGTCGATCCGGACCGCCCCGCAGTTCGATCAGTCCCCGCTCCCGGAACACCTCCAGACAGATCATGGTGCGTCCCACGTCTGCCCGCTGTCCGCTGGAACGGGCGATTTTCTGGCTCAGCCGGGTGGGAGATTCCTGATAGTCCCCCGGATCGCTGAGACTGGACAGATACCGCCACACTGCCACAAAGTCGGGACGCTCGGGAATCAGGGCGTCCAGCTCCGGGCGGGTGAGGGGAGTGCCGGAGCGGTAGCGGCGGTAGAGCTGCTGGTTCAGAGCGGTGATGGAGTGGCTGCTCTTGCAGTCGCAGAGCTGAAGCTGCACCGTGCGCCTGCCCCGAAAGTCGTTGATCTGGGGATAAAAGGCAATGTCCAACTGCCCACCGGTGCTGAGCTGCACGTCCCGGGGAGTGACGGAGAAGAAAATGGCATCAAAGGTGACGCCGTTTTTGGTGAGCTGCAGCCGGGTGTGCTTGCCCCCGCCTACCTGAGAAAAGTTTGCCACAGTTACCGATTCCAGCGCAAACACCGGCATGGGATTGCCGGCACCGTAGGGCTCCAGCACTGCCAGTGAGGAGATGTTTTCCTGATTCAGCAGGGCTGCGTCAGGCAGCAGTACGTCAATATTGAGGGCGGTGTCTCCGGGGTGCTCTGCCCGCCAAAGGCTGGCAAGACCGCTCACCCGCTTGCGAAATGCGGGGATCATCTTTTCCTGAATGGTAAAGCCTGCCGCCAGATCGTGACCGCCAAAGCCCACCAGCAGATCGGCGCACTGTTCCAGCGCATGAAACAGGTTAAACCCGCCCCAGGAGCGGCAGGAGCCTTTGCCCATGCCGTTTTCCAGACAGATCATAAAGGTGGGGACGTGATAGCGTTCCGACAGCCGGGAGGCCACAATACCCACTACCCCCTGATGCCAGCCGGTTCCTGCCAGTACAATGGCACCCTGCGCCTGCTGGGGGTTGCGGGCGAGAAAGTCCTGACAATTGTCGTAGATTTCCCCCTCCACTGCCTGACGATCCCGGTTCATGGCGCAAAGCTGCCGTGCGGCCAGATTTGCCTCGGCGGTGCGGTGGGTGAGCAGCAGCTCCATGGCCAGCTCCGGCTGTCCCATCCGCCCGGCGGCGTTGATCCGGGGAGCCAGAGAGAAGCTGATGGCGCTGGCAGTCACCGGCTTTTTGTCCCAGCCAATCTCCCGCAAAAGCGCCCTCAGACCGGGGCGGGGATTTTGATTCAACTGTTCCAGTCCCATGGAGACAATGGCGCGGTTTTCTCCGGTCAGCTCCATCACATCTGCCACCGTGCCCACGGCGGCAAGGTCGATGTACTCTCTCAGCACCTGCGAGCGGTCCTGAGGGGCGGTGAGGGCCAGCGCCAGCTTCAGCGCAACCCCAACTCCGGCCAGCATGGGGAAGGGATAGGTGCAGTCCGGGCGGCGGGGATTGACCACCGCCGATGCCTGAGGCAGCGCCTCCTTGCACTCGTGGTGGTCGGTGATGACCACGTCAATGCCCAGAGAATGGGCGAACAGTGTCTCGGCAGTGTTGGTAATGCCGCAGTCCACCGTGATAATCAGACTGACGCCCGCCTGACGCAGCCGCATCAGTGCGTCCGGGTTGAGGGAATAACCCTCGGTGAGCCGGTTGGGGACGTAGGGGATCACCTCAGCGCCCATGGCGGTGAGACAGGAAGTGAGCAAACAGGTGGAGGTAATGCCGTCTACGTCATAGTCCCCAAAGACGCAGATTACCTCCCGATGAGCAAGGGCAGTGTGAATCCGGGCAACCGCCCGATCCATGTCCCGGAGGAGAAAGGGGTCATGAAGCATCCCGGTATCGTGCCGAATCAGATTTTCGGCTTCCTCCGGGGCAGAGCAGCCCCGGGCACTGAGCACCAGTGCAGGCAGCGGGGGGACTCCCCCTCGCATCAGCCGTTCAGCCGCCTCCGGTCGGCTGGAGCTGATATTCCATTTATCGTATCTCATGGGAAACCTCGTTCAAGGCGGATGGGGTGTATACAAGCCCCATCTTACAAGTATATTCTTGTTTATTATATCATTCAGGGCGCAGTGTGACAAGGGAGAAAAAGGGGAAATCTTTCTCGAGATACGGCCCTGCATTGCCGGGAAGTCCACCTCCACCCTTGCATTCATATTAGAATTGTGGTATGCTCATTGGGCTGAAAAACAGCGGTAATACGACAAAATGGAAGGTTCCAAACAGGGACTTTCGTATACAGGAAAGAGGGATTCGATTGCTGGAACAGAGCAAAAGTGTCGTAGATACGGCACTGGTTATCATGGCGGCGGGACTGGGTTCCCGGTATGGCGGCGGCATTAAGCAGCTGGAGCCGGTGGGACCCAACGGCGAGATTATTATGGATTACTCCATCCACGATGCCATGGAGGCGGGGTTCAACCGGGTGGTATTTATTATCCGGCGGGACATTGAGGACGCCTTTGAACAGGCCATCGGCGGGCGAATCAAGTCGATCTGCGCTGCCAGAGGGGTGCAGGTGGACTATGCCTATCAGTCTTTTGACGACCTGCCGGAGGGATTCTCCTGCCCGGAGGGGCGCACCAAGCCCTGGGGAACCGGTCAGGCGGTGCTGGCCTGCCGGGAGATACTGAACACCCCCTTTGTGGTCATCAACGCCGACGACTACTATGGCAAAGAGGCCTTTCGGAAAATCCACACCTTCCTGACCGCCCAAACGGGTGAGGGAAGCTACTGCATGGCAGGTTTTTATCTGAAAAACACCCTCAGCGATCACGGCGGCGTTACCCGCGGCATCTGCGCCACAGACGGGGCGGGCAAGCTCACCAAGGTCACAGAGACCAAGAACATTGTGAAGACTTCCAATGGTGCCGGCATTGAGCAGCCGGACGGCTCGGTTGTGCCGGTTGACGGGGACTGTCCTGTGTCCATGAATATGTGGGGTCTGACGGCGGATGTGCTGCCGGTGCTGGGACGGGAGTTCAAGACCTTCCTTGCCGAGATGAGCGACCCCATGAAGGAGGAGTTCCTGCTTCCCATCGTCATTGACAAGCTGCTCCAACGGGGCGAAGTCTCGGTGCAGGTGCTGGAAACCGGGGACAAGTGGTTTGGCGTCACCTATCACGAGGACAAACCGCTGGTGGTGGAATCCTTCCGCAGGCTCATTGAGCAGGGCGTGTACTCCGATAAACTCTATGATTGACAAAAACATCCTTGCGGCTTAGGCTGCAAGGATGTTTTTTACGGTCAGTTTTGAATGCCGAGAACCGTCTCGGCTTTTTTGATTTGTTCCTCGGTGGGAGGCTCCACCCCGTCCAGCGGATAGGGGATGCCCAGCTTTTCCCACTTGAACAGCCCCATGGTATGATAGGGCAGAATTTCCAACCGTTCCACCGTTAGCAGGCTGTCCACAAAACGGCGCAGACCGGAAAGCTCCCCTTCGTCGTCCGTCAGCCCCGGCACCAGCACCCGGCGAATCCACATGGCTTTGCTGTGGTCAGAGAGCCAGCGTGCCATGTCCAGAATATTGCCATTGTCCCAGCCGGTGAGGGACTTGTGAGCGGCAGGGTCGGTCTGCTTCAAATCCAGCATCACCAAATCGGTGTATTGCATCAGCGTCTCGAACTTTCCCAGAAAGGGCTGCTCCCGGGTGAAGGGATTGCCCGCCGTGTCCAGCGTGGTGTGGACCCCCTGCCCTTTGGCCAGACGGAAAAACTGGGTCAGAAAGTCCATTTGCAGCAGTGGTTCCCCGCCGGAGACGGTAATGCCCCCGTTGTCCTTCCAGTAGGGGCGGTAGCGGAGACAGCGTTGCAGTAATGCCTCCGGCGTCCATTCCTCTCCACCAGACAGCGCCCAAGTCTCCGGGTTGTGGCAGTATTGGCAGCGCATCCGGCAGCCCTGTAAAAAGACCACATACCGCACGCCGGGGCCGTCCACCAGACCGAAGGTCTCGTGAGAGTGGATGTGGCCGATGATTTTGTTATCATTGTTCATGACAGGTTCCTCCGTTGGAACATGATCTCGTTCAAGTCAGGGAGCGCCGTATAGGACGTGGAGGACGCCGTGCGGAACATCGGGGACGCCATCCCGTACGGACAGACGGACAAATGAGCGGGACGGCAAACAGGGACACAGCCCTCCGGCAGCGCCGGAGGGCTGGTGTGGTTATTTGCATGCGCCCTTACAGCATCTTGTGGCAGGTACGGGCAATCACGTCCAACTGCTGCTTCTTTGTCAGGTCGATGAACTTGACCGCATAACCGGAGACACGGATGGTGAAGTTGGCGTACTCCTCTTTCTCAGGATGCTCCATGGCGTCAATCAGCTTCTCGGTGCCGAACACGTTCACGTTGAGATGGTGAGCGCCCTGATCGAAGTAGCCGTCCATCACCTGCACCAGATTGACCTTCCGCTCGTCCACGGAGTGACCCAGAGCGTCCGGGCTGATGGTCTGGGTGTTGGAAATGCCGTCCAGCGCCCAGTGGTAGGGAATCTTTGCCACCGAGTTGAGGGAGGCCAGCAGACCGTTCTGCTCTGCGCCGTAGGAGGGAGAGGCACCGGGAGAGAAGGGGGTGAAGGCGGCACGTCCGTTGGGCATGGCACCGGTGGCCTCGCCGTAGACCACGTTGGAGGTGATGGTCAGCAGAGAGGTGGTAGGCTCGCTGTTGCGATAGGTATGGCGGCGCTTGATCTTCTCCAGGAAGGTTTTCAGCAGCCACACGCCGATTTCGTCGGCACGGTCATCGTCGTTGCCGTACTTGGGGAAGTCGCCCTCAATCTCAAAGTCCTTGGAGATGCCGTCCTCGTCCCGGATGACTCTGACCTTGGCGTACTTGATGGCGCTGAGGGAGTCCACCACATGGGAGAAGCCTGCGATGCCGGTGGCGAAGGTGCGGCGCACGTCAGTGTCAATGAGGGCCATTTCGGCGGCCTCGTAATAATACTTGTCGTGCATATAGTGGATCAGGTTGAGCACGTTCACATAGATGTCTGCCAGCCAGTCCAGCCACACCTCGTACTTGGCGATGACCTCGTCGTAGTCCAGATATTCGCTGGTGATGGGGGCATAACGGGGGCCGCACTGAATGCGGTGCTTCTCGTCAAAGCCGCCGTTGATGGCATAGAGCAGGGTCTTGCCCAGGTTGGCACGAGCGCCGAAGAACTGAATCTCCTTGCCGGTCTGGGTGGCGGAGACACAGCAGCAGATGGAGTAGTCGTCGCCCCACACAGGCTTCATCACATCGTCGTTCTCATACTGGATGGAGGAGGTGTTGATGGAGATTTTGGAGGCGTAACGCTTGAAGTTGTCATTCAGGGCGGAGGAGTACAGCACGGTCAGGTTGGGCTCCGGGGAGGGGCCCATGTTTTCCAGGGTGTGAAGGAAACGGTAGTCGGTCTTGGTGACCATGCTGCGCCCGTCCATGCCGATGCCTGCCACCTCCAGCGTAGCCCAGGTGGGGTCGCCGGAGAAGAGCTGGTTATAGGAGGGGATACGGGCGAACTTGACCATGCGGAACTTCATGGTCATGTGGTCGATGATCTCCTGCGCCTCCTGCTCGGTGAGCACGCCGTTGGCAAGGTCGCGCTCAAAGTAGATGTCCAGGAAGGTGGAGATACGACCCACGCTCATGGCAGCGCCGTTCTGGGTCTTGACGGCTGCCAGATAGCCGAAGTACAGCCACTGGCAGGCCTCCTTGGCGTTGCGGGCGGGCTGGGAGATGTCGCAGCCGTACAGCTTGGCCATCTCCTTCATCCCCTTCAGGGCTTTGATCTGCATGGCGATCTCTTCCCGCAGGCGGATAACCTCGTCGTACATATTGCCGCAGCCGCAGTTGTTCAAATCGTTCTGCTTGGCCTCGATCAGATAGTCAATGCCGTACAGCGCTACCCGGCGGTAGTCGCCAACGATACGGCCCCGGCCGTAGGTGTCAGGCAGACCGGTGACCACATGGGTCTTCCGGGCAAGACGCATTTCCGGGGTGTAGGCGGAGAACACTGCGTCGTTGTGGGTGGTCATGTACTCCGTAAAAATCTTCTTCAGCTCCGGGTCGATCTCGTAGCCGTAGGTCTCGGCAGCCTGAATGGCCATCTTAATGCCGCCGTAGGGCATAAAGGCACGTTTCAGGGGCTTGTCAGTCTGAAGACCCACAATCTGCTCCAAATCCTTCAGGTTCTCGTCAATGTAGCCGGGTCCGTAAGCGGTCAGACCGGTGACCACTTTCGTCTCGCAGTCCAGAACGCCGCCCTTTGCCCGCTCTTCCTTTTGCAGCTTTTGCAGCGCACCCCACAGCTTGTTCGTAGCCTCGGTGGGACCGGCAAGGAAGGACTCGTCCCCGTCATAGGGGTGGTAGTTGCGCTGGATAAAGTCCCGGACGTTTACCTCGTCCTTCCAAATGCGGCCCTGAAAGCCGCTCCACTGTTCGTAATCGTGCATGGTATACCTCCGTCTTCTATAAACGAACTTTCGACAAGTATCGTATATATTGTGGTTTTTCCACTGAAAGTATACCAGATTTTGTGGAAATAGCAATAGCAAACCCTTGGTCGTTTTTCATAAAAAAGGGGATAAAAGTTAGACAAGACTTACAATAAATGTCAAAGAGTTCAAACTTTCCCTGCCGCCGAAGCAGCAGGGAGGCCGGAATCAATGCTGATTTCTGGGGGCGAAGCTGGCACACTCCGTGTGCTCACTGGCTTTGGGGCTGGCGGCGTCGCAGCCCACCTGAATGGATTCCAGGGTGCAGTGCTGGGCAAGAGCGTCGTGATAGGCGCAGGTGCGGACAGAGCAGCAGATGCAGTCGTTGACGGTTTTCATCACAGTGACCTCCTTTTTCTGGAATGCCCCTATTCTGCCCGGGGGACGGGGTTTTTATACGGCTGATTCACCCACCAGCGCAGAGCGGCGGGGTCATGGGTCAGCTCCAGCACCAATGTGGTACAGATCAGATCAGACAATACGGCGGCGGTGAGTCCTGCCACGACGGCGGGATGGAGGGCAGTATAGAGCTGCCGGGCAAGGGGCAGCACCCATTGCAGCGGAAAGGCCAGCAGCCCCCAGACAAGGGTGAAGGGAAGGCAGACCAGCCCATTCGGGTCGGCGGTGCGTCCCCGGTAGTGCCAGAAGCGCACCCCCAGACAGCGCAGGTAAAACGCCCCGGTGAGATACTCCGCTCCGGCGGCGCACAGTGCGGCGAGGGCAAAATAGAGGACAGGACGGATCTGCACCCAAGGGGGCAGCAGGGCAATTGCCACACCGCCCAAGCCGTATACTGGACAGAGGGGGAAAAACAGCAGGCATTTTCGCCCCGGATTTGGCGCACGGGTGGCAAAGGCGAAGGACACCTCCAGCACAAACCCCAGGGCGGAGAAAAAGAGCAGATACCACATCCAAAGCATAGCGTAACCTCCCAGACTCCACCAGTATGGCGCAAAAGAGACAAAAGAATCCCCTTTTCCCGGAAAATATTTGAGAGTTCAGGGCGGTTGTGGAATGGCTGAGGACGTGGTAAAATGAGACAACAACGAAAAAAGGGGAGAATTGCGTTGGGCTTTCGACATCTCATTGACTTTGGTGATCTGACAAGGGAACAGTGGGAGCAACTCTATGGGCGTGCGGAGGAGATCATGGATCATCCCAATGACTTTTTGGACGCCTGCCGGGGCAAGCTGGAGGCCAGCCTGTTTTTTGAGCCCTCTACCCGTACCAATTTCTCCTTCCAGACGGCGATGCTCCGGCTGGGCGGCACGGTGTTTGGATTTGCCGACCCCAAAAGCTCATCTACCGCCAAGGGAGAGACGTTAAAAGACACCATCAAGATGGTCTCCGCCTACTCCGATGTGATCGTCATGCGCAACCCCAGAGAGGGCGCTGCCAAGGCGGCCAGCCTGTATTCCGAAGTGCCGGTGGTCAATGCCGGAGACGGCGGACATATGCACCCCACTCAGACCATGGCAGACCTGACCACCATCACCCGCCTGCGGGGAAGTGTGGACGGTATCACGGTAGGTCTGTGCGGCGATCTGAAAAACGGGCGCACTGTCCACTCCCTGATTAAGGCGCTGGCCAAGTTCAACGGGGTGAAATTCTACCTCATCAGCCCCCGGGAGCTGGCAATCCCGGAGTATATGCGTATTTTCATGCGGGAAAACCAGATGAAGTTTACCGAAGTCACCAGCATGGAGCCGGTAATCCCCATGCTGGACGTGCTGTACATGACCCGGATCCAGCGGGAGCGGTTTATTGACCCGCTGGAATACGAGCGGAATAAGGGCGTGTATATTCTGAACCGCCGCAAGCTGGAACGGGCGAAAAAGGACATGATGGTGCTCCATCCCCTGCCCCGGGTGGATGAAATCGCAGTGGATGTGGACGACGACCCCAGAGCCCAGTATTTTGAGCAGGCCCGCTACGGTATGTACGCCCGGATGGCTCTGCTCACCGATTTGGCCAATCAGGGGCATAAAATGCCGGAACCGGTGGAAATCTGCAACTGTCCGGTGTGTTCCAACCCCAACTGCATCACCCAGACCGAAGGGGGATACCTGCCGGCGCTGGTGAAAATGGTGGGCGGACGGGAGTGCTGCGCCTACTGTGACAAGGAACTGGGGTAAAAATTTCCCCTGCTTTCCAGAAAAAACTTGACAACCCGCTGAGAATGTGGTAATCTGTTCAAGCTGATGACAGCCTGCGGGTGTAGTTCAATGGTAGAATCCCAGCCTTCCAAGCTGGTCGTGTGGGTTCGATTCCCATCACCCGCTCTCTTTGTCGTCGGCATATGCGCCTGTAGCTCAGGTGGATAGAGCAACTGCCTTCTAAGCAGTGGGCCAGGGGTTCGAGTCCCTTCAGGCGTAGTAAGGAACTCACCCAAAAGAGGCGTCAGGCTTTGTTTCACGGTCTTGCTGTTTAGAGCGGGGACTCGAACGTGAGA
>ATWA01000032.1 GCA_000421005.1 Clostridiales bacterium NK3B98
CGGGAAAACGTATTGATTGACGCTATCAACACCACTCCGTGGACATACGGCATTGACTGCCAGATCAGCAACCGTTTCTGGAAGAAAAACCGTGACAGGAAGGACATCAAGCAGCATCACTTCATTCTCAGCTTTGACCCGAAGGATATAGAGTGCGGTCTAACGCTGGAAAAAGCGCAAGCCCTTGGAATGGAATTTGCCCGAAAGCATTTCAGCGGGCATCAGTGTGTGGTCGCTACCCACGATGACGGGAACAATGGCAGCGGCTCGATTCATTGTCACATTTCATTCAACAGTTTGAGAATCAAAGATATTCCACAGCCGGAGTATTCCAAGCTGGAACGGGACGGCAAGGCTGGCTACAAATTCCACAACACGCCGGAATGTCTTCGCTATCTGAAAGCGGATGTGGAGCGGATGTGCCGGGAGAATGGACTGCATCAGGTTGAGCTAAATCGCAAAGCCAAACAAAATGTAACGGATAAAGAATACTGGGCAATCCAACGAGGTCAAGAACGGCTTGACCATAAAAATGAAGCCATCCGCAGTGTTGGAGGAAAACCCGCAGAATCCAAATTCAAAACGGAGCTTGCCCGAATGCGTCAGGCAATCGACGAAACGAAGCAGAAATGCAATTCCATCGAAGATTTCAAAGCTATTCTGAAATCGAAACACAACATTGTTGTAACAGAGAGCCGTGGACGCTGGAGCTACCTCCCGGAATACCGCAAACGCCCCATAACTTCCCGTAGGCTGGGAGCAGAGTATAGCAAGGAATCTATTGAAGCATTCATCAATCAGCGGCTTTTGGAATTGCAGCAGCAGGCAGAAAAACAAGCGCCACAGGCTGCGCCTGAGAAAAGGGCAGAGAAGAAGCCTACACCTGAATTGAAACCTTCTCGTCCGGTTATTGAGATGGTAGTAACCGGACGCATCATCGACCTGAACGACCCGAAGATTCAAAGCAGCTACAATCTGACCCAATGGGCGAAGATACAGAATCTCAAGACGATGAGCATGAGCTTCAACTATCTCACCGAGAACCACCTGCTCAATCTGGATGATCTGCAAGCAACCATTGAAGATCACAAACAGGACTTTAACCATGACACCCAGCGTCTCCTCCGGGTAGAAAAGAACCTGAAAGAGTGCAACGGATTGTTGAAGCATTTGGGGCTCTACCACAAATACCGTCCGCTGTACGAACAGTACCTAAAAACCCGAAAGTCGCCTAAGTTCCGGGAGAAACACATCCAGGGGTTACTGCTCTACGATGGCGCTGTGAAGTATCTTCGGGAGTACCAGCAGGCACACCACGTCAATTCTGTGCCAAACTATCAGTCTCTGAAGGAAGCAAAAGTCAGGCTGACCGCACAGCAGCAAGACCTGTATGACCGCAGGCGTGCGCTGAAATCCACCATCAAGACCATGGAGGACGGGTACAAGCTGCTGACGCAGCAAGAGCATACCATCCAGCGCAATCTGAACAGAAATCAGTATTATGAACTGGAATAGGCTCACGTCTGGGGAGACTCAACATCCAATATGATGGACTGAGCGGCAGCATATCCCAACCGAAAACCGTAGCGCAGTATTCCTTGAATACGCTCATCCCACGCACTGACGTAAGAAGTCAGCAGTTTTCGGAAGGTCGGTCTGAGTTCCGCTTTGAGTTCATCCAGCAGCTCGTTCCGAAAGGTTTTATTCTTGGAGAGTTCGGGAAAACGCTCCATGCTCTCAACATCTTCAAGCGATTCCATTACCAGCCGCTCGAGGGTACAGTCCTTGTTTGAACCAAAACGGTGCTGAAATGCGGCATAAATGCCCCGTGGGAAGGCGATTTGTAAGCACATGGTTGCTTCCTTCATATAGAGCTGTTCGATAATCCCGAAGGTGGATAAATGCGTCCTAGTCAGTCTCTTTTGCAACTGCTCTATTGCCTGAATCTGTTCTTGTTCATTCTCAGAACAGCCGTTATTCTTATTTTCTTCCCGGATTTGTCTCAGGATGGAATACACCAGCGTGTCAGACAAAGCTGCGTCTCGCATGGATGAAAGGACAGCTTCTTCCCAATCTTCACCTTCGCCGGAAAGCAAATTGTTTCGTCCGCTCATAATCATTGTTCACTTTTCCCCTCCATTCCGTCCCAAAATGGGCGGCGTTCTGAATCGTCTACTTTATGGATGGGGTCTGTACGCCTGTCTTCATTCGCTGAAAAGTGTGCTGTTCCTCTGGTATCCAGCGAAAAACTGTGCTACAATGAAAAGAACAAATTTTCAAAGAAGAATCCCATAAAGTAGACATTTCGGGATTTTCATAATTTATGGGCGGTGGGAGTTTTCATACTGCTTCGCTCGCCGGTGAAAGGTCGTGCGGGACATATTGCACGCTTTGGACGCATTGGAAACGGAGAGGTCGCCCTTCCTCCACTGCTGGTAGACGCTGTAGAAGTTGGGCGGCAGCGGTTTTGGCGGCCTTCCAAACCTTACGCCCCGCAGTCTGGCAGCGGCAATACCCTCCGCTTGTCGCTGCTTAATGTTGCTGCGCTCATTCTCAGCGACAAAGGAAAGGACTTGCAGAACAATATCGCTGAGGAAGGTGCCTACAAGGTCTTTTCCTCTGCGGGTGTCCAACAGAGGCATATCCAAAACCGCTATGTCTATTCCTTTGTCCTTGGTAAGATAGCGCCATTGGTTCTGTATTTCCTCATAGTTTCTTCCAAGGCGGTCAATGCTTTTGATATAGAGCAGATCATCTTTTTTCATGCGCCGAACCATGCGTTTGTAAGCAGGACGGTCAAAGTCCTTACCGGACTGATGGTCGATGTAGATATTCTTTTGGGGGATGTGCAGATCGGTGATAGCGAGTAGCTGACGATCTTCATTCTGATCTCTGGTACTGACACGGATATATGCAAATTTGCTCATGGATTCTCCTGTTTTGCGCAGGATGGGGTCTGTATCCATAGTGTACACGATAAAGCAAAAAAAGAGGTCTCTCCGGTCATCCCAGAGAAACCTCTCTTTGCATTTTACGCTGTCTGCTCCTGCTTTTGCCGCTTCCGCTCCCGGAACCGCCTGCTGGCTTCCCGCTGCTTCGCCCTGCGCTTTCTGTCCTGTTCCAACTGTTCCAGTTCCTCCGGGGACAACTCCACAGGGGGCAGCTCAAACTTGCCGATGTAGTTCAGATAGACCTCCACCTCCTGTGTCCGCTCTCCGTCCACCTTCTCCGCCTCATGCACCAGAATTTTGTCCACAAACTCGTTCAGCATGGGGGTGGTCAGTTCGGTGAACTCAGCGTACCTTTGGGCCAGTTTGTAAAACTGGTCTACATTGACTTCAATCTTCTGGTAGCTGGCCAATTCCTGCTCATACCGCTGAATGGTCTGCTCCAGCTCCTCCTGTTCCTGCTCGTACCGCTCTGACATACTCTTGAACCGCTTGTCCGAGATTTTGCCGGAGAAGTTGGATTCATACAGGCTTTGAATCAGATTGTCCAGTTCATCATACCGGGCTTTCTTCTCCCGCAGCTTACGCTCTATGATTTTCGCTGCGTCCCGCTGCTGGATTGCCCTCTGCTCCATGATCTTTCCCTGAAAGGATTCCCTGTCCGCAAGGGCGCTCTGGCTTGCTGCCCGAATCACTTCCAGCACAATCTCCCGCAGCGCCTTGGTGCTGATCCGGTGAGGAGAACACACCTTCTCCCGCCGATTGGAGGCGTTATCGTTCTTGGTACAGAGATAAGTGTCCTCTGCCAGCTTGATGATGGATTTCCCTCCGGTGTTGGCTCTGCGCCGGTGATTTCGCATTTTACAGCCGCAGTCAGCGCAGTACACCAACCCGGTAAAGGGATTGGCAACGCCGATGGTATCCGTCCTGCGCACTGTCTGACGCAGCTTCTGCACCAGCGTCCATGTGGCTTCATCTATGATTGGTTCCTGGGTGTTCTCCGTAATGAGCCATTCAGAGGGATCTGTTCTCACGGACTTCTTGGTCTTGTAGGATTCCGTCTGATACCGGAAGCTGACGGTATGTCCCATGTATTCCGGGCGGGAGAGGATAACACTCACTGTCCCCATAGACCAGTTGTAAGGCTTCATGGTCTCTACACGGCTCTGGTGATTGCCCAGCCCCCGCTTCGCCTGATAGTACCCCGGCGTCTCGATCTGCTCCGCCTGCAGGATGCCCGCAATCTGGAACGGTCCGTTGCCCTCGATGCAGAGCTGGTAGATTCTACGAACCACCGCCGCCGCTTCTTCATCAATAATCCAGTGGCCCTTGTCCTCCGGGTCAGCCTTGTAGCCGTAGATGATATTGCCGCAGATGTGCTTCCCGGCGTTGCCTTTCATGCGGACACTGGCTTTGATCTTCTTGGAGCAGTCCCGGACGTAGAACTCATTGATGATGTTCAAAAAAGGGGTAAACTCGTTGCTTTCCTGAACATTACTGTCCACATTGTTGCCGATAGCGATAAAGCGAACCTTCTTTTGCGGGAATACCATCTCAGTGTAGAATCCCACTTCCAGATAGTTACGCCCGATTCGGCTCATGTCCTTGGCAATCACAGTGCTGATTTTCCCGGCTTCCACGTCCTCCATCATCCGCTTCCATGCGGGGCGGTCAAAGTTTGCTCCGCTGTAACCATCGTCGGTGTAGTGGACGGGGTTTTCAAAGCCATTTTTGTGGGCGTAGTCCAGCAATAGCCTTTTTTGATTCACAATGGAGTTACTATCGCCTTGCAGTTCATCGTCCCGGCTCAGCCGCTCATACAATGCTGTGATCACTGGACTTCACCCGCCTTTCCAATGAATTTGAAGTAAATTTCAATCTCCTGCTGGTAGTCTGACCTCGTGCCGATGCGCTCATGCACCACGATCTTCTCCACCAATGCCTCCGCCATCTCCGGGGTGAGGGTGTCGAAGGACGTGAACTGCCGGAGGGCTTTCAGGAATCGTCTGCCGTCCTGTTTGGGCATCTCGCTTTCGCTGATCTGACGGGTGAGCGCAACGATCTCCTGTTCCAGCCGCTCCTGTTCCGCTTCGTAACCGGCAACCAGCGTGGCAAGCCGTCTGTCCGTGAGCTTGCCCTTGAAGCTGGCTTCGTATGCCCCTTCGATCAACCTGTCCAGCTCTGCGCTTCTGTTCCGCTTCTCTTGAAGCAGCTTCTTGTCGTCAGGAGCGTGTTCTTGATTTTGGTCAGCCTGCGCCAGTTTGCAAAGCAACGTCTTTTCATCAGATAGGGACGCAGTGGCTATGCTCTTGAGAGTTTCCAGCGTCAGCGTCTGGAGCGTCTCTGTGTTGACCCAGTGGCGGGAGCAGACGGTCTCCTTATGCTTTTTTCCGGTGGTAAAGGTTCGGCACTCAAAACCGTCCGTCCCCTTGTTGTACTTTCCGGTGAAGCTGCCGTCCCTGTCCTTGAGGGGCTGGGGGTTCTGCCGCTTGTTGAACATGGCTGCGCCGCAGTCAGCACAGTAGACCAGTCCTTTCAGTGGATTCAACCGCTGGATTGGCTGGACAGCAGGGTGGGAAACCAGCTTGTCCTGTACTGCATAGAACACCTCCTCGCTGATAATCGGCTCATGGGTGTTCTCGATGTACTGCCACTGGTCCTTTGGATAGCGTCCCAGTTGGCTCCTGTCTTTGTAGGTAGGGCGGTACTTTTTGTGGTTCACCGTCATGCCGATGTACTCTTTGCTGGTCAGGATGTCCCGTATCACGGTGGCATCCCAATCATAGGGGCGTTCCGGTAAAGTGAAGCTGGTCTGACGCTTTGCCCGGTAGTAGGACGGTTTCTCTACCTGCTCGCTGTGGAGAGTACGGGCGATCTCACTGGGGCATTTCCCGTCCAACGCAAGCCGGAAGATCTTACGGACAACATCCGCCGCTTCTTCATCAATCAGCCACTTCTCCGGGTTTGCCGGGTCTTTCCGGTAGCCATATCTGCAAACGGTACTGGTATGCTCTCCGGCGATTCGTTTCGCCTCCCACGCAGCCTTCATGCGCTGGCTGAAATTTTTTACATACCACTCGTTTACCAGATTCAGGATGGGGGCAAACTCGCCGGTTTCCGGGTGGTCGCTGTCCATGCCGTTGGCTACGGCGATGAACCGGACGCCCTTTCGGGGAAGTAAGACTTCGGTAAGCTGTCCCACTTCCAGATAGTTACGCCCCACCCGGCTCATGTCCTTGACGATGATGGTTCCCACCTTCCCGGACTCCACATCTGTCATAAGCTGCGCCCATGCCGGGCGGTGGAAGGAGGCTCCGCTGTAACCGTCATCGGTGTAGTGGACGGGGTTGGAGAAGCCATTGATGAAGCAGTAGTCTTCCAACAGCTTCTTTTGGTTTTGGATGCTGATGCTCTCGCTGCCTCCGTCCTCACGGGACAGGCGCTCATAGAGGGCAGTGTTTTTCGGTGCGTTGTCAATCTTCTTGTGCTTCATGCTCACTCTCCCCGTGCAATGCACTGTCGGTTGAAACCAGCCGCAGCAGCTTGTCTTCGAAGGTCTCGCTTGCCGTTTCACTGAGATACACCTTGATCTTGTAGGTGGTGTTCCCGATGCGGCGGATCAGGGTGTTGGAATGATGGATTTCTATGGGTGACTCCCTTCTGCTTGTTGATAAGCGATTGTTTTCTGCGTCCATCATTCGTTTGATGCAATCTGCACCGACCATCACTTGAAACAAAATGGCTGTTTGCGTCACAATATCTCCATGAAGTGATATTGTGTGATACAAACAGCCATTCATTCGTTATTGCAATCATTTGTGACACAGAATCCTGTATCCAACCTGATTTTACAACTATTTTATAGAGATTGTCAAGGGCGAATCGGCTATATTGCACCGGAGGAATGGAACCTCCGCTGATAATATAGCATTGGGCATGCGACGGCATCCTTTACCTTGGACGTCTACGGTCATGTATCCCAGCGGATGCAGGAGGACAGCGCCGCTCGGATGGAAGCTTACATTCAGAGTGCTTCCAGCCAGTAAGGGAAAACATAAGGGAAACAAATTCGCTGCCCTTCCGGATTGAAAACAAAATCAACCCCAAAACGGCAAAAAGAAACCGCTCAGAAGTAATTTCTCACTTCTGAGCGGTTTTCATTTGGCAGCGGGAGAAGGATTCGAACCCTCACATACAGAGTCAGAGTCTGCTGTGCTACCCTTACACAATCCCGCTATGTTCCCTTGCGGCGAACAATCTTATTATATACACCAGCAAGAGAAAGTCAAGAGGTAAAATCAAAAAAGATCAAAAATCTTTTTCCCGGCTCAGCAGCGCTTCCTTCATGGCAAGCCCTCCGGCGTAGCCCCGCAGCCCCTGCGCGGAAACCACCCGGTGACAGGGAACCAGCAGCGGCACAGGGTTGCTGCCGCAGGCGGCGCCCACCGCCCGCACCGCCCGGGGGCGTCCGATGGCATGAGCCACCTCTTGATAAGTCCTCGTCTCCCCCCGGGGGATGGTGGTCAGGTATTGCCACACGTCCTTTTGGAAGGGGGTGCCTTGCAGCAGGATGGGCAGCTCCTCATGCAGGGGCTTTCCCCCGAAAAAGCAGTCCAGCCCGGCGGCAGCCTGTTCCAGCACCGGGTCGTCACCATAGTCCAGTCCCTCCGGAATCAGCCCCGGCAGCCACAGGCGCACCAGCGCCCCGTTTTCTACCCCCAGCGCCAGCTTTCCCACCGGGGATTCATATTCCCTGCAGATCATTGGTATCTCCTCACCAGTCCCACTACTTTACCCAGAATACTGGCCTCTGCGCCGTCGATGGGCTCATAGTCCGGGTTTTCCGGCAGCAGCCACACATGTCCCGTCTGGATATCCAGCCGCTTGCAGGTGGCTTCCTCCCCAATCAGGGCGATGACGATCTCCCCCTGATTGGCGGTGGGCTGCTGACGGACGATCACGCAGTCTCCGGGCAAAATGCCGGCGTTGATCATGCTCTCGCCCCGGATACGCAGGGCAAACAGGGTGCCGGAGATGCCGGAGGTATCGTAAGGCAGATAGTCCTCCACCAGCTCCTCCGCCAGAATGGGAGCGCCAGCGGCCACATTGCCCACCAGCGGCACCTGATTCGCCTTGGGCACCGCCTCCCCGCCGGGGGTGATGGCACGGGTCTTGCCGCTGTCCCGGGAGATCATGCCCGCCTCCTCCAGTGCCTTCAGGTGAAAATGCACGGTAGACGGGCTTTTCAGTCCCACGGCTGCGGCAATCTCCCGCACCGAGGGCGGATAGCCCTGCTGGGCGGAAAAGCGCAGAATATAGTCATAGATACGCTGCTGCTGCTTGGTCAGGCTTTTCATCCCGTCTCCCTCCTTTTCTGCCAGTATACCACGCCTCCCGGAAAAATGCAACATTTGTTCGATTGCAAAATCTTTTTCCTTTCCCTCTTGACAAATCCCCTCTGACGGTGTAGTATTCCATTAACATACAGGATTGATAGGTTGATTAAATCGGCTCACGGCTGTATGATAGACAGGAACTGTTATTTCCATAGTAAACAGGAGGAAAGGAACATGAGCAAGATTTTCACTTCCGCTGACCAGCTGGTCGGCGGCACTCCCCTTTTGGAGCTGACCCATTTGGAGCAAAAGTATCAGCTTGGCGCAAAGGTGCTGGCAAAGCTGGAGTACTTGAACCCCGCCGGGTCGGTGAAGGACCGGGTGGCAAAGGCCATGATTGAGGACGCCGAGGCAAGAGGTGTGCTGAAGGAGGGCTCTGTCATCATCGAGCCCACCAGCGGCAACACCGGCATCGGTCTGGCTTCGGTGGCCGCCGCCCGGGGCTATCGCATTATCATCGTCATGCCCGAGACCATGAGCGTGGAGCGGCGGCAGTTGATGAAAGCCTACGGCGCTGAGCTGGTGCTTACGGAAGGTGCGAAAGGCATGAAGGGCGCTATTGCCAAGGCGGAGGAACTGGCGCAGGAGATTCCCAACGCCTTTATCCCCGGTCAGTTTGTCAACCCCGCCAACCCCGCCGCCCACTACGCCACCACCGGCCCGGAAATCTGGGCGGACACCGACGGTCAGGTGGACATCTTCGTGGCCGGCGTGGGCACCGGAGGCACTGTCACCGGGGTGGGCAAGTACCTGAAGGAGCAAAAGCCTGAGGTGCAGATTGTGGCCGTGGAGCCTGCCAGCTCTGCGGTGCTGTCCGGCGGCAAGGCAGGCCCCCACAAGATTCAGGGCATCGGCGCAGGGTTTGTGCCCGACGTGCTGGATACCGCCGTCTATGACCAGATTATCCCGGTGGACAACGAGGACGCCTTTGCCGCAGGCCGGGAGATGGGCCGCACTGAGGGCGTGCTGGTAGGTATTTCCTCCGGCGCTGCCCTGTGGGCTGCTATCCAGCTGGCAAAGCGCCCGGAGAATCAGGGCAAGACCATTGTAGCGCTGCTCCCCGACACCGGCGACCGGTATCTGTCCACCCCCATGTTTGGCTGATTCCCCCCAAGACCCACGAAAACCGCTCCCTTTGGAGCGGTTTTCTGCGTTAATTCTTAGATGATTCGATTCAGCGGGATTTGATAGCTGTCCCGCCAGGGGCGGAGCTGCTCGAAGGTACGGCTGGCCGCCAGCACATCCCCGTCGGCAAACCGCCGTCCCACAATCTGCATCCCCACAGGCAGGCCGTCTTTGGACAGCCCCGCAGGCACCGAAGCCGCCGGATTCCCGGTAAAGTTGAAGAAGAAGGTCTCACAGAAGCCAATCAGCGGCTCCATCTTTACGCCGTTCACGGTCTCCGGGCCGTGGGTGTTGCCGTCGGCTGCGTTGGGCACCGGGAGACAGACGGTGGTGGGAGAGAGCAGCAGGTCATAGTCCTCAAAAATCTCCCGCTGCATATCGTAGATGGCAGTGCGGACGGTGTTGAAGCGGTAGTAGTCCAGCAGTCCACCCTCCATCGCCTTTTGGTTCCAATCGATAAACTCCCTGGGAAGCTGATGGGCGTAGTCTCCCATCAGGTCAAAGCCCTTCTGTCTGTCCAGTTCCATCTCAATGGCGGTGTCCACGCAGATGCTCCTGCACCACGTCTCTGCCAGCTCATCCAGGGTGTAGGGCAATTCCAGCTTCACCGGAATCACCTCTGCCCCCGCTTCCCGGAAGGCAAGCGCCGCCCGTTCTACCGTCTCCAGCACCTCCCGCTGTACCGGAAACACGCCAAAGTCGGGGGTGTAGGCAATTTTCCAACCTTTCAGGGGACGTTCCATCTCAGCGGTAAAGTCCCGGCGGGGGCGGTTCAGGCTGAGCGGGTCTCTGGGGTCATAAGAGGCCATGTAGTTCAGCAGAATGGCGCTGTCCTCCACCGTTTTGGTGAGACCGCCGTTGAAGCAGTAGGGGTGGGTGGCAGACCAGCCGTCCGGGCGCACCACGCTGGGCACCGTTCCCACCGAGGGCTTGAAGCCGTAGCACCCGCACCACGCCGCAGGAATCCGAATGGAGCCGCCCCCGTCCGAACCCTCCGCAATGGGAATCATTCCGTCTGCCACGGCCGCTGCGCTGCCCCCGGAGGAGCCGCCGGAATTGTATCCCACTTTGAAGGGGGTGGAGGTGGGGCCGTAGAGCAGATTGTCGCAGGTGCCCCGGAAGGCGAAGGCGGGGGCGTTGGTCTTGCCCACCGCTATCCCTCCCGCCGCCTCCATTGCGGAGCAGAAGACGGAGCTTTCCGGGTCAGTGCGGATGAGTGCCTCCACCCCGCCGTGGGAGTTGGTCCAGCCCTTTTTACTGGGCAGAAAATCCTTCAGGGCAAAGGGGACTCCGGCAAAGGGGCCAATCCTCTCCCCTTTGGTCAGCCGGGCTTCCAGCGCTTTCGCCGCCTCTCTTCCCTCTTCAAATCGGGTGTATACAAAGGCGTTGAGGCTGGGGTTTCGCTGTTCAATGCGCCGGGCGAAGTAGTCCACCACCTCCACCGGGGACACCTCTCCCCGGTGGACCAGCCGCCCAATCTCAGCGGCGGAGCAGGTTTCCAGCTTCATCTCAGCCACCCAGCACGCCGTCCGGGCAATAGCGTGCGATAAACTCCGCGCCAATCCCCTTTGCCTTCCAGCGTCGTGCCACGGAGTAGCCCAGCGGGGAGAAAATCATCTCGCTGAACAGCTCAAAGAAGGCGCAGGCGATGGAAGCGCCAAAGCACTGCGCCAGCGTCCACCGCACCGGGAAGGCTCCCGGCAGGTTGGGGAACACCACAAAGGCCAGAAAGACGAACAGGAAGTTGTCCACCATCTGAGACAGCAGGGTGGAGACAAAGGAGCGGGCGGCGTAGGCCTTTTTGCTCTCCGGGTCGTCCACGAACAGGCGGCCAATGCGGATATTGGTATAGTTATTGGTCAGTGCGGAGACAATATAGGCGATGCTGCTGGCCAGCAGGATGGACCACTGTCCCCCCAGCACCATATCCAGACCGGGTACGTCCGCCGCCACGCTGATGATGGCGCACACTGCGCAGCACAGCAGGTTTGCCGCCACCGCTACCAGAGACAGCAGGTTGGCCGCCTTGGCGCCGTAGTGCTTGGTCATCACGTCCATGGTCAAAAAAGACAGCCAGGACACCAGAATGCCCGCATTCAGTGCCAGCCAGGGCAGAGAGACCAGGGTAATCCGGGACAGGAAGTTCATGGTAATCACTGTCACAATGAGAATCACCGTGGTGTAATGCGGGACAGACCGGAGCAGCTCGGCTGTCATGGAAAGGTCCCGTGCAAAACGGGAGGGGGTTTTCGTCTGTTTCATGTTCATTTCTCCTTGGTTTTGATTTATCATGCGGAGGATTTAGAGGCCGAACTCCGCTATTTGGACAGCGTCCAGCGCCCATTATAGCAGATTTCTCCGGCTTTTCAACCCGGTTTTCCCCCAATTGCCCTTTCACAAAGGGGGAAACTCCGCCAAAGCCCACACTTTTTCCTCCCTTCCTCTTGCCAAGGCGGAGAAAATAGGATAAAATGAGTGCGGAAACATACGCCCGGACTTTTAGACGGGTGAAAAGAAGCATTGGAGGCTAACAATATGATTACTGCAGGCGATTTCAGAAATGGCGTCACCTTCGAGTACGAGGGCAAGGTCATGCAGGTTGTGGAGTTCCAGCACGTCAAGCCGGGCAAGGGCGCCGCTTTTGTGCGTACCAAGATGAAGAACGTCATCACCGGTGCTGTGACTGAGACTTCCTTCAACCCCACCGCCAAGTTCGAGAGCGCATACATCGAGCGCAAAACCATGGAGTACAGCTATGCGGACGGCGATCTGTACTACTTCATGGATACCGAGACCTATGACATGATCCCTCTGAACAAGGATCAGCTGGGCGACGCCTTCCGGTTTGTCACCGAGAACACCGAGTGCAAGGTGCTCAGCTACAAGGGCAAGGTGTTCGGCATTGAGCCGCCTAACTTCATGAATCTGGAAGTGACCGAGACCGAACCCGGTCTGGCCGGCAACACCGCCACCAACACCCTGAAGCCCGCTACGCTGGAGACCGGAGCTGAGATCCGGGTGCCCCTGTTCATCAACATCGGCGACCGCATTCAGGTGGATACCCGCACCGGCGAGTATCTGGGCCGGGCAAAGGACTGAGTTTTGTCTCACTGACACGCCGCACGCTGTGCGGCGTGTTTTTGCAGGGGGGATTTGGGGTGTGGCAAGCCGCACCCCTACCCGGATTTATGGTCTTTTATTTCGTGATGTAGGGGCGTGGCTTGCCGCGCCCATGTGTTACCTTGCATTTACCCTTCGACTGATACGATTCATATAAGGAGTGTTTTACCATGACATTAACGGAACGTGCCGCCTATTTACGAGGTCTGGCGGATGGCATGAAGCTGAACGAGCGCAAAGAGGACGAGTGCAAGCTGCTGGTGTCCGTGGTGGAGCTGCTGGGCGATCTGGCAGCCAACGTGGATGCCAACACCGACTCCATCACCACCATGGCAGATGAGCTGGACGAGCTGGACGACGCTGTGGACTCTCTGGAGGAGCAGCTGGAGGGTTTGGACGAGGACGACTTGGACGATCTGGACGAGGACATGGATGACGATGAGGCAGGGTGCGAGTACCAGCTGGACTGCCCTGAGTGCGGCGGTCCGGTGGTGCTGGACGAGGCCACCATGGAGCAGGGGGAGACCAACTGCCCCAACTGCGGTGCTCATCTCACCATCGACATCGGCTATGAGGACGAGGACGGGGCGGAAGAATAAATTTTTCCCGTTTTCTAAGGAAAAACCGTCCAAAACCATTGACAAGCCCCCCTTGGGGCTGATACAATACCAAAGCCGCTTCTGATAGGCTGTTCAAGTCAGGCTTTGCCTGCGCCCGAAAGAGCGAGACCGTAATCAAGGAAAGAGGTGCAATCGCATGACCGCTATTATTGTGACCGGCGGCAAGCAGTACAAGGTGAACGAGGGCGATACCCTGTTTATCGAGAAGCTGCCTGTTGAGTCCGGTGAGACTGTGACTTTCGATCAGGTTCTGGCTGTGATCGACGGCGAGAAGGCTACCTTCGGCACTCCCGTGGTGGAGGGCGCTAAGGTGGAGGCTTCCGTGGTCAAGAACGGTAAGGGCAAGAAGATCCGTGTCCTGAAGTACAAGCCCAAGCGTGGCTACAAGCGTACTCAGGGTCACCGTCAGCCCTACACCAAGGTGACCATCGGCAAGATCGTTGTGGGCTGATGACCAACGTAGAATTTCATATGGAGGGTTCCCGGATCGTCAGCGTGGACGTGCGGGGACACAGCGGATACGCAGAGGAAGGGGCTGACCTGATCTGCAACACGGTGGTGGCATCGCTCCAGCTGGTGGAGTGTACCGTCAACGACGTGCTGGGACTGGCGGCGGCGGTGAAAGTCGAACCGGAAGAGCCCCATATCTCCCTCCATCTTCCTGGCGGGCTGTCCGACGAGGACGAGTACACCTGCCAGAACCTCCTGACCGGGATGATGGTCTATCTCACCTCCCTGCGTCAGGAATACCCCGATTATCTCAATGTTATGGAGGTGTAACACCGATGCTGAATATCTCTTTGCAGTTCTTCGCCCACAAGAAGGGCGGCGGCTCCACCAAGAACGGACGTGACTCCGAGTCCAAGCGTCTGGGCGTCAAGCGGGCCGACGGTCAGTTCGTGCTGGCCGGCAACATTCTGGTGCGTCAGCGTGGCACCAAGATCCACCCGGGCACCAACGTGGCCAAGGGCAAGGACGACACTCTGTTCGCCCTGAAGGATGGCACCGTGCGTTTTGAGCGCAAGGGCAAGGATCGCAAGCAGGTCTCCATTGTAGAGCTGCCCCAGTAATGATCTGAATGAGAAACGCTCTGGACTTCACCGCCCAGAGCGTTTTTTGTCGGGCTTTCTGCTTGCGGGAGGGGCAGGTCAGCGCAAGGGGCGATTCTTGAATCGCCCCTACACAGTCTGCCTTTTCAACACACCATCCGGCTATCACCATGGATAACCGCATTCTGTAAAAAGGAGGGAAAACGCTATGGCTTCTACCTTTGTGGATACCGCTAAAATCACCGTGAAGGCGGGCAAGGGCGGCAACGGCGCCGTCGCCTTTCACCGGGAGAAATATGTGGCCGCAGGAGGCCCCGACGGAGGGGACGGGGGCAAAGGCGGGGACGTGATTCTCGTGGCCGACAACCACATGACCACCCTGATGGACTTTCGCTACCGCCGCAAATACGCCGCCTCCAATGGCGCGGACGGCTCCGGCGCCCGCTGCACCGGCAAGGACGGGGAGAGCCTGACCATCAAAGTCCCCACCGGAACAGTGGTCAAGGACGCAGAGACCGGGGAGGTCATCCGGGATATGTCCGACGGCAAGCCCTTTGTGCTGGCACGGGGCGGACGGGGCGGCTGGGGCAACCAGCACTTCGCCACGCCCACCCGGCAGGTGCCCCGGTTTGCCAAGCCGGGACTGCCCGGAGAGACCAAAGAGGTCATTCTGGAATTAAAGCTGCTGGCGGACGTGGGTCTGGTAGGCTTTCCCAACGTGGGCAAGTCCACCCTGCTCAGCGTAGTCTCCAAGGCACACCCCAAAATCGCCAACTATCACTTCACCACCCTGATGCCCAATCTGGGGGTGGTCTGGGTCGAGGAAGGGGTCAGCTTCGTCATGGCAGACATCCCCGGCATTATCGAGGGTGCCAGCGAGGGAGCCGGTCTGGGACACGACTTTTTACGCCACATTGACCGGTGCCGTCTGCTGGTGCATCTGGTGGACGTGTCCGGCAGCGAGGGGAGAGACCCCATTGCCGACTTTGACGCCATCAACGAGGAATTGAAGCAGTATTCCCCGGAGCTGGCCCAGCGTCCCATGATTGTGGCCGCCAACAAGTGCGACCTCTGCTACGACCGGGAGCAGGTGGATGCCTTCAAGGCTTATGTGGAAGGCAAGGGCTATCCCTGCTTTGAGCTTTCCGCCGCCGCCCATCAGGGAGTGCGGGAGCTGACCTTCGCCATCGCCCGCCGTCTGGAGAGCCTGCCTCCGGTGAAGTATTTTGAGCCGGAGTATGTGCCCAGACAGAAGGAAGTCACCGTGGACACCACCGAAAAGGCGGAGATCTGGCAGGAGGACGGCGTTTGGTACGCGGAGGCTCCCTGGCTGGATCAGCTCATGGAGTACGTCAACTTTGACGACTACGAGTCCCGCAACTGGTTTGACCAGAAGCTCCGCGCCTCCGGTCTGTTTGAGCAGATGGAAGCGGAGGGGATTTCCGACGGGGATACCGTGGATCTGTATGGGCTGCAATTTGAGTACCAAAAGTAAACAAAGGGTAAATTCCTGTAAAACCAGTAGGATTTTGTTCCAACCGTCTTGACAACCGCCCTTCTTTGTGGTTTCATAGCCTTTGTGAACAAAACTATTCCTGAAAGGACGAATCATATGGAAATCACCAAAGCCACCACCATGGGTGAGATGCTGGAATTTGACCCGGGCATTGCCTATATTCTCATGCAGTGCGGAATGCACTGTGTGGGCTGCCCCTCTTCCATCGGCGAGAGTCTGGAGGAAGCCTGCATGGTACACGGTCTGGACGCAGATCAGGTCATGGGCTATATCAACGAGTACCTGGCGCAGCGCAAAGCGGAGACCGAGGGCAAATAATCCCGGATTGTGACAAAGGCGGCGTTCTCTTTGGAGAGCGCCGCCTTTTGTGTCGTTGACAACCGCCCCAATTGCAGTATAATATTGCAAAAGAGATTGCAAAACAGGAGGCATAATTATGGATAACACCAAACGGGACGTACAGTTCCACATTCATCTCAGCCGGGAGGACCATCTGGGACGCTACTGCATCCTCCCTGGCGACCCGGGACGGTGTGAGGCAATCGCCGCCCTGTTTGACCACCCGGTGCATCTGGGGATGAACCGGGAGTACAACACCTGGACAGGCGAGCTGCTGGGAGAGCGGGTCAGCGTGGTATCCACCGGCATCGGCGGCCCCTCCGCCGCCATCGCCATGGAGGAATTGAAGCAAATCGGGGTGGACACCTATATCCGGGTGGGCACCTGCGGCGGGATTCGGCTGGACGTAAAGAGCGGAGACATTGTGGTCGCCACCGGTGCAGTGCGCATGGAGGGCACCAGCCGGGAATACGCCCCCATCGAGTTCCCCGCTGTGGCGGATTTTCAAGTGACCACCGCTCTGGTCCATGCCGCCCGTGCCATGGGCAAGGACACCAAGGTTGGGGTGGTGCAGTGTAAGGATTCCTTCTACGGACAGCACTCCCCTTCCCGTATGCCGGTTTCCTATCAGCTGGAGGCCAAGTGGGAGGCGTGGAAGCGGCTGGGGGTGCTGGCCAGCGAGATGGAGTCCGCCGCCCTGTTCACGGTGGCCGCCTCTCTGGGGGTGCGTTGCGGCTCCTGCTTCCATGTGATTTGGAATCAGGAACGGCAGGCCGCCGGGCTGGACCAGACCGAGGATGAGGACACCTCCGCCGCCGTCCGGGTGGGCGTGGAGGCGTTGAAGCTGCTCATCGCCCAAGACAGAGCCGCAAAGGGCTGACCCTCTCCCCTTTCCCCTGACTTCGACCTGCCCTTTGGGGTAGAATCAGGGCAGGAGGGATGACATATGTGGGTTGCAGCGGTTTTTGCCGCCGGGTTTCTGTTGGGAGATGCGGCAGGCGCTTTCGCCGTACTTCTGGCAAAACAGTGGATGGAGCGAAAAAAGACCCCTGTTTGACGGACAGAGGGGCGGTTTTCCAAGCCGCTCCTCTGTTTTTTCTGTTTTTATTGCCTTTCCGGGAGAAGATGTGTACAATAGGAGCGGAACAATACTTCTATTTGGAGGTCGATACCAATGAACAAGCCGGTTCTCGTGGTCATGGCTGCCGGTATGGGCAGCCGCTTCGGCGGATTGAAGCAGATTACCCCTGTGGACGCCGAAGGGGATATTATTATGGATTTCTCCCTCTTTGACGCAAAGCGGGCTGGATTTGAAAAGGTGGTCTTTATCATCAAGGAGGCCATTGCGGACACCTTTATCGCCAACGTGGGCAAGCGGATGGAGCCTTACTTCGACGTGCGCTACGCCTATCAGGAGGTGGACAAGCTGCCGGAAGGGTTCTCTGTTCCCGAGGGGCGGGTGAAGCCCTGGGGCACCGCCCACGCCATCGCCTGCGCCGCTGAGCTGATCGACGGCCCCTTTGCCGTCATCAACGCTGACGACTTCTACGGCAGAGACGCCTTCCAGCGGATCTATGACTTCCTCACCACCGAGGCCGCTCCCGACTGCTCCGCCATGGTGGGCTATCGGCTGGAAAACACCGTCACCGACAACGGCTCTGTGGCCCGCGGGGTGTGTCAGGTGGAAAACGGGCTGCTCACCGACATCACCGAGCGCACCCGGATTGAAAAGCGCCCCGGCGGCATTGCCTACACCGAGGACGGGGAGCATTGGACTCCTCTGGGGGGAGACACGCTGGTGTCCATGAACCTGTGGGGCTTCCATCAGGAGCTGCTCCATGAGTTTACCGGGCGCTTTCCCGCCTTTTTGCGGGAAAACCTCACCAAAAACCCGCTGAAGTGCGAGTATTACCTGCCCAGCGTGGCCAACGCCCAGATTGCCGAAGGTCGTGGGGTCATCCGGGTGCTGCCCACCGCCTCCGTGTGGCACGGGGTCACCTACCGGGAGGACCTGCCCGACGTGCAGCAGGCCATTTCGGACATGAAGGCCAGCGGCGAGTATCCCCATACCCTTTGGGATGGAAGCATGGTATAGAAAAACGGGGCTGTCCGTGTGACAGTCCCGTTTGTTTTCCTTATTGCTCCAGCTGCTCCCGGATATGGGTCAAAACCTGGTCATAGGGGATTTCCAATGCGGTGGCCAGCTCCCCGAACAGGAGGTTTTCCGCCTTTTTCAGGGTGGCGGTGTCGTTGATTCCGGTACGGCGGTTCTGACGGCTGCGGCGAAGCTGGTCCTGATACAGGGTTTTGGCCAGCCGGGCAAGCTGCATACTGTCCCCGGACTTGAGCACGGCGGCGCAGCCGTTCTTCTGCTCATTGGGGGAGGCGAAGGTGAGGGGCTCCACCCCCGGGAGCTGCGCAATCAGCGTCCGGGCTTCCTCCGCCGACATCACCGGACGAATCCGCACCTTTTTGCTGTCCTTGGGGGTGTAGAAGGTGGCACCGTTCATGTAAAGGGGGGTGAGAATGTAGAAAACTCCGTCCATTCCATCCAGAGAGGTCTCCCCTGAGATGCGGCAGACCCCTGCGGTATCGTGCATGACCAAAGACTGCTGCAGCATGAATATGCTCCTTTCCCGCCAAATTGATTGCTTCTGTATCTAGTATAACATATTTTATTTGCCGGCATAATGCACTTTTTTCACAAAAAACTGTCTCCGGTGGAGCATTTCCACCGGAGACAGTGACTTATTCTTCAAACAAGGGAGGATGGGAATCGTTTACCCTTCCTGATTCGCCGCCTCCAGCTCCTCGCCCAGACGAGCCTTGGCATAAATGCAGACAATCTCGGCGGCGGAATCCCAATCCACGCCGTCAGAGTCGATAATCAGATCGTAGTTCTCCCGGCGCCCCCACAGGCGGTCGGAATAGAAGTTATGATAGGCGGCACGGCTCTTATCAATCTGCTTCACATAGGCACGGGCACGGCTCTCGGTGAGGGTGAGCCGCTCCATGGTGCGCTTGACCCGGGCCTCTACCCCCGCCTGCACGAACACGTCCACCGTCTTGGTGTAGCCGCTGAGCACATCGTCCGCACAACGTCCCACAATCACAGCGGGAGTCTGATCCGCAATGGTGCGGATAATGGAGGACTGGACGGAATAGAGCTGGTCACTGATGGGCATGGAATAGGCGCTGCCCGCTCCCAGCCGGTTGATGGCGTACAGGAAGCTGTTGGTGGCGGTGGTCTCCTCTACCTTGCGGAAGAGCTTGGGATCAAAGTGGCTCTCCTTGGAGGCCAGCTCGATGATCTCATTGTCATAGAAGGGAATGCCCAGCCGCTCGGCAACCCGCCGACCGATGGAGGTTCCGCCTGCGCCAAACTGGCGGCTGATGGTGATAATGGGATAGGGACTCATAATTGACACCTCGCTTTTGCTATTTGCCGGAACTTTTTGCAAAAACATTATAGCAAGTCCGTGAGGAAGAATCAACTATCTGGACAAAATTTTTTCCGCTCTGTCCCGCTTTCTTTGAATAAAAATCGAACATACGTTCCGTCGCAATCCTGTTTATGGGACTCCCCCTCTGGTATCCTGTACCCATCAACAGAGAGAGGAAGGATTCCCATGAAACAAAACCATTCTATGACAGCTCAGACCATTCCATCCCTGCCCGCTCATTCCCAGCGGCAGGAATATCTGCTCTGGCTCCGGGCGTGGCTGGATGCGGCAGCCAGCTTTGCCGTGGTGGCGCTGTGCGTGGTGTTCCTGCTGGAAGTGCTGTCCTGGTAGAAAAAGCAAAAACGCCTGAGTCGTGCCACTCAGACGTTCTGCATCAGTGAAATCATTACCACGCCATTCCGGTAATGCGATTGCAAGACCCCGCAGGAATCATTTCACTGTGGTTAGTTTATACCGATTCTCCCCGGTTTGCAAGGAAAAATTTCAAATTTTCTTTCGGTTTTCCGCTCAAAATCTATCGCATTTTTCCGGTTTCTTTTGGCAAAAAGGACAATTTGCAGCAGTTATTCCCACAAACGAACATAAAGCCGAACATTACCGCGCCGCCGGGTCATTCCCCGATGAGCTGCCGGTAGGCGTCCTCCTCCATCACTCTGCCCACCGCAGAGAGGGACGCATCCTCCCAGCGGAAGAGCTCTCTGGCCAGGTCATGGACGCTCTCCAGCGTCACAGCGTCATAGGCGGCGATAATCTGGTCGGCGGTAAAGATGGGGGTATCGGACAGCACAGAGCGGGCCATCAGGTTCATGTGGGCGGTGGTGGACTCCATGCCCATGAGCACGTTTGCCTTGGCCAGCTCCCTTGCCCGGTGCAGCTCGTCGGCGGTGATGCCGTCCTGCGCCATCTCCTGCACCACCTGCCGTATGCTGGCAATGGCTTTGGACTCGGTGTCCTTGCTCTGGGCGGTGGCCACGCAGAAGGAGCCGATGTCCGCATAGGAGGCACCGTAGGAATAGATGTTGTAGCACAATCCCTGCTGCTCCCGCACCTGCTGGAACAGGCGGGAGGACATCCCTCCCCCCAGCACCGAGCTGAGAATTTGCAGGGAAAAGCGCCGCTCGTCTTTGGCGTCCAGTCCGGGGAAGGCCAAAACCACATGGTTCTGCTCGGTGGACTTCCGTTTCAGGGTCACTGAGGGGGTGTACTTTGCCCGCTTGATGGCAGGGGTTTTCCCCGGCTCCATGGCAGAAAACCGCTCCCGGATGGTGTCCACCACCTGTTCTGAATAGGAGCCTGCCAGCGACACCACCACCTTATCCGGGCGGTAGTGGCTGTGCTTATACGACCGCAGCCAGTCTCCGGTCATCTGGTTCAGGGTGGAGGGCTTGCCCAGAATAGGACGGGACAGGGGGCTGCCCCGGTACACCGCAGCCGCAAGGCGCTCGCTCACCAAATCGGCGGGGTCGTCCTGATACATCCCCATTTCCTCCAGAATGACCCCCCGCTCCGTCTCCACGTCCTTCTGGTCAAACTTGGAGCGGAAGAACATATCGGTGAGGATGTTCAGCCCCTCCATGAGGTGGCTGTCCAGCGCATGGACATAGAAGCAGGTGCATTCCTTGGTGGTAAAGGCGTTGAGCTGCCCGCCAATGGCATCCATCCGGGCTGCCAGCTCCGAGGCAGAGTTGATGTCCGTGCCTTTGAAGAGCATATGCTCGATGAAGTGGGCTGCGCCGGACTCTCTTGCCGTCTCCGCCCGGGAGCCAGTGGCCACCCAAATGCCCAGCGCCGCAGAGCGGACGGTGGGGATAGGCTCTGTCAAAATCCGCACGCCGTTGGGGAGTGTCTCCTGACAGTAGGTCATCACTTCTGTCCCTCCTTCTGTAAGCCGGACTTTTGCCGCGCTGTTTTGACTGTATTCACCATCAGATAAAAGGCAGCCGCCCCCACCAGCGTGGCAAACAGCTCAATCAGAGCCTGATTGCGGGGGCGGGAAATGGACACAAAGTGTTTCACCGCAAATCTGGGAACACTCTGGAACAGATACACAGGCAGGCTGATTGCCCCTAAAAAAGCGCACAATCTGCCCCGGTAAAGGGGATTGACGGCTGACAGGGACTGCCCGCTGAAGGTGATGGTCACCGCCACACAAAGCAGCAGCAACGCATAAAATCCATAAATGGAGGAAATCGGCAGCAGTATAAACAGCGCCGCGCAAAGATAGCAGCCGTCCTCCAGCACGGTCAGCCAGAAACGCCCCATCCGGCTGTAGCTGCGCCGGGTCAACGCCTGACTCGCCTCATAGCAGGCAGCACCCAAGCAGGTTTCCGCCATTGCCCGGTAATTGCAGTGATAGGTGAGGCCGTTGATTGAGGATGCGCCAAAGAGGCTGTGCCGGGTGGTGTACATATACCCCAGCAGCGCCAGCGCAATCAGCGGAGCAATGAGGTGGGTGAAGTTTGAGTAGCTGCGCTTGCACAGGGGATAAAGGATGGCCATGGAAAGGAGCATAGATGAGATATACCACTCTACCCCGATGAGCGTACCGTCCAGCATACCGGTGCGGTTGAGGAAAAACAGCCCCGGCAGGCGGTCAATCAGCGCCCAGGGCATATTCTCCGGTTTGGTTGCCACAAACAGAACGGCCATAATCAGTTGAAAGGTCAGGTGGTAGGGCAGCAGCGGCTTCACCTTTCGCCAGAGGAAATGCAATGTGTCCTCTCCCAGACGATCCCAGCGTGTGCCGCCCTCCTGCGCCTCCCGGTCAAGCTGACTGCGGATGGATTTTGCCATCAGCAGACCGCCGGTGACAAAGAAGAACTCAACACCAAAGTTTCCGTGGTGAAACAGGGTCAGTCCCCCAATGAATTTCTTTCCACCCCAAACGTCCGAATTGATGTGCATCAAAAGGACACTCAGAGAGAAGAAAAACCGCATCAGTTCTATTTTACCATTTCTTTTCATTCAGATACCATCCTGATAGAGAAAAGGGCAAGCTGGGATTTCCACCTTGCCCTTTTGGGTTTTTGCGTGTTACTCCGTCTCTTTCTTCGCCCGAATCTCCCGCAGGGCGTCGATGTGGCTCAGGTTGACCCGACCCTTCTCGTCGATGTCAGTGACCTTGACCCAGATCATATCGCCGATGTTCACCGCATCCTCCACCCGGGCGATGCGATGGTTGGACAGCTTGGAGATGTGAACCATACCGTCCTTGCCGGGAGCCAGCTCCACGAAAGCGCCGAACTTCAGGATGCGGACCACCTTGCCAAAGTAGAGCTGACCCACCTCGGGGACAAACACGATGGCGTCGATGGTGCGCTTGGCTGCCTCCACCGTGGCGGAGTTGGGGCCGGAAATATAGATGGTGCCGTCTTCCTCCACGTCCACCTTGGCGCCGGAGTCGGCCTGAATCTTCTGAATCACCTTGCCGCCGGAGCCGATGACGTCCCGGATGTTGTCCACGGCGATCTTCATCTTAATCAGCTTGGGGGCGTTTTCGGAAATCTCAGGACGGGGCTCTGCGATTACCGGCAGCATGATCTGATCCAGAATCTCGCAGCGGGCATCGTAGGTCTTGTCCAGCGCCTCACGGATGATCTCCATGGTCAGGCCGTCGTTCTTCAGGTCCATCTGGATGGCGGTGATACCCTTTTTGGTGCCTGCCACCTTGAAGTCCATCTCGCCGTGGAAGTCCTCCACGCCCTGAATGTCGATGAAGGTCTGGAACCTGCCGTCGTCGTCCTGAATCAGGCCGCAGGAAATGCCGGCCACAGGAGCAGTGATGGGCACGCCGGCGTCCATCAGAGCCAGCGTAGAGCCGCAGATGGAGCCCTGAGAGGTGGAGCCGTTGGAGCTGAGGGTCTCAGACACCACACGGATGGCGTAGGGGAAATCCTCCTCGGAGGGCAGCACCGGCACCAGCGCCCGCTCTGCCAGAGCGCCGTGACCGTACTCCCGGCGGCCTACGCTCTTGGCGCTGCGGGCCTCGCCCACGGAGTAGCCGGGGAAGTTGTAGTGGTGCATATACCGCTTGGTATCTTCCTCCCAGATGGAGTCGATCTTCTGGCACATGGCCAGGGTGTTCAGGGTGCAGACGCTGAGCACCTGGGTCTGGCCACGGGTGAACAGGCCGGAGCCGTGTACCTTGGGCAGCACGCCCACCTCGGCGGCCAGAGGACGGATCTCGTTGGAGGCACGGCCATCCACTCGGTGACCCTCCAGCAGCCACTTCTTTACAATCTTCTTCTGGAACTTGTAGGTGATCTCCTCCAGATACTGATCCATATTGGGGTGATCTTCCAGATACAGCTCGTGCCACTTGTCGATCAGCTTGTTCCAGTCGGCTTCCCGCTGGTTCTTGTCGTCGGTATCCATGGCGGCGCAGGCCTCGTCCCAGCTGCCCTCCACGATCTTGTCGAACAGCTCCTGATCGAAGTCGGCGTGGGGATAGTCAAACTTGGGCTTGCCGATCTCCTCCACCATCTGGTTGATGAGGGCGATCTGCTTCTGGATCTCGTCGAAAGCCATCTGGATGCCCTGCATCATGGTGTCGTTGTCCACCTGATTGGCGCCGGACTCGATCATAACCACCTTTTTGCCGGTAGCCACCACAGTGGTAGCCATATCCGACTTCTTCCGCTGGGCCTGATCCGGGTTGAGGACGATCCTGCCGTCTACCAGACCCACGCTGATGCAGCCCACGGGGCCGTTCCATGGGATGTCGGAGATGGCCAGAGCAGCGGAGGTGCCGATGGTGGCGGCAATCTCAGGCTGGCAGTCATAGTCCACGCTGAGCACGGTGCAGACGATGGCCACGTCGTTGCGGAAGTCTCCGGGGAACAGGGGGCGGATGGGACGGTCGATGCAGCGGGAGGCCAGCACGGCGTTCAGACCGGGGCGGCCCTCACGGCGCATGAAGGAGCCGGGGATGCGGCCCACGGCGTACAGCTTTTCCTCAAAGTCCACGCTGAGGGGGAAGAAGTCCACACCGTCACGGGGACGGGGAGCGGCGGTGGCGGTGCAGAGCACGGTGGTCTCACCATAGCGCACCACAACAGCGGCGTTGGCCAGCTCGCAGACCTTGCCCACCTCCAGAGTGAGGGGCTTGCCGCACAGCTCCATCTTGTACTCTTTGTAGTCAGGGAACTGGCGGTGACGAATAATCGTTGACATAGAAATCCTCCTTGAATTGTATTTTCAAACAGGAGGCTCTTTTTAGCACTTGAATCTGGAATCTCCTGAGAAATCCCACATTCAACTGCTAAAAGAGAAGTTTCCTCCTGTTTTGACTACAGGGAACGGGAAAAAGGGATGGCGAATGTCCGCCACCCCTTTTGGTTCCGATCTTACTTACGCAGACCCAGCTTGGCCACGATGGCACGATACCGCTCGATGTCCTTCTTTGCCAGATAGTCCAGCAGACGGCGGCGCTTACCGACCATCTTCATCAGACCACGGCGGGAGTGGTTGTCCTTCTTGTGGATCTTCAGGTGCTCGGTGAGCTCCTGAATACGGGCGGAGAGGATTGCGATCTGCACCTCGGGGGAGCCAGTGTCGCCCTCATGGGTAGCGTTGGCAGCAATGACAGCAGCCTTGTCTTCCTTACGGATCATTTTGGTTTCCACCTTTCATCAATATTTGCCGCAGGCCGGGCAGCGGGCCGGTGAACACGGTGCCTCCGTCGTCTCCCGAAGCTAAGCCTGAGCTGTCCTGAGGCAGTTTGCCACAGACGATGTTACTTTATCATATTTTCTCCCCTGTGTAAAGAGAAAATACCCTGTTTGCGCCACTATTTTTCCGTTCCCTCTCTCCCTGTGCTTCCATCCTCCAAAGGCGGCGCAGGTGGCTGAATGTCCCGGTATCGCCCTCTTGTTTTGATATATTGCACAAATTCGAGCGTCCGAAACTGTAAACATTCACCAAGTTAGACCTTATTTTTCCAAAAGTCTGGGGCTATCATGCTCTCGAATCCACCAGAAAGGAAGCGAGAAGCATGAGTGGAATGAAGGATCGCAGGATTGGCTTCCCCAACCTGTTGGAGGATAAGGACTTTATCTTCTATTCCTGGGCAATGCCGGTTATCACCCTGTAAGCATTTGTCCCGTTTGCCCCGCAGGGTTGCGGCTGGCAGGATCATCTGATCGAATCACCCTGGCATCTCTACGGTGTCAGGGTTTTTGTTTGCCTGTGGACTTCAACGCAGTGATGTGATATACTGCTTTCAACAAATTTCGGGAGGTGGCCTATGTCTTTCATCTGCAACGGTCTGATTTTTGCCGTGACGCTGGTGCTGGCAGTGAGGATGTTTCGCAAAGACGGCGGGTGGTGTGTGGCAAAGGGGCTCCATCTGCTGCGGTATTTCACCGTACAGAGCAATCTGTTCTGCGCCTTTGCCGCCCTCTGCCTGTGTCTGTTTCCCGGCAGCGGCTGGGCGTGGGCACTGAAATACATCGGCACAGCGGCGGTCACCGTCACCATGCTCACCGTGCTGTTTTTCCTGGGCCCCACTATGGGCTATGGGAAGATGCTTTCCGGCTCTGACCTGTTTATGCACCTGCTCACCCCGCTGGCGGCGATACTCTCCTTCTGTCTCTGGGAGCGGCGGGGGCTGTCCCTTCCCCTGGCGCTGACGGGGGTGCTCCCTGTGGTGATCTACGGACTGTTTTACGCATGGAAGATCCTTCTGGCACCGCAGGCACAGCGCTGGGAGGACTTTTACGGCTTCAACCGGGGCGGGCGATGGTATCTGTCCATGGCAGCGATGTTTGCCGGGGCGTTTGTGGTGTGCCTCGTGCTCCGGGCAGCGCAGAATCTGTAAGCCTTAGGAAGCGCTGAATCAATCTCTCGGATGCCGTAGCTTGATTTGTTCAGCGGTTCCTTAAGGAAACACTGAATAAATCTCTCGGATGGATGAGCGAGGATGTTTTTTGTCAGCCGGAGATAAAAGACCGCAGGAATACCGACGTATTTCAAGGGATTTTAGACCCGGATGGCGGAAAACAGACCGCTCAGACGCCGTAGCCTGATTTGTTCAGTGGTTCCTTAACCCCCGGCCGCTGCCGCTCCGTGCAGCCAGGGACAGCAGCAGGGCTGGCACCATGGAGGTGTCAGCCCTGCTCTGGTTTTATTCTGTTGCCGTGTGCGTTTATGTGCTCTCTTATTCGCTTTTCCTTCGTCTGCACAGGCGCAGTATACCCATAGCGAGAATCGGCAAAGCGGCAGCAAAGAATTCTGTTTCCGTCTGAATGCCGGTTGAGACCACCACTTGACTGGTGTTTGTGCAGGCAAGGGTCT
>ATWA01000033.1 GCA_000421005.1 Clostridiales bacterium NK3B98
TCTCCATTCAAGTATTCGATGACGGCCGCCATTTTTACCTCAGTGGTAAAGTGCTGGTTTCCTTTTGGGGTAAACCCCTCGACTCCGTAATTCTCATAAATGCTGATCCAGTTTCTTATGGATTGACAATTTGCTCCTGCCAATCGTGCTGCCTCTCGTATGCTGAGCTTGTGTTCGAGGCATTCCCGGGCAATTCTTACTTTTTCAGCCACTTCTATCTTTTGCCTGTTTGGCATAACAATGCTCCCCCTATCTTTGACAGTGGTTATATTCTTTCACTGTCTCTCATAGGGGGAGCATATCAACGTGCATCCGTTCGTTCAGGTTGGGCGTTTGCTGACATAAGAAGTATATCAAAAACTATAATCATGGTCATCAGCCTGATTACACTTCATATTCGAAGATCCTCTCTGCACATTTTTCGAAACTCGTCCTTAAATCTACTCGCTCGGAAACGTGCCACTGGCACGTTTCCGAGAGGGGCTTACTTTCGCAGATTTTAAGTTTTCGCAGCGAAGAGTCGGTGGAAAAATTGTTCACCGCCGAAGTCTCAATGTGCTGCGATGCCTTAATGAAAAAAAGCATGAGGTGCTGTTATTTCTGCAGATTACCGCCGGCCAGCTTATCCATGCCGGAGAGCTTCATACTCAGCGGCAGGAAAACCAGCACAGAGCAGTAGGACGCCAGACACAGCCATGGGAAGGATCTCGTCACACCAACCCAAAACTGGGTCATGGGAGCGCCGTCCAGTTTCATTCCGATAAAGGTCATGATGAGCGTCATGAGGCTTGTGAAAATTATGGTCATCACAACCGCCATCAGGAAAAGTTGGGGGAAGGCCATGGGGTTTTTCCCATGGAAAAGCTTCTCGCCAAGGAAGCCGGAGATCTTTTTCACGGGAATCACAAGGCCGAGGAGTTCCATGACAACAAAACCGATGATTATCATGCCAATGGTCTCGGGGCCAAAGCTCTGGCTGTTTATGACGTTCGTAACTGCCACCATAACCAGAACGAAGGGGCAGTTGAAAAACAGATTCTGCGCGAGAATCATTTTACGAGTGGGTTTCATCACTTAAAAAAATCCTTCCTGAAAAATGGCGGTACGGTTTACCGCATCAAGATATAAGCGTGGTCAGAATTCACGGAGCCCGGCAAATGGCCCGGGCAAGATCCGGCCTTCCCGGCGTATGCCGCTGTAATCCGTGTCAAAGAGAATGTTGCTGCCGTCCGGATTCTCAAAGCGCTGCTCCGGCTCAAAGGCCTCTCCCAGTGTATCGCTTGTAATCAGCTCTGCATGACAATCTCTCAACAGCTCTGGAAGATTCGTCTCCCAAGTAAGGGTGCCGCCGTTCTCCTTCAGACGGAAAATGGCCGTGTGCTCACAATCTACCAGAGGATCAAGCTCGTGCTGGTACGGCTTTGCTCCGTTAAAGTATGCGTTGCCGCCGGCCCAGACAGGGAGAGGATCAAAGTGCATCTCCAGCCATTCGAAGACGTTCCGGAGAGGTTTCCCAACCTGGAATCCGCTGTACCATGCGTCAAATGTGGGGTAATCGTCAAAAACGGCGGTTCCCACGGTGATGTTGTCATGTCCCTCCCGCTCCAGTGCTTCTCTGGTCGCGGCCTCGTCACATGGCGCATTCTGAATAAAGATATTGTTGTAGAACCGGTTGTCTCCGTGCAGGATTGTCATGAAGCCCATTACTTCAGTCCTGTGTGGAAAGTGATATGGCGTGTAACGTGGCTGGTTCTTCCCCTTGACGGTATAGTCGGTATTGGCTCCCACTGATGTTATGGATCCCATCACCAGATTGTGCACCATGGCCACGCCCTGGGTTGCGATTTTCAGAGCAGCTTTGGACAGAAGTATGTTGTTGTCAATCAAGGTCGGCCCATGGCTGACCTCAACAAAGAGATCCTGGCTGGTTTCGCTGCCTGCGGCACGCTGAGCATAGTCTGGAAGCTGGTTGTCGTGGAGCAGATTGCCGGTGATCCGAGTGCCCTGAGCCTGCCAGTCACACCAGATCCCCATGGTGCAGTGATGAATGTGATTCCTGCGCACCGTCACATCAATGGCCGCATGGAGTTTGATGCCCGCGATTTCTGCGCCGCCAAGCTGCTGCATATTGTTGATGTGATGGATGTGGTTGTCCTCAATGAGACTGAAAACTGCGCCCATCCGTCCGGCAATGCCAGCCTGCTCGCAGTGATGGATATTGCATCTGCGGACGATGTGGCTGCCGATGCTTTCCTTGCTCCAGCCGTGAACCTGACCGCGGCAAACTGCGTCCCGCTCCATCTGCGTCGGGCTTTTCACGCGCTTGTAAAACGCATACTGATTGTTATCGGGATCCAGATATTTTCCGAGAGAAATACCCACACACTTGCTGTTGCTGACCTCACAGTCCTCAATGATCCAGCCCTTTGACCAGTGGGGGCCGATCATACCATCCTGGAAGGAAGCCGGCGGGGCCCAGGTCGTAGCGGCCTTGGTGATGCAAAAGCCTTGTACCGTGATATAGCTGCGCCCTGTTTGAGAGGGGAAAAAGCAGTTCCGGCGGACATTGATCTCCACATTTTCCTCATTGGGATTCAAGCCCTGAAAGTTTCCATAGAGAAGGGTTTGGCCGTCTTTTTGCTGAGTATACCACTTATACACAGACTGCTCCGGCTCCCAGGAAGACGGCTCTGCTGCGCCTTCGATGCACTCCTCAAGGCTGGTGGTTTCATACATCTGGCGATCATTCAGATAGACGGCGCCTGTATGTCGAATCGGCGGGGCAAAGTACCAGTCCCCTTCCACGAGCGTGGTGTAGGGATTGTAGGCGCCGAAGCGCTCGTTATCCACGGCGCACATCCAGACAGACCCGGAGAAGGGCGTCCAGTTTCGGATCTGTTCAGCCCCAGTGATGACGGCGCCCAAGGGCACCTGACTGATATAAGTGATGCGGTGTTCTGCGGTGCCGCCAACGGCGGGGTCAACATACTCCCGGTAAATGCCGGGAGCGACGATGACCTCATCGCCCGGCTTTGCTGCCTGCGCCGCTGAATTGATGGTTTTGAATGGCTGCGCTGGAGAGCCGATCCCTTCCTGTATGGCAGCGGAATCAACGTATAACTTCATGTTTATCCTCCCGATACTTTGATTAAGAAAGGTTCCCATGCACTGATAAGCGTGTATGGGAACCTGGTAATGTTGGTATTATACGCAAATCTCAAAGGGCAGTGCCGGAATCCCAGCGCTGTTAAGGAGATTGATCTGGTACCAGGCAGTCCGGGCGTGAGAAACAGTGATGACAGCGTCCGGGATCTGCTTTGGTGTGATGCGCATGGTGTCGCCAAAAATTTCCCAGGTGTAGGCAAGCGCATCGCCGTTTGCACGGAGGGTCAGCGCCTCCAGAGCATCGCCCTGAACGCGAAGACCGTCTCCCGCATGGTCAAAACATAGCAGGATACTCCCGCCATCCCGGTGCGCAGTCCGCAGCCGGGGCGCATCGCCCAGAACCAACTGCCCGTACAGGTGTGACAGAGCCAGCAACGCCAGTCGGGTGCCGACAGTCTTCTTGTCCTTGGGATGGATATCGTAGCGCTCACCTACATCGCCGATGGCGCACAGGTATACGGACTCTGTCTCATCAGCAACTTGCTGCTGGGCCTGACGGATCGTCACGTAATCATGGTTTACGCTCTCAAGCCAGCGCTCAAAGCCGGGAAGCTGTACGAGCAGGAACGGAAGAGAATCGTCCCACAGGCTTCTCCAATCCCGGATCATGGCAGAGAGCATCCTGCTGTAAAGACAGGGACCGCCTTCCACATCATCGTCACTCTCGCCCTGATACCACAGCACGCCCCGTGCAGTAAAACCACCGATGGGCAGGAGCATGTGCGTGTAGAGACTGCCAGGGACGTTTTCCGGAAGCAGTGATGTGCCAAAGTTCTCCGGCCCCTCCCCAATACTTGAAAGGAACGCAAAGCACTCTTCCGGTGTAGGGGTCTTCGGCATCATGAATTGGTAAAACGGATTGTCCAAAAGCCTTCCCCGGTCATTCATGGGGTTATGCCTCTGCGCTTCGTAGTAGGCGTCAAGAGAGGTACCGCCCAGGGCCTTCTGAAAAACATCGAGCCAGAGGGGGCCAACCTCACGGACGGTTTCCGGTTTCATCCAGTTGGCTGTGCGGGTTCCACCCCAGTTGCAGCCGATCACGCCCACCGGAACCTCCAACGCAGTGTGGATCTGCTGCGCAAAGTAATATCCCACCGCAGAAAACCAAGGAATATTGTCCGCGTCTGCGCTGCGCCAGATACCGACTTCGCTGTAGTCGAAGCAGTCCTCTTGCCCGTCGAAGGCAATCTCCGGCACATCGTAGAAGCGGATAGACGGATTGGGCGCCAATGCCAGAGCGTCCGGCAGGTGCTTTTCAAAGGCCATGAAAAACTCCATATTGGACTGTCCGCCTGCAATCCAGACTTCACCGACGGCGACATGCGTCAGAGTTAAGGACTCTGTCTGGGTTTTTACCAGCAGTGTTTCCTCAACAGATGCGTATAGAGGCTCGGTCACAACTACGAAATCCCCACTTGCATTGGCGGTTGCACAGGCGGTTTTTCCCTGGATGCACACCGTCACCTGCTCCTCAGGATTCGTAGTTCCCCAGATCCTGAGCGGCTTCTCACGCTGCAGAACCATGTTGTTCTGAAAGATGTCTGCGAGTTTCAGCATGTTTCCTTCGCTCCCTTTCTCAGGAAACGCTAAATCAATTCCTGCACGCAGTCTGGCGGTATCTTCGCTACCATTCTGCACACGTCGATTTAATCAGCGCTTCTCTTATTCTTCGTTTGCCTTCATGGCTTCCTTCATCTTCGCAATGGCCGGATAGTGCTTCTCAATCGGGTAGAACTTCAGCAGAAGGGCGAGGATGAGCGAGACCGCAGCAGGCACACCGAAGCGAACCAGATTGATGCCGAACAGCGCGCTATCAGGCTGCTGTCCGATGGCACCGGCAACATAGCCCGTAGCGGCCAGAACGGCCAGGATACCGGAGCTGGCAATGGTCTGGCCCAGTTTCCCGGCGAAGCCTCTGAGAGCCGAAATGGTACCATTGAGGGAGATGCCGTCCTTGAGCTGGACAAAGTCAATGGTGTCGTTCAAGAGCACATTGACCAGAGCCATTGACATGGCACTGGAGCAGGTGGCGAGGAAGGAAATCACGTACAGCACGATCAGGCTCTTGCCGCCCACGAAGAAGGCAACACAGTACAGGACGGCAGCGATGGCCTGTGTGTACATCAGCGCCTTATGACCGGTTTTGAAGATACGCAGGGCAATAGGCAGCAGTACCATCATGGAGATCAGCGCACCCATAGATATGATGAGCATATAGGTCGTGATCAGGTCGGGACGGGTAAGATAGTACATCACGTAGTAAACAGAAGAGGAGAACATCAGGGCATAGCCGACGGCCACCAGGCACCATGCCAACATGACTGGATAAATCTCCCCGTGCCGGAAGAGCTTCTTCAGGTCCACGAAGACGGAGGTTCCCTTCGTAAAGGGTTTGAGATACTTTTCCTTTGTGGTTGCGAACAGACCCCAGAAGCAGACAATCGTCAGCAGACCGTAAACGACCATAAGCGGAACATAGCTACCGCCGGTCCACTGGAGGAAATTGGTGGTAAAGGAAGAGGCAATGACATAGGCTATTGCGGTAACAGCGCCGCCGAGGGCAATGATGGAGTTGCGCTCCCGGTCACTCTTGGTGCAGGCTGGCAGTACAGCCATCTGCGGCATAGTCAGGACGGTGAAGACCATTCCGTACAGGACATAGAAAACGGCAATGTAGACGGTTTTGCCGGTTTGGGAAAGACCCTGAGGGTTTAGGAACAGCAGAACGCCGACGATGGCCAGAAGCACGGGGAAAACCCGGAAATAGGGACGATAGCGGCCGTATTTGGTCTGTGTGCGGTCTGCAATGGTGCCCATGATCGGGTCGTTGATGGCATCCCAAGCACTGGCAATCAGCAGTATTGTAGAGGCAATACCTGCCGGGATTCCAACCTGGTCGGTCAGGAAAATGGCAAAGTAGCTGTTGATCGTGGCGGCAATGAGCTGTGGGCCGCCATTCAGTGATGTCGCGTGAAACCACTTGAACGCTTTGGAGCATTCGTTTTGCTCCTGTAACTTCGTGTTGTGTTCCTCCATAATAATCTCCTTCTATTACACTATATTTGGGGAGGAAAGCCGGGCAGCCAGTCCGGCTTTCTTTCCGTCTCGTGCCTAAGTTGAAATAAGGGAAGCAACTGGCTGAAGTTCACCTTCTTTCTTTTTCTTCCTGTAAAAGCTGCGCTCTCATAGGAATATCTGATCCAAGCACAAGATTCTTGCTCCTTGGCAGGCAACCGAATCACGTGTGCATATCATACTGATCTCGCTATGCTTGATTTTTATGCGCCATGCCGTGAACTGCGGCACATAGGGTTTTATCCGGGAATGCTGTTGATTACAAGTTCAGCGACAGGGTCTGCGCACCGCTTCGGACGGTGACCGCCGCATCGCTTTGCCCGGGTTCTCTGCGGACGATCAGAATGGCTCGGCCGTTATACAGCGTCGTGGCCGGTTCCGTGTAGTTGGTATCGGGCTTCGGATTGCCCGTGCCCAGCCAGAACTGCGAAGCGCCGGATACGGTGACTTCGATCCGCATATCACTGGTCGGATACAGGATACCGCGGTCATCTCGGCAGCTGATCTCCACATAGATCAACTCGGGCAAGGCATCGGTTACTCTGGCGCAGAGAAGCGGCTGCTCGGCCGGCGTTTCCAGATGGTCTTCACCCATTGGCACACCGGACTTGTATGCCACCGCCTTTAAGCTGCCTTTCTCATAGAGAGTTTCATATACTGCCATTCTATTGCCATCTAGCCCGACCGCCTGCTTGCCCAGAGACCGGCCGTTTTGGAAGAGCTCGACTGTGTCGCCGGGGCTGTATACCTCGATTCGGACAGGTTGTCCTTCCATTCCGGGAAAATGCCACTTTGCGGTGCCGGTCGTCAGAACCCAGGGCGTCAGGATTGGCTTTTCATGATAGCGAGCCGGGTCCTGAACGGCGATGCACGGTGCTTTGCGAAGCCCGTAGACGATCTCCCTATAGTATGAGGCAATCCTGCGATGCCCAGTAATGTCGATATCGCCGACGTAGGCGAGTTGGCATGGGAAAAGCGCACCAAAGCCTCCTTCCCGCGGCTGATAGGCGGGAACCCCAATGCCGGCTTCTCCGATATAGTCCCATCCTGTCCAGGTGAAGTCGCCGATGATCTGGGTATGCTGCTGTACAAGGGGCCATATGCGGCCAATCTGCGGGGGATAGGTCTCGGACCCGACGATAATCCGCTCCGGATAGGCGGAGACATCCTGCTCGTAGCGGGCGATCATGTAGTTATAACCGCTGATATCGACGATTTCATCCACCTTGGCGAGCCGCTGTGATATCCGATCATGGGTAACGATCTTGTCAACATTCTGATCCATGATTGTGAGAAACTCGTTGACATTACCCGAGGCAGCGTCGGAGCCGCTCTGTCCAAGTACATCCCGCATGATGTCGGGGATGATGTCGCCCACAGAAAAGACACCGTTGACAGCGACGGTTGTAAAGCGTGTATCGTCCAGTTGCCTGACCTTTTCATGCAGCGCCCGGCAAACCTCCAGGCCTTTGGGAATGCCGATTTCAGGGATCTCATTGCCCAACGAGTACATGACGACGCAGGGATGGTTGTAGGAGCTGCGAACCATGGCCTCCGTATCTCGCTCCCACCAATCCTCGAAATAGTTGGCATAGTCGTAGTCGGTTTTATTCCGGGTCCACATATCAAAGCTCTCATTCATAACATACATGCCCAGTTCATCACAGGCATCCAGCACAGCGGTGGAGGCCGGATGATGGGAGATCCGCACGGCATTGAAACCGGCTTCCCTCAGAATGCGGATCTTACGAACCAGCGCATCCCTGAATTCGGCTCCGCCCAGCGGGCCGTTGTCAGAGTGAATACATGCACCGCGGAGTTTGACCGGAGTGTTGTTGACCAAAAATCCGAGAGTCGGATCCAGTGCTATTGTACGGACACCGAAACGAGCGCTGGCAGTATCTGCCGAAACGACCTGCCCACCCTCCGTTAGCAGGAGGGTGGCCGTGCAGGTATACAACACCGGTGTCTCTGCATTCCAAAGCGAGGCATGATCCAGTTCCGCTCTGACGCTGACCTCCGCATGACCGTGAGCGCCTATGTGGACCGGGTCCGAGCAGACGGAACAATTGTCGCCGATAGAGAACTGAAGGCGGATTTCGGCATCGGAAGCCGAAGCATTGTCCACCTTTGCCTGAAGCAACAATGTTGCCCTGCCGTTTGCGGGATCAATCGCTTCAGTTTTGACCTGGATCCCGTTCGGGCTGATCGAAACGTTATGATTGGCTGTCAGCAGCCAGACGTCCCGGCAGATTCCGCCGCCGGTGTACCAACGGGCGTTGGCAGCTTTGTTGTTGGTCATGACCCGTATCTCATTGGGCTTTCCGGCTTCCAGATGTGAGCTCAGCTCCACAGTAAAAGGCGTATACCCGTAGGGGTGTCTGGTAACCAGACTGCCGTTGACATACACAGCCGCATTTTCATAGACACCATCAAACAGCAGAACCGCTCGTTCCGGCAGAGGCGTTTCGGCAGGGATCGTCTTGGCATAGCAAAAACGACCGCCGTCCCGGTATCCTGAATTGCCCCCGAGAGCTGATTCGGCATAGGCTTTGTGCGACAGCATTGCGTCATGAGGAAGCCGGACTTTTTGCACATCCGCAGGAATGTTCCAGAGCAGGGCGAAGGAATCCCGCATCTCCCAAAAGAACCATTGATCGTTCCAGCTTGTTTTCTTCATAATGATCACTCCTCCTGTCGTATCTTGCCATCGGAGTAGACGGCGCTTGTGACAAAAAGCTTATAGACAAACTATATGGTTTTTGTTAAAATAAAACAAGGACAGAACCCGATGGAAAAGCAAGGGGATGTGTCAGAATTCGACTTTTCTTGTTTCAAGGATCGGATACTGAAGGGAGGGAGAGGCTTTGCAATACGGTGAACATATTGAAATCGACATTCAGTATCTGGTCTCCGATCTGAATGCGCCGTTGTCCCTTCGGAACTATGACAGCCAGTCGATGCAGTTGTTTGAACTGCGCACGCCCTTTCTGGTGCTTGTATCAAAAAGTGACGACGAGAAAAGCGTCTATCAATTCCACCAGTTTTCTTTTGACGCCAACTTCTGTCATATTGTAGGGGAACAAGAGCTGAATCTCTTCCGAAAACGACCTCTGCATCAGCACTCCTTTGTGGAGATTATGTTTGTCCTAGACGGTGAAGTCATCAACACGACCGAAGGCAACACATATACCTACCATCCGGGAGACTGCGTGATTATGAACCGCAATATCCACCACAGGGAGGATGGGGTTTTCCAGGCGGTCTTTTTTGACCTTCAGGAGGATTTTATCCGTGATGTGATTAAGGAGGAGATGGCAACATTTCGGAGCGTTCCAGAGAAATATACTCGTTTTCTCCGGTCAGGGCTCATCAAAATGCTTCAGGAAGCGAACCAAAAAGACTCACAATTTCGGAAAAACTATTTCGACTGCCTACCGGTAATCCCTCAGGAGCGCATTCTGCAGGAAATAACCCCTCTCCTAAACAGCCTCATCCGGGAGCTTTGTTCAGGGGATCCGGGATCTGTGAGCATGGTCCACGGATATTTTCTGAAACTTCTGAAGCTCTTGTGCGATCCTCAGATGTATAATGTCAGCAGTATCAGCTCAACCCTGTCCAAAAAGGATTTTCTGGCTGAAAAAGTCTGCCACATTCTGGAGTCACGGCACGGCAGGGTGTCCAGCAGTGCGCTTTCCGATATGCTTCACTATAACAAAGAATACCTCAACCGTATTGTGAAGGAACGCACCGGCAAGACCATCTCACAGTACCGTCAAATGATCGTGCTGCGGGAAGCCAGACGGCTGCTGGAGAAAACGGACCTGAGCATATCAGAGATCATGGCGCAGCTGGAGCTTTCAAACAGGAGCTTCTTCTACAGCCTGTTCCGGAAGGAGTATGGCATCACGCCCGCTGAGTACCGACAGCAAAGCCGAAAATAACCGTTGTTGCCTCCATCCAGCAGATGCAGGTCACGGATGATGCCATGGGGCATTGGGCCGCATTCCGAGCGAGTGGCTTCTACATAACAGCTACGCACAGTTTAACCTTTCGGGTGAAACACTACAAATTGCTGGGGTTGTACTATTATTACGACTCAAACTGCTCCCAAGACACTCTGAAGAAGATGTAGTGATTCCCTTTGACACGCTGATCACGCAGGTAGTATTCACGCTGCCATTGAGAGCGGATTCTTTGCGGCGCTAAAGATCTAACGCTTCCGCCGCTAATGTAGTGGGATTTGATGATTATGTACAGAGGCTGTCCATGCAATTTGTTGCGTGGACAGCCTTTGTGCTGTAACTGGGTTTCATATCAAATTTTGTAAAGTGCTACTCAGACTGCTCGAAAACTCTCTAACTGCATCTGACATCATTCCAATGGATTGAATTCTGCTTGTAATAATTCAAGACAAGAAGCTGGTAATCTTCCATCAGATAACCAGTTTCTTGCCTTTTTTCGATTATTTGATTTTCCCCCTTGACAACATGACTCCCCGTGGAGACCAGCCGAAGCGGAACAAACTTTGCGATACATTTTCAGGCTGAATTCAACTGTAATTATTTATTATATTATCAAAATATGCAAATCATGTCTGTTCCCGCCAAGGTGCCGGCATGATTTGCCATTTTCTAAGATTTCCTGATCTTGAAATTAACAAAACGCAAACATTTCTCAGACAATCCGAAAACAATCGCAGCCTATGATATACCCATCAAAGCAAAACAGCCAATTGGAGGGTATTATTATGAAAAACACGCTATATCTTGTCACCGGAGCGGCAGGCTTTCTGGGTGGCACCATCTGCCGCCAGTTGATTGAGCGGGGAGACCGAGTCCGGGGATTCATTTAGTTAAGGATACAAATAACCGAAACTCACGCTTACGATACTTCCAAATATGATTTTGGAGGTATGCCCCATGAAAACACAGAAATCCTTCTATGAGCAGAACGGTGGAACTTACACGCCGGTTGGCGAGGTGCTCATTCCTAACCTTACCATCGCGGAAGCCGAACCGCTGTCCATTGGCAAGTATGGCCGGATGCGGAAGTGCTATCTGAGGGAGCATCGACCGGTTCTGTACAATAACTTGCTCATGACAGGCAAGCTGGATCAGCATCTGGCTGAGATCGACAAGACTTGTGAGGAGCGGATAGAGCTGCTTACCCGGCAGATGGTAAAGAGAGTGTGTGTGACTGAAACGCTCAAGGCCACCGATCAGATGGAGTGGGTTCGTCGCATGAACAGCATCCAGAGTCGCGCAGAAGAGATCGTACTTCACGAGCTCGTCTACTGCTGAGGAGGCGTGAGGATGCTGATTTTGGAAGGCCTTTACCTCGGCGATGTGCGCCCCAGCGAGCGCAGCTTCAAGCGCAACAGCCAGTATGCGAAAGCTCTGGATGACCTCGTAAAGGCCGGAGACGAACTGACTAACACGCTCACCGAAAAGCAGAAAGAAATGTTCGAGGCCTATATGACCACCCAGCGGAAGGTCAATGTACTGACCGATTGCGAGACCTTTATCTACGCTTTCCGCCTTGCGGCCAAGATCATGACAGATGTACTGACAGACGAACAGATGAGAGAAATCTAAATGATTGTGCCCAGAGGCAGCAATCTTGCAGCTGACTCTGGGCTTTTTCTAATTCCGATCAAAGGGATATGCGCTATTTAGGCATCGACACTTGATATGCAAACGACGCTTCGGCTTTTTCCGTCGCTCCATCCATCATTCCCAATTTGAAACTGCCCGGTCAGACGGATGTCTTCGGAGGAGCTGCCGATCTGCACTTCAACGGCGCCCTTTTCGATCTTCCAGCGCATGTCCCGGTCGAGGAAGGCCAGAAAGCTGGGTGAAACATAAAAGCTGACGCGCTTCTTCTCTCCCGGCTGCAGCGTCACGCGGCAGAATCCCGCCAGCTCCTTTACAGGTCGGGTCATCTCCGCATATTCGTCCCGCAGATAGATCTGTACCACCTCGTCCCCGGGGAGCGCCCCGGTGTTCTCCACGGTGCAGGTGATTTGCAAACTGCTGTCTGCGTCCACCTCCTGTGCGGAAAGGGACAGATCCGAATAGGTGAAGCTCGTATAGCTCAGGCCATGGCCGAAGAAATAGCGCGGGGTGTGGGGCAGATCCACATAGTTTACAAAGCCGATGCTCTCCCCCTGGTGCCAGGCGGAGCCGTAGGGGTGGTTGTAGTAGATGGGGATCTGTCCCGCGTGATACGCGACCGAGACCGGCAGCTTGCCGCCAGGGTTGTAGTCTCCCAGCAGGGCGTCGGTCACCGCCTGCGCGCCGCATTCGGCGGGGCTCCACGCCTCCAGGATGGCATTCAGACATTCGTCCGCTGTGTCACTGGAGATGGGCCGTCCGTCGAAGTGTACACCGATCAGAGGCTTACCCAACTTCGACACTTCGCGGATAAATGCGTCCTGACAGGCAGGTAAATTGATATTGCCGGCGTCCACACCCTCGCCCATGGAGGCCATGGAGCAGGTACCGTGCTTGCCGCCCAAAGTCAGGATTACCACGTCCGCGTTCTTCGCAGCGGCCAGGGCTTCTTCAAAGCCGCTTTCGTCCGCTCCGGCGATGGGATAACCATAGGCATACGTGATCTCCGCGTCCGGCAGGCGTACCCGCAGCTCTTCCAACAGGCTGCGGCAGCCCGGCTTCTGGCGTCGCAGGATCGCGTCGAATTCCTCGCCCTCGTCGGACTGGATGCTCGTGCCGGGAATGGTTTTAATAGGCCGTCCGTCGGTCACCACACCGCTGACGCCCGCGATGGAATTGGCCACAGCCAGGGTGGATTCCATCATGCACAGGTGGGTATAGCCGCCGAAAAACTTACGTGCGCAGTCGGCATGGGGGCCGATGAGCGCGATTTTTTTGACCGTTTTTTGAGCGGCAGCGCCACGTCGTTTTTCAGCAGCACCAGAGATTCCCGGGCAGACTGTAGGGACATTTCCCGATCTTGCGGATCGGAGAAGGCTTTTTTCAGTTCCTCACCCTGCAGGGCGTATGGATGCTCAAAGAGACCCATGCGGAACTTGGCCTCCAGTACGCGCAGCACCGCCCGGTCGAGAACCGCGATATTCGCCTCGCCGCTTTGGAACATAGCTTTGAGTTCCTCGTTCCAACCGGTTGTGGACGGCAGCTCCATGTCCATCCCGGCCTCCATACAGCGGTAACCCGCCTCGGCAAAGCTCTCGCCGATGTGCTGCACCCTGTGGGCATTGCCGACAGCGCCGTAATCGCTGACGCAGAGTCCGTCAAAGCCCATCTCTTTCCGCAGCAGACCGGTCAGCAATTCCTTGGAGGCAGAAACCGGTTCGCCGTTCAGGGAGTCGTAGCAGGGCATGATCCCTTTGAGACCCGCGTTGATCGCCGCCTGGAAGGGCTTGGCGTAGATCTCCCGCAGGAGCCGTAGAGGCGTGTCGCTGTGGGTGCCGTGGATGCCGCCCTGGGAGTTGTGGAAGGCCAGGAAATGCTTGGCCACGCTCTCCGGCTTTCTGCCTGCCGTTTTGGTGCTCTGGATGCCGCGGGTATAGGCCGCGCCCAGGGCGGCGGCCAGGGTCGGGTCCTCGCCGTAGCTCTCGCCCTGCCGCCCCATGCGGGGGTCGCGGGTCACGTCCAGCACCGTAGCAAAGATCTGCGTGATGCCGCAGGCGGCCTCCTGACGGCTGACAGTCCGCGCGATTTCCGCTTCCAGTTCCGGGTCCCAGCCCGCGCCCCGGGCGATTCCGGAAGGAAAGCTGGTGGAATCCTGCAAAAACGCGCCGCACAGCCCCTCCATGTGGAAGATGGCCGGGATCTGGTGGGGAGAGTTTGCCATGACGATCTCCTGCACCCGCCGCTGCCATGCGGCGCATTCCTCCAGCGTATCACACCGCCGCATCTCCAGGGTGCTGACCTGGCCGATACCGAGGGGGACCTGCGAGGAGATCCAATCAAAGTCCTGGGCGTTTTCCCCGAAGGGAAACACGCAGCCCAACTGCGCCATTTTTTCGTCATGGGACAGCTCGGCAAGCAGTAGCTTTGCGCGTGCGGAAGGGCTCAATGCCTTATTGTTCCATGTCTGTGAATGCATAGTCTCCGCTTCCTGTTGTATAGTTCTTGCCCGATGGCATTGTGATCTCTGCACTTGCGCCAAGCGGCACGGATACCGTCAGGCGAAAGGCGTTTTCTGTTTTCTCCCACCGTACTTTAATCTTGCCAAAGGGACTCTTGTGCTCACATTCCGCCCAGGTCAATCCGCCGCCCGGAACTGGCTTCACCGCAAAGCGGCGGTACCCCGGCTCGATGGCCTCCAGGCCGCAGATCCGGCGATAGAAGAAATCACCCACCGCGCCGTAGGCGTAGTGATTGAGAGAGGATTCCACGAGGGAGCCGTCCTCACACAGACTGTCCCAGCGCTCCCAGATCGTGGTGGCGCCCTGCCGCACCGCATACAGCCAGGAGGGACGGCTGTCCTGCAGCAGCAGTTCATAGGCCTCGTCCACCAAGTCGTTGTCGGCGAGCGCAAACAGGATGAAGGGCGTTGCGGTAAAGCCGGTGTTCAGATGGACGCCGTTTTCCTTGATCAAGGCCCAAAGGCGCTCGGCCATCATGCGGCGCTCTCCACCTTCGGCCAGGCCGAAAGCCAAGGCGAGCACGTAGCCCGCCTGAAATTCTTCTTTCAAGCGCCCGCTTCCATCGGTAAAAGCCTTGCGGAACGCAGCCCGGATCTTTTCAGCGAGCTTCTCGTAATATTGCGCGTCCTTTTCCCTGCCGAGAATCGCCGCGATACGGCTCATGATGACGCTGCTGTGATAGAAATACGCCGTGCCGATCCAGGGCCCTTTTTTCAGCCAGTCCGGTAATGCTCCGTAGGGTGCGCACCAGTCGCCGAACTGAAACGGAAAGCGCAGGATATAGGGCGAGCCGTGAAGCGGCAGACTCAGCGCCGCCCAGCGCTGTACGTCTGCCAGATACTTTTTCATGCTGGGATACTGGCGGGAAAGCAGGGTCTTGTCTCCGTTTGCCTGATAGACCGCCCAGGGGACCAAGATGCAGCTGTCGCCCCAGCAGGAGGTGGTCATCGTGGGCGTAACGCCCTTCCGGGACGGCACCACAAAGGGGATCGCGCCGGTGGCCGTCTGTTCACTTGCCAGGTCCCTCAGCCACTTTTCCAGAAAGCGGCTCATATCGAAATTGAAACAGGCCGTGGGCGAAAACAGGGCAATGTCGCCCGTCCAGCCCTGCCGCTCGTCCCGCTGGGGGCAGTCGGTGGGAATGTCCACAAAGTTGTCCCGCCCGCTCCAACTCAGGTTGCTTTGCAGCTGGTTCAAGTCATCATTTGAGCAGCGGAAGGAGCCGACGGCTTCAAGGTCGGAATAGACAGCGATTGCTTTGAACTCAATGTCTTCTTTCCGAACGCCGCGAATCCCCACATAGCGAAAGCCCATGTACGTGAAGCGCGGCGAATACGCCTGCTCGCCCTCGCGGCATATATAGCGCAGCTCCTGTTTGGCGCTGCGGAGGTTTTGCACGTATAGCTCGCCGCGCTCCAGCGTCTCGGCGTGACGGAAGACGATCTCCTGCCCCGCTTTGCCCTTGACCCGGAAGGACACGACGCCCGCGATGTTCTGACCGAAGTCGGCGACCAGCTCGCCGGAGGGGGCTTCCAGCCAGGCAAGCGGCGCCAGCACCTCGTGCGCGGTCACCGGCAAACCGTAGCGGGCGGAGAGCTTCGGCTTGACCCGCAGCGTTTCCGCCGCGGCGGGACGCCAGCTTGCCTTGTTTAAATCCATACTGGCGTCGTACACCTCGCCGTCAAAGAAGTCGGCAAAGCGCCAGGGCGTGTCCTCGGTGACTTCCCAGCTTTCGTCCGTACCGAACACTTCCTGCTGGCCGTCTGCGTATTCCAGCCGCATCTCGCAAAGCAGCGCCTGACGATCGGCAGAGAGCTTGGATCTGGATTTGTTGGTGTTATCCACATGGGTCGTGCGTCCCACGGCCCAGCCTGCGGCAACGATGACCGTCAGCTCATGCGTGCCGGCCGGAATGTTCCGAAGCGTCGTTACCGTATATTGTAAATCCGATTCATAGTTGGTAAAGCCAGGGACAAAGTAGTCCTCATTCAGGCGTCTTCCGTCCCAATACAGGTCGAAAATGCCCATACAGCTTGTGAAAAAGCGAAGCTGCGCCAGCTCCTTTTCCGTCTGAAAGCGGCGGCGGAAGGCCATGGGCGCGGGAGAATTCGGACTCTCCACGTGAAAGTCCGGGTCGCTGATCCAGGAGGCCTGCCAAGGCAGGTCCAGGCGACCGGTCTGAAAAGACGTTTCCGCCTCCGCTGTCTCCCCGGCGTCGTCCACGGCGATCACACGTACCGGGTAAACACGCAGCGGTTTTAACGCCGGGCCGTTGTAGACCGTGCAGCACTGGTTGATCACTTCCATTCTCCAATCCCCGACAAAAATATGGGCAGACCGGAGAGAAGACTCTCTCCGGTCGTTTGTGAGGGAGAAGGAGAATCGGGGCTGCGGATTGTCTGTGACGACCAGGCCAAGCGCGTGCTCGATCCGGATCTCGTCGATGCAAAGCATATCGATCCCTCCCTGTGAATTTGTGATTACTCTGCCGACTTTCCGGCCTTGCGGGCTTCCACTTCCGCACGCATCTGCGGCAGCTTCTGCTCCAGGTCGAAGCCGCGGAAGATGAAGTACATCAGCAGATTGATGACCAGCGGCAGATAGTTGGAAAAGCCATAGATGGACCAGCGCATGGACTGGCTGGCGACCGCCAGGGTCGCGTCATAGGCGCCGATCACCAGGAAGGCGCTGAGCAGCAGAGACCCAAGGCCGCTGCCGACCTTGTTGCCGAAGCCGATGGCGCCGGAGGACATGGCGACCAGCTTCTTATCGTACTTCCATTCGTTGTAGTCCACCGCCATGGCCAGCAGCACGCCGTAGAGGCACATGAGCGGGATCTGCACGAAGCTGCCGATCAGAGAGGTGCCCACGTAGAGATAGAAATTGGCGGGGGCAAAGCAGCGGATCCCGGCCATCAGCGCGGCTCCCAGGCAGCCGACGGAGACTGTCCTGGTCACGCCCAGCTTGCTGATGATGGGCTTGGAGAGAATAAAGCCGATGACCGTGGCCACAAGGCCGACGGCGCCAAGCAGGGCGACCAGATTGTCGTTGCCGAAGATCCACTTGCAGTAATAGGTGCCGGCAGAGCCGACGATACCGTTGGTGATCGCAGTGATCAGGTTAAAGAGCAGGACGATGACCCAGTACTTGTTCTTGAAGAGCATGCTCATGGCGGGGGCAAAGGGAACGGGCTCCTCTTCGGGCTCGGCGGGAGCGCCGTTTGCGCCCTCTTCTTCACGGGTGAAGGCGGCCTTGTGGCCGTTGAGCCAGCAGATCAGGAACAGGAGCAGGACCGCCAGGGCGAGCACGACGCCGTACTTGATCCAGGCGTCCTGGGTGCCGCCCAGCATATTGGTTACGGGGATGGTGGCGATGGCGATGATCATGCCGGCGCCGTAGTTGCCCACCGCACGGAACACGCCCATACTGCTGCGCTCGCTGTTGGATTTCGTCCGCACGACCATAACGGCAGAGAAGGGCGTGGCGATCATGGTGTAGATCACCGCTGTCAGCAGCAGGTTCGTCGCCAAAGCGTAGGCGACCTGCACGCCGCTGGCCACATTCTTCGGAACCGTGAACATCAGCGCCACGATGGCCGCAGCCGGGATTGCCAGGGCGATCATCCAGCGGAAATACTTTTTGTTGCCGCCGCGGGAATGGTCGATGATGTTGCCGAAGATCACGTCTGTGAAGGCGTCGATGGTCTTGGCGATGGCCATGACCACGCCGACCGCACCGACGGCCATACCGACCTTGTCGGTGTAGAAGTAGGTCATCTGACCCACCAGGTTGCCCATGATGCCCAGCGCCAGCTGGCCGCTCATGTCCGCGAGATAATCCCGCGTGCGCATCGTGAGCTTGACGCCTTCGGCGTCGTATTCCTTCCTGACCTTTGCCATGTTGCTTCCTCCCATTTGATTTATTGTATTTGTTTTTCTCTTCCTTGTGTACCCATTGTACGGGATTTCTGTGCGGTTTTATTGCGAAATCCCGCCCGAAATTGTAAGATCGCGTCAAATATGCACTTCTATCTGATGGGTTTTCCCGTCCCGAAAATCGGGCAGAAGTGTTCCTTTGAACTGCTTGCCATCCACGGTGATGCCTGCCTCGCCCGTGCGGCGATAGCGGATGACATAGTCCGTGCCGCGAAAGCGTCTTGTCATCTCCGCATGCTCCCAATCGCTTGGAAAAGCGGGCTCGATCCGCAGGCCCGCATAGTCCCGCTTCACGCCGAGAATGCCCTCGTACAGACCCATCAGGCTCCAGGCCGAGGTGCCGGTGGTCCAGGACTGATAGGATCGGCCGTAATACTTGGGATGGGTGGAATAGCAGTTGGTGAAGACGTAAGGCTCTGCGCCGGACCGGGCGGAGGGGTTTTTCTCACTGTCTGGCATGATCTTTTTGAGCGTCCGCAGCGCCTCGTCCCCTCGCCCCAGAGCGCAGTCCATCAGGATCTTGAAGGCGCTGGCGTGGCAGTAGACCCCGCCGTTTTCAAACAGCCCCGGCAGCATGCCGGACATGCGCCCTGCCATGGGATCGTAGCACTGGTACGGAGGATTGTTCAGCGGAAAGCCGAAGTCCCGTTCCAGACCGTCCACGGCGGAGAGCAAAGCGGAAAGCCGGTCTTCGGGCACCACATCTCCCAGCACGGCCCAGGTCTGGGCGTTTAAGTAGATCTTGCTGCCGCTCGAATCCTTGGAGCCGATACTCTCGGTAGGAGCCAGCGCCCGGCAGTACCAGGCACCGTCCCAGGCCGCGCGGTTGATGGCGGCCTTCATCTCGTCATAGGACTTCTGACAGAATGCGGCGTATTTCTCATCTCCGATCCAGCGCATCAGCGCTTTCAGCTCGCTGAGCGCCAGACAGAACTGCTCGGAGAGCATAACGGATTCCGCTTCTTCCTCTGGCGGGATGTTCAGCGCGTCGTTCCAGTCGGCAAAGTAGATGCGGACGAGGCCGTTTCTGCCCCGGTCGTCCAGCAACCGCCGCACCGCGGCCTTTACATGGTCGAGGGCAGAGGCTTCGCCGCCGTCCTGCCACGCGATGGACAGATCGAGGATGCTTTTGTCGCCGGTCTCCTTGAGTAGCTGGCACACTGCCCAGATGATCCAGAAGGGCTGGTCGGAATAGCGGGTGTCGTCGTAGGGATACCAGGTCAGCACCGCATGGCCGTCCCGGAACTGGTGGCGCAGGCATTCGAGGATCTCCGCCTTCGCTTTCTCCGGGCGGTAGTTTAAGAGCGCCACGGCGATCTGCAGATTGTCCCGCACGCCCTTCTTGCCCACGATGCAGAAGTCCACCTGCTTTTTCAGCCACAGGTTCATGATCCGGTTCAGCTTTTCGTCCGGTGTCTGCACGGAAAGCGCCGCGTACTTCTCCCGGTAGGCCGCCTCGGCCTTTTTGAGTGCGGCGCTCTGCGCGTCCTCTGTCGTGTACATGGCGGCGGCTTCCCGTGCTTCTTCAAGAGATTCCGCCACACCGAAGACCAGACGGATCTCCCTCCGCTCGCCGGGCAGCAGGCTCAGCTTGTGCTGCAGCACCGCCCCGGGGATGAAGAGCGCCCCGTCGGAGTTCGAGCAATTCTCGCCGGAGAGCAGCCGCTTGGGCCGCTGATACCGGGCGGAGGAAGCCGCGTCCGTCTCGGTCTGAGTGCTGAGAGAGCCGAAGAAAGCGGTCAGATCGCCGTCAAAGGCAAAGACCGGCTCGGAGGAGCTGAGGTACCCGTTATAGCGCCTGTGGGGCGCGAAGGGATGGGCAGAGCGGCAATAGACGCCGTTCAGCTTTTCGTCAAACGAGGTCTCGATGCTGCGGTACATCTCGTAGTAGCGGGGGTGGGAGAAGCCGTCCAGGGAAAAGCTCACCGTGGGAAACACGCTGAGCATCCGGGGGCTGTCGCCGGTATTCTCCAGCCACAGCGTCCAGCACTCGCCGGTGAGATCGGTGGGCACAAAGGTCCGCCACTCCGCCGCAATGCCGTCTCGGTGGGAGCGGATCGAGCTATAACCGATGGCGTGGGTGCAGATGTAGTCCTCCACGCTCTCACACAGCGGGCCGAAGCCCAGGTTCCAGCTCTCGCCGCTCTGCTCATCCCGGAGATACACGTACCGCGCCGCGTCCCGGTTGAGCATGCACATGTCGGCCTTTTCGTTCAGGTAATAGCTGCGCCCGTGCCCGATCTGGGAGATTTGGGCGCAGTAGCCCAACTCGTTCCAGAGGTAGTTGTACCAGTAGCGCGGGGTCTCCGGATTGCGGATGACGCAGGCGCTGTTATGTTCGGTAAATTCGAATACGGCCTTGCCGAGAGGCCCGGTTTCGTTCGTCATATCAATCCTCCATCACAAGCCGGTACTGCACGCCGGGCAGGTCGCCCAGCATGTTGAAGATCACGCCTCCGTCCCGGCTCTCGCCCTTGACCTCGCCCAGCTCGCATCCCACAGGGTCAAGAACGGTGAGCTTGGCCTTGTTGGCCTTAACAAAGAGACTACCTTCCAGGGTCTCGGCGTAGAGCCTGCCGTCCTTGCGCACCATGGTGAACTGCAATCCGGGCATCAACTCCGGACCGGGGGTGAAGCTCTCGGCGTCCGTGCCGGTGGTGCCGATAGCAACCAGCAGAAAATCATGGGCGTCGGCCAGTGCCTCCGCGTCCCGGGGCAGCAGAGCGAGAGAAATACGCTCGTTGGCGGCCCTGACGCTCACGCGATCGGACAGAACCGTTTCCGCTTCCGGCGCGCCGCTGAAATAGCCGCACTTGTCGCTGCGGACCGAGAAGCGGGCGTGGTCAGGGTCAAAGCAGATCTCGCCGGTGTCGGAGATCAGCTTGCCGTCCACATAGCCGCGATCTTCATCGAGCAGCCCCCATTGGTTCATGGCCTTGTCCATGAGGGAGGTGAACTGCCGGTAGTCGCCGTAGTTTGCGATCTCCGCGATATTGTCAAAGACCATGGCCTGCTCGCCCAGATGGACGCCGGGCTGAATTTCATCGGTGTTTTTCGCCGCGTCCTTGAGGCGGTTTTCATTGAGATACTTCCGCTTGGCGTCCCGGTAGGGGGACCAGGCGTAGTACACGCCGTGCTTCGCGTCCCGCAGATCGCCGCCGTTGAAGAAGCCGGCGTTGATGGCCACATCCGCGTCGCCCTCATAGCGCTCGCCGCCGTCCAGGAAGACGTTGCGGAAGGCGGTCAGATAGGGCAGGGAGCACATGGGCATGGCGTGGAAGTTCGGCAGGGTCTTCCAGTCGTTCTGGGTGTAGACCACGTCCACCCGATTTTTCGCCGGGGAGACCAGGCCTTTGAAGAACACGGTAGCCATGAAGCCCCACTGGGCGATCAGGGCCGGGTCGTTGTAAGAGTCGAAAATCGTGAGGATGCCGTCGGCCGGCTCGTCCTCCGGGTGCTCGGAGGTGTTGTAGTTGTAGAGGATCAGCCCGTCCCAGTCGTTGAGGCAGGCATAGGCCACGGTGTGGACAAAGGCGGTGGAGTGGAAGGGGTGCAGACCGTATTCGTTCCACTCCGAGAGCATGAAGGGCTTGCCCTGCACGATGGCGACGGAGGCCAGGCTCAGAAGCGTGGTGCCCATGGAGCCGATGCCGCGCTGCACGGTGAGGGGGTTCGTGCTGACATACTCCGCCGGGCCGTAGACCATGTAGGTGTCGTTCTGCACGGGCAGCAGCGGGTGGTTGAAGTAGGTGTTGTTCTCCATCAGATCGCCGTCCGTGTGGCCGTACACGTCCGCCGCCCCGGCCATGAGGTTGCTGGCCACGATGGGGACCTTTACGCCCAGGGAAATGAGATAGTCCTTCATATCCTGGTAGAAGGCGCGGTTCATCCTCGAGCCGAACTCCATCCAGTCGGCGTAGCGGGCCGGGCCTTCGGCAGCGGTCCAGTCGCCCATGGGTTCGTTCACGGACTGATAGAAACCGCCCTCAATGCCGCGGACAGTACCCTTAGCCGGATCCTCGTCCTCGCCCAGAGAGCAGACGCCCTCGTGGGTCCAGGCCTTTTTCATCTCCTCGCGGCTATGGTACTTCATCAGCAGAAAGTCCCCGAAGCGGCGGGAAACCTCGTCCCGATAGGGCTTCATCTCCTCGCCCGCGTCCGCGCCGGTGTTCCCCTTGATGGCGCTCTCCTCGTTGTTCATCTGCACGGTGATGACCGCCGGATCGTCCTTGAGGGCAAGGCCGGTGTAGGGGTTCACATGGCAGAGCAGCTCCCGGGCGTATTCCTTCTGCAGCTCGATGAGCCGTGTGTTGTACATGGGGTAGCGCTTCATGCAGGCGGGAACGGAGCCGGGGTACTCCAGACCGTCGCCCTCCGGGAAAGCGCGGGCCACGATCAGATCGATGTGCAGATAGATACCTTTCTCCTTGAGCTTGGCAAAGAGATAGTCGAAGCGATCCAGACCCTCGGGGTTGAAGACGCGGGTGGTGCCCTTGTCATAATCCAGCAGCGGGGCCTCCCTGCAGCTGGACCAGTTGCCGGCGCCCTCTCCGATGGGGGCGTCGGCCGCGTGGAGGCGGATCACGTTCACGCCCATGCTGGCAAAGCGCTCGGCCAGTTTCTCCGCATCCTCGTGGGTCGGAGTGTTGGAGCGGGTGGCGATGTTGAAGCCCAGGAAACGGGCACGCTTGCCGTCCTCAAAATAGAAATGGCCATTCTTCACACGCACGAAGCCGTGGCAGCCGGCCGGGGCGTCCAGCAGGTGGGAGAAATCCAGTGCACCGCAGTTCGGCTCGACGGGGGAAATCCGGATATTCTGTTTCATGATCGTTCCTCCTATGGTAGTTAAGTTCTTTTCTTGAGCTTACTGTACCAAAAGCGGCGGTTTTCTTATTGCAAAATCACACCCGGAATTGTAAATTTCCGCTTGTTATTTCTTTTGCGGCGTTTTATACTGGTTGCAGGAAGGAAGTGCGACCATGGACTATATCGCCTTTTGCCGCCAGTTCTATGCCACCACCGGGATCCCGACCGTGCTGTATCAGGAGGGGGTTCTGCGCTACTCTGCCCTGTCGGAGTTGTTGGGGCTCGAGCCGCAGGACAGTTGGCCGGTCTATGACCCGGATCGCAATCCGGAGTTTACCGCCATCAATCCCGATTTGGAGTATGGCCATGTGCGACTTGAGGGGCGCGGAGTCGACCTGTTTCTGGGGCCGGTCTTTACCGCGCCGGTCACAGAAAAGCTGCTGCACGAGTATTATGAAGAGACAAAAACGCCTCCTGCCTATCAGGAGGCTGTGGCGGAGCTGATATACGGTATCCCGATCAACTCCCACGCGCGCTTTGTTCGTTTGCTTTTGCTGCTGCATCTGGTATTCAACGGCAAAGAGTCAAAGGTGGAGGACTTCTACGCGGAGGAAGAGCAGAACGAAGCAAGCCGCAGCCAGCGCTTGACCGAGACCGCCATTGACGCCAAGGAGAACGAAGAAAGCCGCAGCTCCTATGCCTTTGAAAAGGAGCTGTACCACCACATCCAGCAGGGCGATCTGAATCGGCTGCAGCGCTTCCTGGAGCAGACCCGATCTTTTCCCTCCGAGGGCAAGTTGGCCCACACACCGCTGCGCCAGGCCAAGAACACGCTGATCGGTCTGGCGTCCAAGGTCTGCGTGCTGGCCGCGATCCCCGGCGGGCTCGACGCGGAGCGCGCCTATCAGCTCTCGGATCTCTACACGCTGGAGTGCGAGCAGATGCAGACCATCGAGGACGTACACCGGCTGCAGTATGTGATGCTGATGGATTTTTGTGCTCGCTGCGGCGCGGCCAAGCTCCCCGAGGGCGTATCGGCGGAGATCTACCGCTGCATGACCTATATCCAGAGCCACACCAACATGCCCATCGGCGTAGAGGACGTGGCCGAGGAGATCCACCGCAGCAGTTCTTACCTCATGCGGCGCTTCAAGGCGGAGCTGGGTATGAGCGTGGGCGACTATATCACCAAATGCAAGCTGGAGGAGGCATGTGATCTGCTTGTCTACGGTGATCGGAGCCTCGCGGAGATCAGCGCGTATCTCGGCTATTCCAGCCAATCCTATTTCCAGAACTTGTTCAAAAAGCAGTTCGGTCTGACGCCGATGCAGTTCCGCAAGCAAAACCGAAAAGCCAACTGAAAGCGAAGCACCCCGGTCAAGCTGACCGGGGTGCTGCTGCTTTTACAGGCTCTCGCCGTTTGTCCGAATGAGCTCCGCATACCAGTAGGCAGAGTCTTTTAAAGTCCGCTCCTGGGTGCGGAAGTCCACATAGATCAGGCCGAAGCGCTTGTCAAAGCCGTGAGCCCATTCCAGGTTATCCATGATCGACCAGACCATGTAGCCCTTCACCGGATAGCCCTCGTCCGCCGCTCGCTTCAGTCCCCGCAGATACCACTTCATAAACTGGATGCGCTGGGGATCGTGGACGCGGCCATCGTCCATTTTGAAGTCGATGATCGCCACGCCGTTTTCCGAGATGATGATCGGCAGCCCATAGCGCTCGTGGATGAAGCGCACACCCCAATAGAGCGCGTCCGGCGTCACTGCCCAGCGCATGTTGGTCCTGGGCATCCCCGGCCAGGGCTTTCCATCGGTGCCGTCGTTGTAATTGCTGGCAAGATAGCAGTTCCAGCCTAAGAAATCCAGCGGCTCATGGATCAGTGCCAGCTCTGCATCCGAGAGCATTTCCCGCAGGCGCGGGTGCGCTTCGCCCTTCTGGATGGGGTCGAGCCACCAGTTGAGATAGTAATGATTGAGCTCGCCAGCAAAGGTCTTTGCCCGCGCCGCTTCGATGTCGGTCACGCTCTCGGATTCCGGCATATACAGTGTGCTGTCCGTGGCGATGCCGATCTGAGGCGGCAGGATCGCCGTTTCCCGGATCACGCGGGCCGCCCTGGCGTGGGCAAGCAGCAGGTTTTTGCTCAGGCGCAGCACCGTTTCCTCTTCTTCGACGCTCCCTGCCGGGACGCTCTCAAAGGGAGCGTGGGTGCCGTGCAGATAGCCCTCGCCGATGAAGGAGGTGCCCTCGTTAAAGGTCATCCAATAGGACACCTTATCCGACAGGGCTTCCACCACCACGGAGGCAAAGGCCGCAAAATCCTCGCTGACCGAGTCGGAGAGCCAGCCACCCTTCTCGTGAACCCACAGCGGCAGATCCCAGTGGTAGAGCGTGACCAGCGGCGTGATGCCCGCGGAGAGAAGCTCGTCCACCAGCTGGCGGTAGAAGTCCAGCCCCTTCTTGTTGACCTTGCCTTCCTCCGGCATCACCCGGGGCCAGCTGACGGAAAAGCGATAGGCCTTGAGGCCCATCTTCTTCATCAGCGCCACATCCTCCCGGAAGCGGTGGTAGTGGTCACAGGCGATTCTGCCGCTGTCTCCATGGGCGATATGTCCGTCCGAGAGGGCGTCCCAGATGCTCGGCCCCTTGCCGTCTTCGTCGTATGCGCCCTCGATCTGATAGGCCGCGCTGGCCGCGCCCCAAAGAAAGTCCTGTGAAAAGCCCATGATGCATCCTCCTGATGATGGATTCTTTGTATGCTATCATAAACGGTTCTATGCTGGACATATTGCAAAATAGCGCTTGAAATTGTAAATTCCCCGCAATGATAAACACCTCATGAAACCAAAGAAGGAAATGTGAAGGAGACTGTGAGTATTATACTGTATATACCTCCAAATCAATATTTGGAAGCATCGTAAGCGTGAGTGTTATTATTTCTTTTGGCTCAATCACTTTTTGTGTGGGATTGAAGAATGGGTAGCACTGGTACTGAGCCACTTTTGTGGAGAGGGATGCTTGCATCCCGTTTCTTTACCCATTGCATACACAGCAGGCTATGTCAAGGCCGCTTGCAGCGATGCGTCAGCCGATGCCTTGACAT
>ATWA01000034.1 GCA_000421005.1 Clostridiales bacterium NK3B98
GGTGGAGCCCGTCGGGACTGTCCGCTGCCCTCCGCCTTACCGGTCTTACCGGGACAGGGGGACTGACCGCAGCGGCGGGGGCGCTGTGTCTGCTGCTGTTGGACAGGCGGCAGAGGGATGACCGGGAGGAGAGCAAATACCTCTGGGCACTGCGGTGCTTCCTGCTGGCAATGGGTGCGCTGTTCAGCCATCTGCTGCTCTCCGGGGGCGGAGAGAGCGTCTTCCTCTATTTTCAATTCTAGGGAACCGCTGAACAAATCAGGCTACGGCGTCTGAGCGGTCTGTTTTCCGCCATCCGGGTCTAAAATCCCTTGAAATACGTCAGTATTCCTGCGGTCTTTTATCCCTGGCTGACGAAAAACATCCTCGTTCATCCATCCGAGAGATTTATTCAGCGCTTCCCTAGCGTTATTCTGAAAAATGTTCATGAATATGAGACGAAATGCACATATCATCATTACCATACTTTTCCTCCTTGCCGCGCCGGCTATTCTGCTGGGGTGGGGCTTTGCCCTGCCTGCCCAGTATGGGGATACCTTTCCCGCCGCCCTTGCTGACAAATGCCGGCGGTTAGAGGAAGCGCCGGGGCAGCGGCTGGTGGTGGTGGGAGGCAGCGCCGTTGCCTTCGGGGTGGATTCGGCTGTGCTGAAAGACCAGCTTCCCGCCTATACCCCGGTGAACTTCGGGCTGTATGCCGCCCTTGGCACGCCTGTGATGCTGGAGCTGAGCCAGCCCCGGCTGCGGGAGGGAGATATTGTGGTTCTCTGCCCAGAGCAGCAGGCGCAGTCTCTCTCTGACTATGTGGGGGGAGAAACCCTGTGGCAGGCGTTGGACGGACATTTTGACTTGCTCCGTGACCTGTCCGCCCGAGACTGGAAAGCACTTGCTCCATCCTTTCCGGACTTTGCCGCCCGAAAACTGGGCTATGTGCTGGACAAAACGCCGCCCAAAGGGGAGGGGGTCTACACCCACGCTTCCTTTGACGGCTATGGAGATGTGGTATCCCCCCTGTGCCATGCCAATACCATGCCAGGAGGGTGGGACAGCAACACGCCCATCTCCTTCGCAACCGGACTTGCCACCCAGGAGTGGGTGACGCTGGTGAACGATTATGTGGACGCACTGGCGGAACAGGGGGTCACGGTCTGGTATCATTTCCCGCCTGTGAATGCCGCCGCCGTAGAGCCGGACAGCTACCCCGATGAATACTTTGACTGGCTGCAAGGGCAGCTCCATTGCCCGGTCATCGGTGACCCGGCGGAGTGCGTTCTGGATGCCGGATGGTTTTTTGATACCAATTTCCACCTCAATGCCCCAGGGAAACAGGTTTTTACCCGCATCCTGATTCGTGATTGCAAGGCCATGCTGGGGGATAGCAGCCCCACGGAAATTGCTCTTCCGGTGATGCCTGTCCTTGAAAACGGGGCGCAGGGCAGGGAGACGGGAGACGGAGACTGCTTCACCGGAGAGATTCGGGAAGGCGTTGCCGTTCTAACCGGACTGACGCAGGAGGGAGAGAACCGGCGTATTCTCACCGTGCCTGCCATTTGGCATGACTGCCCGGTGGAGACGCTGAGAGCCGGGGTGCTGGACAGCGAGGTGCTGGAACAGGTGGTGCTTCCGGTGGGAATTGCCCAAATCGGGGACGGCGCTTTTGCCGGATGCCCCCATCTGAGGAAAATTGTGCTGGAACAGAAAGCCCCTTCTCAGGTGAGTGTGGGTCAGGGCTTGCTGGAAGGCACCGCTGCCATGGTATACGTCCCTCGGGAAGGGCTCAGTGACTATCTGGTGAGCTATCAGTGGAGCGTGTATCGTGACAGAATACAGGCAAAATCGTAAAGGAAACCCGCTGCGACATTTTTCGTCGCAGCGGGTTTGATGTCCATTTGTGCAGTTCAGGGGTTGGGAATCAGTTCATGCAGCACCCGGGCACTGGCGTTGCCGTCGTCCATGGGGGTGTAGGTCTCATTGAAGCGCCGATAGCCTTCGTCAAAGGAGAAGTCTCCGTGGAAGGCGTCGATGATTTGCTGTTCCAATTCCTCCTGCTCCAGCACAATGGGGAAGGGCAGTTGGTTCAGGTCGATGTAGAAATCCCGGAGCTTTCCCTGATACAGCTCCAAATCGTACATGAACAGGAGAATGGGGCGTTTCAGAATGGCATAGTCAAAGAAGACACTGGAATAATCGGTGATAAGCATATCCGAGATGACATATACCTCGTTGACATCGTCCACCCCAGCCACATTGATGACCTTGCCCTGATAGCGCTGAAAGTCGAAGTGGTCGGCGATAAAGTAATGGGGGCGAAACAGCACCACATATTCCTCCCCCAGCCGCTTTAGCAGATGGTCAAAATCCATCTCCAAGGTGAAGGAGTAGGAGTAAGCCTTGTCCAGCTTTTGGTTATCCCGGAAGGTGGGGGCGTATAGAATCACCTTTTTTCCCTCCGGGACGCCCAGCCGGGCTTTGATGGCATGGACATCTGCCTCTGAAAAGGTGGAGAGGAAATCGTTTCTGGGGTAGCCCTGCTGAATCATCCGCACGTGCCGCCCGGCCCCGGACAAATCAAAGGCGGAGGTGAGCTTTTCCGTATAGAAGTCCGAGGGAGAGAGAAAGTCGGTGATTTTCGCCACCCGCTCCCGGTAACGGGCGTGAATCTCGTCGGCAGTGTTGACGCTGTTGCTGTCCACCGCAATGTCACAGCCCAGACGCTTCAGCGGTGTGCCATGCCATGTCTCCACCAAATGCTGACCCTGCCGGGGACGGAAAAAGCCCAGAGGCATAGAGTTGGTGACGATGTACTTGGCTTTGGCACAGGCCAGCTTGTGGGCCCGGGAGTTGTAGCGAACCACCTTTGTCCGGGCGTTTGCCAGATGATTCCGTTTCTCGGCATCCTCCGTCAGCGCCCAGATGAAGTGATAGTCCTTGTAGGCAGGGTCTGCCATCATTTGCTGATACATCGCCTTGGGGGAGCAGGTGTACTGCCTGCCCTGAAACGCCTCAAACAGCACCAGATGCTCGTCCATGGGGGTGTAGGCGCGGCAAAACAGATAGAGCAGACGCACCAGACGTTTGTATAGGGCGTAAATGACCCGAAACAGGGGAGAGGTACGGTCCATCCTGGAGCGAAGGGTGTCTTTGATGCTCATGACGGTTCCTCCTGTATCACAGTTTGTATCACCCGCAGGGCGGCGTTGCCATCTTCCAGCGGGGCGAAGCGGTTGCGAAACGCCTCCCAGCGCTGATCCCAGACAAAATGCTCGCTGTCCCGTATGGCGGGAATGAGCTGTTCCGGGCGGGTGAGGATGGGGCCGGGGAGCTGGTTCAGATCGAAATAGAAGCCCCGGAGATGATCCCGGTACTGCTCCAGATCGTACATATAAAACAAAATGGACCGGCGCAGCACCGCAAAGTCGAACATGGTGCTGGAATAGTCGGTGAGCATCAGATCAGCGGCCAGATATAGGTCGTTGATCTGCTCCACGCCGGACACGTCCATAACAAATCCCTCATAGGCGGCAAAGTCGAAGTGAGAGGCCACCAGATAGTGGGCGCGAAACAGAATGACATATTCCTCACCCAGCGTCTGACGCAGGGCGGTAAAGTCCACAGCCGGGGTATAGGCGTACCCGCTGCCGGAGATGTGCTGATCGTCCCGGAAGGTGGGGGCGTAGAGCAGCACCCGCTTGCCCTGAGGGATGCCCAAACGGCGGCGAACCGCCTCCCCTGCATCGGGGGGAGGGTTTACCAGTGCGTCGTTGCGGGGATAGCCCACCTCCAGAATGGCGTCCCCCTTGCCCCAGCGCTCCAGCTGCCATGCCGAGCGGAAACAGGCGGAGGCAAAGGGAGAGGGGGAGAGAAAATAGTCCACCTTTTCCCCTTCCAGCCGGTATTTCCGGTGGATCTCCGCAATGGAGTTCATGGCGTTGTCCGTCTCCGCAATGTCAAAGCCCAGCCGTTTGAGAGGGGTGCCGTGCCAGCATTGAAGGTAGACCTGATCCTGCCGGGGGGTGATATGCTCCGGCAGAGTGATGTTAAAAATCCAGTATTTTGCCCCGGCCATCGCCCGCTCAAAAGCGGCGGAGCCGAAGGGAACGAGGGTAGTGCGGGGGCTTTCAGCCAGTTCGGAGAACCGCTCCGGGTGCTCCACTGCCCACACAAATTGAAAATCCCGGTACTCCGGGAGGGTCAGCAGCCGGTCATAAATGGCTCTGGGCGAGCAGGCGGCGCTTTTTCCATGGTAGGAGCAAAAGAGAATGGTATGGGGGTCGGGAGTAGTCCCGGCGGTGCGGAGGTGATACCCGGCGGCTTTGGCGGTGCGAAGTCCCCGGCGCAGGGTGAGACGAAGCCGGGGATGTGCCTTCATCAGGTCATACGCCAAGCTGGAAAACCCCATAATTCCGCCTCCTTCCCACATCATACTTTTGATTCCCCTATTCTACCCTTCCCACCGGGGGCTTGTCAAGGCGGGGAGGGGGTTTGCATTTTGGACGAGGTACAGGTATAATGTGGGACGAGAAAGGGGTGTAGGGCGTGGACAGAGGGTGTGAACATTTGCAGAATATGGTATTCCCTCTGCTGGACTGGTTTCGGGATCATCAGCGCACCCTGCCATGGCGCAGCGACCCTCAGCCCTACAAGGTCTGGGTTTCGGAAATCATGCTGCAACAGACCCGGGTGGCGGCGGTGCTGGGCTATTTTGCCCGGTTTATGGAGGCGCTTCCCACGGTGGAGGCGCTCTCTCAGGTGAGTGAGGAGCAGTTGTTCAAGCTGTGGCAGGGGCTGGGTTACTACAACCGGGCCAGAAACCTGCAAAAAGCAGCCCGGCAGATCATGGACGAATATGACGGAGTGTTCCCGCCCCGGTATGAGGAATTGACCAAGCTGGCGGGGGTGGGGGACTACACCGCCGGGGCGATTGCATCCATCGCCTTTGGAGAGGCGGTTCCGGCAGTAGACGGAAACGTGCTGCGGGTGATTACCCGGCTCACCGGGGACCAGTCGGACATCACCAAACCGGAGACGAAGGCGGCGATTCGTGAGCGGCTGTCTCAGGTGATCCCGCTGGATTTTCCCGGACAGTTCAATCAGGCGCTGATGGAGTTGGGAGCGCTGGTCTGCCTGCCCAATGGCGCGCCACAGTGCGACAAATGCCCGCTTTCCGCTCAATGCGTCGCCCACTTGCAGGGAAAAACCCACTGCATCCCGGTAAAAGCCCCGAAAAAATCCCGCCGTGTGGAACAGCGGGTGGTGTGTCTCATTTTTTATGGGAATAAGGTGGCACTGCGTCAGCGCCCGGGCAGGGGATTGCTGGCCTCCCTCTGGGAGTATCCCAACTACTTAAAAGGGGAGGGCGGCCTTCCGTGGTCCCTCCCGGTGGAACGTATGGACAGCGCCGGAACAGGAAAACACATCTTCACCCATATCGAGTGGCACATGGAGGGGGTTGTGGTGGAGCTCTCAGGCGATACCCTGCCCGCAGGCTGGGTGTGGGCGGACAGCACCGAGCTGCGGGAGCGGTACGCCGTACCCAATGCCTTTGCACCCTTCCAAAAGACGGTACAGGCCAGATTGGAGGACGGATATGAACAGCTTTCTCTGTGACCTGTGTCCCCGCAGGTGTCATGCCCTGCGGGGAGCGGAACAGGCGGGGGGCTTTTGCGCCATGCCTGCCCTGCCGGTGGCGGCGAGAGGGGCGCTCCACTTCTGGGAGGAGCCGCCCATCTCCGGCACAAAAGGCTCCGGAGCGGTGTTCTTCTCCGGGTGCAATCTCCAGTGCGTGTTCTGCCAAAACGATGTCATCAGTGCTGGAAGGTTCGGGAAACAAATCACCGTGGAGCGGGTGCGGGAAATCTGCGAGGATTTGGTGGCGCAGGGAGCCCACAATATCAACTTTGTCACCCCCACCCACTACGCCCATGTGGTGCGCTCCGTGCTGGATAAACCGCTGGGAGTTCCGGTGGTGTACAACTGTGGCGGATATGAGCGCATAGAGACGCTGCGCAGCTTGGAGGGACGGGTGGACATCTATCTGCCCGACCTGAAATATGCGGAAAACGCCGATGCCCTCCGCTATTCCAACGCCCCGGACTATGTGGAGACGGCAAAAGCTGCCATTGTGGAGATGGTGCGCCAACGGGGGGCGTATGTGATGGAGGACGGGCTGCTGAAAAGCGGCGTGGTCATCCGGCATTTGATTCTCCCCGGCAAAGCCGCCGCCGCCAAGGCGGTGATGGACTGGGTGGCAGAGACCTTTCCGCCTAAAACGGTGCTGTTCTCCCTGATGAGCCAGTACCTTCCGTGGGGGCGGGTGGCGGAGGAATTTCCGGAGCTGAACCGCAGACTGCGTAAGGGAGAGATTCGCTCTGCCCAGACCTATATGGAGAATCTGGGGCTGGAAGGCTTTACCCAGGGGGTGGAGGCCGCCCAGAGCGAGTATATTCCCTCCTTCGACCTGACAGGCATATGAGATGCCTGACGGGTCAAGTGATAAACCGCCCTGTCAGGAGTGGGCAGTGAGCAGCTCCTCAAACGAGCGGATATACCCGTGGCACATCATCCGCATCTCCCGCTCTGCGGCGGAAAAGGCCTTGTCATAGACCCCGATTACCGTGAACCCTGCCTCCAGCGCTCCCTTGCAGGATACCGGAGAGTCGTCGAAAAAGGTGATCTCGTTGGGAGCTGTCCCCAATAGCCGGGCGCACTCCCGGAAAGCGGCGGGAGAGCGCTTTTCCATATTCAGGTCACGGGCGTAGACCACCTGGGTCAGATACCGGTCAAAGCCCCGCCCGGTGAGTGCGGCCTGACACAGCTCCGGCTCTGCGCTGGTAAACAGCGCCAAAGTCTCTCCCGCCCCGGCGCATTGCGACAGATAATCCAGCGCCCCCGGTTTGGCGTTCAGTGTGTGGGCATAGCCCTCTTTGGCCATGCTCAGCCACTCTGCCATGATTTCCTCCGGGGTTTCGCTAAGCTGGCAAAATTCTTTGGTAAACCGGGCTGCGGTGGGGAAGATGGCGTGAATGACCCCTTGGTTGTATGCCTCAGACCACGCAATGCCCCGCTTGGCAAGAAAATCCACATCGATCTGCCGCCAAAGCCCGTTGGAGTCCAGCAGAGTGCCGTCCAGGTCGAATAGTTTCATCATGTTCTCTCTTTCCTCTTTGTTTGGACAAGTATACCAGCATAGAGGGGAGAAAGTCAACGAGGAGGAAAATATGAGCAGTTGGAGAGAGGAACTTGGCGCATGGGGCGTGCTGATGGAGGATACCCTGAGCACCCCATGGTGCATGGGACTGGAGCGGCGGGTGGAGGCAGCCTACCGGGGAGACAAGACGGTTTATCCCCCCCGAGAAGACCTTTTTACCGCCCTGCGCCTTACCCCGCCGGAACAGGTGCGCTGTGTCATTCTGGGGCAGGATCCCTATCCCGGTGCGGGGCAGGCCCACGGATTGGCGTTTTCTGTCCGTCCCGGCGTGGCAGTACCCCGCTCTCTGCGGAATATCTACAAGGAGATGGAGACAGATTTGGGCATCCCCCCTGCGGAGACCGGCAGCCTGATTCCATGGGCGGAGCAGGGGGTGCTGCTGCTCAATGACGCCCTCACCGTCTATGCAGGGGAGGCCAACAGTCACAAGGGCTGGGGCTGGGAGCGGTTTACGGCTGCCCTGCTGAAAAAGCTGCAAGACCAGAGCAAGCCCATTGCCTTCATACTCTGGGGCGGAAACGCCGGGAAAAAGGGAGATCAGGCGGGCATTTTGGAAAGCCCCTTCCCCCGGCTGGTGATCAAAAGCGCCCACCCCAGCCCCCTGTCCGCCCGCCGGGGCTTCTTTGGGTCAAAGCCCTTCAGCCGGGTCAATCAATTCCTTGTGGAGAACGGGGAAGAGGCCATCCGCTGGGAGCTGGGCTGACAGATGCGTTCCTGTTCATTTACACTTTTTTTGTAGACGTAATCCTGTTCCGGGGTTATAATAGCTGACGTAATCATGGCCAAGGAGGCTTTTCCGTGAATAAATTAAACCAAATGATCGACCGATTCTGTTACAGCCACCCCCGTTTCGGCATTCCCAACCTGATTTTCTACCTGCTGGGCGGCAATATTCTGGTGTATCTGCTGGACTATGTGAGCTACTCCCGGGTGGCGGTATCCAGCCTGCTGGAATTTGACCGGGCGCTGATTTTGCAGGGACAGGTCTGGCGGGCGGTGACCTTTCTGTTCACCTCTTGGGGACAGGGGCTGTTCTCCTTCCTGATTGCCATGTATTTCCTCTGGTTTATCGGCACCAGTCTGGAACGGGAGTGGGGAACCGGGAAATTCACCTTATATTATATACTGGGCTGGGCGCTGACTCTTCTCTCCGGTCTAGTGACCGGCTATGCCAGCAGCCGCTATCTGGACATGACCATGTTTCTGGCGTTTGCCACCCTGTTTCCGGATGTACAGTTTCTGCTGTTCTTCTTTATCCCGGTGAAGGCAAAGTGGATTGCGTGGGTGGACGGCGCTGTGCTGGGTCTGGGTGTCATTCAGGCAATCCTCACCTTGGACTTAGGCGGTTTGGTGGCGGTCATTATGGCCGTGCTGAATTACCTCATCTTCTTCTGGCCGGAGCTGATGTATCAGGTGCGTCGGCTGAGGGGACAGGCTCAGCACTCACGGCAGGAGAATGTGATCCAGTTCAAGAAAGCCGCCCGGGATTTGAAGCGCCGGGATTACACCCATAAATGCGACATTTGCGGCAGAACGGACACGGAGTTCCCGGATCTGGAATTCCGATACTGCTCAAAATGTTCCGGGTATCACTGCTACTGTACCGATCATATTAACAATCACGAGCATATCACCGAATAATCCACAGCCTCTCCTACAGGGAGAGGCTGTTTTGTGGAACAAAGTCGTTACGGATTTGAAGGAAAACCTGTGGGTTAACAATAACTACGATTTCCTACAAAAAAGGTAGACAAGCGGAAAATGGAGTGCTATAACGAGTGGCAAATCGGTATGGAGGGTTTTTCCACTCTCTCTGAAGCTGTGAAGGGGCTGCTGAGACTCCTTGCGGAATATGCCGTAGACTAGAGAGAATCATTTGAACGGAGTAAGAGAATGACAGACAGGGATTTGCGCAAGCTAAACAGAGCCGCATTGATCCAGCTTCTGATCGAACAGATGGAAGAAAACGAAGAACTGCAGAACGCTTTGGATGAGTTGGAGGAAAAACTGGAGAATAAGACAATTGCCATTGCTAAGGCTGGTTCCATTGCTGATGCGGCTCTCGCGCTGAACCGTGTGTTTGATTCTGCCGATCAGGCTGCAGCTCAGTATCTGGACAATGTGGAGCAGGCGTATAAGCGCTGTGGCGCAGTGCTGGAAGCGGCCAATAAAAAGGCAGCATTGATCGTACAAAATGCGCAGATGCAGGCGCAGGAGATCATCAGTCAGGCAGAGCAGTACGCATCTGCTCCTGCGGTGGAGCCAGAACCGGAGCCACAGGCGGAGCACCAGGAACAGCAGGAGGAACCTGTACGCAAAGAGGGGCGGCGCAGAGCCGAAAAACGTACCCCGGCACCGGATGACGGTCTGGGGGATCTGTTTAATGACGCATTCGCCCAGATGAAAAAGAAAAACAGGCTGCGCTGAATGAAAACAGCCAGCAGATGCAAGATAGATATAGGAGGCAGTTTATGAGCACCAACGTACAGAACAATCAGAAGGGTCAGGAGCGCGTAGCGGAGTATATCCGGTCCATCCGGTTTAAAAAGGCTGTTGTGGGTGGCGTAGATCAGGAAGATGCTTACAAGAGAATGCGGGAGCTGGTTGCCATCTTCAATCAGGAGTATACCGCAGTGGTGGAGGAACGGGATGAGCTGAGCCAGCGTCTGGAGGAGGCCGGCAGCAATCCTGACGCAGCGGACGACGAATGGAAGCGCAAGATTGGTGTGCAGATGGAGGAACTCCGGCAGACAAATAACCAGATGCGCACCCGGGTTCAGGAGCTGGATGAGGAAAATGCGCGCCTCCGCAAGGAAAACGCAGATCACTCCGTCGATGAAGTTCGGGAGGAACTGAACAAGGCTCAGGAGCAGCTTCGTCAGCTTAGTGAGGAGAAGGACGGCGTGCAGCAGGCTCGGGAAGCGCTGGAGCAGGAGAATGAATCCCTTCGCCACAGCGTGGAGACGGCAGAACAGGAGCTGGCACAGGCCAGAGAGGCAATGAGCGCTCCTGCGTCAGAGCTGGAAAGCATGAAGAACGAGCTGCGCAACGCCCGGAATGAGCAGGAGATTCTTCAGCGCACCGTTTCCGCCACGGAGCGGGAATATGACTCTATGAAGCGGGCGATTTCTGTACTGGAACGGGAAAATGAGCAGCTGAAGGAGCGGCTGGCTCAGAAAGAAGAAGTTATTGCACAGCAGAAGGACAGCATCGCCCAGCTGGAGGCGGAGAAAAAGGCCATGGAGGCTGCTGCCTCGCAGTCGGAGCGCCAGCAGATGGAGGATCTGGACGCACTTCGCCAGCAGATCAATGAGCTTCGGGAAGAGAATAATGATCTCAATGAGAAGTTGAGCATTGCCCGGGAGAGCAGCGAGTGGAACGACTTTGAGCGGGAAACGCTGGAAGAGATTTATCTGGATGCCAACCGGAAGCGCAAGGAGATTATTGACGAGGCAAATGCTGCGGCAGACGCCACGAGACAGGAGGCGCAGAGCAAGCTGGACGAGTGCAGCGCCAAGTGCGAGGCAGAGCTGGCAGCGCTGGACGAGAAAATGCAGGCGGCTCAGGCTGACCGGGAGCGGATCATCGCTCAGGCGCAGACTGAGGCCGAGGAAATCGTCGCACAGGCCAATCAGGACAGCGAAGAGATCCACAACCGGGCGCAAGATGAGGCGGGAAAGATCCTTGCCGATGCAAAAGAGGAAGGGGAACGCTGGCGCAGCGAGGCAGATGCCGAGGCAGACAAGATCATTCAGAATGCGGAAGAAGAATGCAAGCGGCGCATTGATGAGACCAATGCGGAGATCGAGGCAGTCGGCTCTGTCTACCGCAGGGAGCGTAACAAGTATGATATGCTGCTCTCCCGGCTGGGGGAGACCCGCTCTCAGGTGCTGCGGAATATTCAGCAGGATGTGAATGTGCTGCAGCAAACTGCCTTTGAGCTTTCCAATGTGAACATTGGCCGGGAAACCCAGAGCATGCTGAATCCTTCTATGAATGAGGACACTGAGGAGGAAACTGAGGAACAGGCGTAAGGGCTGAGATCAGTGCCCTCAGAGGGTGTAGGACATGACAATGAATGAGCTGTATACCCTGCTGGAAGAGAAGATAAAGGGTGCCCGGCGTCAGAGACGCAGGGCGGAAGGACTTGCTCTTTCACTAGCGGTACTGCTGGCAATGGGCGGGGGAGCTTCCCTCGCTGCAATGAGACATTCCGGGACACTTTCCGGAGATGATTCGGGGCTGTTTCAGCAGCCAGCGCAGCAAATCACAGAGAAAAAAGAACCTGACAGCAGCCAGACAGATTCTCAAGGGGAGAATCAACTTCCGCGAGAGGAAGGAAATGGAACCTCATCATCGGAAAATGGGGACGCCGGGCTGAATACGGAACTTTCTGAGACGAAATACACCCATCAGATTCGCCTGGATTGGGGACAGGAAACGCCCCATGACGTGAGCGTCTCCGTCCTTCATGGAAGCGAAGAAGTGGTAACGCTGGAGCTTGGGGAAGACAACCTGTGGAAGGATAGCTGGCAGGACAGCTGCCCCACGAATGAGCTTGACATTCGGCTGGAAAGCGACTACGATGTCAACGGCATGGCGAAGGTTTTCGGCGACGAGATCGTTGTGGTAGTCGTCCCCGATGCCGGAGAAACAGGACAGGCGGAAGGGGAGAAGCTGCCCCAGACGGGTCAGAACTGGCAGGGATGCCTGTGGCTTGCTTCACTGGGCGTTGGCTTTTGTCTCATGGCAGAGCAGCTCAGAAGAAGACGGGCGTAAAGGCCGGCTTGCTTACAGGCCGGGAGAAATGGATGGAAAAGAGAAAGAACATTGAGAAGCCTTCCCTTGAATTGCTGAGAGGGGAGCTGGAGCGAACCAAATACCAGCAGGAATACCGCCGAACGCTGCTTAACACAGTTTCGGTGCTGATTGTAGTTGCGGCACTGGCGGTGCTGGTGGCTATGGTATGGCTGCCGGTATTGGAAATTTATGGATCTTCCATGAATCCCACTCTTGTAGAAGGGGATTATGTGGTGTCCATCAGCGCCAAAAACCCGGATCGGGGAGAGCTGGTGGCCTATTATTTCGGCAACAAGCTGCTGGTCAAACGAGTGATCGGATTGCCCGGTGAAATGATTGACATCAACGAGGAAGGAATTGTCTCTGTGGACGGAAAGCCGCTGGACGAGCCCTATCTTGTTGAACACGCTCTTGGTGAGTGTGATATAGAGCTGCCTCTTGAGGTGCCACAGGAACAGTATTTTGTGCTGGGAGACCGGCGAAGCACCTCGTTGGACAGCAGAAACAAAGCAATGGGTTTTATTGGACAGGATCAGTTGGTAGGAAAAGTCGTCTTTCGGATTTGGCCTCTGGGCCGCATTGGACAGGTAGGGTAAGAGTATGAAAAAGAGCATGGAACAAAGAATATCTGACCTTCTGGGAGTGCAGAAGAGACAGGAACTGGTTTTCAGGCTGCTGTTGATGCTGGGGTGCATTGTGGTGGTTGTGACGACCTACGCCATGGTTTTGCCTGCTATCACCATGGAGGGTGACTACATCTGTGGTCTGGAGGAACATATCCACACACAGGCGTGCTACACCACGGAGGAAAGCGGCGCTCAAAAGTTGACCTGTGAGCTGCAGGAGCACCAGCATGATGAGCACTGTCTCGCACCGGAAGAAAGTGCCCAGAGCGAATACACCTGCGGCTTTGACTATGAGCATACCCATGGTGAGCGCTGCTTTGTGAACGGCAAGCTGGTCTGCACCCTTGAGCAGCATCGCCATACTGCGGCGTGTTTGCCAGTGGAGCAGGTAAAGCAGACCCAGAGCGAGGCGGAGCAGTTGGATTCTCCTGAAGAGGATGGCACATTGGAGGATACTGCACCGGATGATCTGGGCAGCCCTTCAGAGAACGTAGACGAGACAGAAGAGCTCGCTGACGGGGAGCAACAGGATCAGGAGCAGCTGACGGAAGACGCAGAGCAGCCGGAGAATGAGGATGCTCTGACAGATACGGATCAGCCTGAGGAGATTCCGGAGGAGTCTGAGGAGTCCGTTGCTCAGGATCCGGAGCAGACGGAGGAGACGGAGGATCAGTCGCAGACTGTCGATGATCCTCAGGAGGCAGAGAAGCCTGCTGAAGAAATTCCTCCGGAGGAACAAAAGGCTGACGAGATGACCACCAGCGAGGATGCCATGTTTGCTCCTTTCCTGCAGGCAACAGATATCCCCCAGGAAGTCCTCGATGCGGTTGAAGCAGGAGATCGGGTTCAGAAGCTGGCGGAAAGAGTTGGAAGTGATAATATCACCTTTGAACTCAAAGCCAAGATCAGCGATGACGAAGAGATTACCATTCCGTCCGGATTGGCCAGCAGCTCCAGCGAAGCGCTGTCTTATGCGCTGACGGTAACTGCGTATCCCAACAATCTGGTCAGGTATGACAAGATACCCTTTGTCTACTATTATGAGCTGGATGAGCCCGGTTTGGTGCTGTTCGCAGGTGGCAAGCAGCTGGAAAAGTATGCGGAAAGCTGGACCACCATTCGTGAATCCAGCCCCACGCAGATGAAAGTCCTGCGAAGCGCCAGTAACGGGTATATTTTCCTGTTCCGATCTGTGGGTGGCACTACCAGTGAACTGACGCTGGGCGGTGAAGCCAGAGGCACACGAAATGAAACACTGCTGGGCGGGATTGAAAAACAGGGCGAGCTGGTGCCTGAACAGCTGGCCTACCGCTACACCATTACATCCGTCGTTCCTCACGCCGCTACGCTGTTTGATACATCGTACCACCTGGAAGATACCACCAGCATGGGCTCCACACGGTACAGCGGTTTCAAGGAAAATGCTAACAGTCTGGTGGTCAAGATTGATAACCGGCAGATTTATTCCATTGATCAGGTCTATCAGGATGCCAGCGAAAAGATCGCCTATTATCTGGACGATGACGGCGTTTTGTGGCTGCTCAACCGTACAGAGCATAGCAGCAGACATCTGGTGTCCGAGCAGCCTGTCAGCTATGATGGCTGGTGCGCCTGCTGGCAGGTACTGGATGATGCGACGCTGACGGTGGAGTATCTGGACACATATGCAAGGGATCTGTACAGCGATACGGATGCCAACAATATTATCAACAATGCCACAATCAGAAACAACCATGACAACAGCAGCAGCGCACCGTCCACAGTAAAGAACCTGAATCAACTGATTCGAAAGAACTATGTGGGTCAGGATAAGCAGTTTGTCCTCACCGTGAACGATATTGGGCTGGACTTGGGTGACACCCCCCTTCAGATCGAAGATGCAATGGAAAATGCGGAGCTGGATGGCGGAGTGACCATTGTACGCAAGACGGACGGGGATGACACCGGTACTGAGCTGCAGGAGAATACGGACTATACGTTGTCCTTTGACAGTGAAAAGAAATTCACTGCGACCATTCTCGAGCCGGGCAGCTATATGTATGAGATCCGGTATAACGTCAAGGCGGTAGAGGGAGGCGAGGAGAGCCTGTCCAATAATGTCGCCTCCATTCACGGAGCGAATATCAAAAAGGCAGTGGGCTTTAATCTCTTCAGCAGCGACGATTATATGGATGCAAGAGGCGCGTCCTTTAAGATTTCACTGGAAAAAATCTACGAGGGCAATAACCCCGACAAGGGCGCAGTGTTTGGCATTTATGAAGCCGCAACTGGCCAGTTGGTTGGCCGTTCCTATACCGACGGCGACACCGATAGTCATAACAAGAGAGTGATTTACTCTGTGGAATTTGATTCTGACATGGCGGAGGATACCTATGTACCCGGTGCCGAGGTAGACGAGATTTGGTTTGGCTCCGAAATTCTGGATTTACATGAGGATGTACCCTATGTGATTCGGGAGATCGAAGCGCCTTACGGCTATGCGCTCTGCAACGAAGAGATTTACTTCTATGCAACCCATAAGGACGAAACGCCGGAGGCAGTGAAGACACTGGAGGACAGCGGAATTACTGTCAAGTGCCTGAACGATTGGACGCTCAGAACGAATGCCGGAGTCGTTGAAGACTATGTGGAGTATCAGGTGCCCCAGCGGCTCTATAACGGCTACGAGCCCTATGAGCTGCCTGAAACAGGCGGACACGGACTTCAGACCATGCAGTTTGGCGGATTCATGTCTATGATTGTGGGAGCGGTTGGCTCATTCCTCAAAAAGAAGGAGGATTGATCGCCGAAATGCCATCCAGAAAGATCAAAGAACAATATTTGAAATCCAATAAGACGCAGTATTCATATAATCACTGAGCATTCAGTAAATTCAGCAAAAGGAAAGGAAGAAGAACATGAAAGCACTCAAGAAGACGCTGGCGCTGCTCCTGGCTTTGGTTATGCTGGTCGGTGTGATGACTGTATCAGCATTTGCAGAGGATGCGTCCTACAAATCCTACCAGATCTTTACGGCATCTCAGGCAAATGACGGCAAGCTGGGTAATGTGAAGTGGAGCACTGACAGCATCAACGCCAACGCAATGCTCACTGCTCTGAAAAACGACCCCACCATCGGTGCGCACTACACCGATGCGGCCACCGCCATTGACGTAGCCAAGATTTTGGATGCCCACGAGGAGGACGCAGAGACCTTCGCCAAGCTGGCACTGGCGAATATTGTCAGCGGCAGCGGCGTTGCGTTCACCAGCGGCACCACTGTGCTTCAGCCCGGTTATTACCTGATTGTGGATGAGTCCAATCAGACCAATGGTACCAAAAACCTGGCAGTTTTGGCGGTATCCAAGGAAGGTCCTGCCACTGTGGAAGTGAAGGCAACCTCTCCCACCTTTGAGAAGAAGCTGAAGGATATCAATGACTCTACTGATGCCAACATGAGCGGCTGGCAGGACACTGCTGACCATGACATCGGTGACGCAGTTCCCTTCCGTCTGACTGCTACGCTGGGTAAGATTGATAAGTTTGATACCTACAAGGCCATTTTCCACGACACTCTTTCTCAGGGTCTCACCTACAACGAGGATGCCAAGTTCTATGTGGGCGACACGGAAGTCACCGGCTTCACCGCAAGCTGCACCAAGAATACCAATGGCAGCAGCACGCTGACCTTCGCCTGCAATGACATTAAGTCCCTGCTGAAAAACGGAAACGGCCAGACCGTCTCTGTAAGTCAGGGTCAGGTGGTGGCTGTGGAGTACACCGCCACACTGAACAGCAATGCGGTTCTGGGCAGTGCCGGTAACCCCAACGACTGTTATCTGGAGTTCTCCAACAACCCCAATAAGAGCGGTTCTGGCAACTCTCAGGATGTACATCCCACCAGCAACACTCCTGTGGATGAAGTCATCGTTTATACATACAGCATTGTGATCAATAAGACCGACGAAAGCGGCAACGCTCTGCCCGGCGCAGCCTTTACCCTGTCCAAGAAGAATCAGGCCACTGGCAACTATGAACCCATCAGCACGCTGGGCGGCGAGAACGGTGTTCAGAACCTGACGACCTTCACCTGGACGGGCATTGATGACGGCGAGTATAAGCTCCATGAGGCTTACACGCCCAAGGGATATAACACCGCTGACGACATTACCTTTACTGTGGCTGCCGATCACACGCAGGATCCTCAGCAGCTTGTGCTGACCTCTCTGTCTGCCAAAGAAGGCGGCAACACGGTACTGACCACCGAGATGGCAAACGGTGCCATCAACGGTCTGCTCACCGGTACAGTGGTCAACGAAGCAGGTGCAATCCTTCCTGAAACCGGCGGCGCTGGAACCACTCTGATCTATGTCATTGGCGGCCTGATGCTGGTTGGCGGAGGCATTCTGCTTGTGACCAAGCGGCGCATGGAGCGCTGAGCGGAGTGATCCGCACGCGTGGAGGTTGGTGGAATCTCCAACCTCCACGGAAACAGTTGGATAAACAGAATGACTAAAAAACGAACCCTGAAACTCGTTTTGATACTAATCCCGTTGATCGGACTGGGACTGGTTCTGTACCCGGAGATCTCCAATCTTTGGAATATGCGTCATTCCTCCAAGCTGATCGTTAAATACGACGAGAGCGTATCTGAAATTGACGAGGAAACCTATACCCAACAGTGGCAGGCGGCACGGGAGTTTAATCGTAAGCTCTCTGAGGTCAGAGGACATATGCTTCCCCCTGATATGCTGGAGGAGTATAAGTCCATCCTGGATGTCTCCGGTCTTCATGTGATGGGGTATTTGGAGATTCCGAAGATTAATGTGCTGCTGCCAATCTACCACGGCACAGAGCCGGAAGTGCTTCAGGTGGGCGTGGGGCATTTGGAGTGGACCAGCTTACCTGTGGGAGGCGTTGGAACCCACTGTGTCCTCAGCGGTCACAGAGGGTTGTCGACAGCAAGGCTGTTCAGCGATCTTCCCCAGCTTCAAACCGGAGATGTATTTTACATCAGGGTGCTGAATGAAGTGCTTGCCTACGAAGTAGACCAGATCCGCACCGTTCTGCCCCGTGATGTGGAGGATTTGGTGCCGGTTGCGGGAAGAGATTATTGTACGCTGGTCACCTGTACGCCCTACGGCGTCAACAGCCATCGGCTGATTGTCCGTGGGCATCGGACTGGCATAGAAGAAAAAACAGAAGAAGTGATAATCGCAGCCGAAGCTGTACGGATTGAACCGTATTTTGTAGCGGCGGTGCTGTTTGGCGTGATTATCGTGTTGATGACTGTTGCGGTGTTTATTATGACCAGCAGCAGAGTCAGGAAGAAGAAGGGGTAATAGAATGAGATCAATCACCAAAAGGTGGCTTTCGAAGTTCATACTGGCCGTCTGCGCTCTACTCCTTCTGCCGTTGCAGGGTTATGCGTCTGAGAATGCCGACCAGTGGAACTTGGTGCTGCAAAGTAAGTGCGAAGGAAGTATGCTGGAAGGCGTAACCTACCACCTCTATTATGTGGCTGACGCCCATGCCAAGAAGCCCTATTTCACATTGGCTGGTGATTTTACAAATGCGCCTGTGGACATGAATGGTCAGGATCAGTCGCAGTGGGCTTCCTTAGGCACAACATTAAGCGGTTATGCCGATACGGAGGAGATTGCACCTCTGGCCACCGCTGACAGTGACGCCAAAGGCAAGGCAGTGTTTCAGAACTTGGATAGTGGCGTGTATTTGGTGGTCATGGAGCAGCATGAGCAGGATGGAATGCTCTATCACGCATCCGCTTTCTGTGTTGCACTGACGGAGGCCGGCATTGACCCGCAACGGGAGGGACATACCGTAACTGCTACGCCGAAAATCAGCGGTAAGCCTGTGGAAGGGGATACGCTGAAACGTAAAGTGGTCAAGGTATGGGATGACAAGGGATATGAGTCCCAGCGGCCTGAGGAGATCACCGTCTATTTGCTGCGGGATCACAAGACCTATGCAAAGGTGACGTTGAATCAGGCGAACCAGTGGAGCCATGAATGGACCGGACTGGACCGGACCCATGAGTGGAGTGTACAGGAGGGTTACTGCCCTGGCTATAGCGTACAGACGCAGCAGGAGGGCAATACCTTCATTGTGACCAACACTTACAAGGAAGTTAAGACAGTGCAGCCCAAACCGGAAACCCCTGCCAAGGAAGGCAAGCTGCCTCAGACGGGTCAGATGTGGTGGCCTGTGGCAGCGATGGCATTGGGCGGAGCTGTTCTTGTTCTGGTTAGTGCGATGATTCGGAGAATTGGCCGACATGAATAAGAAATCTCGGGCGCGTTTGAACGCAGCCGATGTGTTTCTCACCATAGGGCTGCTGCTGTTAGCGGCAGCCCTGTTTTGGGCTCTGGCGAATATCCGCAACGACCGCCACGCAGGTGCCCGGTCTGAGGAAACGCTAAATGAACTGCTCACTCGAGTAGAGGCGCAGCAGATTGCGGCTGAGGCGTTGGAGGAGGACGCGGAGGAAGATCCGGAGGAGTTTGAAATACCCGATTACCTGATTAATCCTGACCGTGATATGCCAGTCATGGAAATCGGTGGAAAAGAGTATCTGGGCTATCTGTCCATACCCTCTCTGGAATTGGAGCTTCCGATTGCGGCGGAATTGAACCGGGAAAACCTGAAAATTGCGCCATGCTACTACACAGGCTCCATCTATCAGGACAACATGGTGATCGCAGCCCACAACTATCAGCGCCATTTTGGCCTGATCGGTATGCTCCAGCGGGGAGATCCGGTGAACTTCACCGACGCTGACGGCAATGAGTTTCACTATACGGTCGCTCTGGTGGAAGTGCTTGAACCGTTCCAAGTGGAGGAAATGACCGACGGAACCTATCCGCTTACCCTGTTTACCTGCACCATCGGCGGCCAGCACAGAGTGACTGTCCGATGCGAGAAAGCACCGTAATCAACCCCACTTCCGCAAATGATTTAGCGGTTATTGCGTGAGAATAGGTACTCTTTTGGACGAAACAAATCACCACAGCACCTCTGCCAGCCAACGAACTGCTGAGAGGTGCTGATTTTTTAGAGAGAAGGAACTGCGTTGAACGAGAAAAAGCCAAATGGTATGGCACTGGTCCCGATTCTGGTGTTTTTGGCATTGTATCTGGGAAATGGAATTTACTATGAGTACATCAATCCAGTTGAGGATGGGATGGGCTTCTATGTGATGTCAGTGGTGATCGCCTTTGTGATTGCCCTGATTGTAGCCCTGATGCAAAACAGGGAATTGACCTTTGACGAGAAAATTCACATCTGTGCCCAGGGCATCGGGGACGACAACATCACGATTATGCTGTTCATCTTTCTGGTGGCGGGGGCGTTCAGCGGTATTGCCAGTGCGGCAGGGGGCGCATCCAGCACTGCCAATCTGCTGCTCAGCATCATCCCCGCCCGCTTTGCAGTTCCGGGATTGTTCCTGATTGCCTGCCTGATTTCCATGGCAATGGGCACCAGCGTGGGAACGGTATCCGTTCTGGTCCCCATCGCAGTCCCCATTGCAGCCAGTACCGGAGTGCATCTACCCCTGTGCATTGGTACCGTGGTAGGCGGAGCTATGTTTGGCGACAACCTTTCCTTTGTCTCTGATACCACCATTGCGGCCACCAAAACCCAGGGAGCGCAGATGAAGGACAAATTCCGGGCAAACTTCAAGATTGCCCTGCCTGCGGCGCTGCTGACCATGGTGCTGCTGGTGGTGCTGTCCCTCCGGGGCGGCGTGGCAGAAATCGGCCAGTTTGAATACAACATCTGGCAGGCGCTGCCCTACTTTGTGGTTCTGGTGGCGGCGATTTGCGGGGTCAACGTGTTTCTGGTGCTATGCTCCGGCGTGGTGCTGTTTTTTGCAGTGGGTATGGCAACCGGGTCGCTGACCATTGCCAGTGCATTCAGCTCCATGGGAAATGGCGCTTCCGGTATGTTTGAGACCATGATCGTCACCATTCTGGTGGCGTCTATCGGCGCACTGATGAAGGAGAACGGAGGTTTTGCTGCAATCCTTGCCTTCATTCGCAAGCATTCCAACTCCAAAAAGGGCGGTATGTTCGGCGTTGGTCTGCTCACCCTGCTGATGGATATTGCAACCGCAAATAACACAGTAGCCATTGTGCTGGCGGCACCCATTGCAAAGGAAATCAGCCGGGAGTATCAAATCAGCCCCAAGAAAACCGCCTCTCTGCTGGATACATTCTCCTGCATCGCACAGGGTATCATTCCTTACGGCGCACAGCTTCTGGTGGCAAGCTCTCTGGCGGGGATTACCAGCATGAGCATAATGCCATTCCTGTTCTACCAGTTCCTTCTTCTGGTGACGGTGAGTATTTCCATCGTGACCGACAAAGAATAACTGCTTCTTTGCTCTCAGGCTGCTGCCATTTTTGTTTGGCAGTCTGAGAGCAAAATAGTCTAATGGATCGTACCTAAGCAGCACAGAAAAACAACATTGAAATGATATAATACAAATCAGAAAACAAATACAACAGGGAAGGAGCCGCTGTAATGGAGATTCTATCCGTTTTTGATCCTGCCTTTCGCCTGTACGGACAGGTGAATCAGAGTTATAACACCCATGAGCTGATGGAGGGTCTTCGTCAGACCCGTATGCCCGCAGAAGGCACCGAATATGTGCCGGAGGATCCCACTTTGCAGGAGCTTCCCGCCATGCTTGAGATGAGCGAGCATTTCTTCGGCGGCATGCCGGTGCAGCTCGGCTGGTGCAATGGCTACAACACCAAGCTCAACTGTCTGGAATACCACAGGGACAGCGAGTTTAACCTGGGAACAGAGGATTTTATCCTGCTGCTGGGTAAGCAGGAGCAGATTGATGAGGATGGCAAGTTTGACACATCCAAGGTCAAGGCGTTCCGAGTGCCTGCCGGCGTGTTGGTGGAGGTGTTCGCCACCACCCTGCACTATGCCCCCTGCTACACCGACCCCGCCAAAGGCTTCAAGGTGATGGTCGCTCTGCCCTATGGCACCAACACGGAAAAGCCGGACATTACCCCCATCACCCGGGAGGACACCCTGCTTACCGCCCGGAATAAGTGGCTGCTGGCGCATCCGGACAGCGAGGAGGCAAAGAACGGTGCGGTCATTGGCTTAAAGGGCGAAAACATTGACATTTCAAATCTGATCTGAATACATCGCTAAGGAGGAAAAACCATGTTAGGAAACAACATCCCCGAGGTCAAGCTGGGCATCATCGCCGTCAGCCGTGACTGCTTCCCCATTGCCCTGTCCACTCAGCGCCGGGAGAACATCGTCAAGGCGTACAAGGGGGAGATTTATAACTGCCCCACCACCGTAGAAAACGAGCAGGATATGCTCAAGGCGGTGGAGAAAGTGAAGGCCGCCGATTGCAACGCACTGGTGGTTTTCCTTGGCAACTTCGGCCCGGAGACCCCGGAGACCCTGATTGCAAAGCACTTTGACGGCCCTGTCATGTATGTGGCGGCTGCCGAGGGCGACGGCGACATGATCAACGGCCGTGGCGACGCTTATTGCGGCATGCTCAACTGCTCCTACAATCTGGGTATGCGTCACCTCAAGGGCTATATCCCCGAGTACCCTGTGGGAACCGCAGAGGACATCTGCAAAATGATCGCCGACTTTGTGCCGGTGGCTCGTGCCATTATCGGCGTGAGCAACCTGAAGATTATCACCTTCGGCCCTCGTCCTCAGGACTTCTTCGCCTGCAACGCACCTATCAAGGGTCTGTATGACATCGGCGTGGAGATTGAGGAGAACTCCGAGCTGGATCTGCTGGTGGCCTATCAGAAGCATGAGAACGATCCCCGCATTGAGTCTGTCTGCGCCGACATGGTAGGCGAGATGGGCGAGGGACGGTACTATTCCGACCTGAACCGCCGCATGGCACAGTTCGAGCTGACCCTGCTGGACTGGGCGGAGGAGCACAAGGGCAGCCGGAAGTATGTGGCATTTGCCGACAAGTGCTGGCCGGCCTTCCCCTCTCAGTTTGGCTTTGAGCCCTGCTATGTGAACTCCCGTCTGGTGAGCCGGGGCATCCCCGTGTCCTGCGAGGTGGACGTGTACGGCGCGCTCAGCGAGTATATCGGTATGTGCGTCAGCTATGACACCGTGACTCTGCTGGACATCAACAACTCCGTGCCTCAGTACATCTACGACGAGGACATCCGCGGCAAGTACGACTGCAAGCTCACCGATACCTTCATGGGCTTCCACTGCGGCAATACCCCGGAGTGCAAGATGTGCTCCGACCGTGCCATCAAGTACCAGCTCATTCAGCACCGTCTGCTGGAGCCTGCGGGCAGCGAGCCGGACTTCACCCGTGGCACGCTGGAGGGAGACATTGCCGCCAGCGACATCACCTTCTACCGTCTCCAGTGCGACTCCAACGGCGACCTGCGCTCCTATATTGCACAGGGGCAGATTTTGGACGTGCCCACCCGCTCCTTCGGCGGTATCGCCGTCTTTGCCATCCCGGAGATGGGCCGCTTCTATCGCCATGTGCTGATTCAGAAGGGCTACCCCCACCACGGCGCTGTGGCCTTCTCCCATGTGGGCAAGTACCTGTTTGAGGTGTTCAAGTTCCTGGGCGTGAAGGATATTGCGTACAACCAGCCTGCAAGCCTGCCCTATCCCACTGAGAATCCCTTCTGCTGATTGGGCTTACAAAACAACCCCCCGAAGCTGCCAACAGCTTCGGGGGGTTCGTATATTCCTGTGAGATTACGCCACAATCCGCCGTTTCCACCGTCCCAGACGGTAGGTGATAAAGGTCACCAGTGCGCCGATGGTCCATGTGAGCAGCAGGGAGACAAACATCATCTCGCACCGCCCCTGAGGCAGCTCCGGCGTTTTGGAGATGGCCACCATGCCGTAAGCCAGCGGAATCCGGAGAAAGACAGAGGTGAGCATGGAAATCCACATAGGCGTCACCGTGTCTCCTGCGCCACGCATAATACCGGAGAGACACTGGGTCACCTCCATGGCGATATACCCCACCGAGAGAATCCGCATCATCCGGTAGCTCAGCTCGATCAGCTCGGCGGTAGAGGTAAAGATGGCCATGAGATAGCGGCCAAACAGGAGAATCAGCACCGTGAGTACGGCGGAAACGCCCATGGCAGCCAGAGTACCCTGACGTGCCCCCTGCGTCACCCGGTCAAGCTGACCTGCGCCGATATTCTGCCCGGCGTAGGTGGTCATGGCGCTGCCAAAGGAAAAGGCGGGCATCATCACAAAGCCGTCGATTCGCATGACGATGACATTGGCGGCAATAAACATCTCTCCAAAGCTGTTGGTCAGCGACTGCACCACCACCAGAGAGGCGGAGAAAATCGCCTGAGATACACCGGTGGGCAGTCCCAGCTGAATCAGCCGCACGGTGTACTTTCGCTCCGGGAGCAGGTGCTCCCGTTTCAGATTGACAACCCCCTCCATGCGAAACAGCTTGCGAAGGGAGAGCAGAGCGGAGATGATCTGAGCAATTCCCGTTGCCAGCGCAACCCCGGCAACGCCCATGCGGAAACAGGCCACAAAGACCAAGTCCAGCACAATGTTGGTTCCGGTGGCAATGAGCAGATAGATCAGCGGGGCGACCGAATCCCCCAGCCCTCTCAGCACACCGGAGAGAATGTTGTAAAACCCGCCCCCAGCGATGGTGAGAAAGATAATCAGCAGATACTGGAAGCACCAGCCGTAAATGGCCTCCGGGGTGTTCAGCAGCCGCAGCAGCGGCCCGGTAATCAGCGGCCCCACCACCATGATGATGAGAGAGGAAACGGCGGTCACTGTGATACAGCAGCCAATGGTAGCGGATAGGTCGTCATACCGCTTTGCGCCAAAATACTGGGACACCATAATGCTGGCACCCACGGAAATACCGATGAACAGCACCAGCATCAGGTTGAGAATAGGGCCTGCGCTGCCAACGGCGGCAAGGGCGTTGTCGCCCACAAACTGACCGACGATAATGCTGTCAACCGTGTTGTAAAGCTGCTGGGCGATGTTTCCCAGCAGCATGGGAATGGAAAAAACCATAATTTGCCGCACCGGGTTGCCTTGGGTCATATCCACCGGTTTGAAAAGGGACTGAAGGGTCATCTCATTCTTTCCTCCATGATAAAACGTTCAGGAAATAGCATAATATGACAGGGCAAAACTGTCAACCGGGAGAGAGAATATTGTGGAAAAAGCCGGAAAGAATTGCGTTTTCCTCCATTGTGCGGTATGATTTTCCCATAGACTTCCGGGAGGTATGCACTCATGTACGAATATGAAATCATCCGCCATACCCAGGCGGGAGGGCTCACCGTCTTTTTTGACACGGTGGATTACCGCACCGCCCATATCCACCCGGAATGGGAACTGCTCTGGGTGATTGACCAGCCGCTGGACATCACCTGTGGCGCCCGTGAACTGCGCTCGCAGCCGGACACACTGCTGCTCATCAACCCGGAACAGATACACCAGTTTCGGAAGGTAGATCAGTCCTGTACCTTTCTCTGCCTGCAAATCTCTCCCAAGTGCTTTCGGATGACCTTCCCGGAGATGGACAGCATTCGTCTGGACTCCCCTCTGCTGGAGGAGCATTGGAGCCGGGAACAGGGGGCAGAAGCCCGGAAGATTTTGATGGAAGTGGCAGACGCCTACTTCCGTCGCCCGGACTGCTACCCCCTCTATTGTCTGGGCAAGGCGGCGCTGCTGCTCCATCAGGTGTTCGCCTGCGTCCCCACCCGACGCATTGAGCCGGGGGCGCTGCGGGACATGGAGCGGCGCAACGCCACCCTGATTCGTCTGATTCAGTATGTTGACCAGAACTACGCAGGCAAGGTGCTGCTCTCTGACTTTGCCCGGCAGGAGGGGCGCTCGGTGAGCTACCTGTCCCGGCTGGTGCGGGAGGAGCTGAACCAGACCTTCCAGAGCTATGTGGACTCGGTGCGGTTTTTTGCCGCCTGCAAGCTGATGGCAGCAGGGATGAAGCGGATGGTGGATGTCTACACCGCCTCCGGCTTCTCGGACTATCGCTATTTTTCCCGCGCCTTCCGTCAACGCACCGGGCAGACCCCGGAGGAATACAGCAAAACCCTCACCCCGGACCGGATGGAGCAAACCCACGTCCACAGAAGCATACACTCTCTGGAGCGGTTCTACTCCAGAGAGCGTTGCGTACAAATGTTGGATGAGCTGCGCCAAAGGGCGGGGGAGGGCTTTAAGGAACCGCTGAACAAATCAGGCTACGGCGTCTGAGCGGTCTGTTTTCCGCCATCCGGGTCTAAAATCCCTTGAAATACGTCAGTATTCCTTCGGTCTTTTATCCCCGACTGACAAAAAACATCCTCGCTCATCCATCCGAGAGATTTATTCAGCGCTTCCTTAATCGCTGAAATCCCGGTCCAGATTGATGTGGAACTGATAGTCCGAGAAGGCTTCCTCCATCTGCTTACGAATGCTCTCCGCCAATGCTCTGGGCTGGGGCTCAGAGAAATCGAAAATCAGGTCAAAGGTGACATTGTCCTCCAGCACATAGAAGCCGTGCAT
>ATWA01000035.1 GCA_000421005.1 Clostridiales bacterium NK3B98
GAAAGGAGCAAAAACATGAAGGAAATTCGCATTGCAATCATCGGCTGCGGCATGATCTCCCACCGCCACATGACTGTCATCAACAACCTGAAAAAGCGTGGTCAGAACCTGCGGGTGGTTGCTGCCGCTGAAATCGACGCTGCCAAGCTGAAGGCATGGGGCGAGAAATACGGCATGGACGAGAAGGATCTGTATCAGGACTTCCGTGAGATGCTCAAGCGTGACGACATCGACGAAGTTGAAGTGTGCGTACACAACAACCTGCACACCAGCGTGGCTACCGCCGTCATGGCAGCAGGCTTCGACTGCTACAGCGAGAAGCCCATGGCTGCCAGCTATGCGGACGCTAAGATTCTGTACGATGCTCAGCAGAAGTACGGCAAGAAGCTGGCCATCCAGATTTCTTCCATTTACAACCCCCAGACCCGCATTGCCAAGCGGATGATTGCCGAGGGCAAGCTGGGCAAGATCTATCACGCCCGCAGCGTGGGTCACCGCCGTCAGGGTCGTCCCGGCTATGATATGCCCTTCTTCAGCCGTGACTTCATCGACCCCCAGATCGGTGTCCATGGCCCCCTGTTTGACCTGGGCATTTATCATCTGGCTCAGATGCTGTATGTGCTGGGTATGCCTGAGCTGGAGAGCGTCTACGGCTTCCAGAGCTGCGACTACTGGACCCATCCCGCTATCGACAAGCTGGTCAACCGCACCGCTCCCGTGGAGGATCTGGGCGTGGGCATGGCTCGCTTCAAGGGCGGCATCTGCATGGACATCTATGAGGACTGGGCCATCCACATGGAGGACATCGGCTCCAGCTTCATCGCCGGCTCTCTGGGCGGCCTGAAGTTCATCGATGTGGACCAGACAGGCGGCCCCATGGCTCGTGAAGAGGGCGGCCTGATTATCGGCGGCGGCACGGTTCAGATGCCCCGTCTGGTTCACTACGGCGTGGACGAGAACAACCAGCTCTTCGAGACCAAGCTGGACTGCGCTATCGACGACGTGACCGGCATGCAGGAGCTGCTCATCCATCCCGAGATGGAGAAGTACAACGACAACCAGCTCCAGTGGTACAGCTATCTCCGTGGCGAGCTCACCGACGAGACCCGCATCGACAGCCCCTACATTGCCATGCAGACCGCATTTCTGTCAGAAGGCGTGGTGCTGTCCAGCGCACTGGGCCGCAGCGTGACCGCTGACGAGATCAAGGCTATGGCCAAGAGCATCGCTCTCCGGGAGCAGGAGACTCCCTTCGGCACCATCAAGTATGATTTTGACGAGTATAAGGCCTGATTGAACAGCAAACCAACGAATTGCAGCAGGAGTCCCTTTGTGGCTCCTGCTGTGGGCGTTTCCGGCGCAAGAAAGGGGTACGCATGACAAACAGGGAATTGGTCCGAAAGGTCATTGACGAGGTGTTCAATGGCAGGGATCTCAGCCGTCTGGATGAATACATGAGAGAGGATTACATCCAGCACAGCGTTGAGGTTGCGGATGGCCGGGAAGGGTTCAAGCGCTTCTGTCAGGGCTTCTTTCAATTGGAGCCGTACATGGATGTGAAGCAGATGTTTGAAGCGGACGGGGACAAGGTAGCCGTATTCTTCCAGTGCCGTTTCAACAACGGTCACTCCGCCAAGGTGGTGGACATCTATCGGATTCAGGACGGAAAGCTGGCCGAGCACTGGGATGTGGTGCAGCCGATCACTGAGGGGGATGCTGCGGTCAACGGACGCGGCAGCTTCTGACGCTTGGTTCAACAAACGGGAATGTCTCTTTCGCAGGGACATTCCCGTTTTTCTGTGTTTTGTCCGCGAAAGGCAAAAAACACGCCTCCGATTTGCGCTGGGTGCAGGCAGGTTGATTTCCGTCTCCCACAGAGGGCAAAAACAGCCGAAAAACCGGTTCAAACAGGAAAAGTGAAGTCAGCCCACAGGTGATATGATTGGATTGTAAAGAGGAGGGGAAGCCCCTCAAGTCAATCAGTAAATCATCTTTCAAAGGAGGAAATCACAAAATGGCTTTTGCAATGCGTATGAATTTTGTTGACGTAGTGGTCAGCGACAGCCTGAAGCACTACTATGTGGACGGCAAGCGGATGGGCTATCAGTTTGACATCCGTTTGAGCTACTATCGGGGACATTTCCTGTCCGTCATTGATGAATTTGGCGTCAAGGTAGACGATTTTGAGGTGCCGGTGGAGCGGATCAAGTTCTGCATCAACGGGAAGGAGTTCAGCCCGGTGGAGTTTGACAAGTGCTACACCGAGTTCTGGCAGGTGATTGAGCCCGCCACCATTCGTGTGTTCTACCCCGGTGGGCTGCCTGAGGGGGAGCATAAGATTGATGTGACGCTGATGTTCCACTCTCCCTATATGCCCATCGGCCCCAACCACCAGTATATGCCTGTAGATAGCTGCGGCAGCAAGACGCTGACCATCACCGATTAAGGAGGGAAGGAATCATGGCAAAGATTAAGACTGGTATTACCCTGTTCTCTCTGGGTACCCCCTATCTGAAGGGAGAACTGGATTTGGAAGGCGTCATCCGTACCGCTGCTGAGATGGGCGCTGAGGGCTACGAAATCGTGGCCTCCCAGATGATTCCCTCCTATCCCTATGTGTCCGACGCGTTCGTGGAATTTGTCAACAAGTGCAAGGAGAAGTACGGCATCGGCCCCACCTGCTATGCCGCCAATATGGATCGTGGTATGCTCCGTGACCGGGATCTCACTGAGGACGAGATGGTGGCCCGTGCCATCACCGACATCATCTCCGCCAACCGTCTGGGCTGCACCGTGATGCGGGAGCAGTATCTCCTCTCCCCCAACGGTTTGAAGCGGATTGCTCCCTATGCGGAGGCATACAATGTGAAGGTGGGTATTGAGATTCACAACCCCGACTCCCCCATCACCCAGCCCATTCTGGACTATGTGAAGGTGATCGAGGAGACAGGCAGCAAGTACATCGGCTTTGTGCCTGACTTTGGCTGCTTTGCCACCGCCCCCAACAAGCCCTACTGGGATCGGGCACTGGCCGCCGGCGCACCTCTGGAGGCGCTGGAGCAGATGGCGCAGCTGCGCTATGATGAGGTGCCTCAGGAGGAGGCCATGAAGATCATGATGCCCACCATGCAGAAGTACCCGGTGCTGTTCAGCACCCTGAGCAGTATGTACGGCTTTGTCCAGTTCCGCAAGAGCTGCACAGCAGAGCTGGAGGGTTTGAAGAAGATCATCCCCTACTGCTTCGAGATGCACGGAAAGTTCCACTATGTGGACGAAAACCTCCACGAGCCCGCCATTCCCTACGAGGAGATCATCCCTGTGGTGGCCTCCACCGATTATGAGGGCTATATCGTCTCCGAGTTTGAGGACGAGGGCGGCTATCCCGCTGTGGAGCAGGTCACCCGCCATGTAGCCATGGTGAAGAAGCTGCTGGCAGAGTGCGAGAAGTAAATCAGAAAGCAAGCAGGAACTCTGAATTTTAGAGATTCCTGCTTGTTTTATCGGTTCATAAACAGTCCGCTGCAAAGATGTGAAAAAATATCCTTACAAATAGAATGGCCTCCGCTGGCTGGGCAATCTCCCAGCCAGCGGAGGCTTTCTCATGGTTCAACGCTTAATACAGTTCAAACCAGTCAAAGGCTGCAATGTTGTCGCTATCCGCACCGTTTCCGCTGGCGAACATGCCCACGGTGGTGCCGGCCATGCAGCCCACCTTCTCCGGGTTGATGAGGCTGCCATCTGCCACACAGAGGGTGGTCAGGTGGTTTTTGTCTGCACCGTAGCGGACGGTGAAGGTCTCCCCCTCCATTTGGATTTGCAGCACAATGTCCGCCTCTGTCCATTCCGCTTCTGCGACTACCTCCCCGGTGGTTTTGCTGGCGAAGCCGGGGAAATAGGGCGGGCAGGGATACTCGGCGCTGTACCGAACCAGATGCAGCACCTGCCTGTTATTCACAAGGGCACGTTCCAGATGATACTGGTGGTTCATGGCCTGCACCACAGCCAAACCTGCGCTCTCGGTACCGCTGGGCATAAAGGTCATCTGACAGGTAGCGGTGGCGTTGACACTGCGCTGGCGGCGCAGCAGGGCGGAGACGTACTTGTCGTCGGTTTTCTCCACGCCGAACATGGGTTCCAGTTCGTCAGCCAGTGACTGATGGATGCAGCGCAGCTTCACCTTGGAGTCGGCAACAGAGACGATGCCCTTTGCAGGGATGCCCCATGTGTTCCAATAGAGGGCCAGCTTGTCGCTGTCGAAGTCGTCAAAGGTTTCCTCAGCGGGGTATTCCGTCCAAGGCAGGCAGGCGGGCGCGTCATATTCCAGCTCTACCTTGCCGGTTTCCGGGCTGAACAGAGGCCACTCCCGCTCCCAGACCACCGGGCAGATGAAGGTCTCACGGCCCAGATTTTTGCACTTGCCCTCGATGAGCCGGGAGCCCAGCATCACAGCGTACCAGCTTCCGTCAGGTAGGTCCACGAAATCAGCGTGACCCATGTTGATGAGGGGAGAGCGGAAGCCCATGTGGCGATGGGTCAGCACCGGGTTGGCGGGGCAGCCCTCGTAGAAGGCGAACAGCTCCTTGCTGCGGGCCACCATGACTGCGTGGTAGTGCTCTGTGCCGCCCTCGGCGATCATCAGATAGTAATAGTCCCCGATGTGGTACAGGTGAGGGGCTTCCGGGGCAGAACCCACCCGCAAGGCGCTGTTGAAGATCGTAAACGGCTCCCCTGCCATTTTGAAGTGCTCAATGTCGTACTTTGCCAGCCAGATGCCCCGCTCCATGACCCCTGCGCCGTTGTCCCAGACGTTTCCGGTACCCATGATGTAGCACTGTCCGTCGTGGTCAAAGAAGATAGAGGCGTCAATGCCGGGCACGTCCTCCAGATAGTGGGGCATGGACCATGGGCCCGCGGGATTTTCCGCCGTGACGATGTAGTTGCCCTTATCCGCAAAGTTGGCGTTGAGCATATAAAACAGTCCGTTGTGATAACGCAGGGTGGGTGCCATAACGCCGCCTACCATGCTGCCTTTATCCATTTTGAAGCCGTTTTCCGGGCTGATGGCGTAGCTGATCTGCTCCCAGTGTGCCAGATCCTTGCTGTGGAAGATGGGCACGCCGGGAGAGAGCTCAAAGCTGGAACAGGCCAGATAGAAGTCCTCCCCCACACGGCAGATGGAGGGGTCAGGGTAAAAGCCGGGGATGATGGGGTTTTGAAGCTTATGTGCCATGAGAAATCTTCCTTTCTGAATGAGTAATTCTGTTGATGAATGAAACGGGGACGGACGGCGGCAGATGCCGCCGCCCGTCAAAGAGAAGGGAGTAATGGTTATCTTTCTATTCAGGGATTATTCTGCGTTCTGCTGAGCAGCCATCATAGCCTGCACCTTGGGCTCGTTCTCCTTGCCAATGGCGTTGGTCATGTGAATCCGGGCAAAGAAGAGTCCAGCCAGAACAAAGATGGCGACGGGGCCGAAGTTGATGACCTTATCCATATTGGAAAGGGTGGCTGCGCTCATCTCGCTGTTTGCCACGAAGCCCACAGCGCCCAGAGCCAGAATGCCCACAGAACCGCCGATGGCGTTGCCCAGCTTGGTGCCGAAGGAGACCATGGAGTACATCACGCCGTCAGAGCGGGTTCCGGTACGCAGCCATGCGGCGTCCACGATCTCGCCAATGAGCACGAAGGTGGTGATGCCCGCGCAGTTGACAGCACCGTACAGGAAGTGGAGCACCACCATGACAGGCAGGGAGGCGTGCGCCTCACCGGCAAAGTAGAAGGTGACGCAGAAGAAAGCCATCAGGAAGCATGCCCACATACCCACCGTCTTTTTGTTGAACTTGTTCAGGAAAAAGGGGGCGTAGAAGCCGGGCATAATCATGCCGAAGGTCAGAGCGGAGGCGCAGGCGGCGATGATGGTGGGGTCTGCGTAGATGTAGATGAAGTAGTAGGCCATAATACCCACACGGCCCATGACAGCAGTGAGCACCAGCACCATGGCGAGGATGAGCATCAGGGAGTCGTGATCCTTGAGGGAGTTCATAATGGAGGAGAGCATATTCCCCTTCTGCTCGGCGGGAGGCAGCTCCACCTTCACGGTCTCACGAGTGGAGAAGAAGCAGATGGCCAGGCAGGGAATGGAAATGATGGAGAAGATCAGGGCGGCCATAAAGTAGCCCTTGCCGGAGGAGGTGGAGCCGTTGCCGAAGAAGAGGATAATGGGCATGGTGCAGGCAGAGAGAATCATGGCCGCCACGTTGCCCAGAATGTTACGGGAGGAGTTCAGGGTGACCCGCTCGTGGTTGGAGGTGGTCATGCAGTTGGCCAGAGAGCCCACGGAGATGCTCACAGCGGTATAGGCCATGCCGCAGAGGATGTAGGTCAGACCGCACCAGAAGGACTTGGCGCCGTTGGAGATGTCCAGATTCAGGAAGGTCAGGCAGTTGGTCAGTGCCAGAATGGGGGCGCCGAACATGATGTAGGGGCGGAAGCGTCCCCAGCGGGTGTGGGTGTGGCGCTCAGCGATGGTGCCGAACATGGGGTCGTTGATGGCGTCCCAGATACGGGCTATCAGCATGATGGTAGAGATGACCACCGGGGTCAGACCCACAACGTCGGTGTAGAAAACGGTGAGATAGTTGGAGATCAGGGTCCATGAGAACTGGGTGCCGGCTTCGCCAAAGCCGTAGCCGATGATACTGCCCCAGGAGAGCTTTTTTTCGTTGTTCATCTTTGTGTTCCTTTCTTTTCCAGATGTTGGTCAGGCTTTTCATACAAAGCTGCGGCCAAATGTTCCGGACCACTGGACGCCACGAATGAGAAAAGCGGTTCTGATGAAGAAGTTGTCTTCTCCCTTGGTGTGACTCTATTTTATGAGGCTTTCCCCTCTCCTGAAATGGCTGGTTTGTGCTGATTGTCTATCAGCTTTTATCCTGTTTGTTCTCCTTCCAATTCCATTTCCAGCAAGGGCAAAAATCCGATGCCGTTTTTTGCCCTCTGTATGACACAGCGTCCCGCCCTCAAAGAAGGCGGGACGCTGTTGATCTCAGAATTTGTGGTAAATGTGAATCAGTGCAATCTCCTCCGGTTCCAGTTCCAGCTCAAACCGGAGCTGACCGTGATCCGTGTCCATTTCCTGAATGGACATATGGGGGGTGCAGATTCGTTTCAGGTAGTCAATGTCCTCCTGTCGGAAGTTGGTCATGGTGTTCAGGCGCACCCATTCATCCAGCACACTGCCGTAGTGTGGGCTGATGTTGGAGGTTTTAATGGCATAACGGTCATCGGGCAGGTTGTCCAGTTGGAAATTCATACGGATGGAGGAATTATGCTCCGATAACGCCAGAATATCCTTGACGGTATGCTCATTCTCCGCCTTTCGGTAGTAGCGGTAATTCAGGGGGTGATAGTTCAGGCAGATGATGTAATAGCTGAAATGTCCGCTGGTGGTGATAATGTAGTTATCCCCGGTCTCCACAAGATAATTGCCCATACGATGGAGAAAGCGGTAGGCGTAATAGGCAGGTTTGCAGATATTATCCTTGGTCAGAAGCCCCGGACAGCCGTTTAGAATGTTTTTGGAATCATAATAGGTGCTGACCAAATCCGAGCCTGCCCAGTAGCCCAGCATATCCGCCTCCCCCAGCACGTCAATGATATTCTTCAGCAGGTAGGTTCCCTTATAGCAGGTATCGTTGAGGTAGTTCCGGCTGGATACGGTGCAGTTCCACTCTGTGACATAGACCGGGATATTCATGCCAATCTGCCCCATCAGCTTTTTTGTATTTGCCAGCTGGTGCTTCAAAAACTGGCTGTCGGTGGATATCTGGGTGTAATTGGTCATATTGTTTGACACGTCGCAGCGTTCATAGGGGTAGGAATAGACGGAGAAGAAATCCGGCTGATAGGGCTCCTGCATCCACGCCGTCAGGAAGGAGCCCATTTCCGCATCGTTGCACTTCAAGCCGCAGCCGCCCACCACCGCATCCGGGAGGATTTTGCGGATTACCTCGCAGGTGGCATTGAAAATCTCGAAATAGGAAACCGGCTCGGTCTGCCGCCCGGTGCGCTCGTCCATCCAGCATTCAAAGCGCCACTTGCGAACCTGCTCCGCCCGGTAGCGGGTAATAATGTGGTGGAAAAACTGCTCCAAAACGGTCTGAAATTCCGAAAGGCAGTTAAAAACAGGCTCTCCGTGGTCAATGCGAATGGTGTCTACTGCAGTCTTGGAGATAATAATGGGTTTGTCCCCCAATTCAATAAAGGGAATCAGGTTGTTGTAAACCAGAAAGTCCAGCACTTCGTCCAGCCGGTCAAAATTCAACGTGGCAGTATCGTGTCCCGACCTCAGCTCCATATCATGGTTGAAGGGGCTCCAGAATCGTGCATAGTGAAAGCCCAGCTTGTCCCGAAGCAGGATGGTCTGCTCCTGCACCTTTGCCTTTAACAGGTCGTTTGCCCGGCCAATGTTGATCATTTCCTGCCAGTTCTTGGTATAGCGCTCCTTGTGTGCGCCGTCCACCCGCACGGAAGTCTGTTGCAGGCTGAATAACTGCCTCCGTTCCACTCCCTTTTCCGCCAGATATGCTCTGACCTGCTGATACAGATTCTGCTTTTGGGAGATTTGATGGTCGGAATCCCGGTTCTGCTTCAGCATTTTGTTTTTATAGGCGGTGGGGGTGATGCCATATGTATCCTTGAATGCCTTGTTCAGGCTGGAGGAGTTCACATATCCGTTGTCCACCGCCACACGGGTGATGGGCTTATCTGTATAGAGCAGATCCTCTACCACATGGTGAAGCCGGGTCTTGTTGACGTATTCCAGAAAGTTCATCCCGAAAACCTTCTTGAAGTGGCGGGACAGGTAGGAATAGGTGAGATGAAGCCGGTCTGCCAGATCATTCAGGCTGATATGCTCGGCATAGTGCTCCTCCACAAAGAAAACCATCTCATTCATCCGAGCGTCGAATTTGTTTTGGTCCTGCTGGTACCGTTCATCCCCGCTGTCCACCAGAAAATGCTCATAGAGACAGTTGAACAGCTCGTAGAAGTAGCTGGTCATCATGGGGCTGGGAGTATCCGGCGTTTTCATCATGCAGTTCAGCATCTGACGCAGGCAAACCCGGAGGGTATGCTGCTGGCCGACGGTGAAGTGAACACGGTGATTCTCACCGTTCCCAACCATCTGCACAAGGAGATGTGCCTCAAGGCGGCGGCTGCCGGGAAGAACGTCATCACAGAGAAGCCCGCCGCCCTGAACGTGGCGGAGCTGGACGAGATGGAAAAAGCCTGCAAGAAGGCAGGGGTGTTCTTCACCTCCCACCAGAACCGCCGCTGGGATCGGGATATGCTGACGGTGAAAAAGGCGTATGACGAGGGGCTTCTGGGCAATATCTTCACCATTGAGAGCAAGCTCCACTCCGGCAACGGCTATATGCACGAGTGGCACCTCTACAAAAAGTACGGCGGGGGCATGATCTACGACTGGGGCGTGCATCTCATCGACCAGATTTTGTTTATGATGCCGGATGCCAAGATCAAGAGCATTTACGCTGACATCAAGAACGTCCTCCACGAGGAAGTGGACGACTATTTCAAGATCATCCTGAAGCTGGACAACGGCGTTACCGCCCACATCGAGCTGTCCACCTACATTTTGGAGTATCAGCCCCGTTGGCTGGCCGCAGGCGACAAGGGCACCATGGTGGTCAAGACCTTCGGCTGTGACGGCCACATCTACCGCACCGGAAAGATGCTGGAAAAGCTGCCCTCTCAGATTGTAGAGACGGAGGCCGGCCCCACCCGTCAGTTTGCCCCTGTGCCTCCCGGAGGCATTGTCACCGAGCCCCTGCCGGAGATTCAGACGGATTGGACGGACTTCTACAAGAACGTTGCGGATGTGCTCAACGGCAAGGCTGAGTCGGTTATCAAGATTCCCCAGGTGCGCCGGGTGCTCTCCGTCATGGAGGCGGCATGGAAGAGCGCAGAAACCGGAGAGGCCATTTTGTTTGAGTAAGTCTCCCAGAACATCACACGCAGAGCCCGATGAACAGGGCTCTGCGTGTGCTTTTTTGTGAAACGGAGAAAACGCCATTTGCCGCTGACGTCAGGAAGGATTTCAGCCGGAATCCTTCATGGCACAGCAACAAAATCCGCTTGATGCCCACTCCGATACGCCGAGGGCGTCACACCGTAATAGCGCAGGAAAACCTTCCTGAAATTGTTCTGGGAAGGGTATCCCACCTGTTCACAGATGGCAGAGACAGACAGGTCGCTTCCGGTAAGCAGGGACGCAGCCCGCTGCATTTTCTGGTTCTGGATGCTTTTGCTAAAGGGCATCCCCGTGGCGTCGGTAATGATTCTCTGCATCTGACGTTCACTGTAATTGAAGCGCTGGGAGAGCTGTTTCAGGGTAATCGTTGTATAGTTCCGGTTGATGTAATCGAGAATCTCCATCAGGTCGGTGTGTTTCCCGTTCAGGTGAAGCTCCGGAAGCTCGATACTGTGCTCATGGTTTTCCAGCATACGGATAAACAATTGGGAAATCAGCACGTTTACCATGTGGCGTTTGTACCGATGGTCTGTCTCCGCCTCCGCTTTGGCTTCTAAAATCAGGTGAGACAGCGCCTCGTCTCCCTGTGCGTGGAACAGCAGATAGGGCATCTCACGGGTTCGGTAAAAGGAACGCTTGAAAAAGCCGGAGAGGATGCTGTTGCCCTGCATCATGCTAAAAAATGCCTGTTCAAAGGTGCTTTTCCGCAACAGGATATTGATGAGAACAGCATCGTCGGAAAAGGCACTGACGGCATGAACCGTGCCCGGCGCATGGATGCAGATGTCGCCCTCCGTCATGGGCAGCTCTCTGTCGTGAAAGATATTGAGGCAAGAACCCTTTAAAACGCAGAGCAGTTCAAAAAAAGTGTGTCGGTGCCAGAAGGCGGGCATATACCGCAAATGACGGACAAAGGTGATGTCCATATCCTGTGGAATGAATGCCTGTTCCTGAATCATGGTCTCCAGATGACTCACACGGCGGCCTTCCCCATCATCCGTCCCCGTCAGTCCCTTTGGGAAGGCAATTGTGAGAATATTACGCACTTCTCCCTCATCACAGGGGCGGTCAGCGTATCGGCTGGGATTTCTCAGATACATCCAACGGAGCTTTTGTTCCGCCTCATTCAGTTCTTCATCAAGGAGCACAGATTCCATACTTCCTCTCCCCTTTCGGATAATGGGATTATAATGCAATTTGCCTGCGGTGTACAGTCCTTCCCGCAAGCAAAACAGGCAATGTCGTAAAAGTGACCATTCCATGTCCGCTGTCATTCTGTTTTTCCCCTGTCTTCCATGATATAGTCTGTTCATCAAAACACTTTCACCTATGTTGCTGATCCAAACAGCAGCACACCATTTCGAAAGAGAGGGTCAAATCATGGAAACAGGCAGAAAACTCAAGCTCAGCGAAAAACTATCCTATGGCCTTGCGGACTTCCCGGAGGCGGTCAACTCCATCCTTGCGGCATTTCTCACCATGTTCTATACTGACAGCATCGGTATGGCGGCAGGCATGGTGGGCACCATGTTCCTGATCTCCAAGCTGTTTGACGGTGTGACCGACATTCTGGCAGGCGTTCTCATTGACAAGACTCGTACGCGCTGGGGCAAGGCACGGCCGTGGCTGCTGTGGCTCTCTGTTCCCACAGGACTTGCGGTGGTGCTGATCTTCTTCATTCCTCAGAACGGTTCGGAGACCACGCAGCTCATCTACGCCTTCCTGACTTACAACCTGTTCACCGCCATCATGTTCACCATCACCGGCATTGCCAGATCCTCTCTGCTGGCGCTGATGACCCAAGACCCCAGAGAGCGGGGCTCCATGGCTGCCTTCGGTATGTTCTTCGGTCTGGGCAGCACCATTCTGGGCTGCTCCTTCACCTTCCCGCTGGTGTTCCACTTCGGCGGCGATGTGATGGCATGGAGAATCGTCTTTATCATCTACGGCGTGATTGTCACCTTGGGTCTGCTCTACGGCTTCTTCTTCTCCAAAGAATATGTCGTCTCTGTGGCGGAGGCAACCAACAACAAGGAAAAGCTGTCTATCGTAGAGGAGTTCAAGCTGTTCTTCACCAATAAGTATCTTCTGATTGCCCTTGTGATGACCGTTCTGGTGAACTTCGTCACTCAGGTCAACTCCTCCTCCCAGACCTATTTCTACACCTACACCATGGGCGACCCCATGCTGACCACCTCCCTGAACCTGGTGTCTATTGTACCGATTCTGGTGAGCATCGTGGTGGTGGTAGGCCCCTGTCTTGCAAAATTCGGCAAGAAAAAGACTATGTACATCGGCATTTTCGGACAGCTCATGGGCGCTCTGCTCCGCGGCTTTGCGGGCATGACCCAGAACGTCCCCCTGCTGGTGGCAGGCACCATCATCTCCGGCATTGTCACCGGCTGTCTGGCTGTCCCGGTGAGCACCCTGTTTGCTGACGGCATTGACTACGGCGAGTATAAGACCAACAAGCGCATTGAAGGCATGGGCTCCGCCATTACCTCCTTCTCCCAGAAGATCAGTTCCGGTATTGCAATGGCAAGCGTGGGCTGGGTGCTGGCACTCACCGGTTATGTTGCCAACGCCACCCAGAATGCTGCCACCAACAACGGCATCATTGCCCTCTATTCCTGGGCACCTGCAGTGACGCTGATCGTGATTTACCTGATTCTGAGATTTGTCTACCACTATGACCAGATCTCCGACGAGGTAATCCGCACGCTGGATGAGAGAAGAAAGGGTCAGGCATAAGAAAACAGGTCGGCGCAGATTCTCCGCCGGCCTGCTGGAATTTATCGCAATAGTATGGAATTGGGAGGAATTACCATGAATACATTGGGAAACTGGATCACAGACGGCTCCGGTCAGCCGTTCTATACCAGAACCACCATTGAACTTTCCAAGCCGGTACAGACTGCCAGCGCGCAGGTCTGCGGTCTGGGGCAGTTCGTCTTCTCTGTCAACGGGCAGAAGGTGGGTGACCATGAGCTGGACCCCGGCTGGACGGACTACCGGAAGGTGATCGAGTATGTCACCTTTGATGTGGCAGAGCTGCTACACGAAGGCAAAAACGGCTTAGGTGCAGAGATTGGAAACGGCTGGTTCCTCATGGAGGACGCCGGGGGCTACAGCTTCCGCTTTCCGCCCTTTATGCCCCCCAATCCCAACCCCTACGTTCCCTTTGGCAAGGCGCTGGTGTTCGCTCTTACCCTGACCGTCACCTATACAGACGGCACACAGGAGACGTTTCACGCAGACGAGAGCTGGAAAACCGCGCCTCATCAAGTGCGCCGCAGCAATGTGTACGGCTCGGAGGTCATTGACGCAGCCCTTCGGCAGCAGGGCTTCTCCCGGCCGGAGTTTGATGATTCCGCATGGTCGTCTGCAAAGCAGCTCTCCGATTGCGATGCCCCTCAGGGAACGTTGATGGAGCAGTTCCAGCCTCCTATTCGCGTCATCCACACCTATGAGGCTCAGTATCTCCACGAGGCGAATGGCAGAAGTGTCTACGACTTTGGGCAGAATATGTCCGGTATGCTGGAGCTTTCAGTGAAGGGGCGCAAGGGCGACACCATTTGTATCTATCCGGCGGAAAAGCTGGACGAGCAAGGCGACGCTGACCAGATGGCCAAGGGATGGATGAACATTGATACGGTGATTCGCTATACCATTGGCAGCGACGGGGCATGGGAGACTTGGCGGGAGCAGTTTACCTATTTTGCAGGCAAGGTAATTGCCGTAGAAAAGAGCAGTCCGGGCATCCAGATCGGCACCATTCTGGGGCACGCCATCACCAGCGCATGGAAACAGGCGGGCAGCTTCTCCTGCGACGATGAGCGGTACAACCAAATCTATCACATCATTGAAAAAGCGGTGGAGGCAAACATGGTGAGCGTCCACACCGACTGCCCCACCATTGAGCGCTTTGCATGGCAGGAGCCCAATCACCTAATGGCACCCTCCATTTTCTACATGAAGGACGGCAAGGCGCTGTGGAACAAATTTCTGCTGGATATGCGCATGGGACAGCATACCGCCGCTGACACCTTCCGGGACTATGAGGGAAACACAGTTTACCCCGGTGACGGATTGGTGCCCAGTCAGTGCCCCTGTTACATCCCCAATGTGCTTCCTGTTCCGGGGATGGGCAGCTTTTACGACATCATCCCATGGGGCAGCTCCATCATTCTGGGCACCCGCTGGCATTATCTGTTCTACGGGGACAAGAAGGTTGTGGAGGAAAACTACGAGGCGGGCAAGCGGTATCTGGAACACTTAAAGCGCCGCATGACCCCTGAGGGTTTCATCTGTCACGGCCTGGGAGACTGGGGTAACCCGGACAATGAGCTGGCAAGAGAAAATATTGAGACTGCCTTCCTCTACGCAGATGCCAAAACGCTGGCAGAGTTTGCCCGGCTGCTGGGAAAGCAGGAGGATGTCAAGACCCTTTCCGCCTTTGCACAGCAGGTGAAGGAAAGCTATAACAGCAGGCTGTTGGTACAGGACGAAAATGGCCGCTGGGTTTACCGAAGCTATGAGCATCCCGACAAAATCGTCATCACCCAAGCCTGCGAGGCGCTGCCCCTGTACTGGGGGATGGTGCCCACGGAGAGAAAGGCAGATGTGGCAGACGCTTTCCGTCAGACGCTCACGGAGAAAAACTGCTTCGCCTCCGGCGAGGTTGGTCTGCCCTATATCATCCAGACGGCAAAAGCATACGGCATGAATGACCTGATTGCCCAATTCATCACCCGCCCAAAGCACCCCTCCTATTACGCCTTTGTGCTGGATGGACTGACCACGCTGGGAGAGTATTGGGAGAACAATCCCAGAAGCCACTGTCACGATATGATGGGACATATTATGGAGTGGTTCTACAACAGCATTGCGGGTATTACTCCGCTGGAGCCGGGGTTCCGGAAGGTGCTGGTGAAGCCGTGGCTGCCCGCCTCCATGAATTGGCTGAAATGCACCTATCACTCCGTCTCCGGGGACATTTCCGTGGAGATGAGGCGGACAGGTGACGGAATGGAGCTGAATGTGAATGCCGGGGCAGAGATTCAGGTTTCCATTGACCGCTCCGGGCTGGATGGGTGACAGAAACGGTGTGGAATACCTTTCTGAATTGTGATACAATATTCAAAAATCGCCAACCTCTGTTTACGATAGAAATGCTGGGATGAAAGTGCTGTACAAAAACGCCAATCTGTTTCTGGAAGGGAAAGGCTTTGTCCGAGGGGGCTTTCTTGTGGAGCGGGGACGGTTCTCCGCTGTATTTGAAGGCTCCACCCCTTGGGATGGCATCGATCTGGGCGGCGCATATGTGATCCCCGGTCTCGTGGACGCACATATCCACGGGGCAGCGGGTGCGGACTTCTCTGACGGAGATAAGAAGGGACTTGCCCGGATGGGAAGGTACCTTGCCCTTCGGGGTGTAACATCCTTCGCTCCTGCCTCTATGACGCTGCCCTATGAGACACTGGCGAAGGCATTTCACACAGCAGCTAGGCTGGCGGCGAATCGCCCCGACGGTTGCGCCCGTATTGCAGGCATCCACATGGAGGGGCCGTTTTTCTCCGAAAAGAAAAAGGGAGCCCAGAACGGTGCGTTCCTCAAGCTGCCCGATTTTGATGCTTTTCAGCGGCTTTACCACGGCTGCGGCGGGCTCATCCGGATTGTGGATGTCGCTCCGGAGCTTCCCGGTGCGGTTTTGTTCGCAGAAAAGGCGGCTGCGCTGTGTACCGTCTCCGCTGCTCACACGGATGCGGATTATGACACGGTAAGATGCTTCTTTGCAGCAGGTGCACGGCACCTGACCCATTTGTACAATGCCATGCCGGGCATTCACCACCGTGCGCCGGGTCCCATCGGTGCGGCGGCAGAACGGGAGGATGTTACGGCAGAGCTTATCTGCGACGGTTACCATGTCCATCCCAGCGGGGTGCGAATGGCGTTCCGTCTGTTTCCGGGGCGGATCTGTCTCGTCTCCGATGCGCTGCGCTGCTGCGGCTTGCAGGAGGGAGACTATGAGCTGGGCGGACAGATGGTCCGTCTGAAAAACGGCGTCGCCCAGCTGGGGGACGGCACCCTCGCCGGGGCGGCTTCCGATCTGTACGACGATATGCGCAATGCCATTGCGTTTGGCATTCCCGTGGAAGAGGCGATACAGGCGGCAACCATCATTCCGGCGCAGCGGCTGGGATGCGGCGGGGAGATAGGCTCCATCGCCACAGGGAAATATGCGGATTTCATCGTCTGTGATGAACGTCTGGAGCGAAAACAGGTGTTTCTGGGCGGGCAGGCGCTGTCCGTGTCATAACGTCAAAGGAACGTGTCTGCAATCCATACAGACACGTTCCTTTTTCTGTCTCCGGTATATCCTGCGTGTCCAAGGATGCCGTGAAGCAGGCGGCAAAGCAGGCGCAATCACAAAGCCTCCTCCCTCAGTGGGAGGAGGCAGAGGCCGAAAAGAAGGAGTGACTGTGTTGCATTTTCAGAACAAGGTAGTCTATCAAATTTACACCAAATCGTTCATGGACTCAAACGGCGACGGGATAGGCGATATCCCCGGCGTGACCCAACGGCTGGATTATTTGCAGGAATTGGGGGTGGATTATCTCTGGATGACCCCTTTTTTCAAGTCTCCCCTGAAGGATAACGGCTATGATGTGGCAGATTATACGGCAATAGACCCGGTTTTCGGCACCATGGAGGACGTGGATGAGCTGATTGCTCAGGCCGGCAAACGGGGCATGGGTCTGATGTTTGATATGGTGTTCAACCATACCTCCACAGAGCACCGCTGGTTCCAAAGGGCTTTGGCGGGAGAACGGGAATATCAGGATTACTACATTTTCCGGGATGGAGCGCCTGATGCGCCGCCCACGAACTGGGAATCCAAGTTCGGCGGAAGCGCATGGGAATATGTTCCTCACTTGAAAAAGTGGTATCTGCACCTGTTTGACGTTTCACAGGCGGATTTGAACTGGGACAACTCCAAGGTGAGAGAGGAGCTGAAAAACGTCCTTCGCTTCTGGAAACGGAAAGGGGTAAAGGGCTTCCGCTTCGATGTGGTGAACCTCATCTCCAAGCCGGCTGTGTTAGAGGATGACCATGAGGGCGACGGACGCCGGTTTTATACCGACGGCCCTCACGTCCACGAGTACCTGCATGAGCTGGTCATGGATGCAGGGATTGACAATTATATTACCGTGGGGGAAATGTCCTCCACGTCATTGGACAACTGTGTGCGCTACACCAACCCGGAGGAAAAGGAACTGTCCATGGTGTTCAACTTCCATCACCTGAAGGTGGACTACAAGGACGGGGATAAATGGGCAGTGATGCCCCCGGATTTTGGGGTACTGAAGGAGTTGTTTTGCACCTGGCAGGAGGGAATGCAGGCTCATCAGGGCTGGAACGCTGTGTTCTGGTGCAACCATGACCAGCCCCGGGCAGTTTCCCGCTTTGGGGACGATGAGCGCTATCGGCTGGAAAGCGCAAAAATGCTTGCCACCTGTATTCATCTGATGCGTGGCACCCCTTACATCTTTCAGGGTGAGGAGCTGGGCATGACCAACGCCCATTACACCGCTATCTCTCAGTATCGGGACGTAGAAAGCCTGAACTATTACAAAATCCTGTTGGAGCGGGGAAAAACGAAACAGGAAGCGTTGGATATTCTGGCGCAGCGTTCCAGAGACAATGGGCGCACGCCCATGCAGTGGACAGGCGAAGCAAACGCAGGTTTTTCCACTGCCGTTCCCTGGCTGGCTCCACCGGAAAACTATAAAGCCATTAACGCACAATCCGCCGTAGCTGACGGGCAGTCTGTTTTTCACTTCTATCAAAAGCTGATTCGGCTGAGATCTGTAACAGCAGCCTTGCGGTGATTCCCTGTCGGTTCCCATGTAGTGAGATTTGAGTTGCCTGGCATCTGTATATTTGCCATCCGCTATATCAAATAGGAATAGCTTCCGGAGGAGAGAAACGCCTGCGTCCCGTCAGGCAGCGCCAGCTCCGCCTCGGTGTTGGCCGGGATCTCGATCCGGAATGCGGTTGCGTCCACCGTGCGCTCCCAGCGACTGAACACTGTCCCGTAGGGCGAGTCATAGCGTGCCTCGGCATAGCTCAGGCTCCCGCCCGGCTGGGGCCGGATCGTGAAGCGGTTTTCTCCGCTTACCTCGACCCCACAGACCGTGTCAAACAGGAACGCACAGACTGCGCCGGGAGAGTAATGGTTCATGGACTGCTTGAGTGGGTGCCCGTCCTCGTCATAGGCCAGATAGTTTTCCCACACTGTCGTGGCACCCTGCTCCACCATGGCCAGCCACCCGGGAGCCACGGTGTTTTCCAGCATGCGGTATGCCGTGTCCAGATATCCGTATTTGGCCAGCACGCCCAGCACAAAGGGCGTGGAGAGAAAACCTGTACCCACAGTGTACTGCCGCTGGAGTGCCGAGCGGTTCAGATCCGCCGCCACGTTCTTTGCTGTTTCCTGGTCCAGCAGGTCTAGCGCCAGCGCACGCACCATGGGCGCCTGCCGCGGCGCATTGATCTTCCCGTCCCGGACGAAATGGTAATTGTATGCCTTCTTTGCCCCATCGGCGTACTCGCGGCAGAGTGCGGCGTCCTTCTGCTGACCGACCGCACGCAGCATCTCATCGAGAAGCTCCATGGAGTAGTGCATGTAGGCCGTGGTGATCTCTGCCTTCGGACGGAGGAGTTCCTCCACACCGTCTACGTCCGGCTCGCACCACTCACCCCAGTGCAGGCCGCTCTCAATGATGTATTTGGCATAGGGAGAATCGCCCAGCAGATAGGGCGTGATCTGATCCTTGATGGGCATGTCATCGGGCAGATGGTAAAAGGTCTTGTCTGCGGCCGCCTGAATCATATAGTCCCGCCAGCCCAGCATCAAGGCCAGATTTTCGAGGATGAAGCGCTTGTCGGCGTAGAGCTTCCAAAGCGTATAGGGCAGGATGACTGTGGCGTCTGCCCAGCCCACAGCGCCGTTGAGCACGTCCCGATTTCCGTCTGCGCTGCGGATGCGGGGGCAGACATTGACCACACAACCGTTTGGCTCCTGACAGTCCCGCACGTCCCGCAACCACTTGCGGTAGAAAGCTGCCGGATCAGCAAAATAGCAGGCGGTTTTTGCGAAGATCTGGGCGTCCCCGGTCCAGCCGCTCTTCTCCCGCTGGGGGCAGTCGGTAGGGATGTCCACAAAATTGCTCTTCAGGCTCCAAAGCGTGTTGCGGGCAAACTGGGTCAGTTTTTGATTAGAGCAGGCGAAGGAACCGGTAAAGCGCAGGGCGCTGTACACCGCCACCGCCTCAAAATCCGCTGGATCCACCTTGTCGAGGCCCTCCACCAGTGCGTAGCGGAAGCCTGCGTAGAAGAAGTCAGGCTGAAAAGATTCCTTGCCGCCTGCGCAGGTGTAAACGATCTCCTGCCCCTTGACGGGAAGGCCCGGCATGTCCATCTGTAGCGTCAGGTCGCTGAATTCCCCGTGATCCAGCGCTTCGCCCAAGCGCAGCCGGATCTGCTGTCCGGCCTCCCCCTGTACCCGGAAGCGGACATAGCCGGCCAGATTTTGACCAAAGTCCAGGAGTTTTGCGCCGCTGGGACTGGTGAGGAGCTTGGGTGCAAAGACTTCCTGTTCGAAGATTCCATCCGCAGGGGACACAGAGGGGCAGATGGGATAGGTCGTCACGACGGCTCTTTGCGCATAGCTGGGCGTCCTTCTGGCGTCATAGTGTTCGCCGTCCATCAAATCCGCATACAGGATCGGCCCGTCATTGCTCCAGCGCCAGCTCTCATCGGTGCAGACGGTCTGACGGCTGCCGTCGGTGTATTCCATCACCAGCTGCGCCAGAAGCTTGAGCTGGGTGCCGAACACATACTCCTCGTTGGTACTGCCCAGCTTGCCCTTGAACCAACCGTCGGCCAGGGTGATATTCAGCTCATTTTCCTCTTTCAAAAGCGCGGTAAGGTCATAGACCTGATAATACAGGCGCTTGTCATACTCCGTGCAGCCGGGAGCGAGGACGCCGGGGAGCTTTGCACCATTGAGCACGGCGCTGTAAACGCCGCAGGCCGTGACGTAGAGTCTTGCACGCCTGACAGTTTCCCGGATCGCAAAGCGCTTTTGAAAGCAGTCTGCACTCAGGCGCTCTTTCCGGTCTGTATTCACTCCGGCAATCCATTTGGCCATCCAGTCCGAGGGCTCCAGCAGCCCCATTTCAAACCACGCACACTCCGAGTCCTCTATATGCCCGTTTTCGTCCCAGAGCCGGACAGACCAATGCACGCGCTGAGCGCTCTTCAGCTTCGGCCCGTCATATTCACAGTGCATCCGGTTGCCCTCCACCTTGCCGCTTGTCCAGAGCAATGCGCCGTCCTCGCTTTGAGCCGTCACCTGATAGGCGCACTGTTTTTTGCCGCCCTGGCAGATCCAGCTGGGCCGGGGCTTTTGATCGTCAATCCCCAGCGGGTTTTCCCGGTAATTACATTGCAGCAAAACAGCCTTCATGCCATCGTCTCCCTTATTCTTCAAACAGTTTCATGAGAATCTTCGCATATACCTCGTGCCCCTCTACGCTGGGGTGGTTGCCCTCGTTGGCAAGCAGCAGCTTCCAGGGAATCCCAGCCTCGGCGGCCTGATCCCAGAGGGCACGCACATCGGCCAGACACACCTGCTCCTCCCGGGCAACCTCCCGAATCATATCGCAGCGGGCCGGGGTTGTGGGCACCGTGGCAGGGAAGCCGAGGGATTCCCACAGGCCGCTGGGAAGGTCACCGTTTGGCGTGAGTAAAATAATGTCTGCCTCCGTCTCCGCCTTCAGCTTTTGCACCAGGGTTTTCAGCAGCGCCTTGTAGGCTTTTGCGTCGCCCATGGTCTTGTCGTCCCAGTTCAGCGAGCCGTTGATAAGCACCAGATCCGGGTCATAGCGCACTACGTCCCTCTCCGTGCGCTTGAGCATCATCGGCAGCACATCGCCTGCGATACCGGCGTTGAGGACACTGACGGAGGTCTGCTCGTATTTGTCGATCAGGGCAAGACGGAACTTCTCCACATAGCTCTCCCGGGCGTCTGTGATCTCCACCGGCGGAACCTCTGCCGGTGGATTTGCTGTCATACCAGCGAACCGGTCACGCAGCTTTTACGGCTCCCGGGGGAGGAGACTTTCAAAATGTCCCGCCGTTACGCTGTCGCCCAGCGCTACAATGACGGGGTTTTTCCGTTCCAGACCGTTTTCGTCCAGACCAAGATTTGTAAGGCCGGAAACCGCACCGCGATTGCGCTTCATCTTTTCGATGAAGCGTTGGGGGCGTGCGGGGCTGTGGCAGACATAGGCGTCCGCCAACTGTAAAAACTGCTGCGCATACGGTGCGGGGATCCGATAGGTCGTTTTCATTTGTCTGATACCTTCTTTCTACTGTTTCCGCATACAAGACGGAATCCCTTCAAATCAACGGAATCGCTGCCTCGATAGGTGAAATACAAAGGGGAAACACCGTCCGGGATGTTCACCTGCCCCCGTTTTTCCTTCCAGGATGCGCACAAACCCTCCACTGGGATGGAACCGCAAATTTCGCCCTGGAGCTGCGTACGCACTTCAAAGGCTCCGGACCCGCTGCCGCGCAGCGCAAACTCGATCTCCGTCAGATCCGAAAATGCAAAAGATTTAAAGCCGACGGTGGCACCATTGCGGATATTCCGGACGTACTGGACCGGATCTGTGCTGTCATGTTCCATCCGCACATCCTCTGGCTCCAGATCCCCACAGTCTTGCGTAAGGTAGGGATAGTCCATCTTCATGACATCCGGATGTGAGAATGCAGCCCCCTTCTCAGCGGTCAAATGGCAGCAGATGAACGCGGGATAGAAGCCCTCGCCCTGAAGCGGACCCTGGTTCAAGCCGCAGGAGCTGACTGCAGCCTGAGCGATGGAGCCGTCCGAGGCGATTGTGATTTTCTCCGCGCAGCCCTGACGGCTGTAGTTGGTGCGGTTGGTTTGGCGATGATAAAATACATACCATTGCCCATTGCAGCACTCGATGCTGCCGTGGGTGTTTCCCAGCGCATTGACAGCCTGTTCCTCCGTTCTTCCGTGGAGAAACACATCTCCAATGTCGATCAGCGTTCCTCCAAAACGGTAGTCAGCGTCCGGCGCGGTGCTGACAGCATAGCAAAGCTCGTGACTCTGCACGGAGGAATAAATGAGATAATATTGATTCCTGATTTTCCGGATGGAACTGGCCTCGAAAAACTCATGGCCCTCAAAACCTGTGCCGAGACTTTCCGTAATACTGGGCAGCGGCGGCCGGGGGACAAAGGTACAGATCACCTATTTTGAGAAGTTTGGCGGACCCGGCTCGGATGCGGTACGCTCGGATGTGCGCAGCAAGGTGACGGGCATCACCGATGGGATCACACTGGATGGGAGCGAAGTTTGCTTTGAACCCTTCTGGGTACGCAGCTTCCGCTTTGTCCGAATGAAGGTGGAGACCGGGGAAACAGCGGTCACGGTCTATGCGCCTGATTTCCATAAGACCGGCTACCCGCTGCCGGTGGAGTCCCACATGGAATCCTCCGCCCCCTGGGTGGGCAGACTTTGGGAAATCTGTGTGCGCACGCTGGAAAACTGCATGCTGGAGACCTACATGGACTGTCCCCATTACGAGCAGCTGCAGTACGCTATGGATACGCGCCTGGAGGCGCAGTACACCTATGCGGTCAGCCGTGACACTGCGCTTGTCCGCAAGGCGCTGATCGACTTCCACTACGGGATGCAGCCGGAGGGCCTGAACGCCGGGAAGGCACCCTCCGCTGATTTGCAAATCCTCTCCACCTTTTCTCTGCACTATATTTTCCTGCTCTGCGAGTATGCCCATCAGAAGGACGACCCCGCACTGCTGCGCCTGTGCAGGGGCGATATCGACCGGATTCTGGATGTATTTGACGGCCGGATTGGGCCGGAAGGGCTGGTCAAGAGACTGGATTTCTGGAACTTTGCCGACTGGAACGACGCCTGGAACGATACCGCTGGTGCGCCTGCCGCACTGCAGCATGGCCCGTCTACGATCATCAATCTGATGTACGCCTATGCGCTGGGCTGCGCAGCGGACTTCATGGACGATCAGAGACGGCCCGGTCTGGCTGCGGAATACCGGGAACGGCGCTCACAAATCCTCACCGCAGTGGAAACGTTCTGCTGGGATGGGGAGGCCGGCCTCTATCGGGAGGATCCGGCATTCCAGCAGTTCAGCCGCCACGCCCAAGCCTGGGCCGTGCTGAACGGTCTCAGAGAGGGAGAAGACGCCCCGCGGCTTCTGAAAACAGCTATGGCGCGCGAGGGCGTGCTGCGCTGCAGCTTTTCCACTTCCTTCGAATGGTTCCGTGCTCTGGAAAAAGCAGAACTATATGACGACATGCGCAGGGAACTGGAGCCTTGGATCGAACTGCTGGATCTGGACTGCACCACCTGCCCGGAGACGCCCAGGGGCGCACGCAGCGAGTGCCATGCCTGGAGTGCCCTGCCGCTCTATGAGCTGATGCGTAGCTTTGCCGGCATCAAGCCGCAAAAGGACGGCTTTGTCCTGGTGGCGCCGCAGCTGACGGACTTGCCCGACCTGCGCGGCGAGGCTGCCACGGCCTTCGGCCCGCTGGCTTTCGCCTAAAAATAGAGAAAAATGCGCAAATCGAGAGATACAGAGGGATCTCTCGATTTGCTACTATATCGTCATGAGAAACCTTCCAAACGGATATTAGGAGGAAAAACCATGGGCAAAGAAATCTATCATGCGCTCAGCGATCCAGACTATCAGGATGTGTATGTGGACGTAGACGAGATCCGCACCCGCAAAGCGCCCAGCGGTGAGGAGATCACCTATCGCTATCTCCACGGCGTTTTTCAGCGCAAGGCCGTCAAGTTCAGCATCCATTTTCCAAAGCGGGAGGCCTTTCGCGGACGATTTTTCCAGTATCTCTCTCCCTTTCCCGGCCCGGATGAGGAGATGGCCAGCCTCAACAAGACCGGCGGCGACGATGTAATCAGCTTCTCGCTCTTAAACGGTGCCTATTTTGCGGAGAGCAACATGGGCTCAAAAACACGTTCGGTCCCAACGGCGATGACAAGGATCGGTGGAAATCCAGCGCCGCCGTGGCGGAATTCAGCCGGAAGAAGGCGATAGAGATCTACGCTGCCCCCGCCCCGCTGGCATCGTGTTTGGTGGCAGCGGCGGCGGGTACAAGACCATGGCCTGCATCGAAAACACCGACTTCTGGGACGGCGCGGTGCCCTATGTGATCGGCTCCCCGGTGAGCCCCCCCAACACCATCACCATGCATGTACAGGGCGAGCGTGTGCTGCGCCATGCCTTCCCGAAGATTCTGGACGCACTGGACGCAGGCGGCAGCGGGGATATGTACGCGGGCCTCAGCGAGGATGAGGCCGCCATGCTGCGTGAGATGACGGACATGGGCTTTCCACCTCTGCCTGGTACCCGGAGGCTCGGGGTCAGTTTGACGACGGCTCGCTGCCCGGCACGCCGGAGAGCATTGAGGAGGAAGCGGAGATCGAGGGTCGCAACGGCGTGGACGACGCATGGAAAAAGATGCTCAGTGAAGGCAAGAATGCCTGGATCGAGATGGAAAGCCTTCCGGAGGGGGATGATCTCTATCTGCGGGGTGTGAACATCACCTTCCTCACCGGCGAGGCCGCGGGAAAGCAGCTGCTGCTGGGCAGCATGGAGTGCGACCGCATCAACGGCGGCGGCTTCCTCACCATCGGCATGTGCTATGGTCTGGACGATATTCCCGGTGTGCTCGGCAAGGTCAAGCCCGGCGACGAGCTGATGCTGGACAACTCCGACTACATCGCCATCCAATCCTACTACCGTCATCATGTGCCCGGTGATTTAAGCTTCCACGCCTGGGGTCAGTTTCGCAACGAGGACGGCAGCCCGGCCCTGCCCCAGCGGGCCAACGTCATGGGCTATGCCTTTACCGGCACCGGCACCGTGCAGGACGGCAACGTTCAGGGCAAGGTCATCGTGATCCAGTCCCTGATGGACGAATCTACCTGCCCCTGGTGCGGCGACTGGTACCGGGGCAAGGTGATTGAGGCTAAGGGCAGCGAGGATGATTTCCGCATTTACTATATGCAGCGCTGTATGCACGGGGACATGGATTTCCTTGGCAACAACATGATCGTCAACTACAAGGGTGCGCTGCTGCAGGCGCTGCTGGATATGGCCGACTGGCTGCAAACGGGTAAGGAGCCCCTTCCCTCCACCGAATACCGCCGGGAAGGCGGACAGATTCTCGAGGAATCCAACTTGGCCGGACGGAAGGGCATACAGGCGGGCGTGTGCCTGACGGCAAACGGTCTCAAATGCGCCAACGTCAAGGTCGGCGGAGAGTTCGTGCTCCGTGCGGAGATGACCGTTCCGGAGGGTGCGGGAGAAATCACCTCCATCCGCTATGACTTTGCCGACAGCTGGAGCTATCCCACGCCGCCTGAAAACCTGTTTCCCGTTGAGGCTTGCTTTACGCGCACCGAAAAGGACGGTCTTCACGGGGCGGTCTCCGAGCTGACCCACCACTTTGACAAGCCCGGCACTTACTTCGTCTCTGTCCGGATCAGCAGCCAGCGGCAGGGAGACGCCCGGGAGCCCTTTACGCAGGTGAAGAATCTCGACCGGGTGCGTATTATTGTAGAGGAATAATGGTTAAGGAACCGCTGAACAAATCAGGCTACGGCGTCTGAGCGGTCTGTTTTCCGCCATCCGGGTCTAAAATCCCTTGAAATACGCCGGTATTCCTGCGGTCTTTTATCCCCGGCTGACAAAAAACATCCTCGCTCATCCATCCGAGAGATTTATTCATCGTTTCCTTAAATCTGTGCAAAAAGAAACAAATCCAGATGTATCTCTGGATAAGAGATAGGATTAAGATAATGTCAGTAACAAAGAGAGGAGTTTTCCTATGAACGAAGAAATCAAGAACCCCGCTCCCGCAAAGGAGAAGTGCGTACCCTTCGGCAAGCTGATGGCCTGGTCCCTGCGCCCTG
>ATWA01000036.1 GCA_000421005.1 Clostridiales bacterium NK3B98
TCTTTGCCGGACTGGTGGTCGATGTAGATGTTCTTTTCAGGGATGTGCAGATCGGAGATAGCAAAAAGTTGGCGGTCTTCGTTCTGATCTCTGGTGCTGACACGGATATATGCGAATTTGCTCATGGGGTCTCCTGTTTTACGCAGGATGGGGTCTGTATCCATAGTGTACACGATAAAGCAAAAAAAGAGGTCTCTCCGGTCATCCCAGAGAAACCTCTTTTATCTTATTACGCTGTCTGCTCCTGCTTTTGCCGCTTCCGCGCCCGGAACCGCCTGCTGGCTTCCCGCTGCGTTGCCCTTCATGCGGACACTGGCTTTGATCTTTTTGGAGCAGTCCCGGACGTAGAACTCATTTCAGTATATCCCTTATTGAGAGAGATCCGTTTTGCCTCGGAGGACATCCTGATGAATCCATTTTGCTCAAAAATGCGAGCTATCTCTATTATGTCAACGTTTTGGTAATTATCCCAGAATCAGGAACAGCACAACGCTGACCAGCGTAGCGGTGAGACCCACGCAGGCCTCGTAGGGGATCAGCTTCATCCGCTCGCCGATGCTCAGGTTGACGCTGCCCCCGGTGGCATGGAAGAAGGAACCATGGGGCAGGGAATCCACCACGGTGGAGCCTGCGTGAATCATGGCAGCTGCCGACAGTGCGGGAACGCCCTCGGCAATCAGGGTGGGTGCAAAGGTCTGTGCGGCGATGGTGGCACCGGCGGTGGTAGAGGCGGTGGCTCCGGCCATCAGGATACCAGCCAGAGGAGCCAGCACAAAGGCGGGCATACTCAGCTTTTCCAGAAGGTTGATGACATCATACTGCAAAGCGGAAGCCTTGATGATGCCAGCGATGGTGCCAGTGCCGATGAGCAGAATGGACACACCCACCACCTTGGACAGACCAAACTCGGTGATCCCCACCACATCCTTAATATTGCCAGTGACAGCCATGCAGATCAGGCCGCCCACAGGAAGGGCGATGAGGGGGTCAATGGCGATGCCGGCAAGGGGGCGAAGCGCCAGCAGCAGGATGACCACCACCGGGCCGATGATGGCAGGCAGGAAGCCGGGAAGGGTGGATTCGGTGGTATCCATATCCCCAGCCTCCACGGCAATTCCGTCCCGCTTTTTCGACAACAGCGAGGACAGGAAGATCGCCATAGCCAGCCCACACAGGGCGGGGACAATGTTTTTAAACATCAGGGAGGTGAGGTCAACCTGAAATGCCTCTGAGGCGGCAATGGTATTGGGGTTTGGGGAAATAATGTTGCCCGCTTTGCCACCGCCAATCATAGCCAGCAGCAGGGCATGCTTGTTTAGCTTTGCCTTCTGGCCAATGGCAAGGGCGATGGGAGCCACGGTGATGACGGAGATGTCGATGAAAACGCCTACGGCGCAGATAATCATGGTCGCCAGCGCAATAGCAGCCAGTGCCAAACGCTCCCCCATCTTATCCACGATGGTCTCGGCAATTTTCTGGGCGGAGCCGGTTTTAATCAGGGCACCGGCCAGAATCCCGGAGGTCATAATCCGCAGAACTGAGCTCATCATGCTCTGTGCGCCGCCCACCATGGTGTTTACTGTGGTGACCAGACCGCCGCCACCGATAATGCCGCCTACCAGTGCGCCAAGAATCAGGCTGTAGGCGGGATGTACCTTCCGGATAATCAGAACGATGGCAACCGCCAGACCTGCTAACGCTCCCAGTGTGGTGAAATCAGCCATGTCAAATTCCTCCCTTTCCTGCCAGCGTCATGCCCGCCTTGATGAAGCGGAACATCCGCACAGCGCCCAGATAGTACAGCTCTTCCGCGCGGCCCAGCGCCTCTTCCAGCGGCATGGGAGCATCCACCGTAGTCATCAGACTCTCAATGCCATGGTCAAAGATCTGTGCAGCGTCCCGGCCCAGAGAGCCGCTGAGTCCTACGGCGATGACACCTTTCGCTCTTGCACGCTCGCCCACGCCCTGCATCACCTTGCCGAAGCAGCTCTGCCAGTCGGTGCGTCCCTCGCCGGTGACCACCAGGTCGGTACCATCCAAACGGCTGTCGAAGTCGATGAGATCCAGCACCGAGTCAATGCCGGACTTCATCTCCCCTCCCAGAAACACGGTGAGTGCGGTACCCAGTCCGCCCGCAGCGCCTGCGCCGGAAATGGCGTCCGGGTCTACGCCGAACTGTCTGCGAATGATGTCCCGATAGTTCACCATGCCCGCTTCCAGCCGAGCCTGAATCTCCGGGGTAGCGCCCTTCTGTGCGCCAAAGGTATAGGTGGCACCGTTCTCTCCGCACAGGGGATTGGTCACATCGCACATGACGGTGATTTTTGTGGACGCAATCCGGTGATCCAGCCCGGACACGTCGATCACCCGCACCTTTTCCAAATCCTCGCCCTTTCCTTCCAGCTCACGTCCCTGCTCGTCCAGAAAGCGGATGCCCAGCGCTCTGGCGCAGCCCATGCCCCCGTCGTTGGTGGCGCTGCCGCCAATGGCGATGGAGAGGTCGGTGAAGCCCTGATCCAGCGCATGGCGGATCATCTCTCCGGTGCCGTAGCTGGTGGTGTTCAGCGGGTTCCGCCTTTCCATAGGCACCAGAGGCAGACCGGAGGCAGCGGCCATCTCAATCACCGCCCGGCGGTCATCCAGCTTGCCGTAGCGTGCCTTCACCGGCTCCTTCAGCGGGCCGCAGACCTCGGTCTCCACCCATGCGCCGCCCTCGGCTGCCACCACAGCTTCGGTGGTGCCCTCGCCGCCGTCGGCAACGGGGACGCCGCTGTACTCGATCTCGCCAAAGACCTCTTTTGCCGCCTTTGCCAACAGCTCCACCGTCTGCTGGCTGGACAAGGTGCCCTTGAAGGAATCGGATGCAAATAAGAACTTCATATGGTTCCCTCCCTGTTTTTTGTTGAGAAAATTGTAGCAGAATGGAGTGCTGTATGGTATAGTATCTATAATAGATTTCTCGGCGTAATTACAGAGATATATGTCATTCATAACATTGGAGGGAATCCCCATGGCGCGACAGATCAGCCTTCATCTTGCCCAGCAGATCGTAGATACCTTAAAGACCATTTGCAGCCATGACATCAACTTGATTGATACCCAAGGGCGGATTCTTGCCAGCACAGACCACCGCAGGGTGAACGGGTATCACCGGGGCGGGCATGACGCCGTGCGCCGGGGCGAAATTGTCACCATAGAGCAAGACGATCCCCACAGCGAGATGCGTTGGGGCATCAATATGCCCATCCGGTTTCACGGCAGCATTGTGGCGGTTATCGGAATTACCGGCGCACCAGCGGAGGTAAGCAGATATGCCGCCCTCGCCCAGCGGCTCACTCTGCTGCTCCTCCACGAGCAGGAAATCGAAGCCCGGCAGTTCAATACCCGCACCCAGACCGGGTATCTGGTTCGTGCATTGATTGAACGGGAGGATGTGAGCGCTGACTTTCTCCGAGAAGTGCTGCGCCGGAATAACCTCTCCGACCGGGGCGAGCTTTGGCGAACGGTGGTCATTCATCTGCAAGCGGGGCAGGATAACCCTCTCTCTGCCATCGAAGCCACGGTGCAGAATCTGGTGGAGGGTCAGGGCGGCTGTCTCTACACCTATCGGTTCCCCAATGAGTATGTGCTGCTGGTGAAAGACCGGGAGGTGGAACGCTGGCGTATGCCATTAAAGGAGCTGGCGGACAGTTTCCACTGGGATATCAGAATCGGCATCGGCTCTGCCCGCCGTCTGACCCGGCAGGATCTTTCCTTTCAGGCGGCCAGACTGTGCATTCAGAGTTTGGACGCCGGGGAAAATCTGGGTTATTACGAATCCATGGGGCTGGAGCTGCTGCTCAGCAGCGTGTCCGAGGGTGCCCGAAACGCCTATCTGCAAAAGTGTCTGAAAGGGCTGGATCAGAGTGACCGGGAGCTGCTGAAAACCTACTTTGCCACGGAAATGTCCCTGAAAGAGACGGCAAGACAGCTCTTTCTTCACATCAACACCCTGCAATACCGTCTGAAACGTATCCGGGAGCGCTGTGGACTGGATCCCCGCCGCTTCCGGGACGGGGCGGCATTGTACAACGCTCTGAAATTGGAGGCATTACAGGGGACGCAGGCGGCGGAAGTCAAAGAATCCTGATACAGAGCAAACGCAAGGGTTCAGGGGTATCCTGTTCCGGCCTGCGAAGCAAATCATGTACCCATTCTAACCATTGTTATGTCAACTCAAGAGGTGACAGACAAGAGAAAACCGCTTACTATGCAATGCGCCCAAAACTATTTGATCTGCATCATTCGCAGTCGTGTCAGCCGAAGCATTCTGGCAGTAAACCGCAAATCATGCTATCGAAAAAATAGCAACTTCCATCAATAGGGATTGGGTATGGGGATAAAGATATTCAGATGGAATATCTCATCGCTCAGATGATATTCCATGCTTCCACCCAGCTTCTCTGCCATCATATACATAGAGCGCATTCCATATCCGTGGTTTTCCTTGTCCGCCTTTGTGGTCTCGGGAAAGCCATTGGTGATCTTTGGGATTTCTGCCTCCGCACAGTAGTTGTCAATATGGATGAATACCATATGATTTCTTCGATAAACGTAGAGATGGATTAACTTTTTTTCGGCATCCTCTGTTTTTTTTACTGCCTCGATGGCGTTAGAAATGGCATTCCCGAAGAGGGAATAGAGATTGTCTGGCGAAATGAATTGCAGCTCGGCACCTTCTACAATGCAGATAAAGCGAATTTTCTCGCATTCACATTGCAAAGTCCGTTCTGCCAGAATCGTGTCCAAAACAGGGTTTCCGGTTTTGATTTTACAATCGTAGATGGCGATTGCCTCTTCAATTTCCCGCAGGCGGTCGTCGGACACTCCCGTCTGCTTCTGACGTAGTTCACTGATTTGATGCTTCAGATCGTGGCACTTGATATTGATTAGATCCAGGTTTTCCTGAAAACGCTCGTACATTGCCCGGTCCGCATTCCACAATTCCTTCACCCGGATGACCTCGTGCTTTTCACGCTCACGCCAAAGCAGGGCAAAATGAACGGCAAGCGCCAGAGAACAGCATAAGACGCTTTGCAGATACAGAACAACATTGGCTGCCAATGGAAGCTCAGAATCTGCCATACCGTATACCAAAACGGCGTTTAAAACCACATCAACCAGAACGATGACGGAGACAAGTCCCAGCTTTGTCCATTTATCACCGATGTCCAGATCGTCGTCACTGTAAACGCAATAGGAAACCAGAATCCAGATGACCCAGTAGACCAAACTGTAGGTGGCAGCGTAGATCAGCAGAACAAACACGCTGGAGCTTGGCGGTGCGGAACTGTACATATCACCGTAGTGGGCGACTCCTGCGATTGTCAACAGAAAGTTAAAAGTTTCATACGCAATGTGCTGTGCGGTATAGGCGGTGATGCCGCAAAAAAGGATATGATAAAAGGGCTCATCGAAACAGAAGCAGGCAGCAGCCACTGCAAGGAGAAACAGAGAGAGAAACAGAAAGGACGCATACAGTGAATGGTACCAGGGGATCGGGAAGAACCATGCCACAAGCATCAGCGCGGATACCGCCAGAACTGTACGAAGCGCAAAATGCGTCCGCCGCCGAAGGCCGTGCATAGAAATCGCCATAGCGACCATCAGTTCCAGAATAAAAACAATCTTATAAAGAGAGAAACTGGAAAAAATATCAAACATAAGCATTTCCTCCAAAGTATCGGGCAAGGTTGTTGCAGAATTCCTTCTTTTTCCTCCTGGAGAGTTGGAGCGACTGGTCAGACAGAAGGACGGATTCATCCATCACACCTAAAACTGCATTCAGATTCACGGTAACTCCTGCATTGATCCGGGAGAACATTCCCGGTGGAAGCTGGCGCTCCAGCTCCGTAAGCGATCCCCAGGCTTCGATGGTGTCCTTCGACGTATGGATGTACAGCTTGTGATTCTGCACCTCAATGTACTGAATGCTGGAGACAAAAATCCGGCTGGAACCTCGTTTGTGACTGACTACAATGCTCAATCGTTCCCGGCTTTGCAGCTGCTGGAAGGCTTTGTCCAGCATATAGGATAGATCAAAATAGGAGACCGGCTTGAGAAGGTAGTCCAAAGCGTGTACCTTATACCCTTCAAGGGCAAATTGGGACAGCCTTGTAATAAATACAAGAAGGACCCTTTGATCTGAAAGCCTGATCTTTTCAGCCGCCTTCATTCCATTCATTTCCGGCATCTGAATATCCAGAAGAATCAGATCATACTGTGATTTGAATTCCGCAAAAAATGAAGAGGGAGTTGGAAAGTGGACAACCTCGATGAGCTGTTCCTTTTCCTGTGCATATTTGGATACAAACTGCCGCACCCTTTGCACGGCGGAAGGATCGTCTTCTAAAATCGCCGCCCGTAATGCTTCTTCTCTCATTTTGCAACCACCTTTTTCACAAAACGGTCACACAACAGTATTGTGTTCGGACAAACTCTCTGCTTCCTCATCCATTTTTATTCCGATAGCCCAATACCGCTCCGCCCTGAAAGGACGGAACGGTATCTGGGTGTCCAGTTGAAATCAGATGGCAGGCACCTGATCTTTACGCTTCCTATAGGTCTTGAAAATGAGTACCTCGGTGAGTACCAGAACGACTGCCACGATCACATCAATGGCGATCATTGCCTTAACCCAGGGCAGCATGCCGGGATGGAGGTTCTCCTCCTGATAAATTCGGCTGTTCACAGTGGTAAACATGATATTCTTGCAGGCGCGCCGCAGAGCCTGAAGGGAAGTTGCGCTGGTTTGATCCTGAACCATGTTGATACCTCTGTCAAAGGCCAGAAGCATACCGTCTGTTCCAGCGCGCACAGCCATATCGGCGTTCATATATCCGTTGCCCAGGAAGTAGTCTGTGATTGCAAAGCCCTGGAAGTTCCACTCGTCTCGCAGAACGTCTGTCAGAAGGGCGGGAGAGCCAGCGGACCACATGGGACCCACATAGTTGTGAGAGCACATAAGAGCGTGGGCTTCGCTGTTTTTGATTGCGACCTCAAAGCTTCTCAGATAGATCTCCCGGATGGACTGCTCGTTCCCCCAAGTGCAAAGCATTCCGTCACGGTTGGTCTCCTGCTCATTCAGGGCAAAGTGCTTCAGATAGGCATAGACACCGTGGTCCGCAGCGCCGTTTACGGCCTGGGCTGCCTGCATTCCGGTGAGGTAGCCATCCTCAGAGAAGTATTCTGTACTCCGTCCCTCAAAGGCGGAACGGTGGATATTGATGCCGGGTGCATACCAGCCGGTAATCTGCATTTCGTCTGCCATGGTACCCATACCTTCGCCATACAGCTTGGCCATGTCGGTGTTCCAGGTGCAGGCGATCATTACGCCGGAGGGGAAGGAGATAGAGCCCACGCCGGTAAAGCTGTTGTTGACTGCCTGGGGGCCGTCCACGTCTGTGGTGGAGTACTTTCCTACGCTCTCCACTGTGCCGGTCTGATAGCCTGCAACCCCCACCAGATTGACCATCTCATCAACGCTAAGCTCATCCAGCAAGGTCTCCCAGCGTGGGTCGTCGTAATCAGCGCCACGAAGGTCGGCAAGCTTCAGACTGTTGGGCTGTCCGGTTGTGGGAACCACGTCCTCCGGATTGTTGCTGGAGGAGGGATCGTAGTTTGAGCTGTTCACAAAGCGAGCCTTATCTTCCGGGGACATGGTGAAGTTGGAAGGAGCAGACGTCGCAGCTTCGTAGTTGGCAAACCCGTCAGCACGGGACAGATACTCCACATTGCTCTCCACATAGCCGAAACGGGAAACAGCTGCGTTTTTGTCGCTGGAGCGGGGATTTCCCTCGTCGTAGACAATGTCCGAGGGGACTTCATATACGACAGAATCCAGAATGGTATGGGAATCGGCATTGATAGAGACAATATACGCACCCTTTTCCAGGACATAGCAGCCGTGACCGTGGGCGTCAAAGGAGGCCATATCCTCACTTTTGATAGAGAAGGAAAGGGTTTCAGAAGCGCCCGGCTTCAGAAGGCTGGTCTTGTCATAGGCGGCAAGGTTTGCGGTTGCCTTTTCAATCCCTCCGTTGTTATAGGGTGGGTTGTAGTAGACCTCTACCACATCCATGCCGTCCATGCTGCCGGTATTGGTCACCACAACGTCAAAGGTGAGGCCGTCATCGGTGGTTTTGTAGTTCTCAATCTTCTGGGTAAAAGTGGTGTAGCTCAAGCCGTGACCAAAGGGATACTGCACTACCTTGTCATAGTCGATCAGCCCCTCAGCGGCAGCGGTCTCATAGAAGCGGTAGCCCACATAGATGCCTTCCACAAGATTGACAAATCCCGGAATGATAGTTGCACCACCGTATTTCGCATCCTTCTGGAACGAATACTCATTCATATTGTCATAGAGGAAGGAGCCGATGTTGTTAAAATACGGAGTGGCACTCAGGTCATAGACGAAGGTATCCGAGGTTTTGCCGGAAGGATTGACCTGCCCCTTCAGAATCTCTCCCAGACCATTGAAGCCGTTTTGTCCGCAGGGAGCGCACCAGAGTGCGCCTTTGATCTGGTCAAATTCCTCCACAAATCCCAGCTCAAAGGCGCAGGGACCGTTCCAGACTACGATGACGTTATCAAAATTGTTGCAGACCAGTTCTACCATGTCCCGTTCGCTGTGGCTCAGCTGAAGATAGTGGTCATTGCCAAACTCAGCGTAATCAGGGGTATTATCCTCAAAGGAACCATCTGCGGGCAAGTCAGTCAGATCCTTAGGCAGATCGGCCTGTTCCGTTCCCGCCCGGGAGAGGAAGATAACAGCGGTATCCGAGAACTCCTTTGCAGCGTTCATGAGTTCGTCAGAGTAGGCGGCAGCAGGAGGCTCAGGGAGAGTCCAGTCCTGATGTCTGGTTCCAATGGACGGACGTTCAGCGGCATAGCTGGTATAAAAGTCGTAGAGCTCTGTGTTCAAGTTGAACCCTGCATTGCTCAGACCGTCATAAAAGGTGGTGATGGTGTACTGACCGGAAGCAGCGCCGGAACCGCGGCCACTGTAATTCGGAGCGACGGAAGCCCAGCCGAACAGATTCAGATTCGTGGTACTGGAGATGGGCAGAAAGCTGTCCTTATTCTCCAAAAGAACGATACCTTCTTCGCTGACCTTCTGGACATCTTCCATCACAGCATTGATGGTACCCTCTGTCAGCTTTCCTTCACCCATGGCCAGAGAAATCATGCTGTACATCGGCCCGGAGCAAATCAGATTGATAATTACCACCAGTGCCAGCACAAGGGCTCCAATTGCCTGAGCGCGCACCATAAATTTAACGTGATTCTTCTGTTTCCTGCAACCGATGACAGCAGCAATAGCGAGAACCAAAACAACGCCAATAGCAATCAGATAACCGGAAATAGAATTGATAACGTTTACGACGTCTTCCATCGTAAATTGGATCATGTCGTCTCTCCTTCTTTCATTTTGATGTTTCCTGGAAAGAATAGGTGCGCATCCCTCTTTGCAAAAAAAGCGTACCATATCCTACAAAAAAGGTCAATCGGACATTGCGGACTTGGTTGTTTTGATTGCGTACATGGTCAATCTGCTGATGCTATCAAAAAATGTCAGACAGCTTCTGGCACATATGCCATAAAACTCATAGGCTTTTCTGTTTTGCGCAGGATGGGGTCTGTGTCCATAGTGTACACCATGAGAGCAGAAAAAGACGATTGATCGTTACCCAGTGCTTTCATCCAGTCCATTGACTTTTCGTCCAAAATACAATAAAATTGGACGATAGCAACACAGATGGACGAAAGGAGCCTGTCATGAGGAGCTTTGATTACTGCGCTCTGGCTAACCGGAGTTGGCCTTCCGATATTCTAAATCTGGTCGCGAAAATCCATGAGTGCAAGGGCAGACAGGATATGTTTGTCCGTCAGAAGCCTGTGGAGTTAGACCGTCTGGTGGAGATTGCGAAAATCCAGAGTACCGAAGCTTCAAACAAAATCGAAGGAATTGTCACCACCAGCACACGGATGAAGCAGCTTTTTGCGGAAAAGACCACGCCAAGAAACCGTGACGAAGATGAAATCATAGGCTACCGGGATGTGCTGAATACCATCCACGAGAGCAGCGAGTATATTCCCATTCGCCCCTCCTATATTTTGCAGCTGCACCGGGATCTTCTGCGCCGTGGGGGAGCATCCTTTGGCGGCACCTTCAAGAATGTGCAGAACTATATCAACGAGATCAAGCCGGATGGAACCACAGTGACTCGCTTTACGCCTGTTGCGCCATACGAAACGCCACAGGCCATAGAGTCATTGTGCGAAGCATATTCACAGGCGATTGCAAAAGAGTGCGTTGATGCTCTGATTCTGATTCCGTGCTTTATCTGTGACTTTCTCTGCATCCACCCCTTCAATGATGGCAACGGAAGAATGAGCCGGCTGTTGACTCTGCTGCTTCTCTATAAAAATGGCTATCAGGTGGGCAAGTATATCAGCATTGAGAAGCAGATCGAGCAGACAAAAGACCGATATTATGACGTGCTGGAAGTCTCAGATGCGGGATGGCATGAGGAAATCAATGATCCCACGCCATTCATCCGCTATATGCTGACTGTGATTCTTGCCTGCTATACGGAGTTTGAAGATCGTGTGGGCATGATGGCTCAAACCGGCGCAGCCAGTTCTGCGTATGATCTGGTGAAGCATTATGTGGAGGAAAAGGTGGGAAAGTTTACCAGCGCCGATGTCCTTGCGCACTGTCCGGGCATCGGAAGGTCGTCTGCCCTGTCCGCACTGAAAAGGCTGACCGAAGAAGGAATAATCCTGCGAAAAGGGACGGGCAGAGGTACGTTCTATGTCCGTTCAGACAGTGTGAACGAGTGAACAGAGACAGGTCTTCCCGATTGCGGATAGACCTGTCTCTGCTTCTTATTACTTCGGCAATTTAGTCATTCCCGAAGTAATAAGAAAATCATTGAATGCCTTTTTGCTCGCCCCTACGGGGCAACCGCAAAACATGGCAGTGATTATTCTGCGTTTATTTTGTATTGTGTCCATTGTGTCCAAATATCTTCTTATCGGCAAAAATCGACAACTTTTCCTCTTGCAATTCTATCTTTTCTGGACTATACTATCCATGCAATCACAAATTGCATATCGAATGAACGGATGCTTCTCAACTGAATCTGTATTCTCAATCTATGGGATTGTTGCGTGCAGAGGAAGATGGGGAGCTTTTTCATTGCTCCCCACAAATACGAATGAAAGGACGCAAATCCATTTCCAAGGAGGGTAGTCCCATTAACAACAAGAACGAATGACGGATTGTGAGCATCAACATACATCAACATAATTTCCATCATCAAAAAGGAGACAACTACATGACCAACAACATCCCTGATGTTCTGACCGCAAAAGACCTGCAATCCTACCTCCACATCTCCAGAGCCGGAGCCTATAACCTTCTAAGCCGGGCAGATTTCCCCACGCTTCACATCGGCAAGCGGAAGCTGGTGACGCTTCGCAACCTCCAGGAGTGGATGGCAAAAAATACTGGCGAAAGCACGCTTTAAAGCGTTGAAGTTCTCAAAAGAACGTGATACAATAGCATATAGAAAGGCTGCCTCCGGTGTTACCAGCACCAGAGGCAGCCACGGCAAAGACTGTTACCAGCAGTCATTGCCAAACGCAAATACCAAACGATCCAATAATTCAGCATCCTGCGCCCCTTCATTGTACCAGAAGCAGCGCAGCGGTGCAATGGAAGGAGTATGATTTTATGGCAAAACGAAACGCACAGGGAAACGGGACGCTCCGGCATCGCTCAGACGGAACTTGGGAAGCTCGCTTCACCTATAAGGATGAATTCGGTCAGGCGAAGCGGGGCAGCGTATACGCCAAAACCCAGAAGGAATGCCGCCAGAAGCTGACCGCCACCCTGAAATCCATTGACGAAGGCACTTACCGCAAGGCTGTCAAACGCTACACGGTTGAGGCTTGGTTCCGGGAGTGGATTGAGCTTTACTGCAACGATTTGAAGCCCAACACCATTCACACCTATCAGAGCAGAGTGGAACGGGATGTGTTCCCCTACATCGGAAAGGTTCAGCTCACTGAACTGCGCAACCAGCACATTCAGCGGCTGATGAACAAGCTGTCTGCCGGAGACGAAACCCGCAAGCCGCTGGCTTCCAAAACGGTGGTCTGTGTCCACGGCATCATTCACAAGGCGCTGGATCAGGCGGTTGCAGCTGGGCTGATTCCTGCAAATCCCTCTGACAATGTGAAGCTCCCCAAGATCAAGAAGCCGGATTTGAAGCCGCTGACGGATGATTCTCTGTCCGACTTCCTGAAGGCGATTCGGGGAGACGAATATGAACGGTTGTTCATCGTCACCCTGTTCACCGGAATGCGTGAATCCGAGGTGATCGGGCTCCAGTGGCAGGACATTGACTGGGACAAGGGCATCATCAACGTGAGCCGCCAGCGTCAGCGCAATGTGAAGGAAGGCGGCTACCGGATGATCGAGACCACGAAGAACGGCAAGGCACGGAAGGTCACGGCGGCAAAGGGTGTGCTGAAGGTGCTGGAGGATCAGCGCAGGCATCAGGCAGAGGCCAGGCTTGCGGCGGGTCCTGCGTGGGAGAATACGGATAACTTTGTGTTCACCGACAGCTTGGGCAGGCCGGTCAAGCACCCGTCGGTGTACAAGCACTATAAAAAGATTGTTGCCTCCATCGGCATGAAGGAGAGCCGGTTCCACGACCTGCGCCACAGCTACGCCATCAACGCCATTCAGGGCGGGGACAGCATTAAGGCCATTGCTGATAATTTAGGTCACTACAGCAGTGCTTTCACCATGGATGTCTACGGCGACACCTCCGAAACCATGCGCAGACATTCTCAGGAAGTCATCGACAGTCTGATGAAAGACGTTACGGGGCTCTAAGGGGTGAAAGTAGGGGTGGAATGAAAAACACCGTCCGGGGAGTTGAACTTTCCGGACGGTGTTTTTGCGATATGATAGGAAAACAGCCTGAAACTTGAATGTTTCAGGCTGTTTCTCATATCCGAGTGTTGAGATTCGAACTCAAGGCCTCTTGAACCCCATGGGGCTTGCCTATGAAATATCCCCTCACGTTACGGACATAATCAAACCTAAACACATCGACTTTTGCAACTTTTTTCGATGATATTATAGCGTGTCTATTCTGATTCTAGTACGAACTCTAGTACACTTCATTTGGCGGTTCCACCGTGGCCTGGGCGGTGGGATCGCTTTTTATACTGGCACGAGTGCAGAATCTCATCTTGCTTGAATCTCATGAGCAAAGAATTCCCGCAGAAAAACAACATTACCCCCTCGAAACGGGTGAAGCATATTGATGTCCTGGTAAAACTCTGCAATCCCTTTTGAAAACTCATCGTGATCCAAGTCCTGGAACTCTTTTCGTGATTGCAAGTAGTTATAATGCCAGTAGGTCTGCACTGCGTACAGACCCAGCATTCCGCAACCTACAGCTTCTTCGCACCGCAATATTAGACAGAAGCGCCTCTGGATAACCATAGCATTGTAACCTAATGATTGATACAAAGTACCCTCCGGACATATCGGATGCGTATAATGATTATGCCATCTCAAACTCTGTTATTGTCTTTATGAATCCCTGCAGTTGTTCCAAACTATCAAACTCACGAAACGACTTCTGATTGTCTCTTGGCCTCTGTTGAAGAATTGCATCAAACAATGTCTCAAGGCTTACTCTTGGCCACTGCCAGAGGATGGTTTCTCTAATATCATCCGTATACTTTAGCATCTGACGGTCATAGATTTCAGCCCATTTTTTCCTCTGTTCATCTTCATTTGTTCTCAAATTGATTATAGTGAAAGGGGCAATTGGAGAAATATTGCTCTCTTTATACGAACTCTTTAGAAGGTTATATGCTTCAGCGTCTGTTTCCGGTGCGCTATATCCAAATATCGTAACCCCAGCAGCATGATTGAGATAAGAGCGCGCACCAGACCACTCATTTTGAATGATATCGCCATCGGTATAATTCTTCTTTCCAATAGGATATAGCAACTTCATGTCCGTTAGTGGAGAAAAACATCGGGGACACAGGCAATTAGCATAGCCCTTTACATGACAGCTATAACAAAGCCCTACTCCTGTATTTCCATGCGGAAAAAACAATTGTGGAAGATTGCCAACATCAATGTTTCGTCTATATGCCTGCGTCAAAAATGGATCCCAGTTGAAAGAAACAATTGCATCTTTTTCTGTCAGAGAGAGAATCAGATAATCGTATAGTGTTGGTTTATCCGGCAAGCGCAATTCTTGAAAGTATTCCCTGACGGCAGTTTCCAACTTACGCTGCAAAGCAGCATATTCCACTTTGCCGTTTATATTCGAGAACAGCATTTCAAAGTTGTCGAGCTCAGCATCAGAAAAGCCATAGCCTTTAAGTTCGTCATACAGACCAAGCGCCTTGTGAATGTCTCGCAATAACGGGACCTCTTTGCCGTTTTTATCCCTAGGGCATGATGCCTTTGATGCCCCTGCGCCTAAGATGACCACATGTGGATCCTGTAATCGCCTATCTTTTATAAGCGGAAGCCTATACGGTTCTTTTTCCATAGTTTTTCACCTTTTATTAACACAGGAATCTTCGTACAACTTCAGTCCTTTTATCACCTAACAATTCCAGTTGTTTCTGTGCCGCTATGATCGACTTTTCCAGATTAGCTACCTTGTTCATCGCTTCATTTTGAGTCGCAATGTCCGGAACAGAGAAGGTAATCCCCTGTACTCTGTCAATGGATGCACGATACGAACGGGAGAACCTCATGGGCTTGCTTATGAAATATCCCCTCACGTCACGGACATAATCGAACTTAAACACGCCGACTTTTGCAACTTTTTTCTATGATATTATGGCATTCTATTCTAATTCTAGTGCGAATTCTAGTACACTTCATTTAGCGGTTCCACCGTGACCTGGGCGGTGGAGCCGCTTACCTATCAGTTCACAACGGATTTTAGTTATAATGCAGTTAATCCTAAGATCCTGTTTTTATAGAAGTCGTAAACTCATTAACAATATCGACACTACGAAGTTTGTATTGCCGTAAAAGACTTTGTACTTTTTGCTCGTTATTCCAATTGTCATTTTGAGAAAGTGCTACTACAAAATGCTTTAGTTGATCCCTAAAATGCTCAACACAATCCTTGGTCATGACACGCATATTTTCAACAGGTGTAGCATCTGCTTTGACGCAATCAGATGGATGGACAATGACTGGCACTATACGATATCCTCCCCCTCTTGAATTTCTACACCATCTTATAGAACCGCCCAATTGATTACAATAATCCTTGCTAATTTCCGTTGCGTTTGACTCATTTTTACATTCTATAACAAATATAGTATTACTATCTACTACCCAAAGATTATCAGGTCCTGCACCCCTTGTGTCTTTATCCGGTCTGGTAGAAAAAAAACCTAAAAGCGATCCTGCATCCATTACAGCTCTTTCAAACACATCTGCTTTGCATGAAAAGGATAAGCAGGACGTGATTGTATCAATACTACGAACCATATCATTTGGATCAGGATACATGTTATGAACATAAGACACAACACTCGACGCTTGCTTTTTCCTTGAAATCTCTTTACCATATTGTATTCCATTAATTGGACTGAGCACCTGCTTGTTCAAAGACTTTGCAGCAAGAAGAATTTCTTGCGCCGTCGATTTATCTAATTGATTGTAATAGCATGCTTTTAGCTGCAACAACAATCCTTTTGTGCTTTCCTCAGGAACGCCGTTAACCGCTTCATCTATGTAACTTGCTGCCTGTATCAATTGACCAGAAGTAGCACTATCAAATGCATTACGGAGTAAAAGTGTAGTATTATCAAACTTAGGTTCATGTGGATAGAAAACGTTGGCAAGCCGACCTCTGCTTAGCTGAATCCATTCTTTATCCCTATTGAGTGAATAATCAGCCAGTTCAAAAATCTGATCAACAGTAGGTTTGCTTTCATCCTCAAGTAAAGAATCCCAGAGTTCTTTTGATAATTGATATTGAGCATTTGTAGCATTACTAAACAAATCTGGTCCTTTATGTCTCAATAATATATCAGCCAGTTGCTCCCCCATTAAAACAACACAACATGAATCGCTGTTTGATCTAACACCTCGTCCCATACCTTGTTCGATTCTTTGGATCTGTTCTTTTTGCAGTAATGACCCGGTATAATCGGTAGTTTGTATATATTTTTCATATTCATTTTTTAATGGCGGCAATCCATCGATGACAAGCATACGACATGCATCACCCGGCAAATCGATACCATCATATCGATTAACAAAGACACGTAATCCAAGATGCTGTTTCTTTAGCATTTGAACCGTGTCAGAAATGTTTTCTTTTGTAACAGTTCTGGTTTTTTGCATATCCCAAAATAAAGCACGCTCTTTTGACGGAACAATCACAATAACGTTGTATTTTTCCGTGAATGTCAATATTTTATCCCTAATCTGTGTATCCGTCAAACTGCCATTCAAATGTTTTGGAAAAAGAATTAACCTATCTCCAACATCATTTGCGCTATTTGGAACGATTATCTTTCTAATTTCGTTCTTGTCAATACCCATTGTAGATATGAAAACACTATCATCCGATAAAGTTGCGCTCATGTATATTTTTCGTTTTGCGTTTTTAAAGCTAGTAATCTTATCAATTGAAATACCAAACGGTATTATTTCAACCGACTTTGCTGTAATAACACAATTGCAATTCATCAGGCAATCACGAAGCAATGGAAGATGGAAATATATACTGTCGTTTTGTTCACTAGCATTATTGTATTCTGCAAGCAGATTATGTATTCTATTCACTTTCTCTTGCCAAATCCAAAACGGAATTAAAAACCTTCTCTCTGTGTCTCCCGAATTAATTATTCGTTCATATGAGAATTGATCATAGTTATTCCATGATGGTGAAAACAGCTCAATGATTCTCTTATACAATGCGTGATTATGTTGGATTTTGATTGAAAACTGAGTAGAAATAGTCTCAATGCATGCGTGTACATCATCAATGAGTACACTCTCTAGCGGATAATTATTGTTTTGTCGTAGCCCAAATGCGCTCCTGCCGTTAACAAGAGCATGAATTGGAAGGACAAGTATTGCCTTCTTTTCAGTATAAAAGTAATCATTCTTGTTTTGAGTTACTCGAATACCGATTTTTTTAGCCTCATCACAAACTTGATCAACCAAGAAGCGGTCTGGAACAACGTATACCGCTGGCCCCTTACCTTCGTTGAGACAGCTCTGCAAAATCACCAGCCCTACAATAGTTTTACCGCTGCCGGTGTTCATTTTGATAATATTTGTATTGTTGTTTCTTTCCTGATACCATTTCGACCAAACGTCTGCTTGTACATCTCTTGGGTATTCGAATTGTTTGTCCTTATCTGGCAAACTCATAAAAATATCACGCGGCTCAATTGTATTCGATTTTGTTGAGCTAGTTAGTTTTGATAGTATATTTCGCATATTGTTCTCCTGTTACCACATTGCAATTGATGTTCTATAGAGTGAAGTATTTGCGCACTGGAGTACGCATAGGTAAGGCGGTTCATAACGCCGTTTAACTCGTTGACTATTCGTTCCGTGTCCATAGTATCACTGGCGGCGGTGACGATTTGAAATTGCCCTGACGGCCCTCGTTTTTCTACCATATATTTCATTACGAATTCTGCAATTCGGCTTCTGTGTATGTTGCCGTGGCAGACGAAACCATAAGAACTATAAAATGCCTCTTTCTAAAAAGACTTGTTTTGTCAAAAAATATAGCAATTTACCGCGATATTCATCGATATACAGGATACTCTTTTTTGTCATCAAAACAAGCAAAAAGCATAATCCGGCAAAACGAGCCAAATCAATGGCATAAACAGTAGTCAAATCGTAGAAAACGGGATTATTTTGCTACCATTGATTGTTTGATAACTGAAATTAGCAAACTATATTTGCTTTTCTTATCCTCAAACAATACAAATGATGTTGTAATTTAAGATAGGTCAGAAAGCGACTTCTCTACAAGTCTATTCAATCCATTAATATCTTTGAATTCCTTAGCTTCTTCCCATTGCATATTAAACTGTTTTTCAAACATTTCATACATCTCTCCCGACGTATTCTTCTCCACAGAAAACAATACTCTGTCGTCCAATTCAGTTTTCATTGTATATAGTTCAATATGCATTCTGGATTTCTTATCTTGTTCGATTATCTGTATTCCAAAAGAGGGCAAGTAATTATAGAATCTATATTCGAAGTTGGTATAACCCGCACTTTGAAAAGCACGTAATGTGATGACAGAACTAACAATAGCCATTCTCAATTGCGCAAAGCTTGTATTTACCATTAGCTTTTCAGCATATAAAGTTACAACATTTTTATTCATCGGATTTGGCATTATAAAGCGGGCGTGGGTATTCTTTTTTTTCAAAAAATCATCAAGGCGCGAATGCATAATTATACTATTTAGATGCCCCCCTGAATAATCGATGGCTTGGGCGGTAGAGAGGATATGATCAATAGATTCTATTTCATCTCTGTTAGCCAAAAACTGGTCTGCTGTCGGTGGAACTTTTAGACTCTCTATTTTTGATATTATGCTCTTTACGTCTTCGTCACGTGCTTTCTCGATATTAGTTTTTATTGGAACCACTTCGTTTTCACGAAGATCCTCTACAATTGAAACTATTTTATTATTTATATCGAAATGGTTTTTCCCTACAGTAATAATATATGAAATGAGTATAATTATAACTGCATTGTTTGTGTTGGAAAGAAAGCTGATTAGTTTAATGCTTTTTGCACTATTCTCCCATGGATATTGATTAATTATTGCACAAGTAATAACAGTTAAAATTGGTATATACATAAAAACAATATCAGCTATCGTAGACATGACATTTCTTTTATTTGCATTCTTTTTCTCCATTGTTTTCATCCTTTTGTCTAATTATTATTCTCAGCCACTTCTTTCCAGTTTCTCTAGCTTCTCTTATCATATATTTAACAATGATGAAGTCCATTTCTTCTATTAATGCGAATAATGTTTCTTTTGTCCATTTTGTCCTTAAATACCATATAGTCTTCTCGCCCATTTGTTTTTTTATTGTGAGTTCGCCGTCAATAAATACATCTTCGATGGTCGTATCTAGGTAAATTAGTCCGTTTGGATTGAGCCATGTTTGAACTTTCTTAAGAATCTTTTTTGCATCGTTTACTGTGAATATATGAATGAAAGCCATCATGATAATGATGTCAAATCTCATTGTATTATTCTCGGCAGAACTATCATCTACTGAAATATTCTCAATTTTTAATATATCTCCATTAATTAGTGACGCATTAGGATTATTAAGTCGAGCATATTTCAACATTTTTGATGAAATATCAACTGCGCATACATTAAAATTGTATGTTTCATTCAACTCGCGCAGTATGCCACCTGGTCCGCACCCTAGTTCTAATACATTTATTTTTCTATTATTATTGGGTTGTATTGTATCCAATATAAATTCGCAAATCTTTTTGCATACATAGGCATAACTAGAATCAATTTTTCGAAGGCGTTCGAAATAATCATCTGCAACTTTATCGTAAGCATATTTGTTGAGTCTAATATAGTTGGTTGCTTTATATTCATTCATTGATTAATTCTCCTATTGCCATTTAATGAATTCGTTTCTTCATTTATTATTTATTCATCATTGCTTAGTTATTAAGAGATTATACAACAGCTTTTGCCTGTGCCAGAATATGATTTCCGTTACTCAGTACAATATCAATGTCTTCGTTCTTACTTTCGAGCCTGAGTGACTGTAGATCTTTGATATTTTCAAGCATAAGAATGATAGCAGCATTAACCTGAAAATCGAATCCAAACAGCTCAGCATCAGCACGTCTGTCTTTTTCTGTAGCTGCGATTTCCTTTTTTACGTTTGCTTTACCTTTCATCCAGATTCCCCCGCACAGTTTCTGAGCGTCTCTATGCTGTGAAATTGCGTACATAGTACCTGCTTCAATAGACCTTCTTTTTCCCACCTGCGAATCAGTTCCTACCGTTTCATAGTCAATAGTCAGAACTGCTCCACCCGCTCGAACAACTCATCCAGATCATAGACATTAGATGAGCGGGTAACGAATACTCCTCTGTTCAGATCAGCCAACAGCTTATTGCATATTATCTTAGCAAACTCAAGCAGTTCTTCTACCTCGCCAAATGTGGCGGAAAACGCTTCATCATCTTTCCCGGCGTTTGAAAACCCTTGTCAAGATGATCTTTGCAGGATTCAAGCAAGTGGCGATACAGAAGAAAGCAGTCATTCGCACCGGTGATACGCCAGAGCAAGTCTGTGATCCGCTGTTCCATTTCGTCATGGGTCATGCTTTGTTATCCTCTAATTTCAGTAGAAGTCACGCCATCGGTTTAATCATGCGCTCCACAAACGCAATCTCGTCTTGCGTCAGGTCGTATTTTTCATACAGTTCTGCATCCGTCCAAGATTTAGAGAAGTCTTGTATCGGAACAAATCTAAACACACGATTTGGATTATGTTGCGAAATCTTTCTTGACAGCACAAGTGCCCTAAACAGTTTTGTTTTATAATAAGAGATAAAATTATGAGCCTGCATTTCTGTATCGAAAGACATATACAAATAGGTCTGCGAGCACACAGAATTCGAGGGTGCAATTTCTGGCACACCGAGAATCTGATGGGGGAATCCTTCTCCTGCGCCATAAGCTGCCGGAATAAACACTTTAATCTTGTCTATATCCGACGTATTCTTAGTAACACTTTCTCTTGATATAAATCCATTGCACCTAGTCGCTTTGTTTAGATAATACAATATTGTATCGTGCTGTTTATCTGAATCGCTATAGATAGAAAATCGATTTTTGTTGCTGATTAATGGGTTTGTTGGAATACCAAATGGTGTATCTCCTGAAACATATTCTGAAACAAATTTGTCTTGTTCTTGTTTTTGAATGACTTTCCTTACAATGTCAGATAGAACAGGTTCACGAATAATAATATCAAATTCACCTAGATTTCGACTTGTCGTGACTCGTTTTCCTTCTTGAATCAGGCTGTAGCTACATTCGCCAGAAAACGTACTGTCCACAAGATAATAGCATAGTCCTCCCTTAATCTCTACAGACGGGAAAACATCATGTGAATCAGAGTATACACACATTTCCCTTATGCTCTTGTTTGCGATCATGCTCCTTCTGAAATCTCCCAGAAGATGTTCGCGTCCAGTTGTGAACCATCTCGACGGAATTATTAGTGACGAATAGTTAGGAGACAGTTCATTTGCTAGAGCAACAAAGTTTTGATAAATCGGAGCATCGTTTGTCCCGCCTGAACCTCCTGTCAGTTGATACGGCGGATTCCCCACAATCGCATCAAACTTCATTCTCTCACCCTCTCTATCCCATGTATCAGGATTGGTCAGCTTGTTTGCAAGCCGTTTCTGATCCTTCATCCGCTCCATCAGCTTGGTCAGATAGACCGCATTGACCTTCATCCCGGTATAGCCTGCAAGCGTCCGAATGGTAATCTGCCTTGCCATTTTCGTCTTGCAGAGGACAAAGACCTGCTCTGCCAGCGTTTCCGCCCAAAGCCGTTGTGTTTCCTCGCCACTCAGCTTGTCCTCGTTGTCCTTGAGCTTTGCTGCATAAAGACTGTACGCCATATAAAGGGGATACAGACCGGATTTGGAGTTCATTTCCAGAATCTTCACGCCGGAATTGCGGAACAAATCGGCTGTGACTGCTCCACGGTCTACCCACCTCGGCTTGTCCAGCAGTCCTTCCGGCTGGGCAAACCCCTCGTCATAGAAGCACCAGCCGCCCAGCATATCACTCAGGTGCATATTTACTACACGCCACGGGGTCAGTACCGTTTCCTTGTCCGGATTGCGGAAGTGATTGAAGATTTCCGCAATCCGCTGTACCCGTCTGGTGGGCGGCAGTTCGTCCGCCGCCTTCGCCATACGGCGAATACGAAGTCCCGCTCCCATCACCACGTCTTCATCGTAGTATTTCAGCAGCTTTTTGAACAGAGCCTTGCTGATGCCCTTGGGCATAAACTCTGCCCATGATTCATCGTCCACCATGGTCACGAAATCGCCCATGCGGATGGTTTCGCTCAAATCCTTGTCTGCACCATAGATCAGCATGGGCAGGCGGATGGATATATTGCGGAGCAGAGCGATTACCTTGGATCGCTCTTTTCGCTGCTCCTTCAGCTTTTTCAGCAGTTCCTCCTCTTGGGGCGTGAGCTGCTTTTTGCGTTTGCTGCTCACCTTCTGAGACTGCTCGTATTCCTCCGCCGTCAGTCCCTGATTGTTGACGCTGACGTTGCTGGGCAGTTTCGCCTTCTTCTGTCCCGTGAGGATACCGCCCAGCTCATGGAAAAGCTGTGCGTCCGCCTCATCCATGACAATTCCTGTGTCAGAGCGGTAGACAGATTCATCGTCAAAGCCGTTCTTGATGGCACGGTCAACGGTAAGCCGCTTGATCTGGCGCATCATGTTCGGCACATCGTATTCCCTCATTCCGGTGCCGATGACAGCAATCACCGGGCAGAAGTTGAGGAATTCTCCCAGCGCCGCCTGACTCTCCTCATCCTTGCGGACACCTTTTTGACGGATATTATGTACTTCTGAGAGTACATTGAGGGCACGATCCGGGGCAAAATCGAACACATAGCAGCGTTCCTTCTGCTTTCCGTTGATACTTCCCGCAGACTGTACCCGGAAAATGGTCTGCATATAGCTGGCAGCGGACACGGAAGGCCCTCCGGTAAGCATCATCACCGCAGTCCACTCCGGTACAGTCACGCCTGTGGTCAATCTGCCGCAGGAGATGGTGATGGAGTAATCGTGATTCTGAATGACTTCCCGCACCTGCTTCAGCGCATCTTCGTAGGGCTGTTCCTCGTCTCCCTCGCCGGAAACATTGGCAATGCCAAAGTATCCAAACACCGGGTGCTTTCGCAGCAGCTTGCTCAGCGCCCTTGCTTCTTTCACACCCGGAACAATCCAGAAGGTATGACGGAACATATCCCGATACTCTGGACGGGAGAAAGGATAAAGATTGTCTTCGCTGTTGGATGAGATCAGGTTCAGGAAAGAAATCACATCTTCCTCATGGACAAAATCTCCCACATGAGCGCCATGAGGAACCGAACGGAAGTCTCTGCTGGTATCGCCCGTCCAAACCCGGAAGAATTCCCGGAAGTTAAAAGCCATTTCCTCCGTCTCATAACGATAGGAAGTAGGCATACTGTCCCGGAGGTCAAAGGTGAAAATCCGCATCTCCGGCAGGTCGGCATAGGGATTGTGCAGGTCAGGATACTGCTCCGCCCACTCACGCTTCCTGCGCTGCTCCATAACGTAGTCCCAGGAGTACACATTGTCCTCAAAGCGAGCCATGATATTATAGGGCGTACCGGAGAGATGAAGCACTTTGGGACGTTTTCCGCTGGCAGAGGTTTCCAGCAGCATCTGCACTTTTTGCCCCAGCTCCGTCTGTGTTCCCTCATGGGCTTCGTCATAGACGATGAAGTCCCAGTCCATGTCGAAGACAGCTTCATTTTTGGGATGGTTGCCGCCAGCCCGTTTTGAGCCTCTCAAATCCTGAACGGAGGCAAAGTAGAAGAAGTGGGTTCCGCTACTTGCAAGGTTGTGAAGTGCGGCAGTATTTCCCGCATCAATGGCGGCATCAAATTCCGCCTCATCTCCTCCACGCTTCACCTTTGTCTGGAACACATAGTCTCCGCTGTCTCCGAAAATCAGGTGGAAGTCCTTCTCCCATCCATCCACAACCACAGGACGATGGGTGACAATGATGGTCTTTTGAAAGTCCATCTCTTTGGCAAGGGCACAGGTCGTCAATGTTTTACCAAACCGCATTTTGCAGTCCCAAAGCATAGAATCTGTGCGGCGATATACTCTGAGGGTTTTGGTAATGGCATCCTTTTGCTCGTCCCGCAGTTCAATTCTGGCAGCAGGCTCCGTGCTGACGGCTGTTCGCTCGCTTTCATTCAGAACGGTGCGTCCCTCTTTTACCGCCCGGATTGCGTGGATGGCAGTTTGCAAGTCTACCTGATACCACTCGGACTTTCTTCCGGTATCGGTAAATCTGCGGCAGAGATAGCCGGAGCGATCCAGCACATCATGTACATCACTGTCACGGAAGGTAACTGCTCTGGTGCTTCCGTCCGCAAGCTGAACCAAACGCTCTGCCAACTCCACATGGAGCAATTCATAGCGGTTCATTGCCGTGCGGTTCTGCTGGTTAATGCGGCGTTTGGCAGTATCAGACAACAAGCTGTGCTGGGAACGTAACTGCTCCGGGCTGAGTGTGCTCTCCAGTGTTGACTCTCCAATCTTCAGAAAGCCCTTATGCTCATCGTCGGGGTTGGAGTAGATATAAATGATTTTATAGGATACGGTTGCCTCATAAGCCTGCATCAGTTTTCGCCTCCCAGCAGCGAGAGATACGTCATCCGCTTTCTTCGTTTGCCAGACCAATCCATGATCTGGCAGTATTGTCCATTGTGCCGTCGAATGTCTCGCAGTTGGCAGCCAGGACATTCCTTCACAACGGTTTCCACGCCATAGAGCGACATCTGCTCCTGATGTTCCACCCGGCAGCTCAACGGCACAACTGCTTTCAGCCCGTCCATTTGCCAGATATTCCATGTAATCACATCCGCAATGATACGGAGCCAGTGATCCGCAGGCGGCTTTGTGAATTTGGACATGAAGAACTCCACAAAGGTGGATAGGAGATTGATTCTGGCAATCAGCAGATTATCTCCCTGAAACTCAAATCCGTAGACACTCTGAAATGCTTTTCTTGCGAAACGGAGCCATTTTTCTTCCGTGTGGCAGTTTTCGCTGACAACTCTCAGTTTCCGATCCAACAGACCAATCCGATCTTTCACCGGGATTTTTTCTCCGGTTACGGTGTCATATCTACTGACCAGATAGGGGGCTTCCCCGCAGGTAATCTCCATACGCTGGGCGCAGACATAGTCCTTCCAGCCCTTGCCCTTTTTCCTTGCGAACTCCACCGGTTCCGGAATGGTTTTCCAACCTTGGTCAGTTTCCGTATTGAAAATGTACTCCCGTCCGAACCATTGGCGGTCAACCAGATTATTCTGTTGATTACAGATCCAGCTTGGTGTGAAAACTTCCGCCTTGTTTCTGGTGCGGTCATATTTGGTGTCCAGCGTTTTGAAGATTCTGGGATAGATCAGGTTGCCGTTTCGCATAACCGCCAAATCAACCGTAATCTCATCCGACTCCTCATAGCCGTAACCATACTGCTCATATTCGTTGGTCGCCCAGATGATATTTTTCTCCGTGGTTCGGTCACGGAGTAAAAGACCCATCAGTTCCCTGTTATAGTGGAAAATCGCTTTTTGCGTAATCTCCACCTCAAAAATATTGGGCGATTCAGACCGGCTATTCGGTTGTATCATCAGCTCGCCCATATCCTTCTCTCCTCTTAGCGTACAATAACCCAATTTAGGTAAGTATATCATACAGCCAGACCTTTGCAAAGAAAAACTTTCGATAGAGTAATTATCCAATGCGTCTAAACTTCTTCCCGAAAGATTGACGCAGTGATTGGGATTTGCTATATTGTTCTTGTCAGCAAACGCCCAACCTGAATGAACGGATTCAACGTTTTTTCAGGTTGAGCGTGTTTTCTTTTTCACTCCCGGCGAGAGCCGGGAACCAAATGACGGTAGCTCAGAAGGGCAAGATCCGTACCGTGTCACACTTTCCCGCTTTGCGTGAAAGGTTCGTCGGTACACTTGTTGGGGCTTCCGCTGCCCCAAACCCTCGGAGTAATTTTCTTTCAGAAAATGCTGCATAGCAGCTACAAATCAAATCCGCAAGGAGGAATTCAATGTCAAAAAAGTACCAAGACCGTGACGAAACCAACCGTTCCCACTTCGTCAACGTCCGTTTATCGGACGATGAATGGGAGCAGCTCAACATCATCTGCGAACT
>ATWA01000037.1 GCA_000421005.1 Clostridiales bacterium NK3B98
AAGGTTGCCACGGTGGTCTTTTATGTGGTGATGATCCTGATTTTGATTATCCCGGACATCCCGGACTGGGTGGTGTGCAGCATGGTCGCCATTGACGCAATCTTTGCGCTCATGGCCGCCCTCAGCTATATCCCTGACTTTCACCGCTATCTCGCCCAAAGACAGACACAGGAAAAATAGGGAAGCGCTGAACAAATCAGGCTACGGCGTCTGAGCGGTCTGTTTTCCGCCATCCGGGTCTAAAATCCCTTGAAATACGCCGGTATTCCTGCGGTCTTTTATCCCCAGCTGACAAAAAACATCCTCGCTCATCCATCCGAGAGATTTATTCAGCGCTTCCCTAGAACGAAAGAAGGAGCCGCCCATTCGGACGGCTCCTTTGCGTTTACAGCCCGATGGAGTCGGACAGATCACTCATCAGGTCGGACATGGCTTTCACCGCCTTGCCCACCGGAGAGCGATGGGTGACCATGGGTTTGGAGGCACAGGACATACCGATTGCGGCACCGAGCGCCATGCCAAGCCCCATTCCCCGAAGAAATTTTCCGTTGTTCATAATTTCGCCTCCTTTTGCAGGTATGATGCTACTATACCCTGTTTCGCCGCTTTTTTACCTGAGAAATTTCGGGAATTCGTTGCGCCGAACCATGGGAAGGAGTATAATCATATTAGGGTAGTCTGTTTTTGTGCCGGGATGACAACTCCGGCGCACCATTCGCCCCTGATTGCCATTTCATCTGACGAAGGGAAGTGACAGGTAAATGAAACTGCTGATTCAAAACGGCACCATCGTAGACCCTGCCGGAGGAATAAGCGGACAGAAGGATCTTTTGCTGGATAACGGCGTCATCACCATGATAGGAGACCATCTCAGCGACACTACCGCCCAAGTGATTGACGCCGCCGGGCTGCACGTCAGCGCCGGATTGATTGATATGCACGTCCACCTTCGTGACCCGGGTCTGACCCATAAAGAGGACATCCTCACCGGCTCTGAGGCGGCGGCCCACGGCGGCTTTACCACCATCGCCTGTATGCCCAACACCAAGCCGGTTATGGACAACCCGGACACGGTTGCCTATGTGAAAAAACGGGCACAGCATAACTGCGGCGTCCATGTACTGCCCATCGGTGCGGTCTCTATCGGCGAGCGGGGAGAGCAGCGCACCAACTTCAAGGATTTGAAAGCCGCCGGAGTGGTGGCGCTGTCTGACGACGGTATGCCTATTATGAACGCCAATCTCATGCGGGACGCTCTGCTTCGGGGCAACCGCCGGGGACTCACCGTCCTCTCCCACTGTGAGGACGACACCATGGTTCACGGCAGAGGGGTGAACGAGGGCAGGGTGTCCCGGGCGCTGGGGATGCCCGGGCGGCCTGCCATTGCCGAGGAACTGATGGTCATGCGGGATGCCATGCTGGCGGAGGAGACGAGAACGGCGGTGCATATCTGCCATGTCTCCACCGCAGGCAGCGTGAACATCATCCGGCAGTTTAAACGCAAGGGAGTCCGTATCACCTGCGAGACCTGCCCTCAGTATTTCATTCTCACCCATGAGGAAATCCTCCGTCAGGGCACCATGGCCAAGGTCAACCCGCCCCTGCGGGCCACCAAGGACAGAGACGCCATCCTCGCCGCCGTGAAGGACGGCACCATTGACTGCCTGGTCACCGACCATGCTCCCCACTCTGCGGAGGAAAAGGCGCTGCCACTGGTGGCGGCTCCTGCGGGTATGGTTGGTTTGGAGACAGCGCTGGCGCTGAACCTGACCTATCTCTACCATGCAGGTGTGCTGCCCCTGGAGGAGGTCATCGCCAAAATGACCCTTCGCCCGGCGGAGGTGCTGGGGCTGGGCGGCAGTGTGGGAATGCTGGCGCTGGGTGCTCCTGCGGACGTCACCATCTTCGATGTGAACGAGGAATGGACCGTTGACCCGTCAGACTTCCGCTCCAAAGGGAGAAACACCCCCTTTGCCGGTATGCAGGTAAAGGGTCGGGTACGCTACACCATCGCAGACGGCAAAATCATCTACAAGGCATGAAAGGAGAGGTAATATCATGTCTTTCGAAGTATTGCAGAACAAAATCCGGGAGATGAAAAACCCCACTGTGGCGGGACTGGATGCCCGGCTGGAGTATGTCCCTCCCTTTATGGTAGAAAACGCCCTCGCCCAGTACGGACAGACCCGAAAGGCGGCGGCAGAGGCGATTTATCAGTTCAACTGTGGCCTGATGGATGCCCTGAGCGATATTGTTCCCGCCGTCAAGCCCCAGAGCGCCTATTATGAGATGCTGGGCTGGGAGGGCATGGAGATGCTGGAGCGCACCATCCGCTATGCCAAGCAGAAGGGATTCTTCGTCATCGCCGACATCAAGCGGGGCGACATCGGCTCTACCGCTCAAGCCTACGCCGAGAGCTGGCTGGGCAGCGTCAAAATCGGCGAGACGGAGGTTCCCGGCTTTGACGCAGACTGCGTCACCGTCAACGGCTACATGGGCAGCGACGCCGTCAAGCCCTTTGTGCAGGAGGCGGAGCGGCATGATAAGTGCCTGTTTGCGCTGGTTCGTACCTCCAACCCCTCCGCCATCGAGCTTCAGGACATGGTGGCAGGGGATCGGCTGGTCTATGATGTGATGGCAGAGCTGGTAGACCGGTGGGGCAAGACCTCCTCGGTGGATTCCTACCAGTTCAACCGGGTGGGCGCTGTGGTTGGCGCTACCTACCCCTCTGACCTTCGCAAGCTGCGCCGGGTGCTGCCCCATACCTTCCTGCTGGTGCCGGGCTACGGCGCACAGGGGGGCAGAGCGGACGATATCGCCTGCGCCTTTGACCGCTATGGCCGCGGGGCTGTAATCAATTCCTCCCGGGGCATTATGTGCGCCTGGCAGAAGACGGGCAAAAACGGCACCGACTTCAAGGAAGCCGCCCGTGCCGCCGCCCTGCAAATGCGGGATGATATCCGCAGCGTGACCCCTATTCTGTGACAAAGGACGTGATTTCATGCCCATGACGCTGAACTGCCCCGTCACCGAAGCGCAATGGCTGGCGGAGGACATTTTTTCCATCACAGTGGATGCCCCGAAACTGGCACAGCAGGCAAAGCCCGGTCAGTTTGTGAATATCAAATGCGGCGAAGGGCTGCTGCTGCGCCGCCCCATCTCCATTTGCAGCGTGGAGGGAGACGCCCTCACGGTGGTCTTTCAGGTAAAAGGGGAGGGAACCCGCTGGCTGTCCCAGTGCCAGACCGGGGAGATGCTGGACCTGCTGGGTCCTCTGGGCAACGGATTTCCCCATTTTCCCGGCAGGGTGCTGGTAGTAGGCGGCGGAATTGGCGTGCCTCCCATGTACGATACTGCCAAAAGCGCCACAAGCGCCGATGCCTGCGTGGGCTTTCGCAGCGAAAAACAGGCAATTCTGCTGGACGAGCTGAAAGCGGTCTGCGGCAGCGTTGCCGTAGCCAGCGACGACGGCTCTATCGGCCGCCGTGGCTTTGTGGATGCGCTGGTGAAAGAATCCCTTGCCGCCCAAACCTATGACGCTGTTCTGGCCTGCGGTCCCCGTCCCATGCTGAAAAGCGTGGCAGCGGTTGCAGCGTCGGCCAATGTGCCCTGCTATGTCTCCATGGAAGAGCGCATGGGCTGCGGCGTGGGTGCCTGTCTGGTGTGCGCCTGTTCGGTGGGCGGACATTACCGCCACGTCTGCAAGGACGGCCCAGTGTTTGCCGCAGGGGAGGTGGACTGGTGATGAAACAGGTGAATATGCAGGTCAATCTGGCGGGTGTTTCCCTGAAAAACCCGGTGGTGGTGGCCTCCGGCACCTTCGGCTTTGGCCGGGAATTCAGCCAGTTCTATGACATCTCCCAGCTGGGCGGCATCAGTGTAAAGGGGCTCACCCTCCACCCCAGAGAGGGCAATCCCCCTCCCCGCATTGCCGAAACTCCCATGGGCATCCTCAACTCCGTGGGACTGCAAAATCCCGGCGTGGACGGCTTTATCGAGCATGAACTGCCCTGGCTGAAAGAACAGGACCTCGCCATCATCGCCAACATCTCCGGCAATACCCCGGAGGAATACGGCGTTATGTGCGAAAAGCTGTCCCGTGCCGGGGTGGATATGATCGAAGTAAACGTCTCCTGCCCCAATGTGAAGGCGGGAGGAATGCAATACGGCGTGGTACCGGAAATGGCCGCCGAGGTGACCGCACAGGCAAAAGCCCACGCCTCTGTCCCGGTGATGGTCAAGCTCTCTCCCAATGTCACCTCCATTGCGGACATGGCAAAGGCGGTGGAGGCGGCAGGAGCAGACGCCATCTCCCTCATCAATACCATCCGGGGTATGCGGATTGACGTAAACACCCGCCGCCCGGTGCTGCACATGAACACCGGGGGACTGTCCGGCCCGGCGGTACTGCCGGTGGCAGTACGCATGGTCTGGGAGTGCGCTCAGGCGGTGAACATCCCCATCTTAGGTCTGGGGGGCATCTCCACCGGGGAGGACGCTGCCCAGATGATGCTGGCAGGCGCTGCGGCGGTTGCGGTGGGAACCGCCTGCTTTGCCGACCCCTACGCCCCCCTCAAGGTGCGGGACGGGCTTGCAGACATCGCCCGGCGTCAGGGACTTTCCAGCGTTACAGAGCTGACCGGAGGCGTGCTGCCCTGGTAAGCGCCCACACAATACAAAATAACTGCCAACCCATCCCCAGAAGAGAAAGAAGCGGGAACCATGACAACAGTTTATCTCGTCCGCCACGGCGAGGCGGAGGGCAATATCTACCGCCGTCTCCACGGCCAGTATGACGGGGACTTAACGGAAAAGGGGCTGCGTCAGGTGGAGTATCTGGAGCAGCGTTTTCGCTCCATCCATCTGGACGCAGTCTATTCCAGCCCTCTGCGCCGGTGCAAAAAGACCGCCCGCGGTCTCTATGAACACAAGGGACTTCCCCTCCTGTTAGATACGGGACTCAAGGAGATGTCCGTGGGGGAGTGGGAGGACAAGCCCTGGGGTGAGCTGGGACACACCAACCCGGAGCAGATAATGGCCTTTCGCCGTACCACCACCGAATTTTGCGCCCCCGGCGGGGAGAGCTTTGAGCAGGTGCGTGACCGGGTGGCGGACACCATCCTCCGCCTTGCCGCCAAACACGACGGTCAGACCATCGCCCTCTCCACCCACTTTCTGGCTATGCGAAGCGCCCTGTCCCGATTCCACCACTGCCCGGTGGAGCAGATCAACGAGGTGATTCCCAAGTGCGACAATACCGGCGTCACCTGCCTGCGTGTGGAAGGAGAACAGGTGGAAATCGTCTATGAGTGCGACAGCAGCCACCTCCCCCCGGAAATGTCCACCATCAACAAGCAGAACTGGAAACACAATAATGATGTAGCCGACCCGGCTGTCAACCTGTGGTATCGTCCATGGGAGCCGGAGGGGGAGCGGGAGCTGTACCTGAGCTGCCGTCAGGAGGCGTGGCAGCACGTCCATCCCAACGACCCCTTTGACGGGGAGGGCTTCTACCGTACTGCCTTGCAGGCGTCCCGACAGGGACGGGAGAATGTCATCTGCGTCATGCAGGGGGATCAGACTGTGGGGCTTTTGCAGATGGATCCCTACCGTTTTCAGGAGGAAAAGGCAGGATTTATCTATTTTTACTATTTGAATCCGGAGCTTCGTGGAAGAGGTCTGGGGGTGCAGCTATTGGGGCAGGCGGTTCACCGCTTCCGCCCGGAGGGGAGAAAGACTCTCCGCCTGCGCTGCTCTCCGGACAATCTGATGGGGCTTCGATTCTACAACAAACACGGCTTTCATTCCCTGCGCTGGGAGGAAAACAGCCCCATCGAGCTGCTGATTTTGGAAAAGCAGATTGATTGACAGATTTTTTCTCCGGTAAAGCAGGGAAAACGGGAAAATCGGCGTATTTACTTCATAAGAGACTTCCAGTAGGGAGGGAGCGGCGATGACAGTTCGACAGCACACAGAGCGGGCGGAGGAATTGCTGCTCTCCCCCTTTGCCTGTAAGAGCAAGGACTCTCAGGGACGGGTACGGGAGGAAGAACCCTGTCAGGTGCGTACCTGCTTCCAGCGGGACGTAGACCGGATTGTCTACTGCAAGGCGTTCCGGCGGCTGAAGCACAAAACGCAGGTATTTCTTCAACCGGAGGGAGACCACTACCGCACCCGGATGACCCACACGCTGGAGGTCACCCGCATTGCCCGCACCATGGCTCGGGCACTGGGACTGAACGAAGACCTCACCGAGGCCGGGGGCTTGGGTCACGATCTGGGACACACCCCCTTTGGACACGCCGGGGAACGGGCGCTGAACGCCGTCATGCCCGGGGGCTTTCGCCATAACCGCCAGTCTCTCCGGGTGGTGGACGTGCTGGAAAAGGAAGGGGATGGGCTGAACCTCACCTATGAGGTGCGCCGGGCCATTCTCTGCCACACGGGCAGCGACAAGGCGGAGACGCTGGAGGGACAATTGCTCTGGTTCGCTGACCGGATTGCCTACATCAACCACGATTTAGAGGATGCCATGCGGGGCGGGATCCTGTATCCGCTGGATGTCCCCATCGACCTGCGAGAGCGCCTTGGCTACACCAACGCCCAGCGCATTGATACGCTGGTGCGGGATGTCATCCACCAGTCTCAGGGCAAAAACAGGATCTGCCAGTCCCCGGAGATTGCCCAGGCCATGGACGAGCTTCGCACCTTCCTCTTTGACCATGTGTACCGCAATCCAAAGGCAAAAGGGGAAGAGGGTAAGGCGGAGGAAATGCTGCTGCGGATGTTCGAGCGGTATGTGAAGAATCCGGATCTGCTGCCGGAGGACTTTCAGAATATCCGCTATGAGCAGGGCGCCCAGCGTGCCGCCTGCGACTATATCGCCGGGATGACCGATTCCTATGCCGTGGAAAAATACAACGAATTGTTTATTCCCCGGGCATGGACGGTAAAATAGCAATATCATTTCAATTTGTGGGATAAATGCGAGAGAAAAGGGTAAAACAGAGAGGAGGTTGCCATGGCCATACCGGATTCCTTTTTAGAGGAGCTGAACGCCCGGACGGATATTGTGGACGTAGTCTCCGGCTATGTATCCCTGACCAAAAAGGGCAACCGCTACTGGGGACTCTGCCCCTTTCACAGTGAGAAGACCCCCTCCTTTTCCGTCTCCCCAGATCGGCAGATGTGCTATTGCTTCGGCTGCCACAAAGGAGGCGGCGCAATCCACTTTATCATGGAGGTGGAAAACGTCTCCTTTCCCGATGCGGTGAACATCCTCGCCCAACGGGCGGGATTGCAGGTGCCGGAGACACGGGGCAACCCGGATAATCGCAAGCGCCGGGAGCGGCTCTACCAGCTCAACAAAGACGCCGCCCGGTGGTATCACCAGAACCTGCTGGAGAGCGCTCACCGCTCCGCCCTGAACTACTTCACCAACCGGGGTCTCTCCCGGCGTACCATTACCAACTTCGGTCTGGGCTATGCGCTGGATCAGTGGGACGGGCTGATTCGGGAGATGACCCAGCGGGGCTACGAAAAGGCGGAGCTTCTGGATGCGGGACTTGCCATCAAGACGGATAAAGGCCGAATCTATGACCGCTTCCGCAACCGGGTGATGTTTCCCATCATCGACCTGCGGGGGAATGTAATCGGCTTCGGCGGCCGGGTGCTGGACGACAGCACCCCCAAGTATCTCAACTCCCCGGATACCATCATCTTCAACAAGAGCAAAAACCTCTTCGCCCTCAACCTTGCCCGAAAGTCCAAGCGGGGTATGCTGATTCTCACCGAGGGCTATATGGACACCATCGCCCTTCATCAGGCAGGCTTCGACTGCGCCATCGCCTCTCTGGGTACCTCTCTCACCGAGGAACACGCCCGGATGATCGCCCAGCGCACCGGGCAGGTGGTCATTTCCTACGACAGTGACAGCGCCGGTGTCAACGCCGCCCAGCGAGCCATCGGGCTGCTGAACAAGACCGGGGTTTCCGTGAAGGTATTGAAGGTCACGGGAGCCAAAGACCCGGACGAGTTCATTAAAAAGTACGGCCCGGACGCCTTCCAAAAGCTGATCGAGCGGTCAGAGAGCCACATCGAATTTCGACTGCTTCAGGTGAAAGGGAAGTACGACCTGAAGCAGGACGATCAGCGGGTGGCCTGTATACAGGAGATGGCGGAGACCATTGCCGCCCTGCCCGGCCCGGCGGAGCGGGAGGTTTATGGCGGACGAATGGCAAAGGATCTGGGCATCTCCCCGGATACCATGCTTCACGAAATCGAGCAGTGCCGCCGCCGCAACTACCGCAAGGAACAGCGCCAGCGGGAGCGCCGGGCGTTGCAGCCGGTGCAGCAGCACCAGCCGGAGGATCGCCGCCTGCGCTATGACAATATGCGCTCCGGCAAGGCAGAGGAAGGGGTCATCCGCCTGTTGCTGGGCGATGCCAGCCTGTTCGCCCAGACCGGGGAATTGTCCCCGGAGGACTTTACGGTGCCTCTGTATGGCCGGGTGTTCGGACAGCTGCGCCAGCGTTGGAATGACCAACGCTCCACTGACCTGAATGCCATGGGTCAGGAGCTGACCGGAGAGGAAATGAACCTGCTGGTCTCCATCCTACAGCACCCTGTCTCCCAGACCAACCGGGAACAGGCCATGGCAGACTACATCAAAACGATACAGACGGAAGCACTCAAGGGAAAGCGTGCCGGAACAGTGGACGACAGCGCCCTGATGGCTTTCCGCAAGCAAAAACACAGGGAGGAAACGACATGAGCGAGAAAAAGACAAGCCCGAGAAACAAAGAGGTAAAGACCAAAATCCCTGACGGCGTTGTGGGTGCGGAAAAGCTGAATGAGCTGATCGAGCGTGGCCGTAAAAAGGGCAAGCTCACCGCAGCAGAGATGATGGAGCTGGACGGCATCGAGATGGACAGCGAAACCCTTGACCTGTTCTATGATATTCTGGAAAATCAGGGCATCGAGCTGGTCACCGAGGAGGCGCTGCCGGAGATCGACGAGCCTGCGGACGAGGAGATCGAAGAAGCCGAGGAAGAAGAGCTGATCGACCCCAACTCCATGGTGGACAACTACGGCATCGACGATCCTGTGCGGATGTACCTGAAGGAGATCGGCAAGGTGCCGCTGCTCACTCCGGAAGAGGAGACCAATCTGGCTATGGGGATGAGCGCCGGATACGCCGCCCGGGATCAGATGGACGAGCTGGAGGATGCCGGAGAGGAAATCCCTGATGAGGTGCGTGCTCAGTTGGAGCAGAGCATCCGGGAAGGGGAGCGGTGCAAAAAGGCGCTGGCCGAGGCCAACCTCCGTCTGGTGGTGTCCATTGCCAAGCGGTATGTGGGCCGGGGTATGCTGTTTCTGGATTTGATTCAGGAGGGCAATCTGGGCCTGATTAAAGCAGTGGAGAAGTTTGACTACACCAAGGGCTATAAGTTCTCCACCTATGCCACTTGGTGGATTCGTCAGGCCATTACCCGCGCCATTGCCGATCAGGCTCGCACCATCCGGATCCCCGTCCACATGGTGGAGACCATCAACAAGGTAATCCGTGTTTCCAGGCAGTTGTTGCAGGAGCTGGGACACGACCCCTCCCCGGAGGAAATCGCCGCCGAGATGAATATGCCGGTGGACAAGGTGCGTGAGATTCTGAAAATCGCTCAGGAGCCGGTATCGCTGGAAACCCCCATCGGCGAGGAGGAAGACTCCCATCTGGGCGACTTTATCCCGGACGAGGACGCCAGCGAGCCTTCGGAGGCCGCCTCCTACACCCTGCTGAAAGAACAGCTGGTGGAGGTGCTGTCCACCCTGACCCCCCGGGAGGAAAAGGTGCTCAAGCTGCGCTTTGGTCTGGAAGATGGCCGCACCCGCACCTTGGAAGAAGTGGGCAAGGAGTTCCACGTCACCCGTGAGCGAATCCGCCAGATTGAGGCCAAGGCGCTGCGCAAGCTGCGTCACCCCAGCCGCTCCAAAAAACTGAAAGACTTTTTGAACTGACCGCAGCCCGAAAAGGGGAAGCGTTCTGAACAGCCCTCCCCTGACATATCCTATCGTCAGGGGAGGGTTGCGCTTTATGAGAGGAAACACGGACAAAACCCTGCTGTTCTGCCTCTGCCTGTCTGCCGGGCTGGGCTGGTGGCTCCATGGACTGTTCCGGCAATGGCCCAGTATCATCACCGAGTTCTTTGCTCCTGTGAACGAAAGCCTGTGGGAGCATGTGAAGATCATCTTCTGGCCTTACCTGCTCACCGGGCTCTATCTCACCGGAACTGGACGATGGAGGCGGGCACCGTGGCTGGCAACGCTGCTGCTGTCGTCGGCGCTGCTTCCCGCTCTTGGCTGGCAGATCCACCTGCATCTGGGGGAGCAGGCAGGCTCCGCCTATCTGGTACTCTACCTGCTGGTGGTGGTCATACAATTCACCTTGCCGTCCCATTTACCTGTTCCGGAAGGGTGGGAGGGGGTACTCAGCGGCGCCGTGATTCTGTTGTGCGGCGCTATCGTCTGCTGGACCATACTACCCCCCAACCATCCGCTGTTCCATGACCTTTCACTGGCGGATACCTTTTGCAATTTGCCTTGCTGACGACCGTAAAGTGAAAATACTGTACAAGCATAAAAGAGAAAATAAGCGCGAAAAACAGGGATGCTTTACAGATATAAATCGAGAAATCAGGAAATTTTTTCTGACCTGTGCAACACAACTGCAACCTCATGCGTATAGAGAGATAGAAGGGAAAACAAAACACAGACGAAAAGGAGTGTTCACAATGAAAAAGAAAAACACGCAATGGACCGCTCTGCTGTTGGCGCTGGTGCTGATGTTCAGTCTCACTGCCTGCGGAAGCTCGTCCTCAAAAACCTCCTACGACAGCGCCGCTGGCAGCTATGTGGAAAACGGCTACTACCCGGCGGAGGCGGAAGAAGCGGCCTATGACGGCGGTGACTACGGCTACTATGATGAGGATGTAGTCGTCAGCGAAGCCAAGAACAGCTCCGCTATGACCACCTCTGAGGCCGCACAGGCCACGGACAAAAAGGATGTCAAAATCATCTATACCGCCAATCTGAACGTAGAGGCGCTGGATTTGGATGCTGCTATTGACTCCCTGAACAAGCTGGTAAATGAGATGGGAGGCTACTTCCAGACCTCTGACCGCAGCTCTTACGGCCGCAGCCGTCAGGCAAGCTACACCGTCCGGGTCCCCAGCAACAAGTACCGGGCATTTCTGGACGCATGGTCGGACAACGAAAACTGCAAGCTCACCAGCGTACATGAGGATACCGAGGATGTGGGGGTCAAGTACTTCGATTTGGAAACCCACCTGACCACCCTGCGCAACAAGATGAACCGCTTACAGGCGCTGCTGGAGCAGGCCACCGAGATGGAGGACATCATCCAGTTGGAATCCGCCATCAGCGATACAGAGTATCAGATTGAGCTTTACACCTCTGATTTGAATCGGTATGACAGCCTGATTAACTATTCCACTGTGAATATCTCCATCAGCGAAGTGATTCAACTGGTAGAGGAAGAGGAAGTTTCTTTCCTGCAACGGCTGGGACAGAATCTCCGCTGGGGTCTGAGGGACTTTGGGGATGGCGTAGAGGAACTGGTGATCTGGCTTGCCTACAATCTGCTGAGCATCATCGTGACCATTATTATCGTGGTAGTGTTCATCAAACTGTTTCGCCGCCACAAGGCAAAAAAAGCGGCACTGGGTGAAAAACCCCGCTACCAGTGGAAGGGCAGAAAAAAGGCGGAAACACCTGAAATAAACGCTCCCGCAGAGCCGGAAAACAAAGATCAACCGTAAACGAAAAACGGCTGTCTCAAAAGAGACAGCCGTTTTTTATGCCATTGCGCTCCTCAGAGCCTCAGTAAGCCGTGCAAATTCCTCCAGCCCCAGCTGCTCCCCCCGCACGTTTTCGCCAAAGCCGCAGCCGGTCAGTATTCCAGACAGCTCTGCCTTGGAAAGGCGATCGCCGAAGGCGTTGGAAAGCCCGTTGAGCAGCTTCTTACGCCGCTGGGCAAAGGAAGCCATAATCACCCGAAACAGCATAGCCGGGTCAGACACTTCCACTGCCGGGGTGTCTCGCAGCTCCAGCCGCACCACAGCGGAGGTCACCTTGGGAGCAGGAAGGAAGCACTCTTTGGGCACCTCAAACAGTAATTCACACCGTGCGTAATACTGACAGAGCAGAGAAAACGCCCCATAGTCCCCAGTGCCCGGCTGGGCGCAGATGCGTCGTGCCACCTCTCGCTGAATCAGCACCGTGACCGAACGAAACAGCCCGCACTCCAACAGCTTTGTGATGACCGGCGTAGTGATATTGTAGGGCAGATTGGCGCAGACCACCGGGGTAAATCCCTGAAACTGCTCCTCCACCAGACGGGGGAGATCCAGCTTCATAATGTCACCGCTGACCACATGGGTGTTGGGATAGGGAGCCAGTGTCTCGGCCAGAATGGGGAGCAAGGCACGATCCAGCTCCACCGAAACCACTTTTCCAGCCCTTTGCGCCAGCTCTACGGTCAGAGGCCCGATGCCGGGGCCGACTTCCAACACGGCGCAGCCCTCGTCTGCCTGAGAAGCCTCCGCAATGTGCCGGGGAATTTCCGGAACAATGAGAAAATTCTGTCCCATAGACTTGGAAAAACGAAAACCGTGCCGTGCCAGCAGGGATTTGATCTGACTTTCGTTGCAAAGCTCCATGGCACTTGCCTCCTTGCGCTTAACTTTCAACATCATATCAGAAAGCGGCTGAAAAAGGAAGACCCCACAGCACAAAGAAACCCCTGAACGAAAACTCGTTCAGGGGTTGAAGTGCTTGTGATTCTGAATCAGCCTTCCTCAACCGTACCGGTGATGATGAAGGCGGTGACATTGTGGCGTCCCCACCGCTCACAGGTGGATTCACTGTTCATGTACAGATCCACGTCGTTGTCGTCGATCAAGCCGCCGCAGTCACCTGCAACGCACTTGCCGTAGACAAAGCTGCCGTCAGCGGACATAATGAACATCTGCGTGCCATAGGAGATGTACTTGGGATCAATGGCAACCACACCAACCTGCGGCGTGCGGCCGGTAGAAGTCTGACCGTTGGGACCCTCCGTATAAGCGGTAGCGTTCAGCGTCCGTGTGCCGGAGTAGGTGTAGGTAACGCCCTTGGAGGTGGTAAAGGTGCCTTCCTCCTCGTCAATGTTGGTGATGTACTCACTGGAGGTGCTGAGGGAATTGGTGGGAGCAGAGAACTTGGTTTTGGTGCCGTAGGACACCACTTCATCCACAGCGTCAATCCGCTCGGTGGAAACCAACTCCTCCGTTACGGTGCCGTCCTCCATGCGGATGGTGCGGTAGCGCTCCACAATGGAACCTTCCACGCCCTCGCTGGTCACACCCTCTTCGCCGATGAGCATATCGGGATTGGCCTGACGGACAGAGCCGTAGGGAATGGGGGTACTCTCAGTGTGATAAGAGACGCTGGCACGGTTGACAGTCAGCTCAGTGACATCTTCGCCCAGAACGGTATTCACAGGAACGTTGAGCTGGTCGAACTCCTTGAGGGTGATGTTCAGGTGCTCCAGCACGTCCTGCACCGTGTCCGTGGAACGAACCAGCAGGGAAGTAGTCACCCCGTCACATTCCACCGTCACATAATGGCGGCGGGTCAGGGAGACATTCACCACATCGTCGCTGGCCTCGGTGGCGATCAGATCCAACTGATCGAACTCCACGCCTGCCTGCTCCAAAACCTGCTCCATTTCGGTGGCGTTAGAGGAGAGCACCACATTTTCGTTGCCATCCTTAATTGCATAGGTTATTTTTGCGTCTGCGGAGACGTCCAACGAGGACAGTACCACAACCACAGTCGCTACTATGGAAAGCAGCTGAGCGGTAGAACGAACAAGTGGTGAACATAATATCGTTTTTTTCGAAGCCATATTGACCTCCTTACCGAACGCATCCGAACATCGAACTATGTTGCCGGAGCGCTCACTGTAATCTTTGTAACTTGTCACTGCGGGTATTAGTATACACAATTTCAAGCCAAATGTCAAGCATTTGTCTCAAAAACTCGCCGGCGAGCGAGAGAAACGAAACAAAATGCGTTTTTGAGGGTGAAGAGCAGGGAAAGAGACGCATCAGGACGAATAAAGTTGTTACAAAAAATTACAAGAGCTGTATTTCGACTTGTTCCTTTTCAGCGTCTGAAACCGAAAGGTCAGTTGCTCCATGCCTGTTCCAGACGCTCAGCAGCCTGACGGAGTTGTTCCTCGGTGAGCCGGGCGTATCCCATGACAAAGGTGGGAGGGAGCAGGGCGGGTGGTTCACATAAATAATAGGCGTTCAGCGGATAGAGACGGATGCCCTTGGCTTTGGCAAGCTCAGTGAGCGTCTCCTGTCTCCGGCTGTCCTGCACCTTCATGAGCAAGTGCAAGCCGGATTCCCCACCGGAAAAACTACATTTTCTATCCAGACCCGTTTCCTGTGCTGCCTGAAGAAAAGCGTTATACCGATTCTGACAACGGTTTCGGGTGCGGGAGATGTGACGCTCCATATGCCCACCGTCCATAAAGGCGGCAAGGGTGTACTGTTCAAAGGAGGGCACTGTGGAGGAGTAGAACAGCAGCTCTTTCCGATACCGCTCCAACAACGCAGGCGGCAGCACCATATAACTGATCCGCAGGGAAGGGGCAAGGCTCTTGGCGAAGGTGTTCAGGTAGATCACCCGCCCGTCCCGATCCATGCCCTGTAAGGCTGGTATTGGTCTGCCGGAGAAGCGGAACTCGCTGTCGTAGTCATCCTCGATGATATACCGCTCTGCCCCTTCCCGGCACCATTCCAGCAGCTCGATTCGCCGGGATACCGGCATGACGGTGCCCAAGGGAAAGTGGTGGGAGGGGGTGATGTGTACCACCCGGGCACCGCTTTGACGCAGCCCGGCGACGCTGAGCCCCTTCTCATCCAGCGCAATGGGGGAGACCGTCGCACCATTTGCCCGGAAGATCTGAGCAATCTTGCCGTAGCCCGGGTCTTCCAGCGCATAACCTCCTTGAGCTCCCAAAAGCTGCACCAGCAGCGTGGTGAGAAACTCCGAACCGGCTCCCACAATCACCTGCTCTGGAGACACTCGAATGCCCCGGAACTGAAACAGGTGCCGCACAATGGCTTGCCGAAGGGCTTCTACGCCCTGCGGATGGGCAGCGGTGAGCAGCGCCTGATCCCGGGAGGACAGCACCTCCCGGCTCAGCTTTGCCCAAGTGGAGAAGGGAAACCCGGCAGGATCTGTTCCAGAGGTGGAGAAGTCAAACTCCGCCTCTTCCCGCTGCTCGGTCAGCGGCGGAACGAACACAGGCGGGAGTGCAGCGTGACCGGGTCTGACCACCACAGGGAGCACATAAAAACCGCTCCTGTCCCGGCTTTCCAAATATCCCTCCGCTACCAACTGCCCATAGGCGCTTTCCACTGTGACGACGCTGATTCCCAGCGACCCGGCCAGCTTCCGCTTGGAGGGCATCCGTGTCCCGGCTGAGAGCTGCCCGCCCTCAATCTCTCTGCGGATGGCTTGATAGAGTTGTAAATACAAAGGGTCATTTCCAGTGGGCGTAAAGGGAATCGAAAACATAAACCACCTTCTGACCTTGAAAACAGATTGCTAAAATTTGATACTGGCAATGTCAGTTTCAAATTTTTGGTTAGTATAGAGCAAACGAACGGAAATGTCAAGAGCTGGTCATAGCCTGTCCTGCCCTTACATAGAATGGAGCAGATCAACGGAAAGGTGGCGCAGGCCATGAAACGGATACAGGCGGTAGAACAGGCTGCGATGGTGCTGCCCCGGGAGCTGCGGCTGGCGCTGCTCAGTCAGGAGCCGTCCCAGCTGAACCGGTGTGAAGAGATCCGTGCCCGGGCGGGCAGGGGACTGAGCTGGACGGACGACACCGGAACGGAACACCCGGTCTGCCCCGGCAGCGCACCTATGCCGGTGACGGCGGAGGATCTGCGTATGGCGGTGGAACTGGCGGCCCGTTCCTCCATGCAGGGGGTGCAGGACAAGCTGGCAAACGGGTTCCTTCCCCTCCGAGGTGGTCACCGCCTGGGACTCTGCGGCACCGCCGCCATCCGGGAGGGGAGCATTCTCCAGTTTCGTACCCTCTCTTCAGTGAATATCCGGGTTGCCTGTCCAGTAGAGAATGTGGGAGCAGAGCTGCTGCCTGAGCTGATGGCGGCGGACAGGTTTCAAAGCACACTGATCCTCGCCCCGCCGGGGGAGGGCAAGACCACCCTGCTGCGGGATCTCATTCGTCTGCTTGGCGCCCGGGGCATCCGTACCGGACTGGCAGACGAACGGGGAGAGGTGGCGGCGCTGTATCAGGGAGTGCCCCAATTGGAGGTAGGCACCCTCTGTGACGTGGCGGACGGCTGCGGCAAGGGGGAGGGGCTGCTGCTCCTGCTGCGCACCATGAACCCTCATGTGCTGGCTGCGGACGAGGTCAGCAAACCGGAAGATGTGGAAGCCATCTGTCAGGGGGCAAACTGCGGGGCGGCCATTCTTGCCACTGCCCACGGCGGCTCGGTGGAGGAGCTGGGGCGGAGAGGGGTGTACCGCCCGCTGCTGGAACAGCACGTTTTTTCCCGTCTGGTGACCATACACCGGGAAAACGCCCGGCGCAGCTATGAGGTACATCCCCTGTGATGGTGCATCTGCTGGGAGGCGGGGTGGTGACGCTGGCGTGTGTTTGGGCGGGCTGGCAGGGACGGCAGTGGTATTACCGCCGCTGGAACAGGCTGAATCGGTTTTGCCATGCCCTTGCCCGGATGGAAGCGGAGCTGGGCTCATGGGAGACGGATACATGGACATTGATGTCCCTGCTGGCAGAGGAGGACGAGTTCTTTCGCCGATTGTGCAGAAAAGAAAACCAAAACGGGGAGGACAGCTTTTCCACCCTCTGGACAAATACAATGAATGAAATGTCCCTTCCCCTGACAGAGGAGGAACGGACGCTGCTCAACCGCACGGGAACGGTTCTGGGGCGCTACGACGGCAAGACACAGGCGTTTCTGCTGGGCAATATCCGTGTACAGCTCCAACACTGTACGGAGACCGCCCGGCAGCAGGCGGCGAGACAGGGGCGCATGGTGGTGCTGTTCAGCCTGTCGGCAGGACTGACCCTCACCGTGCTGCTCATTTCATGATGCAAAGGAGAGGATTCCATGGATGTGGATTTGATTTTTCGGATTGCCGCAGTGGGTATTTTGGTCTCAGTGCTCAATCAGGTGCTTGCCCGCTCCGGGCGGGAGGAACAGGCGACCATGGTGACGCTTGCGGGGCTGGTGGTGGTGCTGATGATGGTGGTGCGGCAAATCAGTGACCTGTTCCGCCTGGTCAAGGATCTCTTTGGGCTGTGAACCCGGTGTCCATGCTGTCCATCGGCGCCATTGCAGTGACCGGGACCTTCTGTGCCCTGCTGCTGCGGCGGCAGACCCCGGAGCTGTCGCTGGTGCTGGCGGTGGTGACAGCGTCGCTGCTGCTGTGGAAAAGCTGGTCAGCGCTGGTGACGGTGATCGACCTGATGGACGAGCTGGCAGCGCTGGCGGGACTTGCCCCGGAGCTGCTGCACCCCCTCTACCGAACCATGGGCATCTCTATTCTGACGCATCTCAGCGCCGCTCTGTGCCGGGACGGGGGACTGGACAGCGCCGGTGCGCTGGTAGAGCTGGCGGGGAGCGGTGCTGCTCTGGTCTGTGCCGCACCGCTAATCCGGGGGGTGATGGAGCTGTTGGGATCGCTGCTATGAGAAAATGCTGTAAAGCATTGATACTTTTCATTGTTCTGCTTGCGGTGCTGACCCGTCCCGCCTTGGCAGCGGAGGAGGTCTGGGACATGGTAGACACCGGGGAGCTGGAACGTGAGGCCTATCAGTACACCGACCTGCCCCTGTCTCCGGGCATCTCGCTGGAGGAAGGACTGTCCCGGCTCTGGAAACAGACCTCATCCCAGATACAGGGCGTGGTGACCCAGGCCACCCGGAGCAGCGCAATCATTCTGACGGTGTCCCTGTTTTGCGCAGTGGCACAGAGCATGGGAGAGAGCGTGGGAACGCTCCACCCGGAGCCGGTGCGGCTGGTGGGGGTGATGGCGCTGATGGCGGCGGCGGTGGGAGACATGGGCTCTCTGCTGGAAACCGGGCGGCAGACGGTGGAGCGGCTTACCGACCTTGACCGGGTGCTGATTCCCACCCTCACCACGGCGGCGGCAGCCTCCGGCTCGGTAAGCGGGGCGGCCACCCGGCAGATGGTGACGCTGCTTTGTGCCAACCTGCTGCTCAGCCTGATGAACAGCGTTTTTATTCCGGGGCTGTATCTCTCCCTTGCCGCCTCGGCAGGGGCTGCGGCAGCAGGGGACGGGAGTCTTCGTCAGATTGCTGCGCTGGTGCAGTCACTGATCCAGAGCGCCTTGAAATGGCTGCTGCTGCTCTTTACCGCCTATCTCAGCGTCAGCGGCGTAATTACCGGCTCTGCGGACAAAGCGGCAGCCAAACTGGCCCGGTTTGCCATCTCCGGCATGGTTCCTGTGGTAGGCGGCATCCTGTCCGACGCCACCGAGTCTGTGCTGGCAGGTGCAGGCGTTTTACGAAGCGCCATCGGAGTGCTGGGCACTGTGGCAGTGCTGGGCTGCTGTGTCCTCCCTTTCCTCCGTCTGGGCATCCAATATCTGCTCTACCGTGCAGCAGCCATGCTGACAGCTATTCTGGCGGGAGAGGAGCTCAGTGGCCTGATTGGAGACATGGGCACCGCCTTTGGGCTGATTCTTGCCATGACCGGGGCTGCCGCCCTGATTACCCTGATCTCGGTAATGCTGACGGTGGGCGCTGCCATCACATGAAGGGAGGGGGATATGGAACAGATCAAAACATGGCTGCTGGCGGTGACGGCGGTGACCCTGCTCCGGGCCATCGCCCGTCAGCTCATGCCCCCCTCCCCGGTCAGGGGAGTGGGAGAGCTGGTCTGCGCCCTGCTTTTGGTGCTGACACTGACCCGTCCGCTGCTGGGCATCGGCTATGACCGTCTCACCCGTCAGGTGGAGGAATGGGCGAGGGAGTCCATCCGCACCCAAACAGAGCTGACAAAACAGGCAGACACGCTGCGCCGTGCGGTCATACAGCGCCGCAGCAGCGCATATAGTGAGGACATGACGGCGGGACTGGACTGCACCCTCACCCTGCTTTGGGACTTTGAGGACGACCCGCCCAGCCTCACCGGCGCAGAGATCACCGGCACACTGACCCCGGCGCAGCGGCAAAGCCTTCAGGAGCGCATTTCAAATGAGTTTGGAATACCTGACAGCCAGATTACCTTTACATTGGAGGCGGCCCCATGAGTGTGAGATGGAACCGGGAAGGAATACAGGCAGTGCTGCGCCGGTATCAGGGTCTGCTGCTGGTGCTGGCGGCAGGGCTGGCGCTGCTGCTCTGGCCGGTGGGCAGCGCGTCAGAGGGTACGCAAAGCACGGAGCCAGCCGTCTGGGAGGACGAACAGTATGTGCAGGCGCTGGAGCAGCGGCTGTCTGACGCACTGAGCCGGATGGACGGGGTGGGTCAGGCGACGGTGGTGCTGACGCTGGACCAGGGGTTTCGCCGTGAGCTGGCAGGAGATGAGAGGGGAGAGGAGCGTGAGACGGTGGTGATCTCGTCAGGAACGGGACATCAGGAGACGGTAGAGGTACAGCGCAGCGCCCCACGGCTGCAGGGAGCGCTGGTAGTCTGCCCCGGCGGGGGCGTGGCGGAGGTGCGGCTGAACATCATGCGGGCGGTGTCGGCGCTGACCGGACTGTCCGCAAATCAAATTTCCATCTGTCAGGGAGGCAATCAGGGATGAAGCTTTGGAAACGAAATGCGGTGGTAGCGGCGATTGTGCTGTTTGTGTGCGTGGCGGTCTATCTGAACTGGTCCTACGGTCAGGAGGAGGCGGTGAGCGGCCCGGAAACCGCCGCTGCGCTGTCCCAGACCGAGGGGGAGACCAAGACGCTGGGTGAGGCTGCGCTGGTGAGCAGTACGGACAGTCTCAGTGCGGGTGACGAGGTGATGACAGATACCTGGGAAGCCCAGCCGGTACAGGAGGCCCAGAATACCTACTTTGCCAACGCCCGTCTCAGCCGGGAGGAGGCGAGAGCCGGGGCGCTGAGCATTCTGCAAGGCACGGTGGACGACCCGGATGCCAGTGAAACCGCCGTCACCGCCGCTGCAGAGAGCATTACTGCCATGGCATCCGCTACGCTGGCAGAGAGCCAGATAGAAAATCTGGTTGCCGCCAAGGGCTACCCGGAGTGCGTGGCGTTCATCGGGGATAACAGCGTCAGCGTGGTGGTGTCCACCAAAACGGGAACGCTGGAAGGGGCGGACGTGGCCAAAATCACCGACATCGTGCTGGGCGAGACCGACTTTGCCGCCAATGCGGTGAAGGTGGTGCTGGCGGACGGCGCAGAAACGGCGCAGCAGACCGCAGCCCCGGTGGTGACAGAGGAGGAAATCCAGTCCGCCGCTGCGGAGGCGCAGGTCATTGAGGAAGCAGAGGATACGCTGGCGGAGGACGAAGTGGTCATAGATTGACCCCACAGGGTGGAGACGGGAGATGTCCTGTCCCCACCCTGTACTTTTTTCCCCTTTTTTTCCGATGGCTCTTTTCAGATTGTATAATAAGGTGTATAATGCGATGGAGAATGTATATTGGGTCTGCTATGGGGCAGACCCGGTGAAAGAAAAGATGGAGGAACGGGACATGACAAGAACGGCTGCCCGGGAAATTGCGGTGCGTCTGGCCTATGAGCTGGGCTACACCAACGAGAGCGCACAATCCATGCTGGATCGCTTTCTGGAACCGGAACACTATACCACGCTGGCACAGGAGGACAAGCTCTATGCCGACTATCCCGAGGGTGCTACCATGGACTATCTGCGCCGGGTGGTGCTGGGAGTGGGCGAACACGCCTACGAGCTGGACGGATACATTGAAAAGTATTCCATCGGCTGGTCGTTTGACCGGATTCCCCGAGTGGCGGCGGCCATTATGCGGGTAGCCATGTTCGAGCTGCTCTATATGCCTGAAATTCCCCGCCGCACGGTGATCCACGCCGCTGTGCGGATAGCGGAGCACTACGAGGACGAGCGGGTGGTCTCCTTTGTCAACGGCATTCTGGGCCGCTTCCTGCGCACCGAGCTCCCGGAGGAGGCTGACCAATGAGGCGCTTTCTGGGCTTTGACACCAGCAACTACACCACCTCCGTGGCGGTTGCCGCAGAGGACGGCAGCGGCCGCAACGAGGGCAAGCTGTTGCAGGTGAAGCCGGGAGAGCTGGGTCTTCGCCAAAGCGAGGCGCTGTTCCAGCACGTCAAGGCGCTGCCGGAGCGGATGAATGCTCTGGCGGAGGCGGAAGTGCTGGGGGAGATTGCCGCCGTAGGTGCCTCCACCCAGCCCCGGACGGTGGAGGGCTCCTATATGCCCTGTTTTCTGGCGGGAACCTCTCAGGCGCAAAGTATGGCCGCTGCCATGGGCGTGCCTTTCTACGGTTTTTCTCATCAGCAGGGGCATATCGCGGCGGCCTGCTGGTCATCAGGACATCTGGAGCTGCTGGACAAGCCTTTGCTTGCATGGCATCTCTCCGGCGGCACCACGGAGCTTCTGCTGGTGGTTCCGGAGGACGGGGAGCTTCGCTGCGGACGCATCGGCGGCACCACCGACCTCTCCGCCGGTCAGCTCATCGACCGCACCGGACAGCTTTTGGGGATGCAGTTCCCCGCTGGCAAAATGCTGGACCGCATTGCCGGATACTCCGAGGGCAAAAACAGCTTTCGTGTGCGGCTGAAAGGGCTGGAGTTTTCCCTCTCCGGGGTGGAAAATCAGGTGAAGGACATGGTGGAAGATCATCGCCTGCCCTCTGACATTGCCCGGTTTGCCCTGCTGACCATCGCCTCTGTGGTGGAGCGCACCACCCAGGCTGCCCGGCGGCAGTATCCCGGCTTGCCGGTGATCTGTTCCGGGGGAGTTGCCTCCAACAGCCTGCTGCGGGAGCGTCTGCCCGGCGTGATTTTCTGTCCTCCGGCTTATTCCACTGACAACGCCATGGGCGTCGCCATGCTTACCATGCGCCGCTATCTCCGGGAGCATATGTGATGGAGCGGGAGCTGTTTACCGTCACCCAGGTGAACCAATATATCAAGGCCAAGCTGGACGGAGACCGTCTGCTGTCCTCCCTTGGTGTGCGGGGAGAGATCTCCAACTATAAGAGATACCCATCGGGACACCATTACTTCTCCCTGAAGGACGCGGAGGGAACGCTGAAATGCGTCATGTTTCGCTCTGCTGCCACAAGATTGCGCTTTCAGCCGGAAAACGGCATGAAGGTGGTTGCCCGGGGGCGTATCTCCGCCTATCTCCGGGACGGCGCCTACCAGCTCTACGCGGAAAGCCTCACCCCGGACGGGGCGGGGGAGCTGGCAGTCGCCTTTGAACAGTTGAAAAACAAACTCTATGAACAGGGATTGTTTGACCAGAGCCACAAAAAGCCTATTCCTGCCTACCCGGAGCGGATTGCTCTGATTACCTCCGCTGCGGGAGCGGCAGTCCATGACGTGCTGCGGATCCTGAACGCCCGCTGGCCGCTGGCAGAGGTGAACCTGCTGCCTGTGCGGGTGCAGGGAACACAGGCCCCTGCGGAGCTGGCCGGGGCGTTGCGGTACGCCAACCAATACGCTCTGGGAGATGTGATTATCGTTGGCCGGGGCGGCGGTTCCATGGAAGACCTGTGGGCGTTTAACGACGAGCGGCTGGCTCACGCCATCTACGATTCGGGTTTGCCGGTGATTTCCGCCGTTGGTCACGAACCGGATGTGACCATCTCCGACTTTGTGGCCGACCTGCGGGCAGCCACCCCCTCCAACGCCGCCGAGCTGGCGGTACCGGACTGGCGGGAGCTGTCCCAGCGGCTGGACCACTCCGCCGCCCGTCTGGAGGCGGCCATCACCGCCCGCCTTGCCGGGGAGCAGAGCAGATTGAACCGCCTTGCCCAGCGGGGCGTTCTCCAGCGCCCGGATGCCGCCATTGACCGCAAACGCCAGATGCTGGACTGGCAGCGCCAGCGGCTGCTGTCTGAAATGGGGCGGCAGTTGGAGCAGTACCGGGGCAGACTTGGGGTGCTCGCCGGGGGTTTGGATGCCATGAGCCCTCTGAAGGTGCTCGCCCGGGGCTATGCTCTGGCCAGCGGCGAGGACGGCAGGGTGCTGCGCTCGGTGGAGCAGGTTGTTCTGGGCGAGCAGGTGCGCCTGCGCCTGAAAGACGGCAGCGTGGACTGCGTTGCCATGAAAACAGAAAAGGATGTGGACATCTATGCCGGCGAAAAAGCTGAATTTTGAGGACTCCATCGCCCGAATCGAAGAGATTGTGGCGCAGCTGGAGCAGGGGGAAGCCCCGCTGGAACAGAGCGTCGCCCTGTTTGAAGAGGGTACCCGGCTGATTCAAAATTGCAACAAGCTGCTGAATACCGCCCAGCAAAAGGTGAACAAGCTCTCCAAGGGCGCAGACGGAGCGCCGGTGGCAGAGCCTTTTGAGACGGAGGAATAAGCCATGGACTACCAAAGTGAGCTGCACCGCTATCAGCAGATGATTGAGCAGGCGCTAAACGGCTGCTTTTCTGACCGCCCCGCCCACGCCGCCCTCTATGATGCCATGCGTTACAGCCTGCTGGCAGGGGGAAAACGGATTCGCCCGGTGCTGACGCTGGCGTTTTGCAAGGCCGCCGGGGGCAGGGAAGAGAATGCCCTCCCGCTGGCGCTGGCAATTGAGATGGTGCATACTTATTCCCTGATTCACGACGACCTGCCCAGCATGGACAATGACGACCTGCGCCGGGGCAGACCCACCAACCACAAGGTCTACGGCGAGGATACCGCCATCCTGGCGGGAGATGCCCTGCAATCCGCTGCCTTTGCCCGTATCCTGTCCGCACCGGAGCTTTCTCCCCAGCGCCGGGCGGAAGCCGCTTTGGTTTTGGCTCGTGCCGCCGGTGAGGACGGTATGGTTGCCGGACAGATTCTGGACATGGAAGGGGAGCGCCGGGCACTGAATGTGGAGGAAATCGGCCACATGAACGCCCTGAAAACCGGATGCCTGCTGGAAGCCGCCTGTGTCATGGGGGTCATTGCCGCCGGCGGCAGCGAGGCGCAGCAGAAGGCAGCCCGGGACTATGCAGCCGCCGTGGGACTGGCCTTTCAGGTGCGGGACGACGTGCTGGATGTGACCTCCACATCCGCAGAAATGGGCAAGACGGTGGGAAAGGACGAACAGCAGAACAAGTCCACCTATGTCTCCCTGCTGGGACTGGAAAAGTGCCATGAGGTGATTGCCCAGCAGACCGCCCTTGCCCGGAGGGCACTGGAAAACATGGGCTTAGAGACAGACTTTATCTACGCACTGGCGGATGATCTGGCAGGGCGGGATCATTGATGTGACGATAGAAAAGGGGAAACACAATGGAGCATATCCTCCCTCCCAACGGCATACAGGTCATGGTGCTCTCTGCCCTGTCATGGGCGGTAGCGCAGATCCTGAAAGGGATCATCGACCGGATCTTATACGGCTCTTTTTCGCTGGAACGCTTTTTGGCCAGCGGCGGGATGCCCAGCTCTCATTCCTCTCTGGTTACCTGCAGCGCCGCTGTGATCGGCAGACTGTACGGCTATGACTCGGGGCTGTTTGCGCTGGCGGTGCTTTTTGCGGGCATTGTGATGTATGACGCCTGCCATGTGCGCAAGGCCTCCGGAGAACAGGCGCAGGCGCTCAACGACCTGATCCGCACCCTCTCTGAAGCGCACCCGGACTGGACGCCTCAGGACGAGCTGAAGGTGGTCATGGGACATACCCTGCTTCAGGTCTTTTTCGGAGCGCTGCTGGGATTTGCCATCTCCGCATTGGGCGGCATGACACTGGGCTAAGGAACCGTCACGAAATGACTTGCACATTCTGGCTTGCCTGAATTGTCCTGTGCTGCGTTGTCGTCGGTCGCCGGGCGACAGCCCGCCTTCCTCCTCCGCCTTGCCCGGAACAATTCATCCTACGCCATCACGCACAATTTATTTCGTGACAGTTTCTAAGGAACCGCTGAACAAATCAGGCTACGGCGTCTGAGCGGTCTGTTTTCCGCCATCCGGGTCTAAAATCCCTTGAAATACGTCAGTATTCCTTCGGTCTTTTATCCCCGACTGGCAAAAAACATCCTCGCTCATCCATCCGAGAGATTTATTCAGCGCTTCCCTAGGGATAGAAACAGACAGAAAGGTATCTCGATTATGTGGGATCATCTCGATAACATCACCCTCCCGCTGGACATCACCGATGCCCAGGGGGAGGAGCTTTGTCGAAAGCTGCGGCATGAACTGGTGCAGTCGGTGTCAAAAACCGGAGGACACCTTGCCTCCAATCTGGGGGCGGTAGAGCTGACGGT
>ATWA01000038.1 GCA_000421005.1 Clostridiales bacterium NK3B98
GAGCAGAGACAGCCAATGATAAACAGCAAAAGACCCGGAACATTCCGGGTCTTTTGTTATATAAAATGTGGTTCTCCAGATTGGTTCACTGGAGAATAGGGGCTCCCTCCGTCGGCTCCCTCCGTCACCTTCGGTGATACCACCTCTTTAAGGTAGCGCCTTCGGCGCATGATCCCGTGCGGCCTGAACTATGCCGCTGGCATAGTTCTTTTTCGGCCTTACCCTCCAGGAGGGAGGCACTGGCGAAGATTGAAAAGTTTCCAGTCATTGCCAATGGCTCCCTCCCCGAGGGAGCTGTCACGGCAAAGCCGTGACTGAGGGAGCCGGGCTGTCAGCGAAGCTGACTGGGGGAGCCCCCCAAGCGGATTCAAATGGATAACCACATAGATAAAAAGAAAAAGACCCGGAACGTCTTGTTCCGGGTCTTTCCTTAGTCACATCACGATTCCAGCCGTTTCTTCACCATCTTCCGCACCAGCCAGATCAGCGCCGAGAGCACCAGAGCAAACACGCCGCTGATAAGGATACCGGTATACCATGGGGCGGACATGGCTTCATACCGCACCGGATTGGACAGATAGTCCACCACGCAGGACAGGGCATCCCACGCAAATACCGCCGCCACGCCGTAGAGGGCATAGGTGAGCACCTTGTACAGGGTTTCCATGGACGCAACCTCCGCCTGTTTATCAGGCAACCACTTTGTTTTTGCCGGTGCACTTGCCTGCGTACAGCTTTTTGTCCGCCAGATTGATCCAGTCCGTGACCGTGGTCTCCGGCTGATGATACGCCAGACCGATGGTGATGGTCAGCTTCAGCTTTTGCTGGTCATAATAAAAGGTATACTCGCTGATATTGCGCCGCAGCGCATCCAACTGCTCCTCCGGGGGCACAGTGCAGGAGGAGAGATGTCCCAGCATGAGAAATTCCTCCCCGCCCCAGCGGCAGACCTCCGCCTCCTTCATGGTGGAGCGGATGATCTCAGCGATGGTCTTGAGCACAAAATCGCCGCAGTTATGCCCGTAGGTGTCGTTGACTCTCTTGAAGTTGTCAATATCCGCCATGGCGACCCAGTACTTGGTCAAATCCTCCGCATCCTCCAGCTTGTGGAGATAATCGGCGATGTAGTGACGGTTGGGCAGCCCGGTGAGCTTATCCTGACCCGCCTGCTTTGCCAGAAACGCCTCAGAATAGAAGGTGAGCAGCACAAAGATGTGCAGAAACAGAATATTGATGACGAATACGATAATCCCCCAGGCAATTTGCAGCCAGAAGGAAACCTGCTCCGGCAGCACATAGGGGGCAGGATGGAAATAGCTCACCAGATAACAGGCGGTGTAGCAGACCATGCCGAAACAACTGAAGGGGAGCGCGGGCACATGGCGGTAGCGCATACTCCTGCCCAGATACTCCGAGAAAAACAGAAGGATGTTCATGCCGATCATGGTGATCTGAAAGCCGTTGTTCCAGCCGGTGAAGAACACCGCCAGGGACATATGCAGCATCACTTCCAGATACACCGAGACCACATAGAAGAACAGTTTTTCCCGATGAAGTACCCAAAAAGACCCAATGTAAAAGAGAATGCTAAAGATGTTGAAGTAAAACATGGGCCAAACGCCGCAGTGGTGAAAGAGCAGGATCATGACAACATGAATGCTGAGAAAGCTGAGAGACACGATAGCACCGAGTATCTTCGCTTTCTTCATATCCATCAATTGATTTGCCATAATGTTCCCTCTCGCTTCTTTAAAATTTGCAAAGAAAGAGGAGATTATAGGCCCTTGACGATCTCAGCGGTATCCATGGCGATCATCAGTTCCTCGTTGGTGGGGATGACCAGCACCCGGACCCTGCTGCCCTCGCCGGACACGTCGATCTCCTGACCACGCTTGGCGTTGGCTTCCTCGTTCAGATGGGTGACACCCATAAACTCCAGACCGTCGGTCATGGCCAGACGAAGCTGGGGGCCGTTTTCGCCCACACCGGCGGTGAACACGATGGCGTCCACACCGCCCATGGCGGCGGCATAGGAGCCGATGTACTTCTTCACGTCATAGCAGAACACGTCCTTGGCCAGCTTGGCACGCTTGTTTCCGGCGGCGTCGGCGGCATCCAGATCACGGAAGTCGGAGGACACGCCGGAGATACCCAGCACGCCGGACTTCTTGTTCAGCACGTTCATCATTTCCTTCATGTCCCAGCCGTACTTGTTCATGAGAAACTCCATGACCCCGGCATCCATATCGCCGGCACGGGTGCCCATAGGCAGACCGGCCAGCGGGGTGAGACCCATGGTGGTGTCCACGCACTTGCCGCCGCAGACAGCGGCGATGGAGGAGCCGTTGCCCAGATGGCAGGTGATGATTTTCAGCTCCTCAATGGGCTTGCCCAGCATGGCGGCCGCCCGCTGAGAGACGAAGCGGTGAGAGGTGCCGTGGAAGCCATAGCGGCGGATCTTGTCCTTCTCATAATACTCATAGGGAATGGCATAGGTGTATGCCACCGGGGGCATGGTCTGATGGAAGGCGGTGTCGAACACAGCCACCTGGGGGGTCTTGCTGCCCAGCACGGCGGTGCAGGCGTTGATGCCAATGAGGTTGGCTGGGTTGTGCAGGGGAGCCAGCGGATTGCATTCCTCAATTGCCTTCATCACGTCATCGGTGAGCAGAACGGAGGAGGCGAAGCTCTCGCCGCCGTGGACCACACGGTGACCCACAGCGTCAATCTCGTCCATGGAGCCGATGACGCCGTTGTCCTTGTCCACCAGAGCGTTGAGCACCGCCTGAATGGCCTCGGAGTGGGTGGGCATGGCCACGTCCACAGCGTTCAGGGCGTTCTTGCCCTCCACCTGGGGCTTATAGGTGAACTTACCGTCGATTCCAATGCGCTCGCAAAGACCCTTGGCCAGTAAAACGCCGGTATCCGGGTCGAGAAGCTGATATTTCAGGGAGGAACTGCCGGCGTTGATTACCAGAATATTCATGGGTTTCATTCTCCTTTATCTATAAACTTGCCTGCGTGCCCTTGCGGGAACAGGTCCTTAATGCTATCATTTTAATACAAACCGGAAGGAAGAACAACCACTAACGAAAAAAATTTATGAATTTATCCGTAAAAAGGAGGCTTATGTCCATGAACCAGCGGCTGGGTATTGTTGCGGAATTTGACCCCTTCCACCGTGGTCACGCCTATCTTCTGGACAAAGCCCGGTCTGCCTTTCCCGGCGGGGCAGTGGTGGTGGCTATGAGCGGGCACTTCACCCAGCGGGGCGGCCCCGCCGCCCTGTCTCCCCAGTGCCGGGGGGAGATGGCGCTGAGGTGCGGGGCGAATCTGGTGCTGGAGCTGCCCCTCACCTTCGCCCTGTCCTCCGCCCAGCAGTTTGCCCGGGGCGGGGTGGAGGTGCTGCGGGCGGCGGGAGTCACCCATCTGTTCTGCGGCAGCGAGAGCGGGGACATAGCAGCCCTCACCGCTGCGGCGGAGGCTCTGAGCCACCCGGACTATCCCCCTTTGCTGCGGGAGAATCTGAGCCGGGGCATCAGCTTTGCCGCCGCCCGGCAGCAGGCGGTGGAGACGCTCACCGACCCCCATACCGCCGCCGTCCTGCGTCAGCCCAACGACCTGCTGGCGGTGTCCTATCTGGAGGCCATGGCGGGCACGGGAATGACCCTCTGTCCCGTGCCCCGGATGGGCAAAGCCCACAACGCACCGGGCAGGGCGGGAAACTACGCCTCCGCCTCCGCTCTGCGGCAGATGCTCTCAGAGGGGAAACCGGAACAGGCCGCCGCCTGTATGCCGGAAGAGGCGGGAGAGATTCTGCTGGGGGCGTGGGAAAAGGGACAGGTCTGCACCGGATGGGACAGCGCCGAGCGGGCGGTACTCTACCGGCTGCGGCAGATGAGTGTGGAGGACTTCGCCGCCCTTCCCGACTGCTCCGAGGGCCTGGAGCACCGGCTCTACCCGGCGGCACGTCAGGCAAAGACGCTGGAGGAATTTTGGAGGGCAGCGCAAAGCCGCCGTTATCCTCTCTCGAGAATACGGCGGCTGACGGCGTGGGCGTTTCTGGGCATGACCGCCCGGCAGCGGGTGGAGCGCCCTCTCTATTACCGGGCGCTGGGCTTTGACCGGCAGGGGCAGCAGGTGCTCCGGGAGATGGTGCGCCAAAGGGGACACACCGTCCTCACCGCCCCCTCCAACGGCAAAGCCCTCACCGCAGCGGCGGCGGAGTACCTGAAATGGGAGGAACGGGCGGCGGATCTGTGGCAGCTCTGCCTGAACACGCCGGGGGAATGCGGGAGCCTGTGGACCGCCAACCCGGTCAGAATGAAAGAACCGCCTAAGACTGAAACCGGATGGGGCTGATCTCACTTGCAAGGCGGAGCATCCGGTCCACCTTTTCCTCTCCCCGGTGGACATTGCGGGAGACGGTGGAGACGTTGACCCCCAGCTCCCGGGCGATGTCCTGCATACACTGCTTGCGGACATAGTAGTGATCCAGACAGAGCAGGGTGCGCCTGCCAAACTGGGCGCGCATCTCCTTGACCAGCGCCAGCTTGTAGGCGTCCAGCGTCACGTCCTGCTCCGGGTGGTTGGAGAGATAGACCAGCTCCCGGATGCTGCGGGCGTAGGGTGCGCCCCGGCGATAGATGGGTCTTGACATGGATAAATGACCTCCTTTTGCTCCCGCTCAGGGAAAATCAGAAAATATTTTGCATGGGTATTGACAAACACCGTTTCGTCTGGTATGATACTCCATGCTGATTTGAACAGGAAAACTTGCTGGTGTAGCTCAGTTGGTAGAGCAGCTGATTTGTAATCAGCAGGTCGGGGGTTCAAGTCCGTCCACCAGCTTTCTGCAAGCCTGATAGGTTGTACAGACTTTTGGCTTTGCTCAGCACTGGTTCAGGGGTAAAACGGACTTGAATTGAAATTCCACGAACTTGCCAGTGGCAAGTTCGCACCTCTGCCAAACGAGTCCGTCCACCACGACGAGCCGTGAATCAGCCAACTGAATACGGAGGAGTACCCAAGTGGCTAAAGGGGGCAGACTGTAAATCTGTTGGCGACCGCCTACAATGGTTCGAATCCATTCTCCTCCATCCAATCGGACATCTTCGGGTGTCCGATTGATTTTTACCAACAAAATAGAACAAATGTTCGATTGACAGTGCCTACTATATCACCGAATGGAGATACTGTCAAGTGCAAAAACAAGATATATCTCCGAATGGAGAAGCTGCACCGTTTGGGAATAAAAGCATCGCCAAATGGAGAAAATGAATTGAATCCCCTGCCCGGATATGGTACAATCAGGGGCAGAAAACCGGGAAAGGGGGAGACGGGATGGAACAGCAGGCAACCCTTGGCCAGCGGCTCCGGGAGCTGATGGAGGAACGGAACCTGAACTATGAGGCGCTGGGCAGACTGCTGGGCATGAAGCCCCAGACCCTGAACCGTTATGTGCTGGGTCAGCGGGAGCCGAAAGCCGGGGTGGCAGCGGCCATGGCGGAAAAGCTGGAGGTGGATTTGCTGTGGCTGCAGGGGTACGACGTGCCCCGAAACGGCGCCCGGCAGCCCCTTTGCCCCACCGGGGAGCGGATGATTCCCATTCTGGGGGTCATCAAGGCGGGCATCCCGGAGCTGGCCCGGCAGGAGGTGCTGGGCTATGCTTCTGCGGCGGTGAGCGATCCGGAGGCCTATTTCTACCTCCGGGTGTCCGGGGACAGCATGAAGGACGCCGGCATCCGCAGCGGGGATTTGGTGCTGCTCCACCAGCAGACCCAGGCGGAGGACGGACAGATCGTGGCCTGTATCGTCCAGCAGGAGGATGCCACCCTGAAGCGCTACCGCCGTCAGGGGGACTGGGTCATCCTCCAGCCGGAAAACCGGGATTACCAGCCCCGTTTTCTTCCCCTCAGCGACTTTGCACAGGGCGACGCCCGGATTCTGGGGGTTGCGGTTCGGCTGGTGAGGGAGCTGTGAGGGGGCAACCCTGAAAAACAAAATGTCATCAAAAGGAGACTGTATATGAACCGTAACGAACAAAAAACGGAAAACACATGGGCATTGGAAGACCTCTTCCCCTCTGATGAAGCATGGTACGCCGCTTTTGAGCAGGCGAAGGCGTTTCTGCCCCAGGTCACCGCTCTGAAAGGGCATCTGGCGGACAGCGCTGAAACGCTGCTCTCTGCCATGAAGCTGGAGGACGAGATCAGCCTTGCCGTGAATGCGCTGGCAGAGTACGCATGGCGCAAAGGGGACGAGGACACCCGGGTGTCCAAATATCAGGACATGATGGCACGGCTCAGCGCCTACATGGTGGAGCTGAGCACCGCCGCCTCCTACCAGTCCAATGAGATTCTGGCCATGGAGGACGACACCCTGAACCGATTCTATCAGGAGTGTCCCCAGCTGGAGGGCTACCGCCGGGCGCTGGAGCTGGTGCGCCGCCGCCGGGCGCACATTCTCTCTCCCGCCGAGGAACAGCTTTTGGCCGGGGCGGGGGAGCTGTCCGGTGACCCGGATAACATCTTCTCCATGCTCAACGACGCGGACATGACCTTCCCCGACGCAGTGGACAGTCAGGGCAAGCCCCATCCCCTGACCCACGGCAGCTTTATCCCCCTGATGTATGCTCAGGACAGGGCGCTGCGCAAGTCCGCCTTTGAGCAGCTCTACGGGGTCTATCACCAGTTCCGTAACACCTCCGCCGCCGTGCTGTCCGCCCAGATGAAGCAGCTGCTGTTCTTCTCCCGGGCGAGAAAATACGACTCCCCCCTCGCCGCCGCACTGGACGGCAACGAAGTGCCGGAGCAGGTCTATCACAATCTGATTGCTGCCGTGCGTGCCAATCTTCCCAAAATGCACCGCTATACCGCATTGCGGCGCAAGCTGCTGGGGGTGGACGAGCTCCACTTCTACGACCTGTACACCCCCATTGTGGGAGATGTGGAGATGAAAATCCCCTTTGACCAGGCAAAGCAGATTACGCTGGAAGCGCTGAAGCCCATGGGGGAGCGGTATCTCTCCGCCCTGCGGGAGGGGTATGAAAACCGGTGGATTGACGTGTATGAGAACACCGGCAAGCGTTCCGGCGCTTACTCCGCCGGGGCACGTCCCCACCCCTATGTGCTGCTGAACTATCATGACACCCTCAACGACCTGTTCACCCTGATTCACGAGATGGGGCACTCCCTCCACTCTTATTTCTCCGCCGCCACACAGCCGGTGGTCTACTCCGACTATGTGATCTTTGTGGCGGAGGTGGCATCCACCTGTAACGAGGCGCTGCTGATGCAGTACCTGCTGGGCAAGACGGAGGACAAGCGGGAGCGTGCCTACCTGATTAACTACTTTTTGGAGCAGTTCCGCACCACCCTGTACCGCCAGACCATGTTCGCCGAGTTCGAACTGGAGGTCAGCGCCATGGCGCAGCGGGGAGAGGGCATTACCGCCGACGCTCTGTGCAATTTGTACCGCAAGCTGAACGAGGACTATTTCGGCCCGGATATTGTGGTGGACGACCAGATTGCTCTGGAATGGGCGAGAATCCCCCACTTCTTCTACAACTTCTATGTGTACCAGTACGCCACCGGCTATGCCGCTGCCATCGCCCTTTCCACCCGGATTCTGAACGAGGGAGAGCCGGCGGTGAAGGATTATATCGGCTTCCTCTCCGGCGGCAGCAGCGCCGACCCCATCACCCTGCTCCGGGGTGCCGGGGTGGATATGGCTACCCCCCAGCCGGTGAATCAGGCGCTGGAGCTGTTTGACAAGCTGCTGGACGAGATGGAGGAGCTGATGGGGTGAGGGGATTGCCCGCTTTGTGGTGAGTATCTTTTATGGCTATCCATTGAAGTTAGCTTGGGGGACGCTCCCCCAGTCAGCTACGCTGACAGCCCCCTCTGGGAGGGGGCCTTTGGCAAGGACGGAAGTCAAACAGGTTTCGCCAGAGGCTCCCTCTCTGAGGGAGCTGTCACGGCAAAGCCGTGACTGAGGGAGTCCCCCACACCCGCCACCGCCGCAGGCATACCCTGCGGCGGTTTCGCATACCCTTTCCCAAGACTGGGAAAGGGGGAAGGAATATGACGAGCTATCCCAAAGGAAATCTTGAGACCACGGGACACCATATCCTGTTGGAGGACCGGTCACGGCTGGCAGTGTCCGGCGTGGAGGAGGTGGAGCGGTTTGACGACAATGAGGTCATTCTTCGCACCACTCAGGGAGATCTGGTCATCCGGGGCAGCGAGCTGCACATCGAGCAGCTCAGTCTGGACGGCGGGGAGCTGCGGGTGGAGGGCAGCGTGGACGCTCTGAGCTACGAGACGGTGGAGCGCAAGGGCAGCTTTTTCGCCCGGCTGCTGGGGTAAGCGGTGGAGACCGCAGTAGACGCGCAGGTGCAAAACCTGCTCCTTTCGCTGGCGCTGGGGCTGGCGGCGGGGGGCTTGTATGACCTGCTGCGCATCGCCCGGCAGCGTTGGACAGGCCGCTGGATCACCGGAATGCTGGATCTGCTGTTCTGGGGGGCGGTGGGGGTCATGCTGATCCAAACCGCCCTGCGCTCCGGCACCGGAAGACCCGGCGGATGGAACGCCGTGGCGCTGGGGCTGGGCTGCGCCGCTTACCTGACGCTGCTCAGTCCCGTTTTGCTGCCGCTGGGCAAAAAAGGGGCGCATCTGGGGGAGCGGATCCTGCTCTTTGTCACCGCTCCCGCCCGGAAGGGGCTGGCAGCAGAGAAAAAATTTTGTAAACTCCTCAAAAATCTCTTTCATTATTGGGAAAAATGGGTTATAGTTAAGGCAATGTTTGTGGAAGGGCGAGGTGCGCTCTATCCCACGGAAGTAAAGGGGGTCAAAGGCAGTGAAGTTCAAGCGCAGCGGACTGGTGTCCAAACTGGTGGTGTTGATCCTGCTGGTCTTTACCGCCATCACTCTGCTCAACATCCGGGGCAAGATTCAATCCGCCCAGAGCCAACTGACCGAGCTTCAGATGGCCGTAGACCAGCAGCGGGAGACCAACGCCGCTCTGGCCGACGACATCGCCCACAGCAATAACCCGGAGACGGTGCTGGCTGTGGCAAAGGACAGAATGGGTCTGGTGGAAGAGGGAGAGGTCATCTTCTACGATACCACGAACTGACGCAGCATTTTCAGGCAAACCCAAAGAGAGGAAAGAGAGAACCTATGGATTTGGAAGTGGGGGCAATTCTGGAGGGGAAGGTCACCGGCATCACCAAGTTTGGCGCGTTTGTGTCGCTGCCCGGCGGACGGTCGGGTCTGGTGCATATCTCCGAGATCGCCTATTCCTATGTCAACGATGTCAACGAAGCGCTGTCTGTGGGACAGGATGTGAAGGTCAAGCTGATTAACATTGATGACAGCGGCCGCATCAATCTGTCCATCAAGCAGACGGAACCGCCACCTGCCCGTCCTGCGGGAGGGCGTCCCAGAAGTCCCCGCCCCCAGAGAAGCGCTGAGTCCCAGCCCCGTCCCAGTGCGCCCATGTATCAGGGTCAGGGCCGTGGAGCCGGATTTTCCCAGCCCCGAGCCGCTCAGGAGCCTCAGGACTTCGACAATATGCTCAAGCATTTTCTCTCCGAGTCGGAGAGCCGGCAGTCTGACCTGAACCGGGGCGGAGAGAGCCGCCGCCCCCGGAGAAGCCGCAGAGGATAAACCACCCGCCGCACAGCGTAACAACTGTGCGGCGTTGTCATAGAAGGAGACAGATATGATTCTGAAACACGCACACCTGCACCCCATGGACGCACCGGACATCCCGGACGGGTATCTCGCCTTTGAAAACGGTGTGATTACCGCCCTTGGGGAGATGTCCCAATGCCCGGAGGGGGCGGGGGAGGAGCTGGGCGGCGCTCACGTCTACCCCGGCTTTGTGGATGCCCACTGTCATCTGGGGATGTTCGGGGACGGTCTGGGCTTTGAGGGGGACGACGGCAACGAGAGCACCGACCCGGTCACCCCCCACCTGCGTGCCATCGACAGCGTGGACGTGCTGGACCGGTGCTTTCAGGAGGCGCGGGCGGGAGGCGTGACCACCGTGCTCACCGGCCCCGGCTCTGCCAACGCCATCGGGGGGCAGTTCGCCGCCCTGAAAACCGCCGGGCGCTGGGTGGACGAGATGATCGTGAAAGCCCCGGTTGCCATGAAGTTCGCTCTGGGGGAGAACCCCAAGTGGACCTATAAGGACCGGGACGAAGCCCCTGTTACCCGCATGGCCACCGCCGCCCTGATTCGGGAACAGCTGAGCAAGGCCAGGGAGTACCTTCGCAAGCAGCGCAAGGCGGAGGAGGACGAGGATGCCGAGCCTCCGGAGTTCGACGCCAAGCTGGAGGCGCTGGTGCCGGTGGTGGAGGGGGAGCTGCCCGCCCACTTCCACGCCCACAAGGCCAGCGACATCGCCACCGCCGTGCGGATCATCAGGGAGTTTGGGCTGGACGGAGTGATCGTCCACTGCACCGAAGGGCATTTGATTGCGCCGCTGCTGGCACAGGAGGGGATTCCTGCCATCACCGGCCCCATTTTCGGCGACCGGAGCAAGCCGGAGCTGCGGGAGCAGATTTTGGAAAACACCGCCCTGCTGCGTAAGGCAGGGGTAGAGACTGCCATCTGTACCGACCACCCGGAAAACCCCATCCAGTACCTGCCCTTTGAGGCGGCACTGGCGGCAAAGGCGGGGCTGGACCGGGAGGACGCTTTGCAGTCCATCACCCTGCGCGCGGCAAAGATTGCGGGCATTGCGGACCGGGTGGGCTCTCTCACCGTGGGCAAGGATGCAGACCTTGTGGTGTGCGACGGCTCCCCTTTAGAGTTGAACTGCGGCATTCAGGCGGTGTATATCAACGGGCAGAGGGTGCATTGACCTTCGTAAAAGCCGTTGTCAATCCGCCCCGGCGGTGGTACAATAGAGGGACCATAATATACGGAGGAAAAAGCAATGAAAATTTCCATGGGCGCTGACCACGCAGGATATCCCCTGAAGGAACATATTAAGGAATACCTCACCCAGAAGGGGCACGAGGTGGTAGACTTCGGAACCCATTCCACCGAGAGCTGCGACTATGCCGACTTCGGCGTGCCTGCCGCACAGGCATTGGCCAGGGGAGAGGTAGACCGGGCGATTCTGGTCTGCTCCACCGGCATCGGCATCTCCATGGGGGCGAACAAGGTGAAGGGTGTGCGCTGCGCCCTTTGCAGCGAGCCCCTCTCCGCCGAGCTGACCCGCCGCCACAACGACGCCAACTGCCTTGCTATGGGCGGCAATATGATCGGCCCCGGCATGGCGGAGCAGATTGTGGATGTTTTCCTCTCCACCCCCTTTGACGGCGGACGCCATCAGCGCCGGGTGGACAAGGTGATGGCGGTTGAGAAGCTGTAAAGCCTGTCCTTTCCTGTCCGGGGGAGTCGTTTTCCCTCCGGACGGGAGGGGAAGCAGAAAGTTTTCGCCGGGGCAAAAATAGGGGTTGACAGTGCATGGTGCCTGTGCTATAATACCCTTTGCAGTCGAGAGATTGGCCTTTGCCGGAGTGGTGGAATTGGCAGACACCCGGGACTTAAAATCCCGTGGGAGCGATCCCGTACCGGTTCGAGCCCGGTCTCCGGCATCTGAATATCGCGGGGTAGAGCAGTTCGGTAGCTCGTCGGGCTCATAACCCGGAGGTCGTTGGTTCAAATCCTTCCCCCGCAACTCCAAAACACCGGAAAATCGTTGATTTTCCGGTGTTTTTCTAACTTTATGGGCGATTTGCATTTTTCAGAAATGGCGTTTGTCCATTATTTGTCCATTATTTTGGAGAGAAACGAAATCGCTCTTGAGCAGAGCCGAAATGTCATTTGCCTCAAAAAGTTATCAAAGGTAAAAGTCGAATTGTGGGTGTTTTTGCAACTTTTTCTTAGATTTGAGATGAAAGACCAACGGCCGCAGGGAATTTAAAAACCCGGCGGTCGTTGGTTTTTCTATTGGATTAAATTGCTTTTCTGGGCCTTCCACGCTTGGGTTTAGAGGCGGGCATCTTCAACAGCTCGTCCATCATATCTGCGGCGGCGGCCTGAGCGGATTGAATGGCGTGGGCGTAGATCTTCATGGTTGTGGTGGGACTGGAGTGTCCCAGCTGTCCGATGTAGTTCCAGACCAGCGTGGTGGCGGACAGGGAACTGTCTCCCAGCGCCGGGGGACTGACGGAGTAGGCGGAGAAGATCACACAAGCCAATACAATGACACAGCCCTCCAGACAGATGGCGGCATAGCTTTTGATGAAAGCAACGCCAATACTGCTGGAGGGCTGTCCCGCAAATGCGGACAGGGGGATAGGAGCAATGGCAGTGGCAATGTACAGCTTGAAGAATCGGCTGTACACAGTGAGGATGAGAATGAGGGACATGGCCCAGATGAACAGACTGCCCAGCAGAGTCACCGCCCACAGGGGGATGGATTCAAGGAAGCTCACATTCTCGATGGTGCTCACCATGCTGTCCGGGAGGGCGGCTTCTGTGATGGAACCCAGACCGGAGGCTCTCATAATGGATGAGATAGCGCCCTGGGCAATGGTGAACAGGGTGGTCATAAGGTCCATGCAGTAGGTGACGGCGGCTTTTGCCAGCACAAAGCGGATGAAGCACTTTACCGCCACCTCGGGCTTCTTCAGCTCGGTGAAACTGCCGCAGGTCTTGATGACACCCACCACAAAAAAGAGCACCAGCAGAGCGTAGCCGATGCCCTTCAATGCCCCGTTGATGCTGACGATGATGCGCCAGATGCCGCCGCCACGAAAGCTCTGGGGGCTGGTGGTGAGGAGTGACCAGATTTCTGAGAGCTTGCTGTTCCATGTGTCCAAAGCAGAGTTCAGATTCTGGACGACCCAGTTGTTGCTGTTGATAGGATCACCTCCTTACGCAGGGAGAGCGCCCCGGCGCTCTCCCTTTCCTGCATCCTCAGCCCGTGATCAGGTCAAGGATCTCCTTGGTAAACACGATGATGAGTCCGCCTGCCACGGTGAGCATACCGTTTGCCCGCTGGCTGGGGTCGTGGCTCTTGAAGGACAGACCAAGCTGGAGGATGCCGAAACCCAGCAGGATCACGCCGATAGCACGGATCAGGGAGAAGATGAAGTTGGACAGGTTGTTCACCGCTGTCAGCGGGTCGGTGGCAAAGGCGGGGATGATGAAGATCATCAGGCACAGGACGAGAAGGGAAAGAAATGCGTAGAGACGCTTTGCCTTACGGTCAAAACGGGAACGATTCATAGATCGGCCTCCTTAGATTGGTGTTGTGTGGGTTGGAACAGGGGTGTGCCAGTCAGCACGGGGGTGTGTCTGGTCTGCTTATGGATGTAGGGTTCACCTCCTCCGTCAGACGAATACCGGATGGCCGGATGCTTCATCAGGTCGATCTTTTCATCCATCACAGGGAGAGCACCCCGGATGAACAGAATGGCATAGCGGTTGTCCAGCCGGCGCACCTCGTCAGGTGCCAGCAGTTCCCGGCCGCTCATCTGGGTATTGGTGGAATAGGAACCAGAGCGCCCCTTCGTCCGTCCGTGGGTGCGGGTGTCGATGGTGCCCTTGCCCAGCGCCTTGGAGATGTACTCGTGAGTGCTGGATTCGTTGCCGCCCAGATAGAGCATGGTGTCCGAGTTGCCGGGGATGGTCTCCCAGCTGTCCTTGTATAGCTCCTTGATCTGCGCCATGTTCTGGATGATGGTGCTGGCGGAGATGTTTCTGCTTCTCATGGTGGCCAGCTCTCTGGTAAAGCCGGGCAGGGGCATGGACGCAAACTCGTCCAGCACAAAGTGGACATGATGGGGCAAGGCTCCGTGGTGGATCTGGTCGGCGCTGTAATAGAGAGTCTGGAAGGCTTGGGAATAGAGCAGACTGACTAGAAAGTGGAGCGAGGTGTCGTTGTCCGGGATGACGGCGTAGAGTGCCGCTTTCCGCTCTCCCAGCGTGTACAAATCCATATCATCATGGTCGGTGATGCGTGCCAGCTGAGGGATGTTAAAGGGAGCCAGACGGACGGCGGCGGAGATCAGGATGCTTTTGGCGGTCTTGCCTGCCGCCTGCTTGAAGACCTTATACTGGCGCACCGCCACGCTCTCCGGGTTGTCCCGCTCCAGCTTTTGGAACAGCAGGTCAACCGGGGAGATGTGTTCCTCGTCCTCCTCCTTGACCTCCGCCTGTTCCAGCACCCGCATGACAAAGGGGAAGTTCTGCTCCTCGGGCAGAGCAATCTCCCACAGCATGAGGATGATGGCTTGCAATAGAGCGGTCTCCGCTTTCGTCCAGAAAGGGTCAGACTCATGGGCTTTCTTGGGCGTGGTGGCTTCGATCAGGTTGTTCACCAGCTTCAGGGCGTCGTTCTCGTTTCGGATGTACCGGAAGGGGTTGTACCCGTCCGACTCATTCAGATTGACCAGATTCAGCACCCGGATGTCATAGCCCTTGCTTTTCAGGTATCCTCCGGTGGAGAGGAGGACTTCTGACTTGGGGTCGGTGATGACATAGTTGCTGTTGGCTTGCAGGATATTGGGCTTCACATACCCGCGGGTCTTGGCGGCGCCGGAACCGCCGATGACCAGCACGTTCAGGCTCCGTCGGTGCTTGTGGGTGTCCAGCCCCAGAGAGACGTGTTTGGTCAGCAGGATGTTCTCCTTCTGGGCGAACATGGCGTTGACCTGCCGGGGATTACCCCACGCCGCAGAGCCGTGCTCCTCCCCGTCCCGCCGCCTGCCCTGCTCCGAGAGATAGACGGATACTGCCATGACATAGACAGCGGTACAGAGAAGGACTACGGGCAGGCTTTTGTCCGTCCACCGCAGGATGAAGGGGTTTTTCAGGGCATCGGTCAGGGCGGTGAGCAGTTCCAGCAGGTTGCCGCCCACAGACTGAGCGATCAACAGCGCCGCCCAAACCACAAAGGGATACAAAAAGAGCCAGAGGAGGACCTCTGACCCGGATTGCTTTTTCAGTTGGCATCACCTCGATTTCGAGTGGGAGATCTTCGGCTCGACGATGTCCCGGTACGGAGCGGAAGATTGTTTCCGATCCAGATACTGACGGTAGGCTTTCAGCTGGTCAGAGACAGAGTAGCGGTCATTCGTCATCTTCCTCCTGCTGTCGGATGGCGATCTCTCGGAATTGGAGCTGTCTCTTTGCCCGGATAAGTCCTGCTCTGATGCTATGATTCCACGGACGCATGATATGCGCCCGTGGAACGGACATATGATGTCCGTAATGCGCTTTGCGCATAGATCATAGCAGCCGCAGGAAAACCCAAAAGCCGACGGCTTTTGACCACGGAAACTCCGTGGCCGCTGAAACAGGCGAATGCCTGTCTCAGCGGGTTTTCATGTGTCCGATTCTCTTTTTTTGGCTGGCGCTCCTGTTCCGGAGCGTCTTTGCTCTACTCCTTGGGCTGAGTGCCTGCGCCGCGGTAGGTCATGCGCTGGAAGACATGGTTCGCCCGTTCCAGATCCGTGGTGGGCAGGACGACATCAATCTGTCCGGTGCGCTTGTCCCGGATGGTGGCAAAGAGGACTTTCTGCTCTTTTGCCTCCCGGCGGAAGACCTCAAATTCTGCCGGAGTCATGGGGAACAGCCGCAGGTCACGGGTCTGCTGGAGCATCTTCTTCATAGCAATCTTGCCGGACAGGGTTTTGTGATTGCGTGCCAGTGCGATGGAAATGGCCGCCAGATTTTTGATGGCTGACGCACCCAGCCGAACGGTCACTTCACCGCCGGAAAGCATCATGCGCATCACCTGATCTGCGGCCTCGCCGCCGCCTACGTTCATGTGGGTCACCTCCTTGGGTGGGTATGTAAAAGCCTCAGACCGGGTGGTCTGAGGCGAAGATAAAAATATTGCAATCTGAAGACGTTAGGATTGTCAATCAGGCAAAGTACCATATTCCGTCATGAATTACAATTTCATTGTTGCTTAATGCCATCCTGACGCTGATACACGGCGAATCATCTTCATCTATAACTACTCCGACGCTGTATTCAGATGTATCATAGTCGTTTACATAGCTGTCATAGTAGCATATGACATCATGGTGTAAGCATGATGGATCATCAATAACACAGGAATCTAATACTACCTTATAACTTCCGTCCTCATTGACGTTGGTCCGATCATAAAACACTTTGCTATGAGCGTTGCTTTCGGTGGCGTTTGCAAACTCTTCAATTCCGTTTTCTGACAGTGCGGCAAGCTGGTCCAGCATTCTAATAAACTTAACAGTCTCAATGTTAATCATCTTATCCCTCCCAATAGTTGCGGCAATCATGTGGAATACATACTCTGGAGGATTTGCAATTCCCTGCTCCCAATTTCGCAGGGTTCCCAGAGGAATGCCGAAAAAAGTAGAGAATTGACGTTGCGTCATATGAGTGAGCTTTCGGATTTCTTGGATTGTCATTACAACCTCCTGTGGTACGCAGATTAAGTACCTCTATATAGTACACAATCTGTGTACTTTTGTCAATGGTCAATTTCGTTATTCACTACCCTATTGTATGATCTTGCAATGTTATCCTCAATCTCTGTGTATCTTCTACCATTTCAACCTCCCGCCGAACCCCCTCGTGCCCATTCCGAATATCCCTGCCCATGGCCAGCACCTTCCTCTGCCGCTTGATCTCCAGATTCACCTCCGCCAGCCGCCGATAATCCTCCGCTTTCAACGCACTGACCTCCCCTCTGGAAGCCCCGCACCGCTCCAACACCTCCACCGCCCGGAGATACTGCCGGTACTCCTCCTCCAGCCCTGTCACCCCGCTCTCATAGAGCTTCTTTGCCGGGGCAAGGGCTTCTGCGTCTGCAAGCGCCTGATACAGAGGAAGCCGTTTTTTCTTGTCCGTATTGATCTCCTTCCGCTCCTGTTCCAGCCGGGAGAGCGCCTGCTCTGTCTGGTTCAGAAACGCTTCCAGCTCCTGCGCCGTGGTGATCTCATGCTCCCGCAGGAATGCAAACTGCTCCTTGTACCGCTCAAACTTCATCACCTCCTGCTTGGTGTGGGCACTCATCTTCGGCGGATACTGCCGCCGCTGTACCAGTCCCAGCAGATAGACATAGTGATAGTACAGCCCCACCAGACCTTTATACTTGGTTCGCCGCCGTGCAGGACGATAGGGCGGGCGGTAGACCACTGCGGGCCGCCGTCCTGCGTCGATCTCTGCCAGATTCCCCGCAATCGCCGCCTGAATGCCAGCCTCGGTGAACTGGGGGTTGCGCCTGCCGGGATACATGAACCGCTCCTGCCCCCGGAGCCGAAAACCCAGCCGATTGCCGTGATAAATCTCGTAGCCCTTGTGCTCCATAATCATGAAGAAGTGACCCAGATCGTTGGCATCCTCTATGGATTCCTTCAAATCTGCCTCCAGCATAGAGCGAAAGGTGGGCTGCCCCTTGGATTCCCTCAGCCATTCCACATAGCTTTTGCCGCTTTTCTCCCCGCCCTCCATAATGACGGACAGCCCGTGCTCCCGGCACAGACGGTCAGAAACAGCCCTGATTTGTTGATAATAGGACTGAGGCGAGCTGTGATATTTCTTTCCTGTCTCTGCATTCACCGAGTTGAACACAATATGGGAGTGAACATGGTGCCGGTCTACATGGGTGCCGATGACAACTTCATAGCCCCTGAGATGCTCCTTGGCAAATTCCTGTGCAATCTCCAAGGCCAGCTCTGGCGTGACCTCTCCCGGCTGGAAGGACTGGATGATGTGGTAGCACTGCACCCCGTCCTCCTGATGATACCGGGCTTTTGTCTGTTGCATCCGTCTGGCGGCAAAGGCTGTAGAGCAGTTCAGGGCGGCGGTGAGCACCTGCTCGTTGGTCTTGTCCCCGTTGAGGGCATACTGGATGAGCGCCTTCACCGGAGCGTGCCGGGCAAGGATTTTCGTGACAGCCATTACTGGTCAGCAATCACCTCCATCTTCTCATATACCTTTCGAAGCAGAAACAGAGCCTCCTGAACGTCGGACTTGGTGCCAAGCCCGGCGTTCATTTTTCTGGCGATCTGGTTGATGTTGTTGCCGATGCGGTTGATTTCGGTGTACAGCGTTCCAAGGTCGGCAGACGGGCGCTCCCGCAGATGCACTCCGTCCAGCGCCGAGCGGATCACCTCGCTGGCGGAGAGCCCGGTTTTGATACAAAGCCGAGTCAGACGCTCATACTGCCCCTTGTCCAATCGGACAGGGACGATATGAACTCTTACTGCTCCCACGGCAGTCCCCGCTTTCCAAAGTGTCCGTAAGCGCTGACCTGATTGTAGTCCACATCCAGCAGGCGCAGGTCACGGATGATTCCCTGAGGCGTCAGGTCACAGTCAGAGCGGATGGCATCCACCATGTCCTCCTCCGGAATCGTGTTCGTGCCGAAACAGTCCACGGCAATGGAGACAGGTTCTGCCACGCCGATGGCGTAAGCCAGCTGTACCTCACAACGCTTCGCCCAGCCTGCTCGGACAATGTCCCGTGCCAGCTTTCGGGCGGCGTAAGCACCGGAGCGGTCTACCTTGGTAGGGTCTTTCCCGGAGAACGCACCGCCTCCGTGGCGGCACATCCCGCCGTAGGTGTCCGCAATGATCTTGCGCCCCGTCAGCCCGGTGTCTGCAAAAGAAGAACCGACTACAAACTGTCCGGTGGGATTCACCAGACGGGCGAAGTCGGTGTTCAGACGATAATGCAGGGCGGCCTGCTCCATGATGGACTCCACCAGCGGGCGGATGTCCTCCACCGAGCTGGATTCCCTGTGCTGGGTGCTGATGAGGAAGGCGGCAATTTGTTTTGCGGAGTAATCGTAGGTCACCTGTGCTTTGGCGTCCGGCAGGAGCAGAGGGGAGTGACAGTCCTTGAGAAGCCGGAGGGCATGGGTGGCCACGGCAAAGGGAATGGGAAGCATCTCCGGGGTTTCGTCGGTGGCGTAGCCAAACATCATGCCCTGATCGCCCGCACCGAGGTTATCCACGCCAAGGGCGATGTCCGGGCTTTGCCGGGTGATGTGAGTGCGGATTTGGTAACGGCTGACATTTGGAAGACCGATGCGGGAAAGCACACTGCGGGCGAGGGCATCGCAGTCCGGCTCGTGGCGGGAGGTGAGCTCCCCGGCGATGGTGATGTGGTAGTCTTTGATGAGACATTCCATCGCCACCCGGCTGTTCCGGTCGTGACGGAGACAGTCGGTGAGGATGGCGTCGGAAATCTGGTCGCAGATTTTGTCAGGGTGGCCCTGACTGACTTGTTCGCTGGTGAAGAGCATGGGTTAAACTCCTTCCTGAGTGAGATAAGAAAAGATATCGATTTACTGGCCGAGCCAATGTCCTGCTTTCCCGAAGCCCTGCTTTCCTATGCGGGGTACTTATGTAGAGAAAGCGGGACATTTCTTTGTTTTTGGCAAACTACTGATAACGGTAAGACTACTCCTGATTTGTGTTATGCTGATTCTAACTCGTTTAACTCAATTAAAGCAAGTTAAAAATACTTCTAACTCGACAAATCGAGTTAGAAGTATGAATAAAAACGGAGGAATCCCGTAGGATAGCCTCTGTTTTCGTGATTCAATTCTGTTTGGATATTGGAATGTTATGGGGACAATAATATGAGAAGCAGAGGAAACTGAGTGAGGAAAAATGGACTTCATAGTGGAAAGTCCATTGAAAAAGAATGGCAAACCTGACAAAACTCCCTTGAAAAAACGGATTGATAGATTATAATGGAGGTATATCTCAAAGGAGGTTGGAAAGATGCTACGCCGTAAAATACAAGATGCACTTCTGAAATGGAAAGATTCATCTGATCGGAAACCCCTGATTATCAAAGGCTGCAGACAGTGTGGTAAGACGTTCTCCGTTCTGGAATTTGCCCATCAGCACTACGATCATGTGGTGTATCTCAATTTCTTTCAGGATTCCAATTACAGCTCCGTCTTTTCTGGATCTCTGGAGGTAGATCATCTGATCATGATGATGTCAGCGCTTCTGGGTCCGGATGCTGTTTTTGAGGCTGGGAAGACTATCATCATCCTTGATGAGATTCAGGAGTGTCCGGAGGCGAGGACTGCGCTTAAGTTTTTTAAGCTGGATGGCAGATTTGATGTAATTGGAACAGGATCCCTGCTGGGGGTCAGAGGCTACGGTAAGGAACCGAGGTCAATCCCGGTGGGTTATGAAACAGTTCTGGATATGTACCCGCTGGACTTTGAGGAATTTCTGTGGGCAAATGGGATCACGGAGCAAATGATTGCAATCTTGCGCAATTGCTTGGATACGGAGTCTCCCGTGCCAGAGGCTCTGCACCACAGATTCCGTCAGCTGCTCCTGCAGTATGTAGTGGTTGGAGGCATGCCGGCTGTGGTACAGCAGTTTGTAGACACAAAGCAGATGGGCTTGGTTCTGCAGCTCCAACGGGATATTGTGCGCTCCTACGAGGACGATATGATTAAATACGCCGAGAAGAAGGACAAGGGCCGTATTGCAGAGTGCTTCCGCTCCATCCCAAAGCAGCTCAGCAAGGAGAATAAGAAGTTCCAGTACTCGGTGGTGAAAAAAGGCGCAACAGCGGCACAGTACGGTGGAAGCCTCCAATGGATCGAGGATGCCGGAATCATCTCCCGCTGCTATAACCTGACACTGCCTGAGTTGCCGCTGGATGGAAACGCCATTGATGGCGTGTTCAAGGTTTATATGAAGGACACTGGGCTTCTCATCAGCATGCTGGAGGATGGTACCCAATACGACGTACTTCAGGGGAATCTGTTTGGCTATAAGGGAGCGATTTTTGAGAATCTTGCGGCAGACTTGTTTTCCAAGATGGGGCGAAAGCTCTATTACTACCATAAGGATTCGGGGCTGGAGATAGACTTTGTGATTCGCTGGCGGGGCAAATGTACACTGGTGGAAGTGAAAGCTACGACCGGGAATACAAAGAGCGCAAAGACGATACTGAATCATCCGGAAAAGTACCATGTGGACGGATGCGTAAAGCTGGGGGACTATAACGTGGGCAGGAATGGAAAAATACTGACGCTGCCATGGTATATGGGCTTTCTGCTTTATGAGTCATAATATGGTCAAGTGGCCCCGCTCCCCACTTGGTATCCTAAAATGATAATTGCCCATACGAAGCATGAGGACTTCGATTATGAGGGAATCAAAATATGTGATTTGGCACGCTGGCTTATGAAGGAATAAGGATTGGGCAGGCATGCCAGATTTCCCGCCCCACCGGGGCGAACATCGGGGTCAGGGGTTCACCCCTGCAAGCGCGGACGTATTACGTCTGCTATGCTTGCGGTGTCCCCGCAAAGCGGGGTATCCTCCAACCAATCGTAAAACCGTCCAAGCAGAACGCCCAGACCGAAGCAGGTCTGGGCGTTCCTCGTCAAGCCTGGGAATCGGACAGGACATCCATCATGATCTGTGCGCCCAGCCGGAACCCAGACCGGAAGGCGTGGAAGTTGTCGATGAGATCCGCCTCCATCTGGCACTGTCGAAACTGATCCAGAAGCGCCTTCTGGTCGTCGTTCAGACTGCGTGTCAGTTTGGCTTCTGCTTCCGCAGCATTCTTCAGCGCCTTGCCATAGGTGCCGTCTTTTGAGAAACGGTACTCCGCAGGGTGTACGTTCCCGTTGTACAGCTCGTCCAGAATGTGCATTTTTGACCACCGTCCTTTCTCTGGCAGCACAAACGAATACCACACAACCGGAGGAAAGTCCAGAGAAAGAATCGCCGTTAGGTACCCAATTGGGTACCTAAGAGGTAAAGATGTGAAAGGTTAGGTGCGTATATACGCACCTAAGTGCATTGCTACCGTTCCGGCCGCTTCACCTTGTTCCTAGCACTCCTGTTGTGGTCGGCATCCTGCCGCTGGCGATTGGGGGCATGTCTGGTATGCTCCATCTTGCGGAAAGCGGTGACTGCTCCGTCAATCACCACCGGGTGGACGTTCAGGTTGTAACTGCGGGTCATGTCCTCGTCTGCGCTTTCTCTGGCGTTGCGGACAGGTATGGCGGCGGCATAGGCTTTGTTGTCCTGTTTGATCCTCCCGTCATAGTCTTTCAGCTGGATCGTCCGGGCAAGCACAATCTTCACCCGTTCTGAGCCAAACTCCCGGATCATCCCATCCAGAAACTGATAGGCCGCCCGGTGGTGAAAAGCCCGTTCCAGCCCCTCATCCATGGCTCTGGCACAGCGCACCGTCTCCCGGTGGCTGGCATAGAACGCCTGTGAGCCGATGTTGGGGTCATTCACCGCCTCGTCATGGGTGACATTGAACAGGGGAACAGGCTGGGGCAGTACCTTGTTCATCACTCGGTTCTCCGCTCTGATGGACTGCTGATAGAAGGCGGGGATCATCGTGTTCAGGATGTATCCGCAGGCATCCAGATCGCCCTGCTCCGGGTGCTTTTGAAGATAATACTGACGGCGGTTTGCCGCGCGCTCCATGTGAAGCAGAAGTCCTCCGTTGCCTGACCCAGCGTAAAAGGCACCCTGATAGACTCCGTCTTTGCCGCCGATACGGTAGTTGATTTTAGGGAATCACTGAACAAATCAAGCTACGGCATCTGAGCGGTCTGTTTTCCGCCATCCGGGTCTAAAATCCCTTGAAATACGTCAGTATTCCTGCGGTCTTTTATCCCCGGCTGACGAAAAACATCCTCGCTCATCCATCCGAGAGATTTATTCAGCGCTTCCCTAAAACGAACAGAGGGACACTGCTTTTTCTCCCGCTTCCCATGCTGGCTGACCTGCTCCTGTTCCAGCTGAGCGAACAGCTTATCCGCAATGTGCAGGGGGAGCTCCATGCGGCTTCGAAGCTGGTAAATCATGGTCTCGGTAATGGTCACAACAGGCTCCACGTCCACATCGTTGATAATGACCTGCTCTCTGTCCAGAAAGGGGAATACAATGGGCGGATAACCCGTTTCCAGAGAGCGCTTGACCAGAGCAAAGAACTCGTCACAGTCCTGCGCAGTAAAGGAGAGCCCGGTATAGTTCATCTGCTCCATGGCCAGATGCATGGCCTCAGACAGAGAGGTGACCCCTCTTGCCCTGTGGCCGATGACAGGTTCCAGAGAGGTGTCGAAGAATTCGTACTCCCAGCCGGATTCACCGTTCCAGACCATCAGGGAGTCGCCGTTTTCCAGAAGATAGGCGGCCTTCTCCTGCTCAGGTACAGATTCTATGGATGGATCGATCACTGTTCCCCCAGCTCCTTTCTGATCCGCTGTTCGGCAAGCGCCGCATAGGCATCGGTGACTTCAATCCCGGTGGCACGATACCCTTCCAGCACAGCGCCAAGAATGGTGGTGCCAGATCCGGCGAAGGGGTCAAGGATATGACCGCCCGGCTCGGTGATCTTCACCACGTCCCGCATAAGCTGGAGGGGCTTCTCCGTCAGATGAATGCGGTTCTGGGGATTGCCGTACTTGAACACACCGGGCAGACAGGGCACCGGGCGGGAGATGGGCATATCACCGTTGCTCCCCCAGACGATGTACTCCGCCTGCTGACGGAATCTCCCCCGCTGAGGACGGCTGTTGCCCTTGTCCCAGACAGCAGTGCCCCGCCAGATCCAGCCTGCCCATTGGAGGGCATCGGTGGCGGCGGGAAGCTGACGCCAGTCGATGAACATACAGACCGGCGCGCCGGGCTTGCAGGCTCTCCGTGCCAGATACAGCCACTCGGCGCACCAGCGTGTCCAGCTTCTCTGGTCTTTGGAGTCTCCGTCAAAGGGAGGCGGCGCTTTCTCTCCCATGCTGGAATATTTCTGAGTGGTGGACTTGTTGCGCTCCGCCTGCGTCCGACCTCCGGAGGCGTAGGGAGGATCGGTGATGACAGCGTCAAAGGTGCCGGGTTCAAAGGATTCCAGCACCTTCAGCGCATCGCCGTGGATGATCTTCCAAGATGGATTACCGCTCATGCCGATGCCCTCCTTTCTTCTGACGCTTGGCGGGGTGATGTTCTGCCCGTTCCGGCTGACCTGCTTCTCTGCCCAGATCGTAGGCCGCCCGCAGGGCGCCCTCAATGCTGCCCACCGACACGTTGATAAAGTCAGCATCGTCATTCCCCCGGTACTGCAGATCCCCCCGCAGCTCCACGGCATAGATGTGATGCTTGGCAATATCGGTGAGCTGGTCCCGGATGATATCCTCCGAAACCTGTTTCTGAGATGCTTCGGGGACGGAGAGCTCCGTCTCCACATATTCGCTGATGATGCGGAGCGCTTCGTCATAGCTGTTGGAGCTGGTGACACGGAAGTACATCTGCTCTGCTTCGTTGCTCTGTCCGTTCTGACGGAGCAGGCGGGATGCCCGGCCAAGGATGGCGAAGATGTTGCCGTCCTCGCCCAGCAGGTTCATTTGGGGTTTGGTCAATCAGGACTCCTTTCTCCGACAATCATGTCGGTGTGGGTGTTGTTGGATGGAAAATGACAGGAGTGAAACGGTTGCCGATTCCCCCGCCGCCTGCTATAATCCAGCCAGAACAAAAGCTAGGGAAGCGCTGAATCAATCTCTCGGATGGATGAGCGAGGATGTTTTTTGTCAGTCGGGGATAAAAGACCGAAGGAATACTGACGTATTTCAAGGGATTTTAGACCCGGATGGCGGAAAACAGACCGCTCAGACGCCGTAGCCTGATTTGTTCAGCGGTTCCCTAGAACAGGAGGTGACAGGGAATGCACGATATTTGGAACCCGTGGCACGGCTGTAAAAGGTGCAGCGAGGGCTGCGAGAACTGCTATATGTACTATCTGGATGCCCAGCGTGGCAAAAACGGAGGGGAGATTTATCGGACCAAGGCCGGGTTCCGGTATCCTCTCTC
>ATWA01000039.1 GCA_000421005.1 Clostridiales bacterium NK3B98
GCTCGGGTAAGGGATAAGCATTACTGCCCATCCCTCCCCTAAGAACCGTGCATGAGAGTTTCCCCTCACACGGCTCAAGCCTCTCTAAGGCTCCCCATGAGGGAACCCGGCTCAAAATAAGTAACCTTGGTCGTGAATCAGCTTGTGGCACCACGGATGCACCATCGCAATCAGCTTTCTATTGCCATTCTGAATGATGGTGTGAGTCCTAAAGCCTGTCTCTGAGGTGAGCAGATCTTTGCACACGGGACAGCGCCGATTCTGGTTGTGCCAGATTTTGAGCAGTTTTTCTCTGCCCTTGGTGCTGTTCAGCATACGTTCCCCGTCTCGCTCCTCAAAATAACCGTTCCAACGCTCATCAAAGGGATTCGCCTCCGCCACAATCTTCTTGAATCGAATGATTCTCGTGTTGGTTGCGTACTCCAACGGCAAATAGTCCGGTCTGGGATCAGACTTGTCTCTGTCAAGCTTTGCCGCAAACGTCCAAGCCCTTGTGCCAATCAGATGCCAATATCGCTTGGCAATCCATTTATGACCCTTGTTCTTGTGTCTGCGCTTCGCCCATTGCCACAGGCAGTTATAGATTTGATAGTCCACCCACTCAAACATCTGCGAGGATACCACAAACCGCTGATTATTCACCCAGCCCCGAATAACCGGGTTCAATGCGTGAATAAGATATTCCTGATTGGCGGTTTTGTTGCTCTTGGTGATACTCCGCACCTTCCGAAGAAAAGCCTTCACATTGGCTTTGGCTGGCTTTATCAGCAGTTTTCCGTTGTACATACGGATATTCTTGCCAAGGAAGTCAAAGCCATCGTCCACATGGGTGATAACCGTCTTTTCCTCTGAGAGCTGCAACCCCCGTTCCTCTAAAAACTGCTTCACCAGTGGAAGCACCTCATTGCGCAGAATTTCAGGCGTCCTGCCTGTGATGATGAAATCATCGGCGTAGCGCACGAAGTTTACCTGATAGTAGTGCTTGATGTGATTCACAGTTTTCAGTGTGGGGAATCGTTCTTTCAAGAGACGTTCCAGACCGTCCAGCGTCATGTTCATCAGGGTTGTTGAAATCGCCCCGCCTTGGGGCGTTCCTTCCTCCGTGGGGAACAGGGCTCTGGTCTCCACATAGCCGCATTTCAACCATTTTTGCAGAAGCTGTGTGTCCATGGGAATGTTTTCCATCAACCAGTCGTGGCTGATATGGTCAAAGCACCCCTTGATGTCTCCCTCCAAAACCCACTTGGGAGACTTTCCCTTGTTCAGAGCGGTAAAGCACTGTTCGATTGCATCGTGAGTGCTCCTGCCAATCCGGAAGCCGTAGGAGTTGGGGTCGGCGTAGGTTTCTGCAATAGGGTCCAGTGCCAGCTTGTAGAGCGTCTGCATGGCACGGTCGGTCATAGTGGGGATGCTGAGCGGACGCATTTTCCCGTTTTCCTTGGGAATATACACCCGCTTGAGCGGCTGGGGCTTGTAGCCTCTGCGCCTGAGCTTTTGAATGGCGTCTGCTTTTGCCTGTGGTGTACTCCATATTTCGTGGTCTACACCCGCTGTCTTCTTACCATCGTTACTTGTCACCCGCTTTACTGCCAATGCTTTGGCGTAAAACGAGTGAGTGAGCATCCACTGCAGGGCTTTCACCTTGCTGTAATGCCCTTCCATTTGAGCCTTTACGATACGCATTTGCAGCTTTTTCACATAGGCTCTGGCTTTGTTCCAGTCGATACTGTTCCAGTCCACAGCCTCGTGGGATGATGCACACGGCTTCCCGTTCATCTGCTTTTTCCTCCTTCAAAAGTTCTACAAGTTTTTCGTAAAGAAAGACCATGGTGGAAGTCTGCCCGCTTTCGCGTGGGGTGATGTTGCAACCCCTATCCGTCCCCATTACAGGGTCGGCATTCGCTTTCTCCACCACTCGTTTACCCGCACTTCCATAGGCTTCCCTTACGGTAGGCTTTCCGGCTTGCGCCGGAGAAAATACGGGCTTACCACGTTTCGCACAATCAACAGTGTGGGTTAGGTTCCGCCTCTCCGCCGGCAGTCTCATGTCCATGTATCTCTACCGTTCAGAGAGATAACCGACTGCTGTACCATTTTGGTTCAGGCTTTTCAGCAGCTTTAGCCTGTTCAGCTCCTTAACGACGTTTATCAGCGGTTCACATAACATTAACCATGCCACACAAGCCATGCTCCCCGGCTGCCTTGCTGCTGGCAGCCTATCGCTTCTGCCTCACGGCATCGGCTTGAGCCTCACAGGGCGGGGCTACATATTTCACATCAGCTCCCTCACAGCCGTTACCAGCCGCTTCGGTGATGTTAGGCTACTGCTAATGGAATAGCAGGTTTGGTCTCTGTGAAAAGCCAAACAATTGATTTATGCGACTTCGTGTCGCACAAACAGATAGGCGTCAAACGTGTTCTCGGTTACATACCGAAACACGTCAACCTCCGCATTTTTGTTGCCCTGACGGACAATTCTGCCCAGTCTCTGGGCAAGGTCTGAGGGACGCCATGGACAATCGGCATCGTGGAGGGCGACCAGACGATCCTGCACGTTGGTTCCGGCTCCCATCTTGGCGGTGCTGCCCATCAGCACCCGCACCTGACCGGAACGCACCTTGGCGAACAGCTCCTGCTTGCGCACTTCGGTGTTGGCGTCGTGGATGTAGGCAATCTCTTCTTCCGGAATGCCCATGCCCATGAGCTTCTGTTTCAGATCATCATAGACGTTGAAGGTGCCGTCATGTCTGGGGGTGCTCAAGTCGCAGAAAAATAACTGTGCCCCACGCTGTGCTTTTGTCTCCTCCCAGATACGGAAGATATTTCTGGCACATCGGGAGATTTTGCCGTTTTCATCGTCCGGTGCCAAAGGCTGCACCAGCCGCATATCCAGCGCCAGCTTTCGCCCATCGTTGGTGATACGAAGCATATTGTCCACCTTGGGGTCAATCCCTCCTGCACGGATGCGCTCGGCACGCTCTGCCAGAGAATCCACCATGTCCCGCTGCATTTCTGAGGGCTTGATGACCTCGGTGTGGAAGTTCACCTTGGGAACGGGCAGCTTCAGCATATCCGCCGTCTGGATGTCGGCGCACTGTTTGAAAATGGACATCAGCTCCGGCAGGTTATAGAACTTGGCAAACCGGGTCTTTGCCCGGTACCCGCTGCCTTCAGGACTCAATTCAATGGCGGAGATGGTCTCTCCAAATGCCGCCGCCCAGTCGTCAAAGTGGAGCATATCCATCTCCTCCAGCGTGCGGTATTGCAGGTATCGCTGGATGGTGTAGAGCTCTACCATGGAATTGCTGATTGGGGTTCCTGTGGCAAAAACCACGCCCCGCCCTCCGGTCAGCTCGTCCAGATACTGGCACTTCATAAACAGATCGGAGGACTTTTGCGCCTCTGTCTGGGCGATTCCGCCCACATTCCGCATTTTTGTTGCAAGGAACATGTTCTTAAAATAATGACTCTCATCCACGAACAGCCGATCCACGCCCAGCTCTTCAAAGGTGACCACATCATCCTTCCGGGACTGATCGTTCAGCTTGTCCAGCCGCTGCTGCAGGGATTTCCGGGTTTTCTCCAACTGCTTGATGGTGTACCGCTCCGCTCTGGCTTTCTGTGCCTGTTCAATGCCGTCCATAATCTCGTCGATCTGCCGCTGAATGATCTGTTCCTGACGCTCCTTGGACATGGGTATCTTTTCAAACTGGGAGTGACCGATGATAATGGCATCGTAGTCCCCGGTGGCGATTCTGGCGCAGAATCTTCTGCGGTTTTTCCGCTCAAAATCCCGCTTGGTTGCCACCAGAATATTGGCCGACGGGTAGAGCTGGAGCCACTCCGCCGCCCATTGTTCGGTAATGTGATTGGGCACAACTACCAGTGATTTGGTGCAAAGTCCCAACCTTTTGGACTCCATTGCGGCGGCTACCATCTCGAACGTCTTCCCAGCCCCCACTTCGTGGGCAAGCAGGGTATTCCCCCCGTACATCACATGGGCAATGGCGTTGATCTGGTGAGGTCGCAGCTGGATTTCCGGGTTCATACCGGGAAATGTAATATGCCGTCCGTCATACTCCCGTGGGCGGATGCTGTTAAAGGTCTCGTTATACACCCGGCACAGCCGCTCTCTGCGGTCAATATCCTTCCAAAGCCATTCGGCAAACTTCGCCTTGATGATCTCCTGTCGGTCCTGAGCAATGGCGGTCTCTTTCTTGTTGAGCACCCTTGTCTCCTTGCCGTCCGGTTCGATTTTGGTGTCAAAGACCCGCACATCCTTCTGGTTTAATGTCAGCTCCAATATCTGATAGGCGTTCACCCGTTTCGTTCCGTAGGTGGTGAAGGTGCGGACGTTACTGCTGTCGTGGGTTTTGTTGGTGATGTTCCACTCGCCGGTGACGGAGGAGCGGAGAATGTGGATTCTGCTTTTCGCATAGTATCCGGTGCCAAACAGCTCATACATGAACTGCTCATATATTTCAGAAGGCACCCAGTTGACCCCAATCCGCACACCGATTTCGCCTGCGGTCAAGTCCACCGGCTGTACTCCTTCCAGTGCGCTTATACTGACCTGAAGGGTATCGCTCAACTCCGGAAACGCTTCCGCCATCGCTCTGACCATACGCAGCTTGCGGCGCACATTGCCGGAGAGAAAAGCATCGGCGGTGACAAAGGGGAACCGGGACAGGTCTCTGTATGCCTCCGGTATCTGTTCCGGCTGTTCCTCACAGTGAATATCCCGGAAGATCACCCCGGACAGCTCCTGTTCCAGTTCTGCCTCCGTTTTCCCGGAAAGCTGAGACATATATGCCATATCCACCCCCGCCTTCTCGGAGATGGATACCGCAAGGGCTTCGCTGGCGGTGTCCACGCTGGTGACGGGGACATGGGGACGAATGGTGCGCTTGGTGAACAAATCCGCCTTGCGCTGAAAGTGCCCTTCCTCGTCCAATACCTCCAGTGAACAGAGCAGGGAGTAGCTGGAATCGTCGCTGAACGCCAAATTGTTGCCCCGGCTGCTGAGCAGACCGTATTTTCCGGTGTAGTCATCGTAGAGGGTGTTCAGCCTTGCCTGTTCTCTTTGGATTGCCTCGTCCGGTGCGTCCTCCGTTTGCAGCTCAATCACCTGACGCACACAGTCCCGCAAGGCGATCATGCCCCGGATGCGGTTCTGAGCGGTGACAGAAGCCTCCACAGGACGCATACGGGCGTTCTCTCGGAAATAGATGGTTCCGTCCACAGTGGTAAAGCTGAAATTCCGTACCGTAGGGTCAGCGGGAATGGAGCGGTCTTCTTCCTCGTCCAGTTCCTCCACCTCATAGGCGGTGATCTCAGCGTGGAGGTTGGACACCGCCTCGGAGAGCAGCTCGGAGAGATCAGCGTCTTCATACGCTTTGCAGGCGGTGTCCATGCCGAACCGGGTGGACTCCATCACCATATTGCCCAGAATCATCTCCGGATGCTGAACGAAATAGCGGTTTATACGGATGCCGTTCTCGTCCGTGTCCAGCCCTACCCAGTCCGGTTCGATGTCTGTGATTCTGTCCCGCTTTTGGAGGAAAATGATGTCGCTGGTGACTTCTGTGCCTGCGTTGCGCTTAAAGGCGTTGTCCGGGAGACGGATTGCCCCAATCAGGTCGGCACGCTGGGCAAGGTATCGGCGCACAGCGCTGTTCTCCTTGTCCATGGTGCCCTTGCTGGTAATAAAAGCCACCACGCCGCCGGGGCGTACCTTGTCCAGCGTCTTGCCGAAGAAGTAGTCATGGATCAGCCAATGGTGCTTCTCGTACCTCCGATCCAGCACCTTGAAGTCCCCGAAGGGTACGTTTCCCAGTGCCACATCAAAAAAGCTGTCCGGCATCTCCACCCGCTCAAAGCCGCTGACGGCAATGCTGCTGTTCTGGTAGAGCTGCTGGGCAATCCGTCCGGAGATGCTGTCCAGCTCCACGCCGTAGACCTTACTGTCCGCCATGCGCTCCGGCAGCATTCCGATGAAATTACCCACGCCGCAGGAGGGTTCCAGCAGGTTGCCGTTGGCAAAGCCCATTTGGGACAGTGCCTTGTATACCGCTTCAATGATGACGGGAGCGGTATAGAAAGCGGTAAGGGTACTCTCTCTGGCGGCGGCATATTCCTGCTCATCCAGCAGAGACTTCAATTCCCCGTAGTGGCTGTTTCTCTCGTCAAAGCAATCGGCAAGACCGCCCCAGCCCACATACCGGGACAAAATCTCCTGTTCCGACCGGGTTGCCAATCGCGCTTCCCCTTCAATTTTTTGAAGGGTTCGGATTGCCTCCACGTTTGCCCGGTATTTTTCAGCAGGTGTGCCGTTGCCCAGCTCCCGGTCTATGATGCGGAAGTTGTGCCGCTGATCTGGGGGAATCTCCGGGTGGAGCGGCGCAAAGCGGACGCTCTGTCGGCGCAGCTTGGGGGGAGGGGCAAGGACAGGGGGTGCAGTCTGGGTGTCCTCCGCCTGCGGTTCGTCTGTCGGTTCCGGTGGTTCAATTTCAATCTCCTGCGGCTCGTTTACCGGCTCTTCCGGTTCAGGGGTTGCGGGTTCAGCTTCTTCCACCAGCTCTGTTGGTTCAGCGGTTTCAGGCTCGGTTTCTTCCTCTGGTTGCTGACGCTGTTCCAATTCCTCCTGGTCGCCTTCATAGAGAAAACGTCCCTGACGGATGAGCAGGTCAATCCGCTTGACCGCCTTTGCCCAGTTCCATTGCACCTTGGCATAGGGCTGGGTAATGCTTCCGTGGCTGAACATCAGCCCCTTGGTGGTGTACTCGATATTGTCATTGCCGCCGCTGTATCCGGAATACTCCCCGTGGAGACGCTTCATGTACTGCTCTCGTTCCTTGGCGTCCCGGTGCTGGATTAAGAAGGAGTACACCCCCAGACGGTAATCCCTCCCACGTTCTGCACCCCGCAGTAATTTGTCCATCTCATCCATGGAGATGGCGGCGTTGATGGGCGCTCTGTCCTCCCCGGCTGGGAAGGAGAGGGGCTCCCGCTGAAGGTCGGAAAGGCTTTGCAGTAATTCACTGGGTTGGTGGTAGCGAAAGCGCAGCAGAGAGGGCTCTTCCCGGTAGGCTTCCATAAACTGAGCCATTTCATCTATGATGCTTTGCAGGCTGTCCGGCTGCTGCAAAAGCAGCTCAATGCTTTCCGACTGGGCGGGAAAGCCGCCCTGTCCGCCATAGACACCGTTGACCGTGGGCAGATAGCCTGCCTCTCTCGCCGCTTCGGAAAAATCCTGTCTGAGATACCAAAGCCCCTGTGCCAGCGTCTTTCGCTCAAAGTCCGCCGCCTGTTCCAGCTCTTCACGGGGGAGATACCGCCCCAGCTCCAACAGCTCCCGGATACGCTTTGCGGCATCCTCCCATGTGAGCAGCATGGAGACTCCGTTTCGGGTGCTGTCCCCTGCGCTGATGCGAAAACCCTCGGCGTTGTACCAGATGGCATACTGTCTGCCGTTCAGGAAGAAGCCAGCGCCGTTCTCCCCGTAGTGGTCCCGGAGAAAGGTTGCGTTGTCCGGCTTGTCCTTCTGGAAGTAGGCGCAGATGACCATGCGACTGTGTGCATCGTTTGCCCCCATGCACAGCGCCTCATCAACCACCTGCTGGGGATACTGGAGGGAGCTTCCAAAAATTGGAATCTGCGCCTGTTCGATAGCTGTCTCCGGTTCTTCTGCCTCAAAGAGCGTCACCTGCTGCATCTCCGGGGTTGTCAGGGGCTTTGCGTCTGTATTCAGGTGGTATTTCTCGTCTTTCATGAGCTGTGCCACAATCTCAGCCACTGCCGCCCATGAAAAAACGGACTCGCTGGTGCGGGAAGGATAGAACCCCTCCCACATCAGAAGTCCGTTTTCCTGTTTCCGGTAACCCACCCGGGAATTACCCGCCTGACGCTCCACCGTTTCCTCCGGGTAAGCGGAGCGGAGATACTCTGCCCGCTCATCGCTGTCCGTGTGGACGCTGAAATACAGTTCGATCTGGCTTTTCCGGTATTTCAGATTGTCCTCCGGGTTGGTGAGGATGGATTCCATGAGCCGCTCATCCAAAAACGCAGGAAGCAAGCTGCCTCCTGCGTTTTCTTCCGGTATTTCTTCGGTTATCTGCTCATGGGTGCGTAGATCAGTTCCTTCAGCACGGTTTCCTCCGCCGCCTGACGGATGTTGTTCATCATCCCCACCCACTTCATCTGATCCTGTGCCTTCATCTGCTCGGTCACGCCCTGCGCCTGTGCCATCTGGCGGGTGATCTGCTCCACCCGCTCCTTGGCTGTCCGGTCGATCTGGGCGAGATGCTCCGTCAGCTTTCCGGAGGTCAGCAGGTTGGTGAACACGATCCGCTGGTGCTGCCGGAGATACTGCCGGCGCAGGGATGCGTATTTCCCAAGGGTTGTCTCCTGCTCCTGGGGAGGCAGGAGGTTGGGCAGGCGGTAGCCCGCCTGGTTCCGATAGGTGATCTGGTTCATGGTCTGCGCTCCTTTCTGTGTTCGGTTGGCTGGTTTGTTCCTGTACAGCATAATCTTCTTTCTCGGTCTCTGCAACTGTGCGATTCTGCCGCTGGGGATGCCGCTGGAGATCCAGCACCGTGCGGGCGATCTCAGAGAGACACATCTGGGCAATGTCCCCGGTGGCGGTACCAAGGGCGTTGATGGTGTCCGCTGTGTTGAAGTTGACGATCTCCTGAAAATCCTCCTGGGCGTAGTAATCTCCCGGATACACCCCGCAGCGTGCCATCATGAGCAATCCCACGCTGTTGGTGAGAAGCTGCCGATACATGGTCTCTACACTGTTTTCGTCCAGCTCTTCCAGATAGCTGCCCTCCCGGTAGTAGTGAAGCTGGGGAAGATAGTCCGCCACATTGTCCTCCACCGCATTCCGGGCGGCGCAGTGCAGAGCGGAGGCAAAGGAGGAGGTGTCCTCCAAGGAGCCGAAGCTGCTCTCCAGCGCCTCCACAATGGCATCCTGATGCTGCGTCTCCACCTCCCACACCGGCACCGGGCGGGCGAACCGTCCCGGATGGGTGTCGGCAAGGTCGAAGTAGTATTTCAGCCGTGAGCGGTTGGGGGCATCCCGGTCAAAGACGGCGATTCCGGTGGCGCCCCGATTCACCCACCGTCCGAAGCGCTTGTTCCAGCGGTCGATCTCCAACACGGCGGTGGCGTCCGGACGCTGGGCAAATAATAACACCTGCTCGTCAAAAGGCAGGCGGTAGTTATGGCAGACAGAGGCGAGGAAGGATTGCCAGTGGGAGGGGTGCGCCACCTCCTGAAGGGTGCGGTAATACAGCTGGGTAATCAGCTCAAATTTTCTTGCCATATCATCCTCCTATCGTTCCATGGTGACACTTTGGCGAACACGGGGGATGTCAAAGCCGTACACTCGGGCAATTTCATCTCCCAGACGGCGGGTCACTCTGGTGATGTCCCGGCGTGTTGCCCTGCCACAGTAGAGTTTTTCCTTCAGCAGGTCAATCTGGCTGTCTCTGGCGTTGTCCTTGTAGACCCGGTAGAGATAGTGGTTGGTGCCGTCATGGTGAACTGCGTCGCACCGCAAATCCCCCAGCCTGTCCACATACCAGGTGGTGTAGTCGGTGTCGGAGTACAGACAGTCCCGGATGTTGCCGCTTTCAATCTCCCGGTATCCGGCGCGCCGTCCGTCCCACAGTCCCAGATCCGCAATCACCAGAATGGGACGGGAAAGCTGGATATTCAGGTTGAATCGTTCATCCTCCAGATAGCTGTTGTTGGTCTCCTGCATAATCTCCATGCGCTGGTACTCGGTGAGGTGGGGGTACTCCGCCTCCAAATCCTCCCGCCAGTCGTCATAGTCCAGAAAATAGTCGCTCCAAATGAGATGGTCTTCTGCCGTCATCGTTCCTCCCCCCGATCTTTTTCCAGCCTGATTTTGGTCATTTCCAGCTCTGTGTCCTTCCAGAACACACTGCCGCTGTAATATTGCGCCTCCGCTCTTTCTCTTGCCTGCTCCTCGTTCTCCGCCTGCACGGTGACGCTGCCATAGTTCACCTCTTTCAAGGCGATGAGATAGGTTCGCTTCATCTGCTATCCCTTCTTTCGTGGTTTCTGGGACGGACGGCTTTTCCGCTCTCGTCATAGTGCTTGGGGTCTGCGGCGGGCGTGTCCCAGCCAAACATGGAACCGGCTGACATAGCCGCCTCCTGCGCTCTGGTCACGCCCATGGCTTCGTTCAGGTGGTGGGCGCTTTCACGGGGGGACATGTTTTCTCCTTTCACTCCTGCCAGCGTGTAGCCCTGCTTTCCCCGTTCCAGCAGAATCAGCTCTCCGGTGGATTCCAGCACGGAGTAGCACTTCTGGGGGAGGGAGGAGCGCAGGGGGATGACAGTGCCGCCGATGGTTTCCATCTTCTCGGCAAACTCGCAGATGTGAAAGACGTTGCGATACCCCGATGTCCCGGTCAGCTCCATGTGGTAGTCGTCCATATAGTGGCACTGACGGTCAAGCTGCTCTCCGGCGATGGTGAGCCGAATCCAGTCCCCGTCCGGGATGCGAAACTTTTCCTTGTAAAAGGGCGTGATAAATCGGATCATACGCTGTTCCTGTTCCATTACCGTTCCATCTCCTTTCCCTTATGACGGCTCTCCTGACGTTCCTCCAAATAGCGCACTTCCTCATAAGCCCGCTGTACCAGATTCTTCTGGGCATCCAGCAGGCTGGAAAAGTAGCGCCCCCAGAAGTAGTCGCTGCCGTCTCTGCACTTCCATGTGACATACTGATTGCCCACATGCATGTGGACACCCAGCACAAATTCACTCTCGCCCACATGGATGCTGTCGGTAATCCGGTAGCCTGCGTTGGTTCTTTCTTCCATATCTGCCTCCTTATCGTTCCATACTGCGCTGACGCTTTCGGTACAGCTCCAGCGCCTTTACAATGGTGTCCTCCATCTTCCGAGGGGATGTGCCCGGTGGAAAGAATCTGCCAATCCGCTCCCGTGACAGCTTGAACTGCTCCTTTTGGTTTGCCTTTTCCTCCTGCAAGATGGACTGGGTTACTTCTTCGGACAGCTTGCCCTCCTCAGAAAACCGCCGCAGCTTGATGGCCTGGGCATGATTGGGAGTACAGCCCTCCATGTCCATGGTCTCAAAGACGGTGTTCTGCTCCTCGTCCGAGAGATAGGACAGCTCCACCGCAGGACGCATGGCGATTTTGCCCTCGTCCACCAAGTCCAACAGGTTTTGGTTCAGGTGGGTGAGGCGGATGTAGCGATAGACTTGATCTCTGCTATCTCCGCCTTGTTTCCCTACACTTGATGCTGTATCCAACTTCGTCGCCACTGGCGACAAAGTTATATCTGTCCGTTCTCCTTGCCGCTTCATCGCATCCAGCTTCATCCTGTACGCAAACGCCTTCTCACTGGGGAGAATCTGCTCCCGCTGGAGGTTGGTGTCCACCATGCGGATAATCGCCTCGTCATCGCTCATCTCCCGGACGATGCAGGGAATGGTTGTCCGTCCTGCCAGCTCGCAGGCTTTTCTTCTCCGATGCCCGGAGACCATCTCATATCCGCCCTCCGGTTTGGGGCGTACCAGCGCAGGGGTGAGAATCCCAAACTGACGGACGCTCTCCGCCATTTCGTTCATGCTCTCATCCACCCGCACCTGAAAGGGGTGGTGCGCAAAGTCGGATATTTGCACCAGAGGAATCTCCATCACCTTCTCCCGCTGTTCGTCCTCCCGCTCTGACTGGGTGGTGAACAGGCTATCTACCGAGGTCAGCAGGTCGGACACGTTCCTTCGTTCCAATGTTCAGCACCTCCTTCACCAGATTTTCGTATGCCTGCGCCGCCTTGCCTCTGGGGTCGTGTAGAAAAATGCTCTTGTCGGCGGTGCTGATCTCCGCAAGGCGGACCGTGGCGGGAATGGAAGTGCGAAGCACCGGAATCCGTTTTCCGAACTGGTTTCTTACCGACTCCGCCACCTCTCTGCGAAAGGTGGTTTCGGACACCATGGTGAGAAACACCCCGCCGATTTGCAGACCGGGATTGATCTGCCGGCGAATGCTCTGCACCGTGTTCACCAGCTCGGTCATGTCCTCCGCCGCCAGATAATCCGCCTGCACCGGAACCAGCACATAGTCCGCAGCGGATAATGCGTTGATGACCAGCATACCCAGGGAGGGGCGGCAATCCATGAGCACATAGTCGTAATCGGATTTGACGGTATTCAGGTACTCCCGGAGTACCGTCTCCCGGCTCATCACGTTGACCAGACCGATCTCCACAGCGGAAAGACTGCGATTGGCGGGAATGAAGTCAAACCCCTCTTTGTGATGGCGAATCTCCGGGTGCCGGGTGAGTTCCCGGTTGGAGACCACTGCATCCATGACGCTGCTCAGGGTCATGTTCAACTGGTTGGGTTGTCTCAGCCCCAGCATTTTGGAGAGATCGCCCTGGGGGTCTGCGTCAATCAGCAGAACCCGCTTGCCCTTTGCCGCCAGCCCTGCGCCGATGCAGTAGGTGCTGGTGGACTTTCCCACACCGCCCTTTTGATTTGCAACTGCAAAAACCTTTGTGTCTGCCATCTTTGGCACCTCCTGAAAATGGATATATAGAAACGCCGCTTCTTCCTTTCAGAAAAAACGGCGTTTCGTTGGTTGATTCTGTTTTATAGTCTGGAAACCTTGAGAATGACTTCATCTACGATGTCGGTGTATCTGCCTTCCCGGATGAGAGCGTTTTTCAATTCGATCAGGCTGTTCAGCACCACTCTGATCTCGTCACGGGTGAGGGTCAGGTAATACTTGGGTTCTCTGTGCCAAAACATTTCGCTCGCCTCCTGTTTGTTTTTCTTCATCGTACCAAACAAGGGCAAGGCGGTCAACTGTGTGAACAGGGAAAAAGAAAAGCCGTGAAACGAATTCACGGCAGATATTGTTAGGAGGGGGCTCTGGAAAGAGGGTGAACAAACCGCAAGAAGATTCGCAAAAAAAAGCGCGATACCAACTATAGTATTAACGTTCGATAGAATATCTATCACCTCCGATGCGGAAAGTGTTGACCCCATATGATGCACTTTCCCTCTCTTTGGCTCCGCCCTGCCTTGCCCCCTGGGGCAATTATAATAATACCATTCTTGCGTTTAGTTCGTCAATACATTTCTACAATAAAGAGCTGCTCAACTGTGCCAATGGGGACAGTTAGTTGCCAAACCGTTCCTTCTTTCTGCACCGGTCCCTGCGCAGCACCTCCACCGTTTTGCCCTTGATGAGAAATCCCGGCTGATGCTCCGGTTCTTCGGGGAAGGTAATGGTCTCGAAGTCTCCGCACACCGAAAGCAGGCATCCCTTGGTGCAAACTCTCATGCACTGCTGTGCCAGCTGGTCGTAGACCTTGACGGTGATGTAGTCGGAGATGGGGTCGCCGTTTCTGTCCCGGTAGCGTCGGCGGGAGGCAATGCGCAGCAGGGTGGAACACTTCCCGGTGGTGATGTTGGTGGTAAGGCATGGGGTATTGGTGAGAATGCCAATGGCGGTGATATTCAGCATAATGTACTCCTTTTCGTTCAATATGGGTTGTTTCCGTACAGATCATGGTTGACTTTCGCCATGTAGTAGGAACTGATGGTGTTGGGTGCGTTATACAGCACCGTGAGCAGGTACTGCCTGATATTGCGCACCTTTGTGGTGTTGGCTTTCAGCCCGTTCAGGGCGGTGAGGATGTGTTCCTGCCGCAGCTTCATCAGGCGGTGGGTGACAACGGCGGCGCTGAGATGCTCGCCGCCCACCCGCAGGCTTTTGCGCCGGGTGCAGACGGTTTCGGTCATCAGCTCCACCATCTCGTCGATCAGGTCTGCGTCAGAGGGGTTGTCTGCGATCAGGTCGTCATACCGGATGTTTTCCTGAATCTCTGCTCTCACACAGTCCATTTCTTTTTGCTCTGTCGCTTCGCTTCCTTTCGTTTCCGTCCCTGTCTGGGACTGGTGCTCTGGGGTAGGGGAATGATTCGAATGAGTCTTACTCAAATCAGTCTGATTAGAATCAGTATGATTCTGTGTCCCTTTTTCACACACTAAGGAGGGTGAAAAAGGGACTTCTGGCGGTGTGATTTTTACACTTCTGGGCGTGTGATTTTCACACGTCTGGGCGGGCGTGTCCTGAAAATCCTCCGGCGTGAACTCCCGGACGTAGATCAGGGTGGGTTTTCCCTGACCGCGAATCTTCCGCCGGGTGAGTCCCACGGCATCCAGATCCGCCAAGAGCTTCAGCGCCTTCTTCCGGGCACAACCCAGACAGTCGCAAATCTCTTCGGTGGAGAAGTAGATATACACCCGGCTATGCTCGTCCAGCCAGCCGTTCTGGGTGGACAGACTGGCGCGATCCAGCATCAGCCCGTAGAGAATCTTGGCATCTCCGGACAGGCAGGCAAAGCGGGAGTCGGTAAACAGTGCTTTGGGGATACGGTAAAACTGATAGCGCTCCGCGCCGTTGTGGTACAGGTAATTCATCATAACCTCCCGAATCAATTATCCAACGTAGAAACCCCGGAAACGCAAAAAGACCCAAAGCGGCGCCAGAATTTATCACTGGCAACCGCAATGGGTCTTTGTGTGGGGTATATATCATTTGGGAGCAGGGGAGAGAAACAGCAGAAATCCCGGATCGTGTGCTGCCTCTCAAAATCGTAAATCGGAACTTTTTCGGAAAAAGAAAGACTTGCAGGTTTTTGGCCTACAAGTCTTTGTTGGTGGAGATAAGCGGGATCGAACCGCTGACCTCTTGAATGCCATGGTCGTAAGGACTTAGAAATACTTCGCAATCATGTATGCAAGGGAGGCATTAGAATTAGATGTGAGAACATTTTTCACACTAACTCTAAGCGATGAAAAATCAATTGTGGTCAAAACTGTGGTCAAACCATCATCGAGGGAGCGGACGTGCTTGCGGTCCGTTCCCTTTGTGCATAGCAGTCTGAATTATTCTTGTGCAGACTCTTCTGAAACAGAATAACTTCGCCACTGTCCTTGTAGTTCTGAAGCCTACGCTCGCCCGCATCGGACATGCAACATTAGTTCTTGTCTGCCTTCGTCATAAAACACTTAAAGATGATTGCTGTCTTATTGCTTACATAAAGAACCTAAAGTCATATGCTTTATCAAATATGGCTTCATCCTGTTTTGACATCCGCGCCAAAACCTTTGCAAAATCCAATGTCACCGGAAGTGTTTTGTAAAGACTATCTCCACTGTTCCAATTCATTTTTGTAAGCATGAGGATTTCTTTCGCCAACGTGTCACCACTTGCATTTCCCGCAAAGCGTCTTACAAGCAGTGGCGCAGGAATGCCCCGTGAGCCTTTAAAATAATTGTGGGTGCCTGATAGTTCTGGATGAATCACACAACCGTGTGTCCACAAAAGGAAACTCTCTCGATCCAGTTTTACAGCCATTCCTCGTTTTACAGGGAATCCAAATGCAGTTTTTCCTGGTTCCCCGCCGAAACGGATTCCTCGCCAAGAGCAGTAATCCTGTATCTGCACTAACTCGACTTCGATGCCATTAAATGCTTGCATTATACCAGCGATTTCGTCTCGTATAAATGGTGTAGTCTTGTGAATTACAACCCTCTTGAGGGTGTTAACTGGCGCTGAATGATAGTATTGCTCACGTAATTCTGTCATCATTATGCGAGCATCATCCTCTCGCATATATGGATTACTTCTGCCGAGAAAAATCGGATTATTAATTTTTCTAAGCACCATCCTGATACCGGTTCCAGTAGAATCAAAAAGCTGACTGCAACCGATACAGATTCTTTTTTCCTCCGAAAAAGCATAGCTGATGCCTATGTAGGCTGTATCGTTTCGGATTGCTTCCGGGTGCCATAGAACGCCAGTAGCTTTGGCATACAAGCTTGTGGATAATCCCCACATCACTTTACAGGGGTCATAACTCTTTACCGATTTTTCTTCAATCAGTTGCAGTATAATCCCTTTGTCAGTTGCGTAAAGTTTTAGAGCATCGTGCAGATTATAATCTGACGAGATTTCCGTAGCTGTGCGAAAATGCGCAAAGCTCTCAGGAATGTAAATGACGAGAATATCAAAGTCCGAAGAACGCAGTGAATACTTTTCAATCCCTCGTTTCATAAAAGCAAGGAACTCCGCTGGGGACATCTTTAATATCGCATTTACATTGTATCCAATACAGATATTGCTTTGCTCTTTTGTTGGAACAGAAAGAGCACGTCGATAAACCTGTTCAAACCCTTCATAATGAGGCAAAAAGTTGTCACTTCCTCTGTTTTGTACATGAGTATTTAGCTTGTTGAGGTGTGCTAGGATTCTATCCATATCTTGATTTGGCGAAAGAACAGCAAGTCTTACAGATGGGCGAGTAGTACTGTCTCTCATGTATGAGCAATCAATCGGGCCGTACTGACACAGCCCTTTGAGCTGGTTTATCACCCGCTTTGACTTGTCTGTATCCGAGAAACACATTAACGGCTCATCATATTTGCAAGACGGCATAGACAGCCACTTAGCGCGTCTATTATTGCCGCCAAGACTGACGGCAGGAGCGACGAAGGAGATCGAAAAGCCATCGTTTTCAAAGATTATTCTTCCAGAATCAAGGCAGAGAGATTCCCAAAAGCGGAGTTTTTCATTGTATTGCTTGTTATATATGGTCGAAACGACATGATTGACTTGAATCTGATATGACTCTTTATCAAGGCTCTCTCCATTGCTGCCACGGACATGAACTGTTGGCATCAGATTCAAATACAGATTACCATCAACGAAGCTGACTGCAATTTCTAATGCATCAAAAACTTGATACCCCTGTTCGGATCTACATGAATCAGGATTATAGACTTTGTTTTTCGCAAATGAGACCATGCCCTTGGATAAAAGTGTCCGCTTAATCAACTGATAAATCAATCCAATGTAAACAGATTCGTTTCTGCGAATATCCCTTTCGGGTGCCTCTTCCTTGTTTATTGAGGAGAGAAAATGCTTGCTAAAAACCGTTTTAAGCTTGTCAGCAGATGATAAAGAATAAATATGTTTGCTAAACAGCCCAGCAATAATATCACTGCTGCCAGTGATTGTCCGAAGTTCTTTCCAACTTGTGATATCAGTTTCAAACACATTACAGAGCGGGCAGTATTCTGCCTTGTATGCATTCAGCTTTACAAAAGAATCGACAGGCTTTCCGGTAAGCCGAATATCACTTCCTACCTGCAACAAACGTCCTTGCCCATCGATGATCTCATTATGATAATTCTGAATCTGATAAATCGAAAACATCAACTGGTCAAAACCGTCTATTTCGATAACGTCAGCGGGTTTACCGATTTTATGTGCTCTTTCGATTAGTTCATTTACCCTCGGATTAACCCAACTCCCTCTTCGAACCGCCCATAGTAGCCCCTTAGTAAGCAAGGCTGGATTGTCAATACAGTCCTTGAGAAAAGATATGATGGATTCATCATTCCCAGAGTAGCCGATAACAACCAGTTGTTTCCCAGTCAACTGACTGGAAGCATATCCTTTTAGCGATGTCTCCAACCGCTGTAATTCGTCTTCCGTATTCCTCAGCCAATCATAACGGTAATCCCCGTGTAGTTTTCCAATGACAGGATATGTGGGATTCAACAGACAAACACTACCACGGTTTGCTTCACTGCACACTAGAACATTGTTCATTGGATAGAGACGATGAAGCGCATTTTCAAGCAGTGAATCAAAGTTGGTCGTCCAGATGTTCTTGACCTTCCCCTGCATTACCGCCTCTGCCAAGCAGAGATAACCGATGGAAGGTTCCCGGCCAGAAACCATGTTTTCAATAAACCTCTTTCTGGCCATTGGATCAGTATAGCATTGTTCAAAGTAGAAGGAATACTCTTCCGGAGCATACTGTTTTGGACAGTAACCTTTGATGTCAAAATAATCTTGAAGTGTTTTCCGAGTGGACGGCAGCGACAAATCCTTATACTTCTCTGCTGAAATGCCACATTCTGAGCAGTATAGAGTGCGCTTAAATTCCCAAATCAAACCACCGCCAGTAGGAATGCCAGAAGCTATGGAGGCACCTGCACCGAGAAAGAAATCGACTTCCCCATTGGCCATTACGCTAAAATTACGAATGAATTGTTCTTGTGTAAGCATAGGCCCTCCTTGATGAAACAGTATTATTGATCGTTATTCTTTCTCCAAATACTCAATGCAACTCAAGCAAACCGGGAATTCGTCATCTCTTTTCATGAGTCTTCCACACCTCTCACAGAAAGATATTTTTGCTGTTTTTGCAACTTATTTCGATTTTTCCTTGTTCTCAGCTCTGAGCCGATGGCGATGCACGCCAGTGCGGGAGAACAGCAACATCTTCTTACCCTTGACCATGTACCACAATCATGCTGACAACTATGTCAGGAAAATGGACTGAAGGTGTTTGTTTATGGCAAGAATTATTTCCATTTGTGATCTACGGAACTCCAGTCGCCTGTCCTAAATGTGGTAACAGGCAGAGAGCCGATCTTCATCACAAAGAACAGCTACGGGGGCATGGTGATTATAAGCATGGTCGTCTATGAGGAGCGTATGGCGCAGCTTAAATCCTGGGATTAAAAACTTGCTGGCAAAGCTCAGGAGGATGCAGATAATCTTATTGATGGTCCCTGCAATAGAGGAGGTCGGGAGGCGGCATGGCGTATAGTTCATCCTAACGTTGATAGTCTATCACCATAGGGGAGAGCCTTGATATAGTTCTCCATGAACTGCCAGTCGGGAACATATCCCTCATCAGACCATTTATAAGAATCATCAAGAAATATCGAACCATCAGGATTACGCTTTGCTGGAAGTTTTATCTCTGTATCTCTCAGATGTGTTTTCCACTTTCTACCAAATGAATACTTTGGCCGCTCTTGTGAATAAACAGTAGCAAGGAATATGCCTATATATGGGTTTAAATTATCATTGTATCCTGAAACAATATCTGTTGTTCCAACAAAATCAACATCCATATAATTTGCAAAACCGACAGAGCCTTCACCGTTACAAATGAATACAATGCAATTCCCTTTTGTCATAAGAGATTCATCTTTCTGACAATGTAGCATTACACCATTATCATCTTTCTTTGCTCCCACATAAAAACACTCGTTGCCGTCATCAAGCATTTGTTGATTCGCTTTTCCATTTTCCAATTTATAGAATAAACGCGATGTAATAAAAGGCTTCCATTGATTCACAGACAGGTCAGGCACCTGTCCAACCTTGTTTTTTGTTGTAAGAGGCTTATGATGGAGTGACTTCATATAGTCCTCCATGAACTGCCAATCAGGAATATACCCCTCGTCTGACCATTTGCAGAAACTATCAAAGAAGGGTAAGCCATCAACATTACGCTTAATGGGAAGTTTCACATCAAAATCAGTTTTGATATGTGTATTTAACTCTCTCCCGAATGCATAATATTTCGTTTTTGATTCATAACGAACCAAACCAGAAATAAACGTGCATACTGCATGAGTCATTTCTGACACACGAGGTTTCATAACAGCAACATTCTGAGCTGTATAAAAAGGCTCTTCCTGCACAAAGCAGGAACCCAAATAACTACCTCCAAGAGCGACTGTTACATGTCCAGCAGGAAAAGGATTCACACCGTCAACGTATCCTACCTTAACATCCACGCCATTGTTATAACTAACGCGGGATACCAGATTTACTTCTGGCGTATCCTCATCCAATTTATTCTTGTCAAATTTATTCCCCATCCGAATATCAAATAACCGATGGAGATAAAAAGGCTGCCAACTCTGAACATCAAGATTCATATATCTTACCCTCCTTTATCAGATAGGAGAGATAATTATTCAATGTCTGCTGGAAATCAGCTTCGGACAGCTTGCTATAATCGGTCTTCATGTACGCTTCGCAAAGCCACTCGTCATCACCCGTAACGGCTTGCATTGCTGACATACCGTCTTTGACCGTCTTATTCCTGTATAAATCCAGCCACTCCTCTTCAATCTGCTTCCAGATACTCTTGTTATCCTTATCAAACTGTTCGAGACGACCAAGATTCTTTTTCTTCTTGTGACCATCTTCTTTGAAATACCCAAAGAATGTCTTCGGAATCGTCCCATCAGCCATCACATGTGGTCTGCCCAATGTAAACACCATGCAACACGCAGAAACAGCAGCGCCTGGATAAAACACTTCCGCAGGAAGTGTAAATACTGCATCCAGCGTGTTCTCTTCGAGCAGTTCCTTCTTCATATCAGACACAAAATTACTTGTCCCGATTGCAGCCGATACAGGCAAGAGAATAGCAACCTTGATTTCCTTCTTCGGGTTGCCAGCATCCAAACGCTCCTTATTCATCTTCACTACAACGTCAGAAATAAACTTCAGGAAGACCATGCCCTTTGTCGGATCTTCCTTTGCGTCTGACTTCCAGCCTGCTTTATAAGCAGCAGGAATTGTAATCGGCTTTGCGTTGTAGGGCGGGTTCATCAGGATAATATCAGGGTTCGCCTGTCTGATAAACGCTTCGTTATCAAACAGACTACCGTGTTTAATATTGGAATTGCCGTCACCATGAATGAGCATGTTTGTTGTGGAAAGCCCGAAAGCCTTTTCCTCAATCTCGATACCGTAAATATGTTCTTTGGCTACCTTCTCACGCATTGCTTGCTTTTCAGCCTCGGTTGCCTTCTGACGGTTACAGTCAATCAGTTCCAGCACCATTGCCTGAACAAGGAACGAACCAGAACCACACGTGCCATCAAACACGCGCTTCGTTCTGTCAACGCCAGTAGCACGACACATGAAGTTCGTGATATGGTCAGGCGTAAATGCTTGGTTCTTGTCAGCCTTTCCTGTGTACTTGTTAAAGGCAATAAAGAACAGGTTCAGGATATCCTGCCCCTCTGAACTGTCCTCGTTGATATACCTGTAGATATTATTGACAATCTCATCCAGAACTTCAATCCAGTCCTTCAGAGCCAGCTTCTTGACCTTCTGATTGTTGATAACATTTCTCTGCAACAGTTCGATCTTCAGCGTCTTATTATCAGACCCATCAAGCAGATTTGAAAGCGTCTCACCAATACTGCTGCGAATCAGGTTAGCAGACAGTCCGCCCCAGTAATCCTTCAGCTTCTGTCTTGCATCTGGTGAAATCATCGTGATACCCTGCTTTTTCAGCACGTCACGCAGATAAAGAAGGGTAGTACCTACAAACTGGCTACGCAGCGTTTCGTCTATATCCTTGCGGTGGAGCGTTTCGTTCAACGCATATGTATTCTTCAGGACAGCCTCACGGTTGTTCTGTCTGTTTACCTCAAACAGACTTACATAATGCTCCATCGTATCAAGAACAGTTTCGTCTTTCAGCAAATGATCATCGTCCATCTCTGACTTCCAGACTTTGATCTTGTCATTGTTCGTGTTTGCCAGAATACAGATAATCTTCTTGGTGTAATGAAGCATACGCTCTTCAAAAAGATACGCCCGAAGCTGCTTTTCATCCGCATCAGTGAAGTTCTGCTTAGTCTCCACCAGCACGACAACACCGTTGTGCTCAAAGCGGATATCCAGTTTAAAATGCTCAGGCTCATATCCGATAGCCTGAACAAGCTTTTCTTTGGAGCCTGCCGCCTGGACATAGGAATACTCGCCGCCCTCAATATTAGACGTCCTGTACTCATTTCCAATGCGGTTGCACATTGAAACTCTGTCCATTATTCTTTACCACCTTTCTCCGCATCGCCGTTTATCTCCACTATGTCGTCAAGCGTACAGTCTAGGGCGACACATATTTTTGCCAAGCTCTCCATTGCTACAGGTTCGTCTTTTCCCATTTTGGCAAGTATGTTCGTGCTGATACCCGCCGCCTTGCGCATTTCAGTTTTCGTCATGCGCTTGTCTATCAATAGTTTCCATAATCGGATATAGCTGTATGTCATACGTTCAACCTCCGACACGCCGCAATCATCACTGAAAATACTGAATCAATTATAGCACAAGCAGCGTCTGCTTTCAAATTAATATCATGAAATCGTGATATTGTGTATTTGAAGACTCAGTCGTTTCTTCTTGCAGCATCAAGCGTTTCGGCGGGATGGCTTCATACAAGAGGCAGGTGGAAAGATGACCACAGACATTAAAGCTCCACCTAGGATACCCTGATCTATGAAGAGAAGAGCCACCTCCTCTACGAACAGCAGAAGAAACTGGAGGAGATCCTGAAGCGTGGAGCAATACGCAAACAGCAGTACGAGGAATCGCTGCACAATCTGACAGAGCAGATGGCCCGATACCGTGTGCAGCTATAAGGCGCTTAAGGGAATTGAAAAGGGTGCAAAATCTGGTCATTGACCTTTTACAACAGTAGAATTATAATATAAACAGTCAGCAGAGTCTGGCCTGAACGAATGACGGATGAATCATTTTTTCGGGTCAGGCTCTGTCTTTTTCGAAAGGAATAGCTCCGACGAAAGACGGAGCAAACGAAGAACTCTAAATCGAGGGCAAGATGCTCCCTGTCGGACATTTCGGCAAAGCCGAAATTCCTCCAGCTCAATCTTGTTGGGGTTCGGCACCCCAATCCCGCCACTTTCAAATTTTCCTCTCGGAAAATGCTGCGTTGCAGCTACAAATCATTCCAATCTCAAAGACCTGCTAAGAAAAGTCAAGTGGAAAATTTACAAAATTGAATTCTGAAAAAAGGGTACACCAAACCAAGCCGCTGAGCATCTCAAAATTTGAGAGGCGGCGAACGAAGTGGTATGTAAGAGGAGCTATGCAGCCTTTTCCAAGCTGTTCAGATACGCCTTAACGGTTGCGTAATAGCGACGCAGGAACTTGTTTGCAGATGCCATCATATAGACACGGTAGGGCTTTCCTTCCGCCCGTTTTCGATCCATGAACTGGAACACAGGCTCGTCCTGCGGGGCGTTCTGGAGATAAACGGTCATTACGAGGAACAGTGTTCTGCGAAGGGAAGATGAGCCGACCTTAGTCATGCCCTTGTGCTTCCCCACGACCTGTCCGGAATCGTTCGGAGGAGAGTCAATACCCGCATAAGCGACAAGCGCTTTCTTGGAATTGAACCGGCGCACATCGCCAATCTCGGCCATGAGCTGAGGACCGAGGGTGGGACCGACGCCGAACATCTTCATGACCACCGGGTATTCTGGCAGAGAGGAGGCCAGCGAAAGCATTTGCTTCCGCAGCGCGGCCAAAGTGCAGGAACTGGCACAAAGCAAGGAAACTGCCTGCTCCACCATGCACTTGGCAGCATCGGTTTTGGGCATGACACCAACGCTGGATTTTGCAGAAGCATAGATTTCCTTGGCTTTTTTCTCCGAAAAGTTGTATCTGTGCTTGATGCACCATTTCTGGTATTTCACAATGAATGCCTTTTCAGACAGTTTAGATACACACTCTCTGTGCCAGAAGGAAGCGATGAAATCCACCCATTTCTCGCTGCCGTCGGGTCGAGGAGGGCTTGTAAAGAGGCGGTTTGCATTGGGAAAGACAGTGTCCAGCAGGGATATCAGATTATTGTTCAGTACAGTATGAACCTTGGAGTATTGCCGGTATTGGCGATAACAGGATTTCAGGAGCTGCCGGGTATCGTCTTCCGGAGCATATTCAGGCAGTGTGAGCCATTGATCCAACGCATAGTTGGCTAGCTTTAAAGCATCTTTTTTGTCTGTCTTGACACGTCGTAAAGTGTTGTTCCCGTAGTCATGCACCAGCATAGCGTTGACTACAGAAACATACAGCCCTGCGCTATGGAGCATCCATGCAACGGGCGCATGGTAGCTTCCCGTGGCTTCCATCACAACACGGGTCTCACCCGGCAGGGATTTGAGCCTCTTAGCCAGATCGGTCAGGTCCTTGTCGGTGTGAGATACCTCAAAGGGAGAGAAAACGACCTCACCAAACGGACGCATCACGGCGACCATGCTCTTTCCCTTTGAGACATCAATGCCTACTGCGTTCATTGTCATACCTCCAATTCTGAATTGTGCAACCGGAATCCATCTTTTTCTCGCTGCCGATTCAATCTATTGGGTGACGCGAACACTCTGGCTCAACCTGCTTAAATCGAACGCTGCAACAAGAGGATGGCTGACAGTCTTCGAAGCGGACATGAAGGCCCAAGGAGAAATTGGTCAGCCAGTTGCTCCCCTTATTGTAGCTTTGGCATGAGATGGAAAGAAGCCCAGCCGGATGCTGGACTTCCAACCAAATTTATTGTAATAGGAGAAATGCAATGGCAAAAAAGTATCAAGCAAGAGATGACAACAACCGCAATCGCAAAATCACCGTCCGCTTTTCAGAGGACGAGTACGACCAGCTCAACTTCATCTGCGAAGTGCTGGGCATCACCTACTCCCAATATCTGCGGCGAGCGGCGCTGACGAGACGAATCGAGCATCCCACCGTCTATGCAACTTTCAGCGACGAAGCCGCTCAAAAGCTCACCGGACAGATGGGCAAAATCGGCTCCAATCTCAATCAGATTGCCCGGAAGCTGAACAGCGG
>ATWA01000040.1 GCA_000421005.1 Clostridiales bacterium NK3B98
CTTCAAGTCGCAAATCTGAATGCCGAATTTTGCCAGCGGCTCTCCGCCTACGCAGTAACCACAATTAGAATCTTTCATGATGACAACCTCTTTTCTGTAAAATGAAACATGGTTATCCATATAACTCAGTCAGTGCATGACCGGCTCCCTCCGTCACGGCTCCGCCGTGCCACCTCCCTCTATGAGGGAGGCTTTGGCAATACTTGATTGGTTTTCAGCTCTTGCCAATGGCCCCCTCTTTGAGTGAGCCCGTCTTGAAAACGTGCCAGTGGCACGTTTTAGGGCGAGTGGGATAAAGTGCGAAGCACAACCTCTGCGGAAGGCTGTCAGCGAAGCTGACTGGGGGAGCCCCCCAAGCTGACCTAAATGGATAACCACAAAATGAAATCTGCAATATCTTTTTTCTTATTCTACCACAGCCTTTTCAATCATTCCATAAGCGCAGCGGGATTGTGCGGAATTGTGCGGATTTCAGATGAAATCAGTCTTGTTAGAATGATTAGCAGAATTCTATTGACATAAAGTGCTATTTCTGATAGAATACATCTAAAGGAGGGGTGCTTGATGGACTATGACAAAATCATTCTGGAGATGCTTTCCCGCATCCAGACCTTGGAGGAACAGGTGCAGCACTTGCAGGAGTTGACGAAATCGGAACCCAAAGGGGACAGCGTTACCACAGCCTGCATCCGGGAGTACATCCAAACCCAAAAGGCAGATGCGGCAAGGGAGGGGCAAACCGTTCTGACGCTGCGTGCAAGTGAGATTCACCGTGCAATGGGGCTGAACAAGCGTTATCCCATGGTCTGCAATGCCATGCGCCAGTGTATGGGGGAGGGGGATCAGGTATTGCATGAGACCCCCAGCGGCTATTCTTCCTCGCTGGAAATCCAGTACCTGCTCTGAGCTGTTGAATTACGATTTATTAAAATCAATACAGGAGGTCATTCAAATGGAATTTAGCGGCAAACAATCAGTCATCACCCCGGAAGGTGTCTTTATCATTGGCACCTATGACGAGAACGGTGTTCCCAACGCCATGAACGCAGCGTGGGGAATGCAGAGCGACACGGGAGAGATCACTCTGATGCTGGCAAAACACAAAACTACTGCCAATTTTGAGAAAACCGGCGCATTCACCGTTGCTTTTGGTACTGCGGATACCGTGGTGATCTCCGATTATTTCGGGGTGGAGACTGGCTCCAAGGTAAACAAGATTGAAAAAGCCGGCGTTCACGTCCATCCCAGCGCCCATGTCAACGCCCCAATCATTGAGGAATACCCCCTGACGCTGGAGTGCAAGGTGAGAAGCTGGGATACCGAGACCGGCTATCTCATCGGCGAGATTGTCGCCTCTCAGGCGGACGAATCCATCCTCACCGACGGCAAGGTGGACTTGGGCAAGCTGCGTCCCATCAGCTTTGACCCTTCCTTTAACGTCTACCGTGTGGTAGGCGAAGCGGTGGGCAAGGCCTTCCACGACGGTCTGCAACTGAAATAATAATGAGCTCCCCTTTCCCAACATTTCGGAAAAGGGGAGCTTTTGCGCTCAGTTTTCGCTTTGCTTATAGAACACCTGTCCCTGAGAAACACACCAGAAGTATTCCCCGGTGTTTCCGGCAATGTAGTACACAAGAGCCGGCCCATCTTCGCCAAAACAGAAAATACGCAATTCCGGGCATTTTCCCCGCTCAGACCGGTCTGCCAGCGACCAGCGGTAGGGCCCCTCTCCGTACAGATTCAGATAGGGGATGTAGACAAATGCTCCGTCCTCGTTGATGCGGAAGGACTCCCCGTAAGTGGGGTCGAACCAGGTTCCTGTCAGAGAGGCGTTCATTGTCTCGCTGAAATCACGGAACCCCTTGGGCTGAATGCCGGGGACTGTCTCTTTGAAATTGTCATACTCGTCCTCTGTGATGTAATCATAGACGGGAGCGCCTTCTGGCAATTCTTCCTCTTCAGACGCTTCAGGCGCTTGGCTGGTTTCCTCGCCCAGAGGGTCTTCCATGGCGACGGGTTGGGACGCTGACGTATCCTCTGTGTTCTCGACATCTTCCTCCACCTGCTCCTGCGGAATCTCAGCGCCGTTTTCAGGAGATACCGCTTCCGTTTCGGTGCTATCTTCGCTCTCTGGAACAGCCTGTTCCTCCGGGGAGGGAGGGTCATCAGGCTTCTCCGTGACGGCTTCTTCTGTGCCAACTGGCATCTCTGCTTTGGTATCCGCCGGGGCAGAGCTGTTCTGACCGCCACAGGCACTGAGGCAGATCAGGAGGGATAACCAAAGGACAGCAATTCTATACTTCACAGGTGATCACCTCACAAGTAATTGTTTTATAAAACTGATTATAGATGACTCTGCCGTGTTTGTCAATCAAAAGGCAGTATTCTCCAAAGAAAAACAGCACCGCTCGTAAGGAGCGATGCTGTTTTCAAACAAGAAGTAAAACGATTTGTTGCTTATTTTGCCCGCAGCACGGTTCCCCAGTTTCTGCCCACGCTGGAAATACAGATTTCATGTCCGGTCTGATCGCCTGCCTTCGGAATTGCGTATTCCGACCCCAGCTCATTCATCCGTGCTTCAACAATATCGCCGTCGCCTATGTACATGGCCACATGAGAACCGGAGTTGTTGATCAGGATATCCCCAGGCTTCAGGGCTGATGTTCCATGATTGTCGTAACGGTCAGTCACATCAACCATTTTGCCGGATTTGATGCAGGCTTTGGCCATATTAGAGGAGTTCAAAGAACAAGAATAGTCGTCCCCTCTTCCTTCGCAGACTAGCTTGTACTTCAAAGTAACATCTCTCAAATTGACGATACCCGCCAATTCGTAAGCGGTAGCGACCAGCGTGGAGCAGGAGTAATCCCCCAGATTTCCCCAACGGGCATGGGAAAGATTCACGTTGTAGTCCCTCAGCTCTCCGTCGCACCGATATCCATGACTGGAATCCGCCGCAATGGCTTTTGCCCATGCGACTGCGACGTTGATACGTTTTTGCCTCGTGCTCAGGTCCGGATAGACCACCTTGCTGTTATTGGCGGCATCAATCACAAACCATTGACCCCGTTCTCTGGAGGGTTGGCCGGAGATCGCTTTTTTTGCATTCGCCAGAGTGGCGTATTTCCCCAAAGTGCACGCCTTTGTGGAGTAGTTATAGTTATTGGTGACTACAAAGCGTTTTTTTGATTCCAAGCTGGTAAAGAGCACTTCCTGACAACCGGCGGTGCTGTTTTTCTTTTTGTCCTTGCCTAAACAATAGACAGCGACTTTATACCGCTTACCGTCCTTCAGCTTGGGTGTGGAGAAGGAACAGCCATCAATCGCAGAGGAATAAGTCCAGATGTCCTCGCTGGTCAGCCTGTACCGAACTCGATATCCGGATGCTCCCTTGACGGGATTCCAGGTTATGTCAAGCCCACCTTGTTTGTTTGAGATGCAGGATGTGATTGCGGGGACTTTCAGCCATGTATGTGTCGCCACGCCAGCCTTAACATAACCACTGATTGTCTTTTTCCCGCTCTTATCCATGCACCTGACGGTGAAAATATAATCCTTGTTATTCTTAAGATTCTTTACTTCCATGGTCGTGCGGTTGGTTACGCCGGCGCGGATCCAGGATTCTCCCGGCTGCTTGTAATACACCCTGTACTTGGATACGCCTGAAACCTTTTTCCAGCTGACGCTGACGGCAGAAGAGCTGATCGGCTTTGCCTCCACCAGAGCCGGAGCTGCATAGTATTTCCAATCACCCGATTTTCCCCGGGGGCTGGAATACTTGCCATTTTGATCCATGCAGCGAACGGAAAACTGATAAGTCTTCCCACTGGTTAATTGCTTTGGCGTTACTAAAACAGAGGTTTTGTCCGTGCTTTTTACCAGCGTTTGCCAATCTTTTCCGGGCTGCCGATAAAACACCCGGTAGGAAGACTTTCCCTTTTTGTTCCAAAAAATGCGGACATCCTGATACTTATAATCAACAGAGACGCTGGGAGCGCTATACTGATACGATTCCGCATTGGCGGGCAAAACAGAACCGTTGGTGATGCAAAGCAGCAGAAGGAGCAGACAGAATGAAGATATGATTTTTTTCATTTTCTTTCCCTCCTAAAAAAGGATACTTTTATTATAGATGTTTTTGTCAATATGTCAAGAAACAAAAAATTAACATAAAACAACCATAATCGTGCAAAAGTTTTTGCGAATGGGAAAGAAAAATACTGTTTCCTGCCGGAATCCTGTCATTATGGGATTTGCAGACTGAAAATGCTTTTTCGAGCACTTCGCTGCCGCTGCGGGGCTGATGTTACAACGAATGAATGGATATAGCTACTTTATGTCCAGCTCAATCCCCTCATCTATGGTCTCGGAGACGTATTTCCCATCTTTTTTGCGCTGTTTGACGCATTCGGTGAGCAGGTACTCAATCTGACCGTTGACGCTCCTGAAATCGTCCTCCGCCCATGCGGCAATGGCGTTGTACAGCTTGACCGACAGCCGCAGGGGAATCTGCTTTTTCTCCGCCATCTCAGTACAGGCTGCCCGAGTTGACTACCGGCTGAGCATCCCGGTTTCCGCACAGCACCACCAGCAGATTGGAAACCATAGCTGCCTTCCGCTCTTCGTCCAACTCTACCGTGTGGTTTTCGTTGAGCCGTTCCAGAGCCATCTCTACCATGCCAACTGCGCCGTCCACGATCATCTTCCGGGCATCCACAATGGCACTGGCCTGCTGACGCTGGAGCATCACAGCGGCGATTTCCGGCGCGTAGGCCAGATAGGTGATCCGGGATTCCACAATTTCAATACCGGCCTCGTCCACCCGGCTTTGAATCTCCTGCCGTATCCGGTCAGCCACTACCTCGCTGGAACCACGAAGGGAACCGTCGTCTGCAATGCCGTCTCCCGTGGTGTCCACATTGGGAGCTTTGTCGTAGGGATAAAGCCGCACAATATCCCGCAGAGCGCTGTCACATTGCAGGGAGAGATACTCCTTGTAGTTGTCCACATTGAACACCGCTTTTGCCGTGTCCACAATCCGCCACGTCACCGCAATGCCGATTTCCACCGGATTGCCCAGACAGTCGTTGATTTTCTGCTTGCTGTTGCTTAAAGTCATCACCTTGAGGGATAGCTTTTTGCTCAGAGCGCTGGCGTTATAGCCTGTGACCATATCCTTGTCGCCTGCGTCGGATTTTACATCACCGCTCTGACCCAGCTTGGTCCCTGCGGCGGGATTGACGGCGGAGCAGAAGGGATTCACCCAGTAGAAGCCCTCTCCCTTGAGCGTGCCGACGTAGTTGCCGAACAATGTCAGCACCAGCGCCTCCTGAGGCCGAAGCACCTTCAACCCCAGCAGGGGAATCCACCCCAGAACGTCAATGAGAATCCCAAGCACCACTAGCGGAGATTCATACACAATGCCCAGGACAAGCAGCGCCGTGCCTGCTGCCAGCACCAGCAGATTTGCCAGAAGAACCGCCATGCCGTTCTTTCCGGTACGAAGGATTTTTTCTTCCATGGAAATCACTCCTATCTATATGATATCAAAATTATATCACATAGATATGTTCTGTCAAGAGGTCTTGCCAAGATTCGGAAAATAGATTAAGATAAACGGGCTGAGTAAAAAATGATTAGAAGGAGCCGATCAAATGAAACTGACGGAACAACTGCTCACCAGCTATGCCCGCCTCATTGTCCGAACCGGAGCGAACGTGCAGCCAGGACAGGTGGTGGAACTGACCATCTCGGTGGAACAACATGAATTTGCTGCCATGGTGATGGAGGAATGCTACCTTGCCGGGGCGAAGAAGGTAAATGTGAACTGGACCTGTGACGCCCAGAGCCGCCTGAATTTCCGCTATGCCGATCAGAAGGTGCTGTCCAAGACCCTGCCGTGGGAGGAGGCAAAGCTGCGCCAGATGGCGGAGGATCTCCCTTGCCGCATCTATATCGTCTCTGAAGACCCGGATGCCATGGCTGGCATTGCCCCGGAAAAGCTCTCTGCTGTCTCTGCTGCCCGCAGTAAAGTGGCCAAGCCTTACAGAGATTCCATCGATGGAAAACATCAATGGGTGATTGCTGCCTACCCCTCCTTGAAGTGGGCAAAGAAATGCTTCCCGGAGCTGGATGACCAGCAGGCGCTGGAACGCCTGTGGGATGCTGTACTGCGCACCGTCCGGGTCTCCCAGGGCAATGACCCGGTAGCGGAGTGGAAGGCGCATACCGACTTTATCACAGCCAAAGCCGCATGGCTGAACCAGCAGCAGTTTACCTCTATGCGCTATAAAAGCTCCAACGGCACGGATTTCACCGTTGATCTGATTCCCGGTGCCCGTTGGGAGGGAGCAGGTGCAGTCAATCACCTGAACGGCGCCTGCTATATCCCCAATATGCCCACCGAGGAGATTTTCACCTCTCCCATGGCTGGTAAGTGCGAAGGAACGCTTGTCTCTACCAAGCCCCTGAGCTGGAACAGCCAATTGATTGAGAACTTCTCCATCACCTTTGAGGGAGGCAAAGCGGTGTCCTGTCAGGCACAACGGGGTCAGGAACTGTTGGAAAAGATGATTCACATGGACGAATGCGCCTGTATGCTGGGCGAGGTCGCCCTTGTCCCCAAGGAGAGCCCGGTGAATCAGTGCGGTTTCCTGTTCTATGAGACCCTCTTTGACGAAAACGCCTGCTGCCACTGCGCGCTTGGCGCTGGCTTTAAGGAGGTGCTGCCCGGCGGGGAGGAGCTGTCCACAGAGCAGGCAAAGGCACAGGGCATCAATGACTCCATCATCCACGTGGACTTTATGGTAGGCTCAGATGACCTGTCCATCGACGGCATCCGTCCTGACGGCACCGCAGTGGCGGTGTTCCGCAACGGAACCTGGGCATAAATGGATAAATACAGTCCCGATACGGCATCATAAACGTATCGGGACTGTTAATTTGATTTACAGTTGTGACAGCGCTTGGCAAGCGGCCTTCACATCCGGCACAGAAAATGCGGTGCTTCCGGCAACCAGCACATCCACACCGGCTTCTACTGCCTGAACGCCTGTTTTGGTGTTGATACCGCCGTCGATCTCAATGAGGAAGTTCAGCCCACGGCGCTCCCGTTCCTTTACCAGCGTTCGTACCTTGTCCAGCATATCCGCCATAAAGGACTGACCGCCAAACCCCGGCTCCACGCTCATAATCAATACCAGATCCAACTGATCCAGATAGGGGAATACCGACTCCACCGGGGTCTTTGGCTTCACCGTCATGCCCGTCTTACAGCCCTCTGCACGAATGGCAGCCAGCGTCTCCACAGGATCAGAATTGCTCTCCACATGGAAGTTGATCAGGGATGCCCCCGCCTGCGCAAAGGGCTTCACATAGTCAATGGGGTCGGTGAGCATGAGATGCACGTCATAAAACGCCTCCGGAAGGGCGGCGTGAAGACTTTTCAGCACCGGAACGCCAAAACTGAGGTTTGGTACAAAGTGCCCGTCCATAACGTCGTAATGCAGCAGCTTTGCGCCGCCCGCCAGCGCATCCCGGCAGTCCTGCTCCAAGTGGGCGAAATTGGCAGAGAGGACAGAAGGTGCCAGCATAGCCATAATTCATTCCTCCAATTTGTTTGATGATGGGGGAGAAGTGCGCTTTCTTCCCAGTGAACTAACTATAACCTTAATACGAATTTTCACATCCGTCAAGATTGTTTTTGTTTCTCTGCCTGAGAATGGTCAGTAGGTTGTCGGAAAAACCATTGACAATTCAGGAGGAGTTGTGTATACTAAAAACAGTTGCATACAATCTATTTACGCTCAATTGAAGGAGGCTCACATTATGGCAAGCATTTATGATTATTCCGTCCCCACCGCAGCGGGCAAAGAGTTGAAGCTGTCTGAATTGTCCGGCAAGGTCATTCTGATTGTGAACACCGCCACTGGCTGTGGCTTTACCCCTCAATACGCTCCCATTGAACAGATGTACCGGGACTACCACGACAAGGGACTGGAAATTCTGGACATCCCCTGCAATCAGTTCGGCGCACAGGCACCCGGCTCTGATGAAGAGATTCACGAGTTCTGCACCATCCACTTCAACACCACCTTCCCCCAGATGAAGAAATCCGACATAAACGGTGAGAACGCCCTGCCTCTCTACGGCTACCTGAAGGAGCAAAAGGGGTTTGAGGGCTTTGGTGAGGGTCAGATGGCGGATATGCTCCGGGATTTCCTGCCAAAATTGAACCCAAATTATGCCGCTACCAGCGATATTAAGTGGAATTTCACCAAGTTTGTGGTAGACCGTCAGGGTAATGTGGTGGCACGGTTCGAGCCGACTGCGGATATGCAGGCTGTGGAGGACTGCGTCAAGGCACTCCTGTAAGCGGCAATCTCCATTCATGAAACGAATTGTCTGTTCATTCCATGAGAAACGCTTGCTTTTCAGCAAGAATCACAGGAAAATAAAGCATAGCGATCCTGCCTTCAAAAATGCAAGGCAGGATCGTTTTTGAATGGGGGCGTATATTTCATGAAATGATACATTTACATTCATGTGTTTCATTGGTATACTGTCTAAAAGACGTGCGTCAAACAGAGCGTGTACACTGGCGCACAGAGTAGATTGTGACAGGAGCAAATGACATGAATAGCAAGGGAAACGCCCCTACCATGAAGGACGTAGCCAGAGAAGCTGGCGTGGCACTGGGTACGGTATCGAAGGTGTTCAATGGCATATCAGTAGGGGAGAGCTACCGGAAACGGGTGCTGGAGGCTGCGGAACGACTGGGTTATCAGGTCAACAATTACGCCCGGGGACTTCGCTCCAACCAGACCCGTGTTGTCGCCCTGATTCTGCCCGGAGTAGCGCATCCCTTTTTTGCCTCCCTCTGCGAGAGTGTTTCCCATGCCCTCTCCAAACGTGGTTATCGAATGCTGCTGGCGCTCACTGGCTCTGACTATACAGCCGAGCAGTCTTGTATTCAAATGGTGCAGCAGAACAAGGTTGACGGAATGATTGGACTCACTTACTCATCCGACCTCCAAGTGAGCGAAACCATACCCTATGTCAGCATTGACCGCTGCCTGAACAGCACCATTCCCTGCATCACTTCGGACAACTATGAGGGCGGAAGGCTTGCTGCCCAAAAGCTGGCAGAGCTGGGATGCCGCCGCCTTTTGTTCCTTCGTACGGGCTCTGTGGTGGGAGGGGAAACGGACAAGCGGGGAATCGGCTTTGAGGCCTACTGTCGGCAGAATGACATTCCCTGTGATTCGTTTCGCTGCAATGATGAAGACGGTGTTGAAGCCGTTGAGGGATACCTTGACCAGAATATCATGAATGGCGTACTGAACTATGACGGCATTTTCTGTAATACGGACCACCTCGCCCTCATGACTCAGGAGCTTTTGCTGCGCCGGCGCATCCGGGTTCCGGAAGAGGTTCAGATCATTGGATTTGACGGAATCCGTCTCTTTCCCAATCTGGGCTATGCCTGTTCTACCATCGTTCAGCCCGTTGAGCAGATGGCGGAGATGGCGGTGGATATCCTGCTGAGAGAGAAGGAGAAACGTCTCGCTGGCCTGTATTGCCTGCCTGTAACCTATCAGGCGGGTGGAACAACCCGGGATTTTGTATAATTACCCTGGTGATGATTTAATATCCTGCCATTCTGACAGAGAAGTTGACACAGCCCCGCTGCCATGTTGCGCTGCGGGGCTGGAACCATTTTCTTTTATCAAAATAGAGAAGGAAATTTGTTTTTCCGTTGAAAAATGATTTACTGTGTGGTAAGATGAGATGGCGTACATATATGCAGAGAAAGAAGTAGGATTGCTTATGAGCCCGAAGAAACAAAAGAATCAGGCAAAAAAGCCACGCCATCCCATGGACCTGTTTTCAATGGCAATCATTGTACTGCTGTTGTTCTCCTCTCTCTGGTACATGGTGGAGTGGATGCTTCCAGATACAATCAGACCATTTGCCGCACCGATTATGGGCGGTTTTACGCTGTTTTGGTTTGTTGTTCTCATCAGAAACCGCCAGGATTACAGACCGGCGGAACAGGGACTTCTGACACAAAACTTCTGGTGGGTGTTTGCACTGGGGTGTTTTGTCTCATCCATTCCCTGGGCAGCAGCTTCACCCATTCATTGGGCTATTTTATCGCTCTGCGTTCTGACCACCTGCCTGAATCTGGAGCCGGAGCATCGGGACATGGTTGCAGACTACATTTCATTTATCTATCTGTTCTGTCTGCTGGTGCTTGCCGTTCCAGGAATCCTGACGGCATTGGGAGTGAATGCTGTGGCAGGCATTCCATACCTTGGCTCTGGAATCTCTGTTGTATCTGAAACGGACCATTCTGTTTCCTTTTTCAGCTTGAGCCCTGCTCAGGCTTCTGCACTGTTTGCATTTGGATTTGCTGTTGCGATTGGTCAGCTCCAATGCCAGAAATCCTTCCTTTGGCGTCTTGCGGCAACTTTGTATCTCCCTGTATCCTTTTTGATGGTCGCTCTGGAGGGCAGCATTGCAGGTGTTCTCGGTATTGGTCTGGCTCTCGGCGTATTCTTCGGACTGATTTTGCTGGATCGAATGAAGAAATTGAAAAAGGGGCTGTCCATTACCCTCTGTCTTCTGCTCTCGGGCGTGATTACGTTTGCAGTTGTGGTTGCCATGCAGGTCTTGGGACGGCTGCTGGCAGGAACAGCAAGCGGAGCATTTCTGCCAATCGAGAGGGGCTTGCGTTCCTCCATTCTGAATGACCCGCTGATGCTCCTTCGTGGGCATGGCTCCCTTGTCGGTGCGGCTGCGGAAGGAGAGGCTGCACAGACCATTTTGCCCTCCAATACACTGTTGCATCATCTGTTTTTGGCCGGCATTCCCGGAACACTGATCTTCATTCTGTTCTTCCTCTGCATTCTCAACCGGGTTTGGAAGTGCCTACTCTATGTAGGGACAGAAGTATTCTATCAGGCCGGATTATGGATTCCTGCCCTGATGACCGGAATGGCAGTTTGCTGCTATGTCCCCCTCTTCTCTGGAGATTCTGCCTGCTTGTCCATCTGGTTTCTCGTTATCACAGGCGTTTTTGTGGCCGTGTGCGAAGAAATGGAGTTATCCACCTTCAGCCTGCTGAAATATGAGCGCCCTGTTGGGTATCGCGCCCATCGGCTCTCAGAGCGCCACGGTGCGGCGGATGACTTCTATGAATCTTCCCGGGAAGACAATTCCGCATTGGAAGAGGAGTATGCCCCTGAGGGTCCGGTTGACCTTCTGGATGAGGATATTGATATTCTCCGCACAGAAAAAACAGAGCAGTTGGAGGAGGTACTCAGCACCCACTATGCGTCTGTGGCCAGAAAAGGTGTGCGTAAGGCGGCAGAAGAGAGATTTATGCGCAAGAACAAAGGGAAAGGGCAGGCGGACGCTGACAGCATGGAGGAAAACCCCATGCCCGATGCTCAGGGGGAGGAATCTCAGGATGCGATTCCCGAGGGCGATGTAAACCAGTCTGACGCAGTTGAAGCTGATGTTCCGGAAGAAGATCAAGTTGTCTCTGCCGAAGAAACGGACGTCAGCGAAGAAATCGAGCCCGTCCAGACCGCTTCTCAGGAGGAAAATGTATCCCCCGATGACGCTGCAAATAAGGAAGATGCTGAGGGCGCTTTGCCTGATGAAGAAATGGAGCAGATTTCCTTTGATGAAAACGGTGCCTTATAACCAGTTTCACAGGTGAAACCGATGCATCAGGTTCTCAATTTTTCCATGGACTTTTCCGGCATCATCCTCTGTCTGCTGGGACTGATGCAGGTCCATGTAGGCGTAAAAATGGAGCGTCGGACGGCTCAATATTTTAGCCAGTTTTTTCTGCTCCTATTATTGTTCGCACTATCCAATCTGGGCGGTCAGTTGATGCGTGGTCAGTCCGGGCCATTCATTCGTGCCGCTTTGTACCTGACCAATTATCTGGAATTTGCGCTTCCTGCTCTGCTGGCCTATCTGGTTTCGGTGTATCTGCTGACCCTGATGGATTCCGAACGGAAATATCATGCTATCTTACTGGTTGACCGGTTCATGATTTTTGTTCATATCACGCTGCTCACCCTGTCTCAATTCAACGGGATGTACTATGTGATTGACCCAAATAACATTTACCACCGTAATTCGTTGTATCCTGTTTCCTATCTGATGGTCGCTGTCATGATCGTGATAGATCTCTATTTGATGGTAGCGGAACGCTCCAAGCTGACCGGGAGAGAGCGGATTGCTTTCTGGATTTATTTTCTGGTTCCGCCTGTGGCCATGGCGCTTCAGCTGCGTTACTACGGCATTAACTTCGTGGTATATTCCACCATCATCGCCGCATTGACCATGTATGTGTTTATCCTCTCCAGCCAGACAGAGCGATATATTCGTCAGCAAGAGGAAAACATCCAGCTGAAAATGGACATTATGCTCAGCCAGATTCAGCCTCATTTCCTCTATAACTCCCTGACGGTGATTCAGTACCTTTGCCGGATCGACCCGCCCCTTGCGGAGAAAACCATCAAAAAATTTGCAAAATATCTCCGTGGAAATATGGACTCCATCGTTCAGGAGCGGCCAATCCCCTTTGAAAAAGAGTTACAACATACGAAGATTTATTTGGAACTGGAACAACTCCGCTTTCAGGAGGCGCTGCAGGTCGCCTATGATATCCAATGCACGGACTTTACCATTCCCACCCTCACCCTTCAGCCGCTGGCCGAAAATGCGGTTCGCCATGGCATCCGGGGCAGCATCCAGGAGAGGGGCACTGTGACCATCTCCAGCAGGGATTGCGGCGACCACTATGCCGTCTCGGTTTCCGACGACGGAAGCGGATTTGACCCAGAAATCATGCCCAACGACGGCAGATCCCATATCGGGCTGTCCAACGTGCGGGTAAGATTGGAGCGGCTGGCAAACGGTAAGTTGGTCATTGACTCCAAACTGGGACAGGGAACTACGGTTACCATTCTTCTTCCCAAACCATAAAAGATACGCCTTTCGGCTCAGCTCTTTTTCGCTGACCGAAAGGCGTTTTTATGATGCTTGGAATCAGGCCAGTGCTGCGCCTAGCGTCCGGCATTCGTTCTCAGCATCCCCGGAGGGAGCATCGTTGCAAATCACGCCGTCCATTACCAGAAATGCCCCATCGCTGCGGCAGGTGTCCTCCCATGTGCGCATCCATTCACCGTCGCCCCATCCGTAGGAGCCAAACAGCCCAATCTTCTTGTTGGAAAGATTTGCCTCGCACTGGTTGAACATAGGCTCAAACTCACTGTCCTCCAACTGCTCCGCTCCCATAGCGGGGCAGCCAAAGGCAATGGCATCAAACTCAGCCATCTGATCTGCGGAGAAATCCCCTGGGGTAAATACGCTGACCTCAGCCCCGGCACCCTTTGCGCCCTCTGCTACCAGATCAGCCATCTGCTGGGTATTTCCGGTTCCGCTCCAATAAACCACTGCTACCTTACTCATAACAATCCCTCATTTCATATGATATTTGTCAAGCAGCCACAGTAAGCTGCTGAACTGACCTTCCGTGGGCCCATAGCTGGCGAAACAGGCTTCTGCACTTGGCAAAGGCGGCAAAAGACTTTTGCGCCTGTTCTGCGTCGCCGTATACCTTCCAAATCCCGGAGCATTTGTAACGGCATCCCTTGCACCGGATGAACCCCTCCACATCCTCCAGAGGATACCCCAAAAACAACCCTATTTCGTGAGGGAAACCCTCCTGCTGCTGTAATCTGCACTGTAAGTGCCAGAGGGCGCTATCCAAATCAAACCGCTCATATCCGTACTCTCGTAGAAAGCACTGGATGGGGGCGGTGGAGAATGCCTGCTTCAACTGACTGATGCGGTACAGATAGAGAAGCGCCCTCCCGTCTCGCACACGAAGCAGGCGTAACCGAAGCCCCTTGTCCGACAAGACCTGATTCCAATGGGATATCTGATGGATTAACTCTTCACAGGTGGTGTAAGCATAGTTAAACAGACTTCCCACCTTCAACGAAGCCAACGTAGGCGAACAAAACTCAATGAGGTATTCTTCCAGATTCATAATGGACCCCCATACATTTTACACTGATTATAATTAGCGGTTGCTAACCATGCGCTTTTGTGATAGCTGAGAATTTGTTTTCTCAGCCCATGAGTTAGTATATACTAACTCATGGCGGATGTCAATACGTTTTTTTGTTTGCGGACTGCCCTTCTAGTATCGACAAAAACACAAAAAATAACCCGCTGCCTCAGGCAGCGGGTTAACTTTGGTAGAGCGGTCAGCGGTGAACAAATTTACGCAGTGTGTCATAAAGCCGCTCCGGTTCCACAGGCTTGGACAGGTGTGCGTTCATTCCCGCCTGCAAAGAGCGCTGCATATCCTCGTCAAAGGCGTTTGCAGTCATGGCAATAATGGGGATGGTGGAGGCATCCTCTCGCTCCAATGCCCGGATGGTACGGGTGGCGGTAAGTCCGTCCATCACCGGCATCCGCACGTCCATCAAGATGGCGTCATAGTACCCGGCAGGATGATCGGAGAACAGATTCACCGCCTCCTGCCCGTTTATGGCGTGTTCCGAGCTGACTTCCTCCATCTCTAACAAATCCATGAGAATCTCAGCATTGATCTCCATATCCTCCGCAATTAAGAGTCTGAGACCTGCAAGAGGACGATCATCCACAGAAGTGTTTTCAATCTCTGTACGCTCTTCCTGTGTGGACTGCTGAGGAGCTTTGCGCAACAGGATATTTTGGATTTCTCTCAACAAGCTGTCGGAGAACAGGGGCTTGTTGAGAACAGCGTCTGCACCTTCCGCAAATGCATCATCGTGCATATCATCAAAGCTGTATCCGGTGAGAATCAGCACAGCGGTTTGACCATTGTCGAACTGACGCAGCGAATGGGTCAATTCCACGCCGTTCATCTCCGGCATCCGGTAGTCAGTGAGAAGTAAATCATAGGGATTACCCTCCCGCCAACGCTTTGCCAGCAGATCAAAGGCAGCCTTTCCGCTGGTGCAGATGTGGGCGTGTATGCCGATATCGTTCAGCACCAGCTTTGCGTGCTCACAGGCCACTTCATCGTCGTCCACCACAAGGGCATTCAGATTGCCGGGCAGCCCCGTGGGATTCTCCTGATGGGCGCTGCGGCTGGATGCCTTCAGGGTGACGGTGACGGTAAAGGTGGAGCCAACGCCTTTGGTACTTTCCACCTGAATTTCACCGTTCATCATCTCCACAATGTTTTTGGTGATTGCCATTCCCAAGCCGCTGCCACCGTAACGGTTGGTGGTAGTGCCGTCCTCCTGAGAGAACGCCTCAAAGATTTTGGGAATGTATGCGGCGTCCATTCCGATTCCGGTGTCCTTCATGGTGAAACGCAAGGTGCGGTGACCCTCGTAGCTGTTGACCTGCTCCACATTGAAGGTAACGGTGCCGGGAGCATTGGTAAACTTGACTGAGTTGCCCAGAATGTTAATCAGCACCTGCTTGAGCTTCATATCGTCGCCCACATAGAACTCGTCTGTGTGACCTACGATGTTACAGTCGTATTTTAACCCCTTATCCTGACACTGACCATGGATCATCACATTGATCTGATCCAAAAACGGGTGGAACTGAAATTCCTCGCTTTTCAGTACCATCCGCCCGGATTCAATCCGGCTCATGTCCAGAATGTCGTTAATCAGTCCAAGCAGGTGCTTTGCGCTGGAGCCGATTTTTTCCAGCTGCTCCCGGGTGCGTGGGGAAAGCTCCGGGTCTTTTAAGGCGATATTGTCCAGACCGATGATGGCATTCATGGGCGTTCGTATCTCATGGCTCATGTTGGACAAAAAGAAGGTTTTTGCCCGACTGCTTTCCTCAGCCAGAATCTTATCAACCTCCATCTGTTTCTCGCGGCTGCGCATAATGTCATAGATTCGGAACATGAAGGTGAGAGAGGCTACAATCAATGCCATCTGCACCATGCTGTCCGCCTTGACGGTGCGCTCAATGCGCCGCATTCCCTCTTCCAGTGTCTCACGGTCTGAGGCATCATAGTCTTCCTCCAACTGATTCAGACTAACGGAAATATCCTGAATGATATTGGAGGCGGACTGACGCACCCAGATCATAGAAGTGAGCAGAATGAGAGAGAGCAGCACGATCCACACCACAGAGGTGTGCCCCATACGCCGTTCCTGATCCCTGCGAAACAGCCAATGAAACACGGCAAACCCCAAAATACTCCAAGAGGCGAGAATCAGGTAGGACTCAGCGGAGAGGGTGCTCACCGAAAGCATATTGGGCAGAAGAAAGTAAAGGAGGAACAGAAGGGAAGCGACAAGCCCCAGCCCGCCGGTAATCACCACGGTCTTTCTGTTTTGCTCCCTTGCGTTTTTCAAGGCACACGCCGAGGTGTAGGCATAGGCAACAGCGGCACCGATGGTGGTCACGTCAACAATCCAGCTAATGGCGGTTCGCCCGAAGAAGGGGAGAATCATAGAGACAGCCATCAGGACAAGAATGGCGTTGCGGGGTGCGCCGTTTTGATTCAGCTTGCTCAACTTGCCGGGGAGCAGCCGATCTTCAGCCATGGCGCAGACAAGACGGCTGGAAGCCACCAGATTACCGATCAATCCGGTAAAAATCCCACCTACCGCCGCCAGACCCATCAGCAGCAGCCCGGTCTTTCCCATGGCGGTTTCAGCGGCGAAAAAGGTAGGAAGCGCCTCCATTCCGTGCATACCGCCCAGATGAGAGATGTAATCCTGCCATCCGGAAAAAATGCCGGGATGCACCCATGCCGCCATCAACACCAGCATGATATAAACTGCCGCAGCGGTCACCAGCGCCACAAGAACGATGGGGAAAAACCGCTTTCGGGAGAAGCGAAACTCCCCGGAGGAGTGGGAAATAGACTCAAATCCCACATAAGCCCAAGGGGCAAGGGCAATGACATTAAAGGTACCCAGTGCTGTCTCACCGGGGGTGAGATTGGAGCTCAGATTCATGACCGGCTCCTTCACGGCAACAAAGCAGAAGCAGACAGCGATTCCACCCGCCAGCATCAACGCCAGAAGAATCTGAACCCCGGCAGAGAGCTTGTTCTTCAGGCAGACCAGCGAAGCAATGCAAATTGCCCCAATGGCAAGGATGATTTCTCCCGCGTAAATCTGAAAGCCTGCGATCTGGTAACGAAATCCCACCTGAAACAAACCGTTGAGCAGATTGCGGGCAATCAGGGGAAGGGCAGAGGCGTTGGCCCAGATGATTGCGGTATAGGTCAGCATCAAAAACCAGGCGCAGAGAAAACCGTGATCGTAGCCGAAGGTTTTCTTGGTATAGGCAAAAGCGCCGCCGGGACCGGGATACATTTCGGTGAGAAAATGATAGTTTACCCCGATCAACAGCATGACAACTGCGCCAATTGCCAAACCGATTGCAGAGCCCAGAGGCCCTGCAATGGGGAGAAAGGTGGTGCCGGGCATGACGAATGCACCCCAGCCCACGCTGCTGCCAAAGGCCAGCGCCCAGGCTCCTATGGGAGAGAGATGGGAGGTGAGCCCGGATGCCTCCGACGAATTTCGTTGAGCAGACAAGACCATCAGTTCCTTTCTCTCAAAGCGGCTTAACCGTTGAAATAGGACGAAATGCCGTCAACGGCGGTTTGGAACATCCGGTCAATCTCTGCCAGCCGTTGCTTCACCTGTTCGTCGGACAGGGTGCGGGGATTTCCAGGGCGAAATTCCTCGGAAAGATCACTGGCTGCCTTAGACAGTGCGTCCAAGCCCAGATTGCCGCATACGCCCTTCATGGCGTGGGCGTTTTCAAACAGTCCCACCGGGTCCATCTGCGCTCCTGCTGCCTGCAAGTCTGTGTTCACAGGGCTGGCAGTCAGCTTGCGGATGTACTTTTCAATCAACCGATCCATTCGCATGATCTGTACTGCATGGTCGTAGTTACCACCGATCTTGGCATAGAGTTCTTTTACTGTCATTTTGTTCCACTCCTGTTCTCCGTGAACTCCCGAAGGAGCAGTTGTTCAAATTGGTCAGCAGGGAGGGGGCGGGAGAAATAGTAACCCTGACAGAGGTCGCAGGAGGCATCCCGCAACAAAATCATCTGATTTTGGGTCTCCACGCCCTCAGCTACCACAGGTACATTCAGATATTTGGCAATGTCCAAAATGAGCTGAATCAACCGAAAATCCTTGTCATTGTGTTCGATATTCTGGATGAACTTCATGTCCATCTTCAAAACGTCGATGGGCAGGGTGGAGAGCATATTCAAAGAGGAATAGCCGGAGCCAAAGTCATCCATCTCAATTTCAAAGCCCTTTTCCCGGAGACTGTTGATGACCGAGATCAACTGATTGGCGTCGTCGGTATAGGCAGACTCAGTGACCTCCAGCTTCATAATAGAGGGCTCCAGATTGTACTGCTTCATCAGGTTGAGCAGCAGAGACTCCAGCTGCGGGTCAAACACATCCGTGCGGGACAGGTTCACCGAGACGGGAATGGTGATTCCCAGCCGCTGTCTCCAGTCGGCAATCTGACGAGCCACCTCTTCCCAGACAAAGGTGTCGATCACCTGAATCAGTCCGTTGGACTCAAAGAGGGGAATAAAGTCCCCCGGAGAAATCATCCCCCGTTCCGGATGCTGCCAGCGAATCAGCGCCTCGGCGGAGCTGAGACGGGGCGGGTCAACCTGAATATTGTACTTGGGCTGATAGAACACCTTAAACTCGCCATGCTCTACGCCGTGGCTCAGGTCGTTGATGAGCGCTTGCTGATACATCTCCCGCTGACGAATGGTGTCATCGTAGATCATCAGGTGACTGCGATAGCTGCCCCGTACCATGTTACAGGCGGTTTTGGCACGGTCAAACTGCTGCCGCAGCTCCAGCCCTTCTGTATAGGGACAAACGCCCATCCGAAGCCGCAGATTCACCCGTTCCGAAACCCGGTTCATAGCACTTTGAAGCCGCTCCAGCATACCGGCATAGTCCTGACAGGAATTGCAAAAAACAAAGAAACGGTCTGCGTCGGAACGACAGGCAATCGCCTTGCCCTGCGGCATCATGGAGCGAATCTCGTCGGCAAGTGCCTTCAAAACCTTATCGCCAAACTCCCGTCCGTTGAGATCGTTGACCGAGTGGAAGCGGTCGATGTTCAGCTCAATGGCATCCATTTTCAGATCCGGACGGAACCGGATAAACTGGTCGGCGTACTTGAAGAAGAATCCGACGGAGTAGAGATGGGTCAGCGGGTCGTATTCCGTGGCACGAATCAGCTCTCTGCCCTCACAAAGCTCAATAATTCTGGAAACACGGGCGAGAATGACCTCGTGCATATCGAAGGGCTTGGTAATAAAATCTGCAGCCCCCATCTGAAGGGCACGCAGCTCCGCCTGTTTCTCCGCAGTCAGCACAATCACGGGAATCTGGTTCAACGACTCGTCGTCACGGATGATTTCCAATACCTGAAAACCATCCATCACCGGCATCATTAAATCCAGCAGTATAATAGACAGATCCTCTGCGTGGGTACGTATCATTTCAATGCCCTCTGCGCCGTCCTCGGCGTAGAGTACATCATAATGATCCTCTAAAATCAGACCCAGTATGTCCCGGTTGATCTCCTGATCCTCCACCACCAACACAAGACGTCTGCGCTGCATGGGCTTTGACTGGCTCATAGAATACCCCCCTATTGATGGACAGAAAGCCATACTGAATAGCAGTCGTTTGAAAGAGACAGGAATGCAAACGCCATAAGCTGTCTCAGTATAGCATAGAATACAGATTTTGAAAAGAACCACAGGAAAGAAAATGAAACGATTTGTTGGGCGATCTACTTGCAGAGCAGTTTCAAACAGTGGTACAATGCACAGCGTAAAGGAGGCGTGCGCCGTGAACAGGAGAATACGGAGCAGCCAGCAGGGCGGAAAAATCCTGAGACGACTGCAACAGGATGACAGAGTGGAACAGATGAAACAGTTTATGCAGCACGGCAAGGTGACCACCTTTGACCACTGCATCCATGTGGCCAAAATCAGCCGCTGGCTGGATCACCGTCTCCACCTGCACAGCAACCAGCATGTGCTGCTCAGCGGGGCAATGCTCCATGACTTCTTCCTCTATGACTGGCATCATGACGACAACGGCACCCACCGCTGGCATGGGTTTTCCCACGCAGATACCGCAGCCAGAAATGTACGCACCTTCTTTGGCAAAGACCCCCGGGTGGAGCATGTGATCCGCAGCCATATGTGGCCCCTGAACCTCACCCATCTGCCCCGAAGCCGGGAGGCATGGATCGTCTGCGTGGCGGATAAGCTTGCGGCCATACAGGAGACCCTGTTTCGGCGTTAAGCGCTGCAAGCAATTGCACTTTACAGATGCTGGGTTCCAATGAAAATCAGTATCTGTTGACAGAATGGCGGAAAAAACATAAAATAGGAGAGCTTGGTAAACCCGCAAGGGTGATTTTGATGAAATGAGACAGGTGATCCCAACATGGTGTATAACAATATTTTGGAGGCGGTAGGGGAGACTCCCATGATCCGCCTGAATAAAATGGTAGAGCCGGGCAGCGCAGAGGTGCTGGTCAAGATGGAAGCGCTGAACGTAGGCGGCTCCATCAAAACCAGAACGGCGCTGAACATGATTGAAGCCGCCGAGCGGGAGGGCAGAATCAAGCCGGATACCATTATCGTGGAACCCACCAGCGGAAATCAGGGCATCGGACTGGCTTTGGTAGGTGCGGTGAAAGGGTATAAGACCATTATCATCATGCCTGACTCGGTGAGTGAGGAGCGGCGCAAGCTGGTGCGTCACTACGGCGCTGACGTGAAGCTGATTCACGACGCTGGTGACATCGGCAAGTGCATTGACGAGTGCCTGCAAACGGCGCTGCGTATGGCGGAGCGGAATCCCCGTGTCTATGTCCCCCAGCAGTTTGAGAACCCAAATAACACCATGGCACATAAGAACCACACCGCTCTTGAAATTCTCCGTCAGGTGAACGGTCCTATCCACGGTTTTTGCAGCGGCATCGGCACCGGCGGCACTCTCACCGGGATTGGCGAGGTGCTCCGTGAGGTACATCCCCAAATCCAGATTTGGGCAGTGGAACCGGAAAACGCCGCCATTCTGGCGGGCGGCACCATAGGCACCCATGTCCAAATGGGCATTGGAGACGGCATTATCCCCGCCATCCTCAACCGGGAGATCTATAACCACATCTATGTGGTCACAGACGAGGAGGCGCTGGAAACCTCCAAACGCCTTGCCCGGGAGGAAGGTCTTATGGTGGGTATCTCCAGCGGAACCAATGTGGCAGCCGCCCTACGGATGGCGAAAAAACTGGGCAAGGGCAAGACGGTGGTCACCGTTCTTCCAGATACCGCAGAGCGGTATTTTTCTACTCCGCTGTTCAGCGAATAAACATCAGAAACGCCGGTCGGATGAACGACCGGCATTTTTCTTCAGGAAGCGCTGAATCAATCTCTCGGACGCCGTAGCTTGATTTGTTCAGCGGTTCCTCAACCTCTGGATGTGATTTTTCGGGCAATATCCAGCCCAACCTTGAAGGGGAGAGGACGCAGCTCCTTGTCCGCCTCCTTGAGCAGCTTCCGAATGGGGAGATGCTGGGGACAGTGCGCCTCGCATTTGCCGCACCCGATACACTGGGTGGCAAAGCCCGGCTCCTTCCGTAACCCCATCACCTGTATGAACTCCCGCCGTGCGGAGAGCTTCTTCTCCATATAGAGCAGATTGTAGAAGTGGAAATTTCCGGGAATGTCCACCCCCTTGGGGCAGGGCATACAGTAACGGCACCCGGTACAGCCCACCCGTTCCCGCTCCCGGATAATGGAGCGGATTTTCTCTGTCAGAGCCAGATCGGCAGGAGAGAGGCAGCCGGGATGCGCCTGTGAAGCAATGCGGCAGTTTTCCGCCACCATCTCGGTGGAGTTCATACCGGAAAGCACGCAGGTGACCTCCGGCTGGTTCCAAAGCCAGCGCAGACCCAGCTCGGCGGCGGAATAGCCGCTGGGAGCCAGCTCTTTTTTCGCCTTGTCAGGCAGGTTGACCAGCTTGCCGCCCCGAAGGGGCTCCATAATCACCACCGGAATCCCCTTTTCATGTGCCGCCTGAAGCCCCCGTCTGCCCGCCTGAGAGTGCTCGTCCAAATAGTTGTACTGAATCTGACAGAAATCCCAGTCATAGGCATGGAGAATTTTCAAAAACATCTCGGTGTTCCCATGGTAGGAAAAGCCAATATTGCGAATCTGACCGCTCTCCTTGTGGCGGCGAATCCAGTCCTCAATCCCCAGCTTTTGCAGATTTTCCCACTCCAGATAGTCGGTGAACATATGCATCAGGTAGTAGTCAATGTGGTCGGTGCGCAGCCGAGCCAGCTCTTCCTGAAAGGTTTTGTCAATGGCTTTGGCGGAGCGCATCATATACTGGGGCAGCTTGGTGGCGATGTTCACCTTGTCCCGAAGTCCGGTTTCTTCCAGCGCCCGCCCCAGACACTCCTCGCTGCCCGGGTAGATGTAAGCGGTGTCAAAATAATTGACGCCCTGTTCCGCCGCCAGCTGAATCTCTCGCTTTGCCTTTTCGTAGTCAATGCCGCTGCCCTTGCGGGTGAAGCGCATACAACCGTACCCCAGTTGAGAAATGGGGTTGCCGTATCTGTCCTTCCGGTATTCCATCAGCATAGCTCCTTTCCGAGTGAAGCAGTTTTTTCCTGCCCCTATATTACCACCGTTTCAATGGGGTTACAACATGATTCAAACCTGAACTTGAAAAGAACCGCAGAGATCAGCTTTCAGGGGACAATCAACGAAAACACCCAAAATGCACAAGCGGCATAGTCGTCTTGCATTGCATCACAGAAAAGCGGTAAGGATGGGGCGGAAGGAATAATCTGCCTCATATCGACTATTTCACAGGGAGGATCTTACATGAAAAAACTGTTAAGCCTGCTGCTGGCTGTGCTGATGCTGGCCAGTCTTGCCGCCTGCGGCGGTTCCAGCGCACCTGCTGCTGATCATTCCACCGCTGACACGGCATCTTCCGGAGACGCTGTTCCTGCTGAGTCCGGCGACGCTGCTGCTTCCGGCGACGTCACCGCCAACCTGACCATGGGCACCGGCGGCGAGTCCGGCACCTATTACGCCTTTGGCGGCGTGCTTGCCAACTACATCGGCCAGAACTCCGGCGTCAACATCAATGTGGTTTCCTCTGGCGGCAGCGCTGCCAATATCACCGGAATCGTGGCAGAGGGCACCTATGAGCTGGCCACCGTTCAGTCCGACGTGATGACCTATGCCTACAACGGCACCAACTCCTTTGCCGACTCCGGTGCCATGAGCGACTTCCGTGTGCTGGGCGCTCTGTATGCTGAGACGGTGCAGCTTGTCACCTGCGACCCCGCCATCAAGTCTGTGTCCGATCTGGCTGGCAAGAGCATCTGCGTGGGCGATGTGGGCTCCGGCACCTACTTCAACACTGTTGACATTCTGGCCGCCTACGGCATGACGCTGGACGATGTCACTCCTGTCTATCAGTCCTTCGGTGATTCCGCTGAGAGCCTGAAGGACGGCAAGATTGACGCTGCCGTCATCACCGCTGGCGCACCCACCACCGCTGTGACCGACCTGTCCACCTCCAAGAACGTTTACCTGATCTCCATCGACGACGAGCATATGGAAAAGCTGCTGGCTGACTGCCCCTGGTATTCCCAGCTGACCATCCCCGCAGGCACCTACGCCGGATTTGATGAGGATGCGGTTACCGTCACGGTGAAGGCAACGCTGATCTGCTCTGCCAATCTGGACGATGATGTGGCCTACACCATCGTTTCCACCATCTACAACGGCGCTGCTGACATTGCCGGTCTCCACGCCAAGGGCGAGGAGCTGAGCGTAGCATTTGCCACCGACGGCATTGCGGTTCCCTTCGTCTCCGGTGCTGCCCGCTACTTTGCGGAGCAGGGTGTTACCGTAGCAACCGCTGACTAACCCGGCACAAGAGATACACTGTAAACCAGCAGGGGAGTGCCGCTGACACGGCACTCCCTTTCTAAGGAACCACTGAACAAATCAAGCTACGGCGTCTGAGCGGTCTGTTTTCCGCCATCCGGGTCTAAAATCCCTTGAAATACGTCGGTATTCCTGCGGCCTTTTATCCCCGGCTGACAAAAAACATCCTCGCTCATCCATCCGAGAGATTTATTCAGTGTTTCCTTAAAGAATGGATCTTTCAGAGAAGGCTTTCCAACGGAAAGTCTCGTCTGAAAGACCCATGGAGAAAAGGAGGAATCAATATGGCCCTGTTTCCCAAGCACAGGACAGAGCAGACAGCATCCACAACGCCAGAGGACAATCACGAGTTCGATCAGGCTGCAGTTGATGAG
>ATWA01000041.1 GCA_000421005.1 Clostridiales bacterium NK3B98
CATCCGGGTCTAAAATCCCTTGAAATACGTCGGTATTCCTGCGGCCTTTTATCCCCGGCTGACAAAAAACATCCTCGCTCATCCATCCGAGAGATTGATTCAGCGCTTCCTTTAATTGATTTTTGCTTACTCGTCCAGATCAAAGACCACCGTCTTGTAGCCATCCCGCTGATAAATGGAGGCGTGGCAGTCCACCGGCAGCTTGTCCTGCTCCAGCAGCTCCTTGCGCTTTTTCTTGTTGATGCCGCGAACCACAGCGTTCAGGCGGGAGCCCTCTTCCAGCTCCACCTCGCCGTAGGCATACTTGCCCAGCGCCTTGTACTCCGGCTTGGAGGACAGGGCAGCGGGCATGACGATGGAGTGCATCTTCGCCTTGCCGCTGATCTCATACCATTCGGTGTGCAGGCAGCCGCAGGAGTTGCAGGCGTATACGGGAGGGAACTCCACCGCACCGCACTCCGGGCACTTGCGCCCCAGAATCTTGCCCTCTTCCAGAGCCTCATAGAAGGTCTCCACGATCTTTTCAATCTTAACAGCCATGTTTAAACCTCCTTATTTGTCCAGCGTGCGGATGATGTAGGTGCAGATGTTCTGAGCGCCGCCGTAGCCACGGAGCATGGTGGTGCGGGGCAGCTTTTTGACCTGACCCTCACCGGCCTCGCCACGCATCTGACGGACAGCCTCATACAGGTCAGCCAGACCGGAGGCGGCATGGGCGTGACCGAAGGAGGTACGTCCGCCGTTGGTGTTGATGGGCTTGTCCCCGTCGTAGGCGGTGCGGCCCTCGCAGATGTACTTCCAGCCCTCGCCGTAGGGCAGATACCCTGCGATTTCGGCGGAGACCAGATGGGAGGTGATGATAAAGTCATTGGCGTAGAACAGATCCAGCTCCTCCGGCTTCACCCCGGTGACCTCATAGACCTGACGCACGGCCTCAATGGTGGCAGTGACTTCGAAGTGGGGCGTGGTGGCCTCACAGGCGGCGCAGCCAACACCCAGCACCTCGATGGGCTTGTGGCTCTTGTTGCCCATGTACTTGTCCACCATGTCGGTGGCGCAGACGATGACGGCAGCAGCGCCGTCGCACTTCAGCTCCACGCCGCCCAGACGGAGGAAGTCGCCCATTTTGGGGTTGTAGGGGGAGCGCATATAGTCCATCACGTTGTCAAAGCCCGCTTCCTTGGCCAGCTGCTCATAGGTGCGCCGCTCAATGGCAAGGGGATTGACAGAGGCGTTGCGGCGGTTGTTGATGCACATCCAGTTCAGGGTGTCGTCCATCTCCTGGTCGGTGAGCCCACGGGTGCGCTTGTACCACTCGGCAGCGTCGTCATAGATCAGCTCCTGACCTGCCATCAGGCTGCGGGTGTAGTTGCGGTCATACAGCCATGCGGTGGTTTGCAGGAACTTGTCCATGGTCATCTTTTCCCGCTTGTAGGGATGATTTCCCACAGCCAGAGAGTCGCCAAACTCCACACAGCCGGACAGCACACAGTTGTACTTGCCGGAAGCCACTGCGTTGACTGCCTCTTCAATGGCATAGTAGCCGGTGCAGCAGGCCTCGGAGTGGTGGATGGAGGCTTTGCCCTTCATGCCGAACCAGTTGGCGATCTGGACGTTGGGGGTGAGGTAGTTGGAGCCGTTCAGGGGGCTTGCCTCACCGTGGAAGTAGAAGTCGATGTCCTGCGGATTGACACCGGCATCCTCCATGGCCTGAATGGCGGCATAGCCGAACATCTCGCCCTCGGTGAGACCGTTGGTCTCCGGGTTGTCAACGGTGTACATAAAGGGAGTGCATCCCACACCGATAATGGATACGCTCCGGCTATACGGGTTGACTTTGGTTTGGTTCATATGCTCTTTGCTCCTTTCGTTCGCCCTTCCTCCAAAGGGGGGGAAGGGAAGAGATTACGGTTCCAGAATCGTCTTCGCCAGCGCCATACAGGGATTTTCAATCAGTACAGAGGTGACAAAACCCACCAGATGAAGGACAGGATAGGTTTTCCACCAGATAGCGAAGATTCCCGGCGCAGGTCCCAGATTGATCAGTGCAATGGTAAAGCTGACAATGGTGACGAAAATGGCGTTGATGACAAAGGTGCGCAGCACCCTGTGCGCCAGCGAGCCTTCCTTCAGCCCTGCGGCGTTGGCAGCCGCCGTACCGATGAGCGCCACGGGAATGGCAAGCCCGGAGATGTAGTTGATGCAAAACGCCTCAAACATCCCCACCAGATAGGTTCCGGTGTCCACAAAGCCGCCGTTTAAGATTGTAGCAGCGGAGTTGATGACAAAGGCAAGACACAGATCCTGCAACAGCACCATCAACTCAGTCTCTTTCCGCGTCATGGCTTACTCCTCTGGCACCCAGACGGGAACACCGGTGTAGACCTTGGCTTCCTCCTGACCGGTGAGTACCCGGATAGCGCCGGCGGCCATGGCCTCCAGCTCAAACTCGCCGGGATAGGCGGTGACAGGGGCAATCCAAGAACAGCGGTGGGTGATGGTGTCCACCAGCTCCTTGTTGTGTACCATGCCGCCGCCCAGCAGAATACCGTCCACCTGACCGTCCAGCACCGCCGCCATAGCGCCGATGTAGCGGACAATCTGGTAGAGCATGGTTTCCCAGACGTTTTTCGCCTCCACATCGCCCTCGGCTGCCCGCTTGCTCACCTCGAGAGCGTCAGAGGTGCCCAGATGGCTGACAAAGCCGCCGGTTTTGGTGCACAGGGCGAGCACTTCCTTTTTGTCGGGATGGTCGAAGCAGTAGCGGATGAGCTGACTGGCAGGCAGGGAACCGCAGCGGGTGGGGGCCATGGGCCCCTCACCGCCTACGATGTCGTTGCCGTCGATCATCCTGCCCTTGCAGTGGGCGGAGATGGAGATGCCGCCGCCGATGTGGCAGACCACATAGTTTTTGTCCTCGTACTCCCAGCCGTGGCTCTTGCTGTGGCGGATAGCGGTCTCCTTCAGGTTCAGAGCGTGGAGATGCACATTGCGGTACAGTCCCTTTACGCCGGTGAACCGGGCGTTGAGACACAGCTCGTCTGTGTCGGGAGGATTGACCACAAAACAGGGCTTACCGTACTGGGAGGCGAAGCTGTGGGCGATCTGAGGGCCCAGCTGGGCAGGGTGCTGTACCCCGTTTGCCCCGCGGCGGGCGTGATCCAGCAGCACGTCATTGATGGTGTAGGTGCCGCCCTCCACCGCCATCAGACCGCCGCCGCGACCCACAAAAGCGTCAATGGTGGAAAGGTCAATCTTTGCCTCTGCCAGCTTGGCAAGAATGGTCTCCTGACGATAGGGAAGCTGGTCGCTGATGGTGGCAAATTCCTTCAGCTTGGAGGCGTCGTGAGAGACATTGACGGTAAAAAGCTCTTTTTCCCCCTCGAAGCAGCCCACCTTGGTGGAGGTGGAGCCGGGGTTGATGCTCAAAATCCGATATGCCATAGCGCACACCGCCTATCAGCCCAGATCGGCAATGTACTCTGCGGCGCTCTCACCGGCCATGCGTCCGGAGTTGACCGCAAAGCCCATGGTGTTGCCGGGCAGGGTGAAGTTATAGCTGTCGCCGTAAATGGTGTTGGCGTCAGAACCGGCGCTGTACAGACCCTCGATGGGCATATGGTTCTCGTCCAGCACCTCGCAGTATTTGTTGATGCGCACGCCGCCTACGGTGCCGTAGGCTGCCAGATAGTACTTGCCCACCAGATACTTGCCCTTGCCGGTGATGGGGTGCAGATACTTCTGATCCTTGTGGAACTTGGTGTCCACGCCAGTGGCGCACATCTCGTTGTACTCGTCGATGGTGTCCTGCAGCTTGTCAGCGCCAATGCCCAGCTTTTCTGCCAGCTCAGGGATGGTCTTTGCCTCGATGTAGCCCACATAGTTCTGCTCTACAGCGGTGGCAGCCTGTCCGTCAAAGGCGATGAAGGCGTCGGCGGGGTGAACGATGTCCACAATGTCAGGACCGTTGCGCTTGTACTCTCTCAGAATGCCCTCGTCCATGATGCAGTAGGCATAGTTGCCCGGCTGGAGATGGATGGCGTTTCCGGTGAAGGTGGTGTTGCCCATTTTGCCCTCGTCCATGAAGCGGTCACCCAGCTGGTTGATGAGCAGGTTGGGCTGGCGCAGCACCGCATCCAGCAGGAACCAGTTCAGGTTGTCGGGAATCTGATAGATGGCCTCAATGTTAGCGCCGAACTTGGCAGCGCCCACCTCCCACATCATCCGTAGACCGTCGCCGGTGATGCCGGGAATCATGAAGGGGAAGAAGTCCTCTGCCAGATGCAGACCGAACTCCTCAGCGATCATCTCTTTGTTGTTGCCAAAGCCGCCGGTAGCCACGATGACTGCCTTGCCCCGGACTTCTATGCCATTGCCGTCAGCGTCCACAGCCACAGCGCCCACAATCTTGCCGTCCTCCTGAATCAGGCTCTGAGCGGGGGTGCCCAGCATAATGTCGCAGCCCAGCTCTTTTGCCCGCTGGGTCATGGCCTTGACCATGGCGCTGGCAGCACGGGGACCGATCACGCCGTTCTCCGGCTTGACAATGTGCCAGGTGGCCTCAGACTCCTTGAAGTACCGGAACGCACCTGCAAACTCCACGCCCATGTCCTGTAACCACTCGATGGTGTCGGCACTCTTGTTGAAGTAGGTCTGCACCAGATCCTCGTCCACGTTGTAGTGGGTGTACTCCATGTGCATTTTCAGGGCATCCGCCACGCTGATGTTGTTGAAGTTGGCCTTCTGAATCTTGGTGTCGATACCCAGAGGTCCCATGCCCATGTTGGCAGCGCCGCCGGTGGCGCTGGACTTCTCCAGAATAATGGTCTTGAGACCCTTCTCGCCTGCGGCGATGGCAGCAGCCAGTCCGGCAGGTCCGCCGGCCACAATGACAATATCGGTTTGCAGTGTTTTCACAATATTCACCTGAACTTTCTCAATGGTTTTAGGTGCAGCGGTCTTTTCCGCAGCTTTGACAACTTTTCCGGCCGTGCCGAAGACACGCTTCCGCTTGGCGGCAGTGCGCTGCGTCTTTTCCTCAGCTGCAATCTGAGCGCCCTTGATTTTCACCGGCTTGCCCGGCAGCTTGGGCAGCCGCCCGGAAACCTTCTTCACAGCGCCAGTGGGGCACACGCCCAGACATTTTCCGCAGCGGGTGCAGTCGAAGCTGTCCAGCACGGAAACATATCCGTTTTTGGTGGTGATGGCACCGGTGGGGCAGATGTCGGCGCACTTGCCCTCGCCTTTGCACAGAGCGGGGTCGATGTAGAACTGGGTCAGCGCCAAACAGACCCCGGCAGGGCATTCCTTCCGGCGGATGTGGGCGTCTGTCTCCCCGGCAAAGGCGGAGAGCAGGGTCAGGGCGGGCAGCCCCGCGCTGTCACCCAGCGAGCAGGAGCAGGAGAGGGTCATGGCCTGTGCAATCTCCTCCATAAAAGCGGTGTCCTGAGGCTTTGCCCGTCCGGTGGTGATCTCCTCCACCGACTGAGAGAGCTGATACAGACCCTCCCGGCAGAAGGTACACTTGCCGCAGCTCTTTTTCCGAAGGGCGAGAATCTCCGCTCCCGCCAGAGCCACCGCACAGTGATGATCGCAAATCCGGTGAATCACACCGCTTCTGCTGGACAGATCGGCTACGGTCAACCCGACAAGCTGCTGGGCATTGAAAAACCGATGATCGACCAGAATCCCCTTTACCTCCCCGGTCAGATCGGTGACAGGCTTGGAGGGGTCAACCTCCTGAGGGGCTTGCTCGTCTACGGAGACCAGCACGCCGCAGGCTCTGCCCATCAGCATCTCACCCATGGCAGCCAGTTCGTCCAGAGGCACCAGCAGGTCGCCCTCATGCGCCCGCTTGTCCACCATGTCCTCTTGGGTGATGGTGAGGGACAGCCCCGCAATCCCGGCGTTTGCCTCCAGCTCCTGTACATTCACCTTGCAGTTGACGCTCAGCTCTGCGCCCTCCGCCCCGGTGAGCAGGACGAGTATTTTCAAGCCCGCAATCACCCCGGCGGGGTTGCAGTGGAGCAGGGCGTTTTTCATGCCGTCCGTGTCCTGATTCCGGAGGGCACCGACTACCTTGCCGCACACGGCGGCTCTTGTGCCGAAGACGGTCTCCAGCTCGCCTCTGGTCATGCCCTTCAGCCTGACCAGCGCATCTGCGTTATTGTTCAGTAACATATCAGCCCCTCCTTTCACTGGATCTCAGCATCTGCGGTGTAATCACTCCACAGACGATGTTCGGTAATCCCAAAGCGCAGGTCGCATTGCAGGCAGCGCCCCGCCTCGCCGCAGATCTGACTGTCGCAGATGCCGCCGCTGATGGGGGAGAAGCTGTCCTTTCGTGCTTCGGCAGAAACAAAGGCTTCCTCCGCCCGTTCCAGATAACCAAAGCCGGGCACCTTGCCGATATACTGGCTGGGGGTCTCCACGGGAGCCAGCACCTCGGAGATGTCGCCGTCGCCGCCCAGATACCTGTCAATGACCTCGGCGGCCTCACGACCGGAGGCAATGGCCTGAACCACGCTCTTGGTGCCGTAAATGGCGTCGCCGCAGGCGAAGATACCCTCCACGCTGGTGTTCAGCGTGCCGGGCTTGGTGGCAATGCAATTGCCCCGTCCCCGTTCCAGACCGGAATCCTCTGCCAGATCGGTGCGCTGACCGGTGGCGAAAATCACAGTGTCACATTCGATGGTATGCTCGCTGCCCTCCACCTTTTTGATGATGGCACGGCGGTTCTCGTCGAAGGTGAAGCTCTCAATATCGCAGAAGGTGACGCTGGTAACAGCATCCTCTCCGTTGATGGACTCGAAGGTCTGTCCGGGATGGACATGAATCCCTTCCTCGGTGGCCTGTTCGATCTCTTCATCATCAGCGGTCATGATCTCCCGTTTTTCCAGACAGGCCAGGTGGACTTCCTCAGCCCCCAGCCGCACGGCGCTGCGGGCGCAGTCAAAGGCCACGTTGCCGCCGCCCAGAACGATGACCCGCTTGCCCATGCCAGTGTCCAGACCCATGGAGCAGTTCTTCAAAAACTCCGAGTTGACAAACACGTTTTTCAGACCGCTGCCCTTCATGGGAAGACGAACGCCGCCGTGGGTGCCCACTGCCATCAATACGGCATCAAACTGTTCCAGCAGCTCCACAGGATGGTCCACCCGGCAGTTGGTCTCAATCTTCACGCCGTTGTCGATGACATAGCCGCACTCCTTGTCCACCACCTCACGGGGGAGACGATAGGAGGGAATACCGTATTGAAGCTGACCGCCCAGCTTGGGATAGGCCTCCTTCAAGGTGACATCGTGCCCCTGCTTGGCCAGATACATGGCAGCGGTCATACCGGCAGGGCCGCCGCCCACCACGCACACCTTCTTACCAGTGGGGGGCAGGTGCTTCTGGTTGGACTTCCAAAGGCTGTTGTCGGTATGCTCTGCGGCATAGCGCTTGATGTTGCGAATGGAAACCGGCTCGTTCACGCTGCCACGGCGGCAGTCCGCCTCACAGGAGTGGACGCACACACGACCCAGACACTCGGGGAAGGGGAGCTTCTCGTGGATGACAGCGGTTGCCTCGGCAAACTTGCCCTCTTTGACCAGCCGGACGTAACGGGGTACGTTTGCATGGGCGGGGCAGGCGGCCTGACAGGGAATCAGGGTGTCCCGCTTTTCGGCGGGGGTGAAGTTCATCATGTCACGGATGGTGCCGGTGGGGCAGACCTCAGCGCAGGCACCGCAGAAACGGCAGTCGGCATCCTTCAGCAGCTTGTTGTGCAGGGTGCCTACACAGGTCTCCAAACCTTCCTTGTTGTACTGGAGAACCCCTACGCCCCGCAGGTCGTTACAGGCACGGACGCACCGCCCGCACAGCACGCAGCGGTTCATGTCGTGGATAATCAGCGGGTTCTTGTCATTTTGGGCAAAGCCCTTCACCCGGGTGTGCATTCTCACCGAGGATACGCCCATGTACTGAATGAGGGTTTGCAGCTCGCACCGGCCGTATTTCGGGCAGGTAGAGCAGTCCTCCGGGTGAGCCGCCAGAATCAGCTCCATGGACAGCTTGCGCAGATGGTCAATGGTCTCGCTCTTGGTGCGGATGACCATACCGTCCTCTGCGGCCAGCTTGCAGGAAGGGGTGACGCCCTCCTTGCCGTCCACCTCAACGATACACAGCCGGCAGGAGCCCAGCTCCGGCAAATCCGGGTGATGGCACAGATGGGGGATGTAGATACCGTTGGTGAGGGCAGCTTCCAGCACATTGGTGCCCTGCTCAACCTTCAGGCTCCTCCCGTCTATCTGAATGGTTACTTCCACAGAAAAACCTCCTTCGTGAAATTTTTGACTTGCAATGTTCTTCATTTCTGCTACAATGTGCGGCATGGACCAACGGAGCAACTCCGCTGTCCGGAAAGGAAAACAATGACATGGCTAAAATGGATCCTCGCGTATTTAAAACACTGCGCAACATTGACGATGCGCTGCTGGCAAACCTGAGAGAACACCCATTTCGCAATATCACCATTGAGATGCTGTGCAACAGCGCTATGATTAACCGCTCCACCTTCTACAAGTATTATTCGGATAAATACGCCCTTCTGGACAATATGCTCTCCCGCTATCTGGAGGAATTCCGGCAGGAGGTGAAGGCGGATTTTGTCCTCGCCCAGCCGGAGACGGTGGACGCTCCCTGCTACGAAGAGCTGTTTCGAGACATCTCCGAGTACCTCTACACCAACCGGGAACGGTTCCAGACGCTGTGGAAAGCGGCCATTGAGCGCAGCATTTATGACGAGATGGTGTTTATCGCCCGGGATGAGATCTTGTGCAAAATGCAGGAGATATACCCGCCGGAGACCACAACCATCTATCAGGAGCTGTATGCCTCCTTCTTTGCCTCCAATATGATGGGGCTGATTCGATGGTGGTTCCAGCACGAGCGGGAGGTGACCAGAGAACAGGTGCTGCATATCATGTCATGCAGCATGAAAAAGGGACTGTTCTACTCCTTCTGGCAGGATATGAATTTGAACTGATACGCAGGCTCATCGCATTATTGCGATGAGCCTGCCTGCTATTTACTGCATCCAGGCGGGAAATCTGTGACCAAACCGCTTTTGCGGAAAAGGATTCACACCCTTTGTCAGATCAGTCGATCCCCTTGAATTTCTTGGCAACGTACTTTGCCTTGCGCTGGGCAACGGTGGCCATGGCCTCCGGATTCTCAAAGAACTGCTCGCCCTGGGTCTTGCCAATCTCCTCCAGATGGAGGGCACGTCCGGGAACGGTGGTACGATCCTTCAACAGACCGTCCTTCTGAATGACAAACTTCCACTTGCCGTCCTCTGTCTTTTCCAGCGTGCCGCCTGCGCCGCAGACCTGACACTCAATGGGATAGAACAAACCGTCCCACTGACGCTCACCCAGCACCAGCGCATTGGAGTGGCAGTTGGGGCACCAGCCCATATCCTCGTCGCCCACCCACTTGCGCTCGCCTTCCGGCATGGCAAGGGCTTTCATGATATTCTCGCCCATCTTGTGGGCGCGCTGCATGAGAGAATCGTCCAGCAGGCACTGTGCGGGACCGGGAACACGGGTGGCCAGCAGCATATCCACTACCTTGAAGTCGGTAGTGAACATGGTGGCCTGCATTCCTTCCAGCGCCATGGACTGCCAGGCACGGGTGGAGCCGCCCACGGAGATCAGGCCGGCAATCCGCTCCTTGTGCTCAATGGCGCCGATGGTCTCCAGAAAAGCAGTCTCATAGGCCAGAGAACGCTGGGCGAATTTCAGATAGGTGGCGGAGGGCATCAGGTCATAGGTGGGGACGGAGTAGATGACGGCGTCCTGTGCCAGCATCACGTCCATAATCCGCTTTTTGTCGTCCTTCTTGTCCAGCACGCAGCCTACGTTCTTGCCCTGACTCATGCCCTGCGTGCAGGCGGTGCAGCCGGTGCAGTCCAAAATGTTGAAGTCACGCAGATTAATCATGGTTACTTCAGCTCCTGCGTCCTCGCAGGCCATCAGTGCTTCCTTGAGCAGAATCTCAGCGTTGCTGTTTTTACGTCCGGCAGTAATGCCCATAACCTTGTAGCCCATAATCATTCTCCTTTTCTGATACTGGTCTTCTGTAGGGTATAATGCTAATAATATCACTTTAACAAGCATCCGCCCGCGATACTATCATCAAGCTGCTTTCTAAAATTGCTTTAGCAACAAATCTGGAATAGTTTGTTGCAAATCTCTTATTTTTGTGAAAAATAGACAGGGACGTTGTGCAAAATATACAACAGACAATGATCCGGAGTGTCCTTTTCCAATACCAATCACAGACAGAGCAGGCAGCCAACATTGACGCAGGCAGGGAAGAATGCTATAATAGCGCAAATGAATCACATTCCTATTTGTGCTTTAGGGAATGGGGAGGTTGACAGATGGCGATTTACACCGGCCTGACCTATCATATGACCAAAGGCATACAACGGGAGTTTCACTGGCACCCAGAGGTAGAGGTTCTGTTTGCGGTGGAGGGAACCAGCTATATCACGGTAAAGGATACCACCTTTACCATGAGACGGGAGGACGTGCTGGTGATCAACTCCAGCATGAGCCACCGGGTAGCCAGCGACCCGGATGGAATTTTGTGCTATATCAAATTTCCGTGGAAGTTGCTGGATCAGCTCATCGGCAGCGGAAGCAAGATTTTTGCCTGTAACAGTACCACCGACGTGCTGCGCTCCTACCATGAATTGCAGTCCTGCTTCCGCTCTCTGGTCTATGAATACATCAATCCCACCCATAAGACGGAGTGCCATGAGGACATCCTCATGCTCCAGATTCTCAATCTGCTGATCGAGCATTACCAGATTGAGCTGCTGCCTCCCATGGGCGGGCGTGTCAGCGATGATCTGCGCATCCAGCAGATCATTCACTATGTGAACCAAAATTTTCAGCAAAACCTGTCTCTCTCCCTTCTGGCAGAGGAGCTGTTTCTCTCGCCCTCCACCTTGTCCCGGTTTTTTAAAAAGCAGACCGGCATTTATTTTGTGGACTATGTGAATCAGGTCAGGGCAAGGTTTGGACTGGTGGAGCTGATTTACACCGATGCAAGCATCACAGAAATTGCGGTGAACAGCGGTTTTTCCAATCTTTCGGTTTTCAGCCGGGTGTTCAAAGAGATCTACGGCATGACCCCCACGGATTACCGCAGACAGTACCGGCAGGACAGCGCAAGGGAAAAACAGGCGGACGACCATCTGCGCACCGAGCTGGCGCAAAAACTGCCCAAAAGCCAGCAGGAGCAGGGGCAGCACCGGGAGAAGGATACCATCACTGCTGACGGCAGAGCGGGCACGGTGTATCAAAGACACTGGTGCCGGGGGATCAACATCGGCTTTGTCGATCAATTGACCCAGACCAACCTGCGTAACCACACGCTGACCCTGTGCAAGACGCTGGGATTTCAATACGTCAGAGTTTGGAATGTGTTCTCCAAGCGTCTCATGCTCACCGACGGCATCCAGATCGGCGGTTATAATTACAGTAAGCTGGATGAGACGCTGGATTTCCTGATCCACAATCACATTCACCCCTATTTGGACTTGGGCACCCGCCCCAGCACAGCGGTACTGGGAGACGGTAAAAACGTCTTCTTTGAGTACCAATACATCGAATTTCAGTCTGCAAAGGCATGGGAAGCCATGCTCCGGGATTTCCTCCGCCATGTGGTGAAGCGCTACGGTCAGGAAGAGGTCAACCAGTGGATTTTCGAGCTGAGCTGTGACAGGAGTCACCCGGACACAGGCGCATTCTATCAGGATGAGCAGCATCCCTTTGACTTTTTTGAAGCCTATCGTTTTCTGTGGAATACGGTGAGAACCTTTGCGCCGGAGGCGGAGGTGGGCGGTCCGGGGATGATTGTCCGCTTAGACGAGAGCTTCAGCCGGACCTTCCTGGAGCGCTGTGTGGCGGAGGACTGCGTACCGGACTTTATCTCTTTCCTCATGTTCCCCTATGCGGAGGAGACGGAGAACGGAGAAATCTGTACCCGGCGGCTGGGCAGCAAGGACGCAGAGCAGGAGCAGGTGCTTTGGGTGCGCCAGCTCATGCGGGAGACGGGAACCGGAGCCTGCAAGCTCTATGTCTGCGAATGGAACGCCACCCTGTCCAACCGGAGCATACTCAATGACAGCTGCTACCGCAGCGCTTATATTGCCAGAGCGGCAAATCAGATCTGGGATCAGGTGGACATGGCCTGTATCCGTATGGGCTCTGATATCGTGGGCAGCTATTATGACTCCGGGCGGACTGCCAGCGGTAACGGCGGTTTGCTCACTCAGGACGGCATCCGCAAGCCTGCCTATTTTGCCTTTCAGTTTTTGCACGGTCTTGGGGATTATCTGGTGGAGCGGGGAGAGGGGTATCTGATTACCCGCTCTGCCCATGGACGATTCTTCATCCTCTGCTACAACTACAAATGGTTCAGCAGCGGTTTTTTCCTGCGTAAGGAATATGAGCTGAAACCGGACGATTTGGGGGAGCTGTTCGAGGATGACAAGCCTCTGGATCTGGAAATCGTGCTAAAGGAGCTGCCTGGGCACACCACCTATTATATCAACCGTCAGAGCATCAGCGGCAGCGAGGGCAGCCTGCTCCGTGAGTGGTCCAATTTCCAGTACGAGGAAAGTCCTGAGTGCCGGAAATACCTGCAACAGTCCTGTTTTCCCCGTATGAGCATGGTGAAACAAACCACCCGGAACAACCGCCTCACCATCAGTCAGCATTTGCAGGCCAATGAGGTTGTGCTGCTGTATCTATACGCCGATATTTGAACTGTCTTGCAATGTGACGGCACCTGTGAGAGAATAGAGATGCGCAGACGCAATATCTGTATGCTGCTTGTTGCAAATGCTCCCCCTCCGAAGGGGGAGTTTGCAAAAAAGAGACAGTCATGACGCAATCCAATGAAAGAAGTTTTACCTCGTCAGGTCTACTATTTTAGTATCAGGAGCGAGGGGGCGGATCCAGCCGTCTGTCCTCCGCACCGGTGCCAGTGACGGAACTTGCAGACAGGCACAGAGCGGGTTTGTAATCGCCCCCTGTGGCCTGTTTGCAGAACAGGAGGTAAGACATGTCAAGAATCAAAACCTGCGTCAGCCTGTACAGCCTTCAGGACGAGTACCTGAATAAGCGCATGACGCTGGAAGAGATCATGCACTATGTGAAAGACTGCGGCGCTGAGGGCGTGGAGGTCCTGCCCGACCAGATGCTCCACGGCACCCCGGAGCCTGCACAGGAAGAATTGGACAAGTGGAACAAGTATGTAGCCGATACCGGGCTGATCCCTGCCTGCGGCGATGTATTCCTCAACACCAATCTGTATAAAAACCGCACCCTGACCAAAAAGGAGTGCATAGACTTACTGATTAAAGAGATCAAGCTGGCTCATAACATGGGTCTGCATCTGATCCGTCTGGTCTCCATGGTACCCTATTGGGTGCAGGAGCCGCTGCTGCCCTACTGCCAGCAGTACGACGTGGCCATCGCCGTGGAAGTCCATGCAGGCATGGCTTTTGACGTGAAGGCCACCAACGACTTCATCCGCGAGATGAAGCGTCTCAACTCCCCCTACATCGGTCTGGTGATCGACACCGGCATTTTCTGCCGCCGTATGCCCCGTGTTGTGCGGGCCTATGAGACCTCCATCGGCACCTCCCCCGAGGTCTTCGATTACATGGACTCCCTCTTTGCTCAGGGTACCGACTTCCATCAGGTGCTGCTCAAAACCGGTTATCAGTACCCGGATGAGCTGAAAGCGGCCATGAAGTGCGAGCATGACAAGATTTCCGTACCTCTGCTGGATGGTTATGAGAACTATCCCTATGAGGTTCTGGACGATCTGATGCCCTACATCAAGCACATCCATCTCAAAACCTTTGAAATGACGCCGGAAGGCCCTGAGTATTCCATGGACTACAAGGGACTGCTCCAATACCTCCATGACCACGACTATGACGGCTATGTCTCCACTGAGTATGAGGGCAACCGCTTTACGCTGGCAGGCCATCCCATGCAGGAGAAGCAGCAGGTGGCCATGCAGCAGGACTACCTGAAGAAGTGCCTGAAAGAGATTCAGGGATAAGGAGGAGTGGAGCGATGTTTGATAATAACGTCTTTAAGGCCGGCACCTGCCGGAACGTGACCGAGAACGGCAACACTATCGGCTTCCAGCTGGAGACCAATATCACCTATTACCGCGGCATTCCTCTGTCTATGGTGGAGTACATCCGTGTCGCTGTGGATTCCGTGGAGATTCCCACCGAGGACATCCGCATCTCCGTGGACGAGAACGACTGGTTCACCCTGAAAGAGGCGGAGACAGTTACCTCCTATAAGTGGGAGTACGGCGAGCCGCTGTACGTCCGTGTCCTCTGTGAGGGCGGACTGTCCAAGGGCACCCACAAGGTCAAGCTGACTGTGGCGACCCGCACCGCCTACATTCCCGTTCCTTTGGAAGGCATCAAAGAGCGGGAAGTCGTCATCCAGTAAACGGGGAGGTAACATACCATGGAAAAGAAAAAAGTTTTGGGTCTTTCCTTTGGCCGCAAAATGGGCAATACCGATATTATGGTGAAAACCGCCCTCATGGAGTGCGAGAAGGCTGGCTGCGAGGTTCAGTTCCTCCATGTGGACAGCATGAACATCAAACCCTGCACCGGCTGCATCTCCTGTGTGGTGGGTATGACCACCGGACGGGGCAAGGGCGGCTGCCCGGTGAAGGACGATTTCCACATTCTGGACGAGGCGCTGATGGAGTGCGACGCCGTCATCGTTGGCTCTCCCACCTATGTGATGAGCCCCACCGGACGGTTCAAGTCTGTGTGTGACCGGATCGGTCCTTCCCATGACATCACCTTCCGCAAGGCTGCCTATGACGAGGGTCTGGCTGCCGGTAAGAGCGCAGATCAGCTCCCTGATCCCCGCAGCTTCAAAAAGAGAGTGGGTGCCCTCATCTCCGTGGGCGGCGCTATGACCAAGAACTGGCTGGCCTTCATGCTGCCCACCATGTACGAGTTCACCATGTCCATGGGCATTGACGTGATTGATATGCACGAGTATTTCGGCGCCATGGCCTATGAGCATGTGCTGGGCAACGAGCCGGAGATGGAGCGTTCCAGAGAGATGGGCCGCAACATCGCCGCGGCGCTGGCCGCCGATACGGAGGAGGAGCGTGTCCGCTGGCGTGGCGAGGAAGAGGGCGTCTGCCCTGTCTGCCACTGCGATATGCTCACTGTCTCCAAAGATCGCACCTATGTAGAGTGCCCGGTGTGCGGCATCGAGGGCGAGCTGAAGCAGGAGAACGGCAAGATTTCCGTCTATTTCAGCGAGGCACAGAAAAAGCGCTCCCGTCTCCACTGGGACGGCAAGCTGGAGCACTCCACGGAGATCAAGACCCGTGCTGTCGGCCCCGGCCAGATTCCCAACCTGAAAGAGTTGAAAGAGCCCTATAAGGGCTATGCAGAAGCGTAAACCGTCCATGGAGTAAGGAGGATTCTATGTACCATTTTGATAAGAAGGGGCCCAAGCGCGGCGTGGCACTGTACAGCTATTCCGCAGAGTTTGGCTTCAATAAGACACTGGAGGACTGCTTCGAGGATGTCCATGATATGGGCGCCCACGGCATTGAGATTCTTGCCAACACCCATATCGAAAACTACCCCTATCCCACTGACGCATGGGTGGACAAGTGGTTTGCCCTGTGTGACAAGTACGAGATGGAGCCGGTGGAGTACGGTCACTGGATCGACCTGCGTGTGCTTCAGGATCGTATGCTCACGGTAGAGGAAGCCATTGAGCGTCTGGAGCAGGATATGCGCCTGGCCCACCGTCTGGGCTTCCATGTGATGCGCACCAAGATGAGCGTTATCAACGATGCCCTTGACCCGGTGGAGAACTGGCGGGAGATCATCAAGGGCGTGCTGCCTCTGGCTGAACGCCTTGACCTGAAGCTCTGCCCGGAGATCCACATCCCCACCAGCCTGAAGAGCAAGATGATTCAGGATTATGTGGACTTCATCAAGGAGACCGGCACCAAGAACTTTGGTCTGAATATCGACTTCTCTGTCTTCCGCACCAAGTTTGACGAGGGCGAGTTTGTGGATCCTCACTTTGTCCCCAGCGAGCCGGAGGACATCATCCCCCTGCTGCCCTACATCTACTGCTGCCATGCCAAGTTCATTCATATGAACGACGACTTTGAGGAGACCACCATCCCCTACAAGGAAGTGCTCACCATCCTGAAGGAGCACGGCTGGGACGGCTATCTGCTCAGCGAGTATGAGGGTGCGGACAAGTACGATCAGGATTATGAGGTGGGTCAGACCCTGCGCAAGCACCACATCCTGATGAAGAACATTCTGGGTTACTAAGGAGGCGGAATTATGGATAAACAGGTCATTCAATCGGTTGGTTTCCATAATATTGAAGAAAACGGCCAGATCACCGGCTTCCAGCTGAAGATTCGCCTGCCCTATTACCGGGGCGTGTACCTCAGCCAGATTAAGCCCGGCCATCTGATTGTGGACGGCGAGACCTTCGGCGCAGATGAAATTATGTGGCGGGTGAACGGCGAGGACTACTCCTATGCTGAAATGCGCCAAAACTGTAAGGAACATTGGCATCCCATGGAGCCTGCAACCCTGGTTGTCAAAAAGCCCGGCGGTCTGGCACAGGGCTTCCATGACATTACCTACGGCTTTTGCTGCACCCACTCCTATATGCCCCCCTTCATGGAGGCACTGGAGGATCCAGATAAGCCTGCAGTCATCTACTTCCGGGAGTTCGGTCAGAACACCAACAGCCGCCGTCTGCTGATCGTGTAATCGACAGAGGTGGAAGTGGCTCGCCAATCCCCACGTTTCGGTGATGTGATCCACTTTGAGCAAGTCAACTTACCCGCCTCTCCCATAGCAGAGGCGGGAAGAATAATAAAACAGGAGTGAGTTCATTGTGAAGACCTACGCATTCGGTGTGGACATTGGCGGCACTACCATCAAGATGGGGCTGTTCACCACAAATGGCGACCTGCTGGACGCATGGGAAATTCCCACTCGTACTGAGTCTGAGGGCTCTTACATCCTCCCTGACATTGCGGAGGCGGTAGAGCACAAGCTGGAAGAGCGGGACATCTCCAAGCTGGACGTAGAGGGCATTGGCATCGGTGTCCCCGGACCTGTTGGCCCGGACGGAACGGTGTTCAAGTGCGTCAATCTGGGCTGGGATGTGTTCAACGTGGAGCGCCGTCTCCAATCCCTCACAGGCATGAAGGCCAAGGCGGGGAACGACGCCAATGTGGCCGCTCTGGGCGAAATGTGGCAGGGCGGCGGCAAAGGCTACCAGAGCATCGTCATGGTGACGCTGGGCACCGGAGTGGGCGGCGGCGTCATCATCAACGGCAAGATTCTGGCAGGCATCAACGGCGCTGCCGGTGAGCTGGGACATATGTCCATGTTTGACGACGACCCCGAGCCCTGCGGCTGCGGCAAGCGTGGCTGCCTGGAGCAGTACACCTCTGCCAACGGCATCGTCCGTATCACCAAGCGCTACTTCGCCAGCCATCCCAAGTCCAAGTCCAGCCTGAACGAGATGGAGAAATTCACCGCCAAGGAGATCTTTGACGAGGCGAAAAAGGGTGACGAGGTCGCTCTGAAAATGGTGGATCAGGTGGGCAACCTGCTGGGCAAGGCACTGGCCAACACCGCCTGTGTGGTCAATCCCGAGGCCTTCGTCATTGGCGGGGGCATGAGCAAGGCTGGTCCCATTCTGATCGAAGCCATCCGTAAAGAATTCAAGCGCTATGCGTTTCACGCTTCCCGGGAGACCGAGTTCAAGCTGGCAGAGCTGGGCAACAACGCGGGTATCTACGGCGGCGTGAGAATGGTGCTGGAATAATAAACCAAAGGAGAATATTGTTATGAAGAAACTGTTTGCACTGATCCTTGCACTGGCAATGGTGCTGTCTCTGGCCGCCTGCGGCGGCAACAGCGGCAGCAGCGACAACGCTGCCCCTGCTGAGCAGCCCGCCGAGACCGAGGCTCCCGCCGAAGAGGCCGCTGAGACCGAGGCTCCCGCCGAGACCGAGGCTCCCGCTGAGACCGCCGCTGCCGGCACCCACATCTATGTGCTCACTGCCTCTGAGGACCACGGCTGGACTGGCTCCGTGGCCACCTTTGCCAAGGAGAAGGCCGAGGAAGTCAACGCCGAGGGCACCTATACCGCAGAGGTCATCACCGCTGCCGACGCTGCCGAGCAGATCACCAAGCTGGAGGACATCGTGGCTTCCGGTGAGGAGAATATCGCCATCGTCATCCAGCCCATGGACGACACCGTGCAGTCCGCCATCCAGCAGGTGGTTGACGCCGGCATCCCCTATGTGGCATTTGACCGCATCATTGATGCTGTGGCTCCCTCCGCTGTGTCCAACGTGAAGGGCGACAATGAGGGCATCGGCGCCGGCTCCGCTGCTTACTTCGTGTCTCTGGGCATGAAGCCCGGCGACAAGGTCTATGTCTATGAGGGCGACACCTCCTCTGTCACCACCCTCCGGGACGAGGGCTTCACCAAGTACCTCACCGGCGAGCTGGAGTTCGACGGCGCTCTGATCGACGATGCCAACAAGTGGACTGAGGACGACCTGAAAAACATCACCTATTCCGGCGCTATGAACTGGAGCCGCTCCAACACCAAGGAGTCCTTCGAGTCCCTCATGGGCGACAGCTCCAACACCGACATCAAGTGGATCTATGCCGAGGACGACGAGCTGTCCATGGGCGTGTTCGAGGCTCTGGCCGGCGGCGGCATTGACGACGCTACCAAGACCGCTTTCCTGGGCAATGCTCCCGCCATCACCGGCTGCGGCGGTCTGGGCGAGATGTATGACGTCATCCGTGGCAACAACTATGCCGACATCGCCAGCCAGTTCAGCGGTGTCTGCTCCGTCACCTACAGCCCTGCCATGATCCAGACCGCCATTCAGGATATGGTGGATCACCTCAACGGCCAGCCTGTGGAGCAGGATCACGTCATCGCCTGCGAGAACGTGGTTGCTGAGAACGTGGACAACTATCCCTCTTTCTAATGTATTAACCGAAAATGGAACCGATCGAGGGGGCCAGCACTGGCTCCCTCATCGGCGTATCTGAATATGACTGCGCCACAGAACTGTGGGGAAGCGGGTGGATGTCTGTTCCGCCAGATTACAGAATCAAAAGGGGAAAAGCGTACATGAAACTATTGGAGATGCGCGGGATTGAGAAATCCTTTGGCGGCGTACCTGTGCTGAAGGGAGTCTCACTCACGGTGGAAAAAGGCGAGGTTCACGCCCTGCTGGGTGAGAATGGCGCAGGTAAATCCACCCTGATGAACGTCCTCACAGGTGTCCATCCGAGAGATGGGGGAACCATCTGGTTTGATGGACAGAATTACGACACCATGACCATTCGGGAATCAGAACGGCTAGGCATTGCCTTTGTGCATCAGGAGCTGAACCTGTTTAACGACTTGAAGGTCTATGAAAACATCTTTTTAACCCACGAATATACCACCAAATTTGGTGCTTTGGATAAAAAACGAATGAAGCAGGAGGCGGCGGATCTCTTCCGTCAGCTTGGCGTGGAGATTGACCCGGACGAGCTGGTGGCCAACCTGAAGACCAGCCAGAAACAGCTTTTGGAAATTGCCAAGGCGCTGTTCTTTCAGGCAAAACTGCTCATTCTGGACGAACCCACTACCTCCCTGAACAATGCGGAGATTGACCATCTGTTTGGGATTCTCCGTAAACTAAAGGAAAAGGGAACGTCCTTCATCTTCATCTCCCATAAAATGCCGGAGATTTTCGATCTGGCAGACCGTTACACCGTTTTCCGCAACGGCACCTATATTGCCGACGGCAACATCGCTGACACCACCCCGGAAAAGATCACCGAGCTGATGGTGGGACACTCCGCCAATGCAGGGGAGCTGTACCAGCAGCGGGAAGTGGGAGAAACGGTTTTAAAGCTCACTGGACTCACCGGGGAGGGCTTCCACCACATTGATCTGGAAGTGAAAAAGGGACAGATCATCGGACTGACCGGATTGCAGGGCAGCGGAAGCAGCGAGCTGATGCAGGGCATCTTTGGTACCACCCCGGTACACAGCGGCAGTGTGGAGGCCTTTGGCAAAAAGGTTCCTGCCAACTCCATCCATAAAGCCATGCGCTCCAAAATTGCCATGCTTGCCAACAACCGGAAGGAGAACTCGGTGGTGCCGGACATGAACCTGCTGGAAAATATGTATCTGGCAGAACATACCCTCTCCGCCACGAAGTTCCATATCCAGAAGGGCAAGGAGCAGGAACGGTTCCACCGTTATCAAAAGCTGCTGAATATTAAGGCACAGACCAGTGCCGACGGCATTACCTCCCTCAGCGGCGGCAACCAACAAAAGGTGTTTATTGCCCGGTGGCTGAACACCCAAGCGGAGATCCTGCTGCTGGACAACCCCACACAGGGCATTGACGTAGGCGCAAAAGAGGAAATCTACGCCCTGATTTTGGAGCTTGCCAAGGACGGGAAGACCATCCTCATCAACACCTTGGAGATCCCTGAGATTCAAAAGGTTGCCGACTATTGCGCCGTGTTCTATGAGGGGACCATTGTGAAAATCCTGAGCCATAGTGAGATCAACGAAAAGACCGTGATGCTGTACTCTACCGGCTCCGGCATCAATGAGAAGGAGAAAGTTGTATGAATGCCCTGAAACAGCCGAAACAAAACGCTCTGTCTAAGATTTGGAGCCAGTATAGTTTTATCTTCGTATTGATTGCGATTTTCATTGTCTATGCCATCACCAGCACCAAGCTGACTTGGAGCGGCGTGATGAATATTTTCCGCCACTCCGCTGTCATCGGCATTCTGGCGCTGGGCATGGGAATGATCTGCCTGACCGGAGAGATCGACCTTTCTGTTGGCTCTATGATGGCCATTGTGGCAGGTCTCAGCGTGGTGATTTACAATATGTCGGGCAGCATTCTGCTCACCCTTGTCTGCGCCCTGCTCATGGGCGCTGCCTTTGGCATTGTCAACGGCTTGCTGGTGGGCGTGGTGGAGATGCCTGCCTTTATCGTCACGCTGGCGACCATGCTGATTTACCGTTCCATTGCCCAGTATCTGTGCCAGCATCTGCCCAAGAATCTCATCGGCGGCGGCTCCTCCGTGTACAAAATGGACTCCGGCATTGCCAGCTATCAGACCTTCTACAACTTCGGCAACGGGAAAGTGGCTACCATTCCCGTGGTAGGCATTATCCTGATCCTCATGACGATTTTGTTTGTCTACATCTCCACCAGCACCAAGTTCGGCAAAAAAGTCTATGCCATCGGCTCCAACCAGAAGGCCGCTGCCATGGCTGGTATCAACGTCAGTCTGATCAAGATGGTGGTTTTTGTGATCGCAGGTGTGCTGGTTGGTCTGGGTGCCTTCCTGTGGATTGCCATGAACGCCAGCGCAGACCCTGCCACCACGGGCAACAGCTACGAGATGTACGCCATCGCCTCTGTGGTGCTGGGCGGCATCAGCATGAGCGGCGGCAAGGGCAAGTGCCTTGGCATTCTCTTCGGCGCTATGAGCTACACCATCATTGACAAGATCATCGTGGCGCTGAAAATGGACTCTCTCATCAACGATGCTATTAAGGGCGTTATCCTGATTGTGGTCATTCTGATTCAGGTGGCTGGACCCAAGCTGAAAGAGAAGTTTGGACGGTAATCCCATGACGGAAGAGGAAAAGATTTTTGCGGGTGGGCTATACTGCCCTGCCGACCCGGAGCTCAAAGCGCTGAAACGGAAGGCGCATAACCTGAATCTGGACTACAACCGACTCTATGAGGATGAAACGGAAGAACGGGAACACATCTTGAAGGATCTGCTTGGCGCAATAGGGGAGCATACCTTTCTCCAAGGGCCAAGCACCTTCCACTATGGCTGCCATACCAGGATAGGCAACCATGTGTTTGTAAACTTCAATTTTACGGTTCAGGATGATGCCCGGGTGACCATCGGAGACCATTGCGACATTGGCCCCAATGTGACCATCGTCACCCCCTGCCATCCCATGCTGCCGGATGAGCGTGTGGAAATGCTGAACGAACAGGGAAGACCCACCCGCTTTTGCTGGGCAAAGCCAGTGCAGATTGGAAACCACTGCTGGCTGGGTGCAAACGTGGTGGTTTGCCCAGGTGTGACCATTGGAGATGGCTGTGTCATTGGTGCAGGGAGTGTAGTGACCAGAGATATTCCTCCCATGAGCTTTGCTGCGGGGAATCCCTGCAAGGTGATCCGCCCCCTGACTGAGCAGGACAGTATGAAATATCGCCCGGAAATTCTCGGAAATAACCGTGTGATTGAGAAGTAAAACGCCTGTGCAATAACAGTCGTGCATTTGTTGCAAAAAATAGGGGATGGTTGTCCCGCAACCGGTGCATTCTGCTGAGTGGAATGCAAGAATGAGCAAATCATTTGAAAGAGTTGTAAAGCGGAAGACTGAGTGGAAACCTATAATAATAATCGTAAAGAGTAGATAGACAGCCAATCAACATGACTGCCACCAATGAATTACAGTTAGAAAGCGAGGAACGATTATGAGCAAGAAACTTCCGGTAGCAATTCAGGTCTATGGACTGAGAGATCTTCTGGAGAACACCCCCGAGAACTTCAAGTCTGTCATGGAGCAGGTGAAGGCGCTGGGCTATGACGGCGTGGAGCTGGCCGGTCTGTACGGCATTGCCCCTGAAAAGGTGAAGAAAATTCTGGACGAGGTGGGTCTGGTTCCCATCAGCGCCCATGTGGCCTTTGACGAGATGATGAACGATCTGGACAAGGTTATCGCCGACTATTCCACCATCGGCGTGAAGTATCTGGTCATGCCCTACATGGCGGAGGAGTATCGCCCGGTGAATCCCGAGGGCTTCGCCAAGTTCCTGCCCATGCTGAATGAGGTTGGCGAGAAGATCCACAAGGCTGGCATGACCTTCCTGTATCACAACCACGACTTCGAGTTCGTCAAACTGCCTGACGGCCGCTGGGGCTACGATGCCATGTTCGAGGCCATTCCCCACGACAACCTGATGCCTGAGCTGGACACCTGCTGGTGCGACGTGGCCACCGGCGACGCTCCCGGCTTCATCAAGAAGTACACCAACCGTATCCCTGTCGTCCATCTGAAGGACTACATCAAGCGGGGCGAGGTCAAGAATATGTACAAGCTCATCGGCATCGACACCGAAGAGGCGGAGGGCGACACCGGTTACTTCGGCTTCCGTCCCGTGGGCTTCGGTCAGATGGTCTGGGAGGACATTCTCCCCGCCGCCATCGAGGCAAATGCTCAGTGGGTGGTCGTGGAGCAGGACGAGCACTATGAGATGGAGCCGCTGGAATGCGCCCGCCGGAGCCGGGAGTATCTGAAGATTCTGGGCTGGTAAAGCCGTAGCACTCCCTCAGTCACGGCTTTGCCGTGACAGCTCCCTCAGAGAGGGAGCCTCTGGCGAGACTAAAAAAGGTAGCGCACTGCCGTGAAAAGTGTAACTTTCCATGTTTTGCCAAAGCCTCCCTCCCTGAGGGAGGTGGCAGCCCGAAGGGCTGACGGAGGGAGCGGACTATTTTCAATCGTTTTCCATTCTACATATTCATTGAACTATCGAAAGGAGCAAAAACATGAAGGAAATTCGCATTGCAATCATCGGCTGCGGCATGATCTCCCACCGCCACATGACTGTCATCAACAACCTGAAAAA
>ATWA01000042.1 GCA_000421005.1 Clostridiales bacterium NK3B98
GAGAGCGGGGGAGTGCTTGGAAAAATCACTCAACCGGAGGGACGGTGCATCGTATCAGCGTTCTATTCCCTTGCGGACACCCAGATGTGTATGGGCGGATTTGTCGGTTTTGTCCATGATGATATCCAGCTTACGGAGCTCAATACGCATACCCACGTCTCCATGAATCTTCGCAGCGATGCGGAAGGATATGAGCCCTCTGCCGCGACCTACGCCTGCGGCGGCGGTCTGATCGGACGTGCAGAGGGAAGCGTGACGGTTACGGATTGCATCTTGAAAGAGATGAGCCTCTCGGTCATCACGCGAGAGGGAGGAGACCCTCTCTATTCTGCGGCGGGTGGTGTCGTAGGTTGGTGCGGCGGCGACCTGACGGTGAGCGGTGTCACGCTTCCGAAAGAAACCAGCGCAGAGATCGACTCTGAAGGACGAGACACCTATTTTGGCGGATTGTGCGGATACTGTGCAGGCGGTTCCCTCATTTCTGATACACAAGCCAGTATCGCGATGAGCGGCTATTTCTATAACGGCTATACCCTGTATCAGTCCAATGCTCTTGGCTATGCGCAGGGCGATGCCGGCTTTTCCAACGTGAAGACAGACTGCGGCGAAAACGATTTTCAGTCGATTACAGGGGATGCGGAAAGCGTGTTCTATCTTGCGTCGCTGGCCGGCTGTGCGGAGAGCGGCTTCACTGCTGAGGGCTGCGAGGTGGACGTCCACTACAACGCCTTCATCGGAGAAGCGACCCTCTATGACGGAACTGACGGAGAGGGACTGTATAATACCCTTCAATGAAACATCGGAAAGAAGGAGGCTGCATCAACGATGCAGCCTCCGATTTCGGTTATATGCTGCCCTGCAAGGGAATCTCTCGTCTGGCGCTTACCAATGAAGAGGCTTTATGTCCAGAATTGCCCGCATGGTAAAGCTGTATCTGACCCACATATGAAGCCTTATTCTCCGGTCTCGGTTCCTGATATTGTAATCGAAGTTGCTCTGGGTTATACTAAATGAGAACATCCTGTTATACAAGAGGGATGAATTGGGATTTGTGGTGATAATTATGTACTGGAATCACAATTCTGCTTATTATCCTTGGGTGCAGAAGAAAGTAGCAAGTTGTCGCACCGTTCTGGACGTGGGCTGTGGTGACGGATCTCTTGCCTTGTTCCTTGATGATGGAACAAAGAGAATTGTTGGAATTGATACGGATAAGCATTGTATAGAAAAAGCACGCTCCGTTAAGAATGGGGATGCTGTTGAATATATCTGCGTCAGCTTTGAGGATTTCACCAAAGACAAGACATTTGACGCTATCGTTTTTCTAGCCTCCATCCATCATATGGACATGACAAGCGTCCTGAAGAAAGCAAAATTCCTTCTGGCACCTCGCGGCAAGCTACTGATTGTAGGAATGGCTAAACCCTCTACACTATTCGATTGGGCTCTTGAGGTGACCAGAGTGCTTCCTTCAAAAATGCTGTCAGCCTTTCATCACATGCAGTCATCTGAAGAACTGAATCTTCCAACAGCATATGATTACCCCAGGATGAAAGCGATTCGCAGTATTGTGAAGAAAGAACTTCCGGGGGCAAGAATTCATCATGCTCTGCATTACAGATACTTGCTTGAATGGACAGCATGTTGAATTCCAGTTTAATGCCCCACCGCCCCAAACATTCTGAAATACTCAACGCTCTACGGATCCATCCCACTTTTCAGCGGCAATTTCCGCCTGAATCTTATCATACTCTGCCCGTTCTTCCTTTGTGGCAAGACGAACTGCCACCTTCCCACAATCCGGGCAGCGTTCCGGGAGTGCATCAGCGGAAAACGTATATCGACAGTTCTGGCAGTAGTAAATCACTGGGTACATCTCTTTTCACATAAAATATCCTGCATTGTACCATGTTCCAGGCAGATAGACAATAACCCATCCTACAAAAGAAACAGCGAGGAAACATATGGCGAAAAAGCAGAAGAAAAAAGGGTCAAACGCTCCAAAACCATACGAATCTCCCGACTATAGCGACCCCAGGCAATTGGAATCCATGATCCGGCGAACCTTCAAAGAAAGCGCAGAACGGCAAAGAAGGATGGTGCGAACTCATGCCGAAGCTTTCCTACAGGCTGATATGGAGCCTGTACGAATCAAACGCCGCACCGCCGCCCTCATGCGCTATATGCCGAAGATACGGGCGCTGGCGGAGCCAATCTGTCCCGACATTCCGAATCTGTTCTCCATCGAGGAGGATTGGGCTTATATGAATGCCCTTCCACTGGCCAGCTACGACGATTTGGAGAATGATTTGAACCTGCTTGTGGGCACCGCCATCTGGATGCTGGATCATATCAAGCGAAACGGACGAATACGGGATGCGGTTGCCCTGCTGCCGCGAGAGGAAGACCTCATAGAGTCGGCAAATATGGTCAGTCTCTACGACCCTGTCCATGAGGAAGACGTGATTACCGGAATGCTATGCGCCATTGAAAACCGCAATGGGGATTGTGAGATTCCGGGGAAAAAGCGGTCAGTACGGAAAGCGCAGAAGCAGGAAACCGGAAGACGTACCGTGTCCGATCTGCTCACGGCAATGGAGGCACAGCATCAGGACGTACCCTCACGCAGACGCTTTGAAGCCTTGCTGGATATGATACCGCAGGAGGACAAAGATGAGGCAGTCAACACCTTCGAGCAAAAGCTGTTTGAACTGGTGAAGCTATACTTCCGCTGCCGTGCCACCTTCTGCCCAAAGGAACAGGAGATTGCGGCAAGAATAGACCGTTTCTATGAACATATGGCAAAAAGAGCTCACGCTCTGTTAGAACGGGAGGAACAGAAACGAACCGCTTCTCTGTTGCAGCAACCTGACCCCATGCAGATTTTTTCTTCTGGTGTGCGTTCCGGTTCTGCCAGTATTTTGGATGATCTGACCACAGACCCGGCAGAGCTGGGCGGCTGGTTTGAATCGGATGCCCGCCGTCTTGATCGGGAGATGGACGAGGTCAAGTTTGATGCGGTGAGAATGGCGTTTTTCTTTCGCAGGCTCATGTATCTGCCTTCTGCTGTGATAGAAAGGGATTTTGGTACAGAAATCGCTGAGATTGTCTCCGCCTTCCGTCCCGCCGACCCTTATGAGATGTGTTTTGCTCTGCTCTATCTGCTGGACACAGACAGCGATTTGCCTTGGCTCTACCTTCTTGGCACTGCAATTGCCTCCTGCGCCGGAAGTATGCTGCCCTGGTATCACACGGACTTTGAAGAGATAGACGACTGGCGCTGGGAACAGTACTACGGTCTTGAACCGGATGTGGTTCCGCCCCCTGTCAGTAAGCCGTCGGAGATGGCGGATTGGTACCAGCTCAGCTATCAGAACCGGAGCAGTGACCCGGATGATGTGATTCGGGTGAATCTGGCGCAGACGTTCTATGAGGCAACCGGATGCCTTTTGCCCCGTGACCTCCACCGGTACGATGATGCGCTGAGCCTGTTGAAGCATTACGGTATCAACGGGAAAAAGGCACAGCTTCCCATGCTCTATGCCATGGTGGTTGCCGGGGAAAATCGGTATCAGTCCCATATGCCCTTTGTAGAGTATGATTTCGCTGACAAGCTGGTTCCGGCAGTGATGGAGCGAATCCAGACGGAGGTACTTCCTGAGCTGAAGGACAAGCTGGACACAAACCGTCAGGACGGGCTGGCAGCGCTGAAACAGGAAAACCAGCGGCTGAAACAGATGGCGTATGAGGCGGACCGGGAGGCGAGGAACCTGCGCCGGGATTATGAGGAACTGCTTCAAAACAGCCAGCGGGAGCATCAGGAGGTGGCGGAGCTTCGGGAAATTCTGTTCCATCAGGAGAACAATCTGGAACCGGAACTTGTGGAATACGAGGAAAAAGTTGTGCTTCCGTACACCGTGCGCCACACCACCGTGATTTTTGGCGGTCACGACAGCTGGGCAAGAGCGATCAAACCCATGCTGGAGGGGGATGTCCGATTCATTGACCGAGATATGCAGCCGGAGGCGAGCCTGATCCGCCATGCGGAGATGGTTTGGCTTCAACCCAACAGCATCCGCCATGCGTTCTTCTACAAAATCATCAAGATTATCCGTACCTATCACATACCCTTCCACTACTTCAAATTCGCATCCGCTGAGAAGTGTGCCAGACAGCTGGCAGGTGTGGACGGAAGCAGAAAGTAGCAGCATTGTTGTGAAAATGGGTGTCCCATCATTGCAAAACCGCAGTCCTGTCTATGGGACTGCGGATTTGCTTTACTATTCCTGAGAAATGATAGGGGGGAGCGCAATGTGCAAACAGATCAACAGTGGGGAGATGTATTTCATCGTAGAAAACGGTCACTTGATCCAAGAGGTGAAGGTAGTGAAGACGGATGGAGATTTTGCTGTTTTGTGTTGTCAAAACGGCTGCGGCTGGTTACGCCTGCGTCGAAGCAGACTGTACCCATCCAGAGAAGCGGCGCAGAGCAGCATCCCGAAGCCTAAGAAGAAAGTCGTGTTGTCGCATTGGAGGTAAGATGTATTGAATTGGGGCTTTTGTGCGTTGAGAAAAATGACTGCCGGCTCGCCGGAATCGCGGCAAAACACCTCTTTTTTGTCAAAAAACTATGAGCTGTCAGCGATTTACATCACCTCAAGATTGACTAATTATGTTGGAAACGATATAATCAAAAGTGCATAATATTTGGCGTTGTACAGCGAGACTGCCATCTGCACCAAAAGAAATGCAATAGGCTGGAATTACGGAGTGGAGTATGTGCAAATCGCATACTCCCTTCATACTTATTATTGTCCGATTCACTGTACAGACGAGGAATATCCGGGAAATGGATGAGATGATAGACGCACTGGCATTTGTCGTCTGGGAGACGACCCTGCTGGAGAAACGCTCTGATATGATACGCTGGAAGTAATCTATCGGGAGGGACAAATATGTCAGAGTACCACGATTTGACCACAGCGGTCTATGACACACTTGCACTGTTGGACGAGACTGAGTATTCTTGGATCTACGGCTACCTTTCTTCCCTGACGGGTGATGACGGAGAGGTAACAGCCTCGCCCTATACCATTGCTACCACATTGTTGGCGCAGAGAGAGCCGTCGTATTATCCTGCCATCCTCTTGGATTTCATCGTGGAACTGCTCCAGATGGAGATAGAGGGCGGAAACGATGATGCCATGAATACGCTGGGGGCTCTTTACTACGACGGCAAGCGGGGATTTGAACAGAGCTATGAACAGGCTGTGCGCTACTACACCATGGCCGCAGAGCAGGGAAACCAGCTGGCAGCAGAGAATCTGGGATACTGCTACTACTACGGGAGAGTGGGAGAGCCGGACTATGAGAAGGCATTTCATTGCTTTGCGCAGGGAGCGTTCGCCGGTCAACTGGTATCGCTTTATAAGATTGGCGATATGTACCGGGGCGGTCTGTATGTGCGGAAGAATGAAGTGGAAGCATTTCGTATCTATATGCGGTGTGTGAACAGCATGGAGCAGCAAGATGAGCTGCGTGTTGCGGGTCCGGTCTATCTGCGCCTGGGATGGATGTTCTTGGAAGGAAAAGGTACGCCGCAGGACTTCAAAGGAGCTCTTGCATCCTTTCAACGGGCGGAGTGGTTCCTCTATGAGATGGTAGAAAGCGGCGAGACGATGTACCGGAAAAGCCTTGCGGATGCCATCCGGGGACAGGAGATGGCGAGAAGGAAACTGGGAGAACTGCTGCCGCCTGAACCTTGGGAGTATGCGGGCGAATGAGGACGGAAATTGCTAAGACGCTATGATGTGGGCGCGATGCTTTTCTCGATGGAGGTGAAGAATCCGTGGACTATGATTTCGAGACTGAAATGGAGGATGCGGACTTCGACGCAGTTATGTTCTCCTACATGAAAAAACAGAAGGAAAGTGTAAGTAATACGGGAACTGTATATACTGGGCAACGATCGAGAAGCGGCAAGGGATATGCTGCGTCTGCCGATGACTGCAAAAGAAAAACGGAATCATCTTCTGAGAAAAGCACCGAAGATCTGCTGTCAACGGCCAAAGGGGCCATTATCATGATTTTTGTGATTGTGATTATTGCCCTTGTGGTGTTTGGTGCGAACTGACGGTCATGGAAGTGCAGTCTGCGCAAGAATTATTCTATGCCAGAAATGAAAGCACTTGATTTTGCATCCAGACAAAAAGCAGAATGCCGTGGAATCAATGATAATGCTGCAAAGGAATCATCCCATCTGTGCAGCACAGGTACAAGCCCAGTGGTGGAGAGGAATCTATGATCGAAAAAGACAAAACTGCACTTCGTGCTGCCAGTCCATATACTGCTGTCATTACAAGGGAACAGTTCCTGTTCTATGAAATGCGTACGACAGCAAAATTGGTCTGCAAAGGACTTGACGATGAGAGCGTTGTGGATCGCATTGTAAGCGAGAATCTATTCCAATACCCAACGGAGAAAACCGTGCGAAGAATGGCACTTACCTGCCTCAGAAGGCTGAAATGCATGGAGGATGACTCTCTGGTGCAGGCACTTGCCACTCAGCCAAGCATCGTTTCAAAGCAGATCTGCCTCTACGCTATGATGCGTCAATATAGGCTTGTTTGGGATTTTATGCTGACGGTAGTGGGCTCGAAGTATCGAGAGTTAGATCTCTCGTTTGGCAAGATGGATCTGAACACGTTCTTTATCCGGCTGCAGGAGCAGGATGATGGGGTAGCGACATGGAGCGATTCTACCGTTGCCAAACTGAAGCAGGTGCTTCAAAGGATACTCGTGGAGAATGATTATCTTGACGGCATCAATGCTGACCATCTGAATCCTGTACTGATTGCGCCTATATTGGAAAATGCCATCCGAGCATCCGGGCAGGAGCTGGCGCTGCCGGCATTTAACTGTCTGAATTAGGAGGAAAAGCAAATGAGCGAATTAATGGAGCGGCTTGACAATCTGCGGATGCGAATTCAGGAGCCCAGCTTTCTGGAGGGAAAGGGATTGTCTAACGAGGTGAATATCCAGATCTTCTGCTATGACCCGAAGGATGAGATGACCGTCCGGCATTTTACGGAGAAGCTGATGACCGACCAGAGCCTGAACTGCCACCTGATCGAGTACAACTTGTATCATGTATTTCTCTCTATCTGTGATGACAAGCGAATCACTGATCGTATTGCCCAGCAGGAGGAGAAAAAAGGAAAGCAGTTTGTGCTGGATCAGATGAAGCGCATAGCCAGCAATACAGCGTTTATTGGGAAAATGCAGTATGAACCCCATGAGCCGGGAGATGTGATCATGATTACCGGTGTTGGAGAAGCATTCCCTTTTATCCGGGTTCATGCCCTGCTGGATGCCATGCAGCCGTATTTCTCGGATGTCCCCGTGCTGGTGATGTATCCGGGTACCTTCGATGGCCGCTATGTGAAACTGTTTGATAAGCTGACACCGAATGCATACTATCGTGCGTTCAAGGTTATATAAGGAAGGAACTGCGACATGAGAATACAATCGATGTTCAAGAATGACATCAACCGCAAGATAAACGGTGTCGTCAAGGTCGATCAGGATGAGAGCAGCGTGCTTGTTCAGGAACTGAACGAATATGTTATCACCAGAGAGCTGAAGAAACACTTTATCACCTTCTTCAACAATTACGTTGAGTCCTTCAACGAAACTACTGCAGATATTGGCGTCTGGATCTCCGGCTTCTTCGGCAGCGGTAAATCTCACTTCCTGAAAATGTTGTCCTATCTTTTGGAAAACAAAGAGGTACAGGGGGTAAAGACTGTAGAGCGGTTTCGGGCTAAATTTGCAGATGACCCCGCAACCTTCATGCTCATCGATCAGGCGACGAAGGGCAGCACGGATACGATCCTGTTTAACATCGACATTGAAGGCTCTATCAATAAGGACAAGACCGCAGTTTTGCGTGTTTTTGCCAAGATGTTCTATAACTATCTTGGTTTCTATGGTGAGAACCTGAAAGTGGCTAAGCTGGAACAGTTTGTTGACAAAAAAGGAAAGACGGAGGAGTTTCGCCGGGTCTTTGAAGAAATAAACGGCGCACCGTGGCTGGAGTCTCGTGATGCCTATGCCTTCTTTGAGGATGACATTGTAGCCACCATGCAGAGAGTGCTCGGCATGAGTGAGCAGGCTGCAAGCAACTGGTTTAACGGTACTGAGGCGGTTGAAACTTCTATCGCCCAGCTCGTTTCTGAGATTAAAGAATATGTAGATGCACAGCCTCGTGATTTCCGACTCCTGTTCATGGCGGACGAGGTGGGACAGTATGTTGGCGGAGATACCGATCTTTTGATCAATCTGCAGTCCCTTGTGGAGAAGATCGGCAGCGAGTGCGGCGGAAAGGTTTGGGTGGTCTGTACCGGACAGGAAGCCATTGATGAAATCATCAAAGCCCGCGAAAATGAGTTTTCTCGTATTCAGGCCCGTTTTAAGACCCGTCTTTCCCTCTCGTCCTCCTCTGCGGACGAGGTTATCCAGAAGCGTGTTCTTTTGAAAACAGAGGAAGCGGAGCGTGAACTGGAGCAGGTATATACTGCCAATGAATCGGTACTTCGAAACCTGTTCTCCTTTACAGATGCGATTCGGGACATTAAGGGATATAACGGTGCAGGTGAGTTTACAAGAAACTTCCCCTTTGTGCCGTATCAATTTATTCTGATGCAGAAGGTATTTGCAGAGATTCGCAAGCACGGCAATTCCGGCAAGCATCTCTCTGGCGGCGAGCGGTCCATGCTGTCTGGATTTCAGGAGGCGGCTCAGAAGATCAAGGAGAAGGACGAGTTTGCTTTGGCTCCGTTCTACCTCTTCTATGATACTGTACACACCTTCCTTGACAGCTCCATCCGCCGAGTGATCGAGCGCTGCGATCGTGCCGCATTAGAGGGGAACGGAATTGAATCCCAAGACGTAGACGTGCTGAAGCTCCTGTATCTGGTTCGCTATGTGAATGATGATGTGAAGGCAAATCTGGATAATATTGTTATCCTGATGGCGGACGACATCCGTATGGACAAGATCACCGTGCGGGAGCAGGTGAGAGATTCTCTGAACCGCCTGATGAGCCAAAACTATATCGGACGTTCCGGCGACACCTATAACTTTCTGACGGATGAAGAGCAGGACATTCAGCGGGAGATCAAGAATACTCCTGTGGCAACAGCAGATATCGTAGGCCGCATTTCGCAGATGATATTTGCGGACATCTATACCACCAAGAAGTTCCGCCATGGAAGATATGACTTTGCTTTCGATCAGATGGTGGACGGACAGGCAGTTGGTGCGCTGACGGGCGGAATGATGCTCCGTGTTTTGACGGTAGCCACTGATCCTACGGAAAAGAACGAACTGCGGCTGATGGCAGAATCTTCCGGTCAGGCCATTGTGGTGCTGGCGGAGAATCCGTACTATGAATCATTGGAAAACGCTATGAAGATTCGTAAGTATGTGAAGCAGCGTAATGTGGCGCAGCTGCCCAAGTCCGTGCAGGATATTATCCGTGACCAGCAGGAAGAAGCGGGTAAATATGAGCTTGCCGCCACAGATCACCTGAGAAAGGCAATTGAAGACGCGGAATTCTATGTGGACGGGGAACGCATGGACTTCAAGAGCGGAGATGCCAAAAATAAGATTGACCGGGCGCTGGAATACCTAGTTTCTCATGTATACAGCGAGCTTGATCTGATTACAAGGTTTGCTGAGACAGATGCCGATATCTATCGCATTCTTCAGGGAGAGGAGATTTCCATTCCCGGCGAAGAACCCAACCGCAATGCAGCCGCCAAAGTGGAGCGATATCTGGAAATCCAGTTTAACCAACACCTGCCCACTACCATGTCCGATGTTCAGGAGCGGTTCCAGAAGAAGCCCTATGGCTGGCGGGAGATCGACATTGCAGCAGTGGTGGCCATGCTGATCTTCGCCCAGAAGGTTACCATCAAATACGGCGGCAATACCATTCAGCCCAGCTATCCCAGACTGCCTGATTTGCTGCGCAAGAAGAGCGAAATCGGAAAGACATCCATTTCCAAACGACAGGTGATTTCTATCCAAAAAATCCGGCAAGTCCGCGAAATTCTTCGGGACTTCTTTGACGAGATGGACGTGCCGGAGGATGAGGATGGCCTGATTGCCCACATCGTGGACAAGTTCACCGGATTGCTGAACCACTACAACGAGCTGTCTCAACGCTACACCGGCCATAAGTACCCGGATCAGGGCGAGGTACAGCAGGCAATTATGGTGGTAAAAGATGTCCTCTCCCAGCAGAAAGACAACATAGCGTTGATTGATCGTGTGATTGAACGGGAGGACAACCTCTACGACATGCGGGATGCCCTGCAAAACGTGGAGGAGTTCTTTAAGACCAGGGTCTCCCTCTTTGACTCCGCTGTACGGTTTGAATCTGACCTGCGGGTTGACTTGGACTATCTTGCCAAAGACGAAGCGGCAAATCAGGCGCTGAACCAGATTCGACTTCTGATTACGATACCCTCCACTGGCAGATTCCAGTATCACCGTATTCCCGAACTGAACGGTCTTATGGCGAAGGTCAGGGAGTCCCACGACAAGATGCTGGAAGCCAAGCGGAGTGAGTTGCTGGAAATTGTCCGTCAGTGTATGGAGGAGATCCACACTCTGGCTGGAAATAACATCACAGCAAGAAGACTCTCTGACACTGCTGACAACTTCTTCGCCCAGCAAAAGCAGAAGATTGCTTCGTACCAGACGCTGGCGCTGCTGGACGGTCTGATTCCTCCCATCTGGCAGTACAAGGATGATACGGTCAGAAGGATAGAGAATGCTGTGACACCTCCTCCACCCACTCCACCTACGCCGCCGAAAAGAGAAGTCATCAAAGCGTTCCACCGGCAGGCGATGTTCCCGGCAAAGACGCTGCGGACGGAACAGGAGATTGATGACTACATCGAGAAGGTGCGCAGCAATATGAAACAGCTTTTGAAAGGCTGCGACGGCATTAAGCTGAATTAACCAATGACCAAGGCGGGTGAGACAATTGCAAATTCTGTGCCCTGTCCATAACAAACCCCTGGAAATCAACGAGAGCACCATTCGTTGGCTGGGCTCGGATGTACGCATTTGGGAAGGAACGTGTGCAAACTGTAAAGTGAGCTACGCTGGTTTTGCTCCGCTGGCAAATTTCTCATCCGTTATCATTGAAAATAAGGTCTATCAGTATCTCCCTGCCATGGAAGCGTACCGGGAGTATCAACGGAAACAATTTGAAGTTGAATTGGAGAGAAAAGAAGCCGAAGCAAGGCGTCTGTTTGAAGAAGAGCGACTGAAAAAGCAGGCAGAGAAAAAGGCGCAGGCAGCACAAAAGAAGCAGCGAAAAGACCAGAAAAAGGCTCGTGAGGCACAACGCCAAAAAACGCTCGAAGAAAAAGAGAAGAACTATAAAGCGCAAGTGCTTTATTACCGGAAAAATCCTCGGGCACCATTTACCCCATCCTCTGTCGTTATGCTGGACACAATGCCGGTAAGATGCAAGCAAGACGGAAAGCCGCTTACCCACCTGTACAATGTAAAAGGCAAAAAGGGTTACTGCTGCCTGTACTGCAACACGCACTATCTGCTCAAACGAACGAAAGATCAAGCGATACCAGCAAAGACCGGTCTCCAGAAGATACAGAATAAGCCATCAGTGACATCGAGCAACACGCAGGAACACTCCCCGGAGATTGATTTCTGGAAAAAACTGCCCAAGAATCCAATTGAACTCCCGGATTCAGATTCTGTTTCAGTAGTTCGGCTTACATCAGGAAGGTATGACATTCGATTTATTGGCATCACAAATCAGAAGAACGAGGTCAATATGTCCGAGGGAATCTACTGGCATGAACACCGCTTTGCCGGAGCAGTATTACAGACGCTGTTACATCAGAATCCTCAGATGGAATATGGAGAACTGAAACTGCGTTTGCAGGAAGTGAAGCGTGGCTCGGTGCTGTCCCAGTATGCCGAACAAGACGATGTATTAAGAAACACCGATCCGGTTCCGTTGTATATCTACACGCTGAAACTGGCGCTGGAGAAATATGAGGTAGAGTCTGCCACGGTACAGATTTACTTCCCGGATGCAAAAAAATACATCCTTTTAAACGCATACTATGCCAAAAAGCAAAACCGATACTACATGAATGCCGAAACCTACAACGATTCTGTTTCTGCTTATGGACTGCCCTATGTAAAGCCCTACATAGTAGACAAAGATGGCACGATCAATCATTTTGGCTCGAACCTCAGCATGGCAAGCGAACTGAATCTGTACGGCTATAACGTTTCCGCTCAATCCAATTATTCGGATACATATCGTCAATCCTTGCTAGTGAAGCTGATTTGCTATAAACTGATGACCAAGGCGCAGATCATGAGCCATCTGGAATTCCTGATCCATTTTCACCGGCATCACATCGGGTATCGTGATGCGGTTGATAAATGGGAACAGGATCTCCGCTTTATACGGGAATACAACAAATATGGACAGCGCTCTGTGCAAGGGTACGTTGTCCCTGCTATGAAAAAGAACAGACACTGGTAGGTCTGCTGAGGTGAATACTATGGACAAAAACGCCATCAAAAAATACGCCATCTGGGCAAGAAACGACCTGATCGAGCGGGTCTCCAAGCGTGCTCAGGTATACGGGATTTCCGAGACGGATTTCGGAAATCCCTACGCAGAGAGCGTGAACGGACACCTCCTGTCTCAGGCGGAGAAGCGCCAGCGTCAGGCGCTGATCAGCAAAATCAAGGAAAAGAGCTACGGACAGGTCATGGAGGAAGTGGCCTACACCTGGTTCAACCGCTTTGCCGCTCTGCGCTATATGGAGGTAAACGGCTACCTGCCCTCTCGTGTCCGAGTGTTCACCAACGAAGCTGGTGAGTTCAAACCCCAGATCCTTGCAGAAGCCATCCATTTGGACTTGGACGGTCTGGACATGGAAAAGGTCTATGAGCTGGAGGATGCCAACAAGACCGAAGAGCTGTACAAATACCTGCTCATCGTCCAGTGCAACGCCCTGAACCGCATCCTGCCCAAAATGTTCCAGCGCATTGAGGACTACACCGAGCTGCTCCTCCCGGACAACCTGCTCCGGGAAGGCAGTGTCATTGAGCAGATGGTCACCACCATCCCGGAGGCTGATTGGACGGATCAGGTGCAGATTATCGGCTGGCTGTATCAGTATTACAACACCGAACCCAAGGACAAGGTATTCGCCAACCTGAAAAAGAATATCAAGATCACCAAGGAGAATATCCCCGCCGCTACCCAGCTTTTCACCCCGGACTGGATCGTCCATTACATGGTCGAAAACAGCCTTGGCCGACTGTGGCTGGAGGGGCATCCCAACAACGAATTGAAGGCGGGCTGGAAGTATTATCTGGACGAAGCCGAGCAGGAACCGGAGGTGCAGGCGCAGCTGGCGGAGATTCGGAAGGAGTATGCCGCCCTGACCCCGGAGGAGATTCGGGTCATCGATCCCTGTATGGGTTCGGGGCACATCCTCTGCGTGCTCTTTGACGTGCTGGTGCAAATCTATGAGGATTACGGCTATACCCCACGGGAGGCAGTAGTTATAATCATAGAGAACAACCTGTGGGGGCTGGACATCGACCAGCGGGCGACCCAGCTTGCCTATTTTGCGGTGATGATGAAGGCGACCCAGTATGACCACCGCTTTCTCCGGCGCAGTGAAATTCCTCAGCCCCATGTGTACTGGCCGGAGGACTACCCGGAAGGACAGGAGTTTGGCTCTCTCATTCAGGTGGACGAGCTGGAACCAGAGCCGGACACCCAGACCGACCTGTACGGGGAGAACAGCATAGGGCGCTGGCAGTTCCGTCAGGCGCTGGCGCAGAAGTACCATGTGGTGGTGACGAATCCGCCTTATATGGGCGGCAGCGGCATGGGAAATGAACTGTCCAAGTATGTGAAACAGCATTTCCCGGACAGTAAGAGCGATTTGTTTGCGGTGTTTATCGAGCGTTGCCGTATGCTGACAAGGAAAAACGGCTATCAGGCCATGATTACCCAGCACGCATGGATGTTCCTCAGCAGCTATGAAAAACTGCGCCAAAAGCTGCTGACCATTGAGACTGTGAACATGGCGCACCTTGGGGCAAGGGCGTTTGAAGAAATCGGCGGGGAAGTGGTGCAAACCACGAGTTTTGTTATACGAAATAACCATATTTCCGGCTATGCTGGTACTTATTGTCGCCTGATTGAGCCGACTACGCAGCAAGAGAAAGAGGATATGTTTCACTCTGGCGAAAACCGCTATATCACCAATCAGGATAATTTCTTCAAGATTCCTGGTACTCCGGTGGCATACTGGATAAGTGAAGCATTATTATCTGATTTCAGCAAGGGGAAACCTATAGGCGAACTCTTCAAAACAATTACAGGCTCTTCAACAAGCGACAATGGACGGTTTCTAAGACTATGGTTTGAAGTAGGAACTTCTAATGTAGCTTTTTCTATTGATTCATCCTATATGGGGAGAGGTTATAAATGGATTTTTTGCAACAAAGGTGGCTCATTTAGACGATGGTATGGAAATAATGAGTATCTTATCAATTGGGAAAATGACGGTGAAGAGTTAAAAAAGTTTTGTACCTTTAAGAACGGTGGAAAACATTGGTCACGTTTTTTGAAAAGTCTTGATATGTTCTATAAGCAAGGAATAACTTGGTCAAAAATATCGACTGGTGTATTTTCAGCAAGATATATGCCTGAGGGTTTTATAATGGAATCAGCTGCATGTGCTATTATGCCTAAAAAAAGTGACATTAATACTTTATTGGGGTTAATGAATACAAAAATAACCAACGTCGTACTTAATGTCAAAAATCCCACAATCAACATACAAGCTGGGGATATTATTGCGATTCCGGTTTTAGATGTAAATGAACAGAGGGATTATATTAGCCAAATTGTTAGGAACTGTATTGCTATTTCTCATGTTGATTGGGATTCTTTTGAAACCTCATGGGATTTCCAGCGCCATCCCCTTGTCATCCCCGCCGTGGAGAGCGGCTATATGCGACTGTCGGACTGCTACAAGGAATGGGTGCGGGAGTGTGATGAACGCTTTGGACAGCTCAAGGCCAACGAGGAGGAACTCAACCGCATCTTCATCGATATTTACGGCCTTGCCGACGAGCTGACCCCGGAGGTGCAGGACAAGGACGTCACCGTCCGCCGTGCCGACCTTGGGCGGGACATCCGCAGTCTCATCTCCTATGCTGTGGGCTGTATGTTTGGGCGCTATTCCATTTATAAGGATGGCCTGATTTATGCCGGCGGGAACTGGGACTACAACAAATATGAGGACCTTGCGTGGATAGCAGAGGGAAAACCTGAAACAATGGAATTCTATAAGAGAATTCACTTCATGCCTGTTCAGGACGACATCATTCCAATTTCTGATGATGATTACTTCGCAAATGACATTGTTGATCGGTTCATTAAGTTTGTCTCTGCTGTATATGGCAGTGCCACGCTGGAAGAAAACCTCCGCTTCATAGCCAACGCCCTGGGGGGCAAAGGCTCCTCCCGTGAGGTCATCCGCAATTACTTTCTCAATGATTTCTACCGGGATCACTGCAAAATCTATCAGAAGCGCCCCATCTACTGGCTCTTTGACAGCGGCAAGAAGAACGGCTTCAAGTGCCTGATCTATATGCACCGTTACCAGCCGGATACCATCGCCCGTATCCGCACGGACTATGTCCACGAACAGCAGTCCCGGTATCGCACGGCGATTGCCGATGTGGAGCAGCGTATCAATGGAGCATCCACCTCCGAACGTGTGAAGCTGAGCAAGCAGCTTGCCAAACTGAGCGCCCAGGCGGAGGAGCTGCGGGTCTACGAAGAAAAAATCCATCACCTTGCCGACCAGATGATTCAGATCGACTTGGATGATGGAGTGAAGCACAACTATGAGATTTTTAAAGATGTGCTGGCGAAGATTAAATGAGGTGGATTTCATGACAGTAAAGGAATTGGTTGAGAGAATTAGTTTTCAAGATATTCCCATCTTTTTCCATACTGACAGAGAAAGCAAACAACTTTTCAACACGCGAATTCTTACCGCAGAAGAGTTGCGACACTTTCGTAAGCCAGTCGGAGAAGATAAGCCACTAGAAGATAAGCCACTTGGAGTATATCTGCTGAATCTTCCCATCAATGATGTATATGAGCTGTTTGCAACAAAGAACGCTAAGGACATTTCCGTGATAGAAGAATTGATCAAAAGAAAAACTCCAGATCAGGCTTACTCTGATATGAAATATACAATCATTTTATTCATGATTCTTCATGAGATAGGTCACTGGAAACACTTCATTGATTCAGGTATGAATGGGATAGATTATTGGACACATTTTGGCGTCCCGGAGGATAACTTCATCAAGCAGTTTTATTGTCTCCTATACTATCAAACAGATGAGAAGTCAGAAATAATGTCCAAATTTGCAGTGGAGTACAGGAAACTTCCAATGGAAAAAGCAGCGGATGAATATGCATTGAGAACGATGATTCCTTTCTTACTTAATGACAGAGGTTGAGAACATGGATGCCGAAAAAATCATACAGGACTTGAATCAACGCTTTGCCGCCCCTCTGCCGGAGTTCTACAAGCGCCGGATCATTACATGGGTCGATGAGGATCAGGAGTTTGCAGACAGACTGGACGAGATTCAAATCAACGGGGCAAAGGTGGTTGCCCTCACCGGCACCAACAACTTTTATGTGAAGAAGCTGCTGGCGTTTGACGATCCCAACAGCAGCTATCTGGTCTACCGCCCCTTCGCCTATGAGAGTCTGGAGGACAACTGGCTGTTGGATACGGAGCTGTACGGGGAGGAATACCGAGCCGATCTAATCTCCATATGGATGAACGAGATGGGACTGCCGCAAACGCCTGGGCTCCGAAATGCGCTCAGGCAGCACCGGGCGTTTTTCAACGATCCCTCCAGACGTGGGAAGGTGGGTGCCCTTTCCGTCACGCCCACTACACCGCCCCAGATGCAAATGGCAATCATGGCTATCTTGGCAGGTGGGAAAAACGCCAGACCGAATGACATCATCCGAGCGGTTTTGCAGGCAGGATTGGAGAAAGACAGAAACGACCTCTACGGGGCGTTTGTCCGCTACGGCGTTGATGGCGCATTTTGGCGGATGGTGGCTCAGGGAACCGGGTACGAAAGTATAGATTCTGACCTTGCCCAGCTTGCCGCCCACATTCTGATGACTGCCTCTACCCGGACAATGCGGCAGGAATTCCTTGCGGGTTTGCAGACATTCATTTCTTCCGCCCATCAGGCGTATTGCTATGACTTTGTATCTGAATGGATGCGCAGCAAAGATGCACAGGACATCCACTGCATTGCCCAACAGGTGGAGGAAGAGCTGAAGCTGCCCCAGCGGTTTATGAAGATGCAGGTGGTGGATCTGATGGACACGGAGATATTCCCGTGTGTCAATGAGGTCATTTTAATCAAGTTAATGACCGAGATCAGCGACCATATCATCGACGTGGACACCATTACCCAAACCGTAGAAAAGCGCCGTACCTGCGTCTGGTACGACGATGTAAAGAACTTCTATGAAGGGATTATGCAGGTAGCAAAAATGCAGGCGTTCTTCAAGGAGCACTCTGCGGGGTTCCATACCGTAGAGCCTGCAAAGGTGTGGAAGGAGTATACGTCAGAATACTACATCATGGACACTTACTACCGCCAGTTCCATATGACATATTCCGAGAGCCTGAAGAAATATCACGAGGAACTTTCCAATCTGTTCACCCATGTGATGGAAAAGGTGGAAGGACTGTATACAACATGGTTTTTGGGTCAGCTTGGCAATAACTGGTCGGATGCCTGCGCGGACAATCTGCGGGAGTATGGGCGGATATTGGAGGTGCCCCAGCAGACGGATTTCTACCGTCAAAAGGTAGCGGAGTCTGACAATAAGGTATATGTCATTATCTCTGATGCCTTGCGTTACGAGGTGGCGGTCACTCTTGCGGAGAAGCTGCAGCGGGAGACGCAGGCAGAGGTAAAGCTGAATTCCATGCAGGCCATTTTCCCGACTGTGACCAAGTTCGGTATGGCGGCATTGCTGCCCCACAAGCTGATCCATACGGAAATCAGGGGCAGTGATAGCACGGAGCGGTTGGTTGTGCTGGCTGACGGTCAATCTACCGAGGCGAACAATCGTGACAAGCTGCTGAAATCAGCAGACCCAGCCAGCGTAGCGCTCAATTATAAGGACATCATCGATATGAAGCGCATCGACCGGCAGGCGCTTGTCAAGGGCATGAACGTGGTCTATATCTATCACGACACCATCGACGAGGCGGGTCATTTGGAGAGTGCTATCTTCAGCGCCTGTGATACGACGATTGAAGAGATCAAAAACATGGTGCGCATCATCGCCAACGAGTGGGGCGGCACCAACATCATCATCACCGCCGACCATGGGTTCCTCTATACTCATAGTCCGCTGAAAGAGGATGATAAGGTCAGTCTCGAATCGCAGGACAATCAGCAAATTGAAGTTGGCAGGCGGTATGCAATCATGAATAACAGCTATCGCTCCAACTTCCTGCTCCCGGTCAGATTTCTTGCCGGCGACAATCCACATTTTGATGGCTGGGCGCCACGGGAGGCCATCCGCATCAAGACAAAGGGCGGCGGTTTGAAGTTTGTCCACGGTGGAGTCAGCCTGCAGGAAATGGTTGTTCCTGTGATCGAGTACCATTTCCTTCGTAACCAGTCGCAGGAATACAGGAAGAACAAGAGCAAGTACGACACAAAGCCCGTAGAAATCAGCCTGCTTTCTGCCAGCCGGAAGATCAGCAACATGATCTTCTCTCTCAACTTCTACCAAAAAGACGCTGTTGGCGGAAATCGAGCAGAGGCTACCTATCAGCTGTACTTCACAGACAGTACCGGAAAACCGGTCAGCGATACGCAGAAGATCATTGCGAATAAAACCAGCGATAACGGGCAGGAGCGCATTTTCCGGTGCAGCTTTAACCTTAAGTCGTTAAAGTATAAGAATACAGAAACCTACTATCTCATCGTTGCAGACGAGAACGGATTGCAGGTGCAGCGGGAGGAGTTTCAGATCGATATTGCGTTTGCAGTAGATGAGTTTAACTTCTTCTAAAAGAATGCTGCCGGGGAGGAATGGAAGATGGAAGATTTTGAAACGAGCAGAAGCGCTCGTGAGGTCATCAAGGAGAAACTCCGTCAGCATTTCGACGGCAGGATTGTCCGTAAAGACCTGACAAAGAAGATCAAGGAAGGGGCGAATGTGCCCACCTATGTCCTTGAGTTCCTGCTCGGACAGTACTGCAGTTCGGACGATGAGGAGATTGTTACCAAGGGCATGGAGAATGTGAAGCGCATTCTGGCTGACAACTATGTGCGTCCGGACGAAGCGGAAAAGGTGCTTTCAAAACTGCGTCAGCGTGGCGCAATGACTATCATTGATCAGGTGACAGTAGGCTTGAATCTGAAACATGACATCTATGAGGCGACCTTCTCCAACCTTGGACTGACGGGAATACCGATTTCTGAAGAATACCCGGAGAAGTATGACCGTTTACTTTGCGGAGGTATTTGGTGCATCATTCAGCTGGAATACAACAATGACGCTATGGATGAAGCAGTCTCCCAAATAGGCTTTCTTGGCAAGCCAAAATCAAAGGCAAGGAGCGGAGGGAACAGCTTCATCAGCATCAGCAAGCTGACTCCCGTTCAAATGCCTCATGTTGACCTCAATGAACTGAAACAGGGGAGAAAAGCATTTACAAAGTCGGAGTGGATTGATGTTCTCCTGCGTTCCATCGGTATGGAACCGGACAAACTGACTGACCGCGAAAAATGGCTTCTGCTGCTTCGCATGGTCCCTCTGGTGGAGAACAATTTCAACCTCTGCGAACTTGGGCCGAGAAGTACAGGCAAATCCCATCTGTACAAGGAAATCTCTCCCAACAGTATCTTGGTCTCTGGCGGGCAGACAACGGTTGCAAACCTGTTTTACAACATGAGCAGACACACCATGGGCTTGGTTGGGCTGTGGGACTGCGTTGCCTTCGATGAGGTTGCCGGCATTCGTTTCAAGGATAAGGATGGCATTCAGATCATGAAGGACTACATGGCCTCCGGTTCCTTTGCCCGTGGCAAAGAAGAAAAGGCTGCTAATGCCTCTATGGTTTTTGTGGGCAACATCAACCAGAGCGTTGATGTACTGTTGAAGACATCCAGTCTTTTTGACCCATTTCCGCCTGAGATGGGAACAGACACAGCTTTTTTCGATCGTATGCATTGCTATATCCCGGGCTGGGAAATCACAAAGTTTCGGCCAGAGCATTTTACAGATGACTATGGCTTTATCACCGATTACCTGGCTGAGTTTTTGAGGGAGCTACGCAAAGAGCAATATGGCGATGCGATCGACCGCTACTATCACTTGGGAAAGAATCTGAATCAGCGTGATACGGTTGCTGTCCGCAAGATGGTTGGCGGCTTGGTAAAGCTGGTTTATCCCAACGGTGATTTTGAGAAGGAAGACATTGAGGAGATTGTGAAGCTGGCATTGGAAATGCGGCGACGCGTCAAAGAGCAGCTCAAAAAAATTGGCGGCATGGAGTTCTATGATGTAAACTTCTCCTATGTAGACAATGAATCCTTCGAGGAGCACTATGTCTCTGTCCCGGAGCAAGGAGGCGGCAAACTGATTCCGGAAGGAATGTGCAATCCGGGGCAGGTTTACACGGTCAGCAGAGGCAAATCCGGAATGATGGGCGTTTTCAGACTGGAAAGCCAGATGCTTCCTGGTAATGGAAAGTTTGAGCGGACGGGTATTGGCACAGACCGTGATGCCCGTGAGGCGGCAAACGCAGCATTTAACTATCTAAAAGCGAACGGAAATCGAATCAGCAGTTCTATCAGCACAACCATGCGTGATTACATCATCAACTATCAGGATTTGCAGGGCTTGGGTATGACTGACAAGCTGGCTTTACCAACTCTGATCGCGCTATGCTCAGTTTCTCTTGGAAGACCAATGCTGAACTCTGCTGCCATACTTGGGGAAATCAGCATCAGTGGGACCATTATCAAAGTTGAGGAATTAGCAAACGCACTTCAGGTCTGTCTGGATAGTGGAGCGAAAAGGGTACTGCTCCCTATTACCTCTGCTGCGGATATTGCTACAGTCCCATCGGATCTGATTGGATGCTTCAATCTAATATTTTATAGCAGTGCGGAGGATGCGGTGTTTAAGGCTCTGGGAGTAGAGTGATTGAATACTTAACTGATTCGTTATCTCATTATTTGGTTCTGTTTTTTTGTGGGGTAATCATTGGTTCAGGTGTCATAAGTCAATTTCGCAAAATCGAGGTTCTGAAAATCTGAAGAATACCCTCGATATAGCGAGTTTGGTTGCAGGATAGTTCCTAAAAAACGTCTTGATTTTGGTGGATAACCCTTTTGACACCCGAACCATCATTGTGTCTTCCAACGAAGCGGTGAGTGTCAAGAAAAGAAATGCCCACGACTATTACTTCAAAACAGATTGCCTGCGCTTGAGAAAGAATAATAAGGAAGAAACCACACAGCTGTAAAAAGCGCAATCCGACCTGCTACGAGAAAAAGCTGGAGACAGTATCGGAGGAAGATGACAATGAGCAACATCAGGATTATAAAAACCAGTATCATTGACTTGGATACGGATGCTATCGTCAATGCCGCTAACGAAGGACTCTGGGCAGGCGGCGGCGTTTGTGGCGCAATCTTCCATGCGGCCGGTTACGAACAGCTTCAAGCAGCCTGTGACAAGATTGGCCATTGTGATACCGGGTCTGCTGTTATTACACCGGGCTTCAAGCTGAAGGCGAAATACATCATCCATGCGGTTGGCCCAGTATGGTCGGGCGGAAAGAATAATGAGCCGAAACTGCTCTATGGTGCATATATGCGGTCACTTGAACTGGCTGTGGAGAACGGATGCAGATCCATAGGGTTTCCCCTGATCTCTGCGGGAATCTTTGGCTATCCAACGGAAGAGGCATGGTGCAAGGGTATTCAGGCGTGCTGCGACTTTCTGAAAACCGGACGAGAGATTGAGATCACTTTTGCTGTGCTGAATGATCGGATCCTGGCACTGGGGAACAAAGTGTTGAAGGAGCGATTCTGCTCAGAGACAGCGGAGCTTACAAAATCGGAAACCCGGCTTGACTATTTGATGATAAATGGACAGAGACAGGATGCGATCTTCTTCCACTTGCCCGAGGAACAATATGGATTCCTCAGTAATTGGTATCCTGCGCCTTTTGATATGGACGGAAAACACTTTACTTCCACTGAACAGTATATTATGTATCAAAAGTGCGCTGCCTTTGGAGATTATGCGTCAGCCGATGCGGTATTGGCCACGGATGACACTGCAAAACAACAGGCAATCGGTAGAAATGCAGGGGGATACGAAGAAAAGCTATGGGCTGGCATGCGGCAAATGGTTGCCTTTAGAGCCCTTCTGGCAAAATTCAGCCAAAACCCAGATCTGAAACAGAGACTTATCGACACAGAGAATGCGTGGCTGGTAGAATGTGCCCACAGCGACAAAACTTGGGCATGCGGAGTACGTTTGAACGAGGAGGACAGACACAAAATCAACTCTTGGAGAGGGCAAAATCTGTTGGGGTTTGCACTGATGGAGGTCAGGTCTATGCTGAGAGGTCAGCAGGGAAGATGAGTATTGGAACTGGCGGTTATGCAGAGCTTATGGTTCAAGATGAAACAGCACTGATATATCAGTATACCTGCTACAACCTCAACACAGCTGATTGGAAGAAGCATAAAGAATCACTGGATGGTGAGCTGCTCATCCAACGAGCTGCTTTGATCGAACCTATCCTGCGCGTGAAACAAATGCGTTCACCATCAGGAAGAAAAAGACAAGTAGTCAGGCGTATACGTCAGGAGATTCCTCTGGAAGAATTGCTTGCATCCGGGAAGGTTACAGTGCAAAACGCCGGCGGAACGTGGACAACCACGGAAGCAGGAATAGACATTGCGGCGCTCCGACTTATTGAACGTGTGTTTTACTTGTATCAGGATAACGGAACGGTTCCTGAACAGGTTTTCTTTTATTGCTGATACATGAAACCTGAAAGAATAGACTATATCAGTGCTTTGGTTAGTTCGGCAACCTGACTGCGTAGAGTTAACCCTGCATTAGGATACACCAGATCAGGAGAGCGACCAACGAGTTTATACCACCAGTTTCTTGACGAACCTCCCGCCCCATGCTATAGTAGCCATAACAAACCAAGGGCAACGCCCGGAAAGGAAAAAGCCATGATCGCCATTCTCTTCTCTCTATCTTACAAAGAGCATACGAAAGAGCAGTCCAGCCCTCGTGAACTGGACAGCTTTGTCATGCGCTCCTGCAAGGTAGAGAAAAATGGCTGTGGAATCTGGTAGCCCGAACCGGGGAGAACTGGATAGACTGCAAGCCGCTTGCCTTGTATGGGGCAGGCGGCTTTTGTCATATCCTATGAAGGACAAAAAGGGGTGAAAACAATGATGGAAATTCAGGGAAAAGTGAATACCGCTCGTAAGCGTCAACTCCACCCCCGTCTATTCCCCGTCCCCCCAAAGTGAGATAATCTACCCAACTGCAACCGACTCGCTCAGTCACGCAACCGAGTC
>ATWA01000043.1 GCA_000421005.1 Clostridiales bacterium NK3B98
ATGCCCACGCCCCCTGACTTTGACAGCGAGAGCGGCGAGATGCCCACGCCCCCTGACTTTGACAGCGAGAGCGGCGAGATGCCCACGCCCCCTGAGTTTGACAGCGAAAGCGGCGAAATGCCCACACCTCCTGACAGGGACAGCGAGGACGGCGAGAGCGGCGAGAAGCCCGAGATGGGCGCAATGCCGGCTCAAACTGACAGGAACGGCGAGACTGCCCAGAGCGACTCCGCTCAGACAACCGAGAATACTGAGGCCTATATCCGCATCAGCGGCGGCACCCTGACCATCATCAACGAGACGGGACGGGATGCAGACGGTCTGGATTCCAACGGCAATATCTATATCAGCGGCGGCACCATTCTGGTGAGCCTGCTGGGGGACGGCAGCAACTGCGCCATTGACTACGCCAGCGAAAACGGCGGCGTGGCGGAGATCACCGGCGGCACTATCATCGCCTGCGGCGGCTCCTCCATGGCAGAGGGCTTTGACAGCAGCTCCACTCAGGTGTCCTTCCTCTACAACGCCACTCAGACGCTGGCGGCAGGCACAGAGGTGGCCCTCACCGACAGCAGCGGCAACACGATGCTCAGCTGGACGCTGCCCTGCTCCGCATCCTCCATCGTCATGAGCAGCCCCGACCTGAAACAGGGCGAGAGCTACACCCTTACCATGGGGGACACCTCCGAGACCATCACCCTTGACAGCGTGAACTCCTCCTTCGGCTCCGCCGGAGGCATGGGCGGCGGCATGATGGGCGGCGGCAGAATGGGCGGCTGGAGCAGCTCAGACGACCAGTCCGGGGACAGCGCTGAAAGCGGCTTTGGCGGACGGCACCAGCACGGTGGCTGGGGTAATCAGCAGCAGAATGCCACCGAAACCGACGACACCACTACCGACGACAACTCAAACACATAAATTCCTTGCCCTGCCCCTGACTGGGTGATATACTGAGAAAAACCACCCAGGACAGGAGCAGGACGGAATGAGAACCACAGAGCGGCTTGGCAGATATGTGCTGACGCAGGAGGATACCCTCCCCAAGGTCAGCCGGGATTCCCTGATGCTGAGCCGCTTTGTCACGTTAAAACGGGGCTGGCGGGTGCTGGACTTGGGCTGCGGCGTGGGCGTGCTGGCGTTGGCGCTGGCGGAACGGGAGGACGGTCTCACGCTGGACGGGCTGGATATTCAGCCCGAATGCGTCCGTCTCGCCCGGTTTAATCTGACCCAAAACGACCTGGCAGGCACCATCTGGCAGGGGGATGTAGCAGACCCGCCCCGGCTGAACTGGGGCAGTTACGATTTGGTGATCTCCAATCCCCCCTATTTCCGCACCGGGGCAGGAAAGACCGCCTCTGGCAGCCGGGGTATTGCCCGCACGGGGGAGGGCTTGGAGCCTTGGTGTGCGATGGCAGGCAGAGCGCTGAAAAACGGCGGGCGGTTTGCCCTTTGTACCCGCCCGGAGGGGCTGAATGAGCTGTTTCACGCCCTCACCGCCCACGACATGGAGCCGAAGCGGATGCAGCAGGTGCAGTCCGCTCCGGAGAAAAGACCGAATTTGATTATGATTGAAGCGGTACGGCAGGGGAAACCCGGTCTCACGCTGCTGAATGCTTGGATAGAGAGGTAGAGGACTATGGCAGGTATTTTGTATCTGGTGCCCACCCCCATTGGCAATCTGGGAGATTTGAGCCAGCGCATCATTGACACACTGGGGGAGGTGGACTTCATTGCCGCCGAGGATACCCGGGTCACGGTGAAAATTCTCAACCATCTGGGGCTGAAAAAGCCTATGGTGAGCTATTACCGCCACAATACGGAGACCAGCGGCCCGGCGATTTTGCAGCGTCTTCTGGCCGGGGAGAGCTGTGCCCTTGTCACTGACGCAGGCACGCCTGCCATCAGCGACCCCGGAGAAGAACTGGTGGCTATGTGCGCTGAGAGCGGGGTGGACGTGGTGGCCATACCCGGCCCCTGTGCGCTGGTGACGGCACTGGCTGTCTCCGGGCTGCCTACAGGGCGGTTCACCTTTGAGGGATTTCTGGCGACCAATAAGAAAAACCGGAAAAACCATCTGGACAGCCTCCGGCAGGAACAGCGCACCATGATCTTCTACGAAGCGCCCCATAAGCTACTCTCCACCCTGGGCGACCTGCGGGATGCCTTTGGCGCTGACCGCCGCATCTCCCTGTGCCGGGAGCTGACCAAGCTCCATGAGGAGGTGCGCCGCACTACCCTCGGTGCTGCGGCGGACTGGTATGGGGAAAACCCGCCCAAAGGGGAGTTTGTGCTGGTGGTGGAAGGGGCTGCCCCGGCGGAGGCGGAGCCGCTGACCATGGAGGAGGGCGTTCAGCGGGTGCTGGAGCTCTATGAGCAGGGCGTGAGCATGAAGGATGCCAGCCGTCAGGCAGCGCAGGAGACCGGACTGAACCGAAAGGAGCTGTACCGGGAGGCGGTTGCCGCACAGAATGAATAAACAACTGCAATATTCATTATATGCGCTGTATATACAGAAAATAATGTATAATTATAAAAATATAACAGGATAATCCGGGATCAAAAGGGAAATTTATGCAACTTGTTGATTGCCAGACGGGGCCGCTTCTGGTAAGATATTCTCTGACGAAACAAAGCGGCAAAGTGCCGCAGAGATATGGAGGCAACCATCATGAGCGAAGTAAAGAAAGTTGTGCTGGCCTATTCCGGCGGTCTGGATACATCCATCATCATCCCCTGGCTGAAGGAGAACTATGGCAACCCGGAGATCATCGCCGTGTCCGGCAATGTGGGACAGGCGGACGAGCTGGAGGGCTTGGAGGAAAAGGCGCTGAAAACCGGCGCTTCCAAGCTGATCGTGGCTGACCTCACCGACGAGATGGTGGACGATGTCATCATCCCCTCCATGAAGGCGGGGGCTAAGTACGAAAATTACCTGCTGGGTACCGCCTTTGCCCGGCCTATCATCGGCAAGAAGCTGGCGGAGGTGGCGCTGGCGGAGGGCGCTGACGCCATCTGCCACGGCTGCACCGGAAAGGGCAACGATCAGGTGCGGTTTGAGCTGGCCATCAAGCGGTTTGCTCCCGGTATGAAGGTGATTGCCCCCTGGAGAGAGTGGGACATCAAGAGCCGGGACGAGGAAATCGACTACGCTGAGGCTCATAACGTGCCCCTGAAGATTACCAGAGAGACCAACTACTCCAAGGACAAGAACCTGTGGCACCTGTCTCACGAGGGTCTGGATCTGGAAGACCCTGCCAACGAGCCGGATCTGGATAAGCCCGGATTTTTGGAGATGGGCGTTTCCCCCTTCCAGGCACCGGACAAGCCCACTTATGTGACGCTGGAGTTTGACAAGGGCGTGCCTGTAGCCATCAACGGCGAGGCAAAGAAGGCCAGCGACATCATTCGGGACCTGAACCAACTGGGCGGCGAGAACGGCATCGGTATTATTGACATTGTGGAGAACCGGCTGGTGGGTATGAAGGACAGAGGCATCTATGAGACCCCTGGCGGCACTATCCTCTACTTTGCCCATGAGATGCTGGAATCCATCACTGTGGACAAGGACACTCTCCACGAAAAGCAGAAGCTGGCAGTGGACTTCGCTGACCTGATTTACAACGGCAAGTGGTTCACCCCCCTGCGGGAAGCCCTGTCCGCCTTTGTGGATAAGACGCAGGAGTATGTCACCGGCACGGTGAAGGTGAAGCTGTACAAGGGCAACATCATTCCCGCCGGAATGACCTCTCCCTACACCCTGTACTCCGAGAATCTGGCCACCTTTGACGAGTCTGACTACGATCAGAAGGACTCCGCCGGATTTATCAACCTGTGGGGACTGCCCACCACGGTGCAGGCGCTGCGGGAGCGGGGTCTGCTGAAGTAAGATCAATAGGACAATGCAGAATGGGGTATCACGCCGCATTCTGCATTGTGCGTTTCCTGTGGCTGCGTCATTTCGCATGCAGGGGCGCAGAGTGCGCCCGACATCAACAAAACACAATCTCACGGGCGCAGAGTGTGCGCCCCTGCAAATGAGGGATACACTATGAAATTATGGGGCGGACGGTTTGACAAGGAGACAGATGCCCTTGTCAACGATTTTAATTCCTCCATTTCCTTTGACTCCCGGATGTATCGGCAGGACATTGAGGGCTCTATCGCCCACGCCGCCATGCTGGGAGAGCAGGGCATTATTGCCCCGGAGGAGGCGGCCTCCATCATCGACGGCCTCCGGGCGATTCTGGGAGACATCGAGGCGGGGAAGGTGGCGTTTTCCGAGGACAACGAGGATATCCACATGAACGTCGAAACCTTCCTCACCCAGCGCCTTGGTGCGGCGGGGAAGCGTCTCCACACCGGAAGAAGCCGTAACGATCAGGTGGCGGTGGATTTCCGGATGTATGTCCGTCAGGCCATTCCGGAGATCATAAATATGCTGCTCCATCTGGAATCGGTGCTGGTGGGGCAGGCGAAAGCCCATATCGACACTATTATGCCCGGCTATACCCATTTGCAGCGGGCTCAGCCGGTGACCTTTGGACATTACATGATGGCTTATGCCAATATGATCCGCCGGGACATCACCCGTCTGGAGGACTGTTTGGAGCGGATGGACGAGTGCCCTCTGGGCGCAGGGGCGCTGGCTGGCTCTACCCATCCCCTGAACCGTTACCGCACGGCGGAGCTGCTGGGCTTCTCCAAGCCCACAGATAACTCGCTGGACTCCGTGTCTGACCGGGATTTTGCGCTGGAATTTCTCTCCGCCTGTTCCATCCTGATGATGCACCTGTCCCGGTTCTCCGAGGAGATCATTCTCTGGTGTTCCTGGGAGTTCCGGTTTATCGAGCTGGACGACGCCTACTCCACCGGTTCCTCCATTATGCCCCAGAAAAAGAACCCGGATATTGCGGAGCTGGTGCGTGGTAAGACGGGCAGAGTTTACGGCAGTCTCATCACCCTGCTCACCGTGATGAAGGGCATTCCTCTGGCCTACAACAAGGATATGCAGGAGGACAAGGAGTGCGTTTTTGACACCATCGACACGGTGAAAATGTGTATTCCCGTCTTTGCCGCCATGCTGGATACCATGAAGGTAAAGGGGGAGCAGATGGCACAGGCGGCCTCCGGGGGCTTTATCAACGCCACCGACTGCGCCGACTATCTGGCAAAGAAGGGGGTTCCCTTCCGGGATGCCTATACGCTGGTAGGACGGCTGGTGAATCACTGCATCGCCACCGGACAGACGCTGGACAGCCTGCCCATGGAGGAATACAAAGCCCTGTCCCCTGTGTTTGAGCAGGACGTATATCAGGCATTGAGCCTGAAAACCTGCGTGGAGCAGCGTCGCACTGTAGGCGGGCCTGCCCACGACGAGGTGGAGCGGCAGATTGCCGCCATTGAGGACTTTGTGGCAAAGCGGGTGAAGGCATGAGCATTCCCAAGGTATACATCGACGGTCAGGCGGGCACCACCGGATTGCAGATTGTGGAGCGGCTCTCCGGCAGACGCGACATCCAACTGCTGAAAATCGACGAGGACAAGCGCCACGACAATGCAGAGCGGGCAAAACTGATGAACAGCGCCGATTTGGTGTTTCTCTGCCTGCCTGATGCCGCCGCTGTGGAGGCGGTGGGGCTGGTGACCAACCCGGACACCAAAATCATTGACGCATCCACCGCCCACCGCACCGACCCGGACTGGGTGTACGGTTTCCCGGAGCTGTCAGAGCAGCAGAGGGCGGCGGTGCAGTCCGCCAAACGGGTGGCAAACCCCGGCTGTCACGCCTCCGGGTTTATTTCCTCCGTGATGCCGCTGGTGAAGCTGGGCATCCTCCCGGCGGACTATCCCCTCACCTGTTATTCCCTCACCGGATATTCCGGGGGCGGCAAAAAGATGATTGCCGACTACGAGGACGGGCATCGGGATCCCCGGTTCGCCTCCGAGCGGATTTACGGGTTGAATCTGCACCACAAGCACGTCCCGGAGATGGTGAAGGTCTGCGGATTAAAGCGGGAGCCGGTGTTCTCCCCAGTGGTGGGGGACTTCCCTCAGGGCATGGCAACCACCATTTTGCTCCACAACGACCTGCTCCCCGGCAAACCCTCGGCGGAGGATATCCGGGACGCATTGGCTCAGTGGTATCAATCCGCTTTCTTTGTACAGGTTGCCCCGCTGGGCGGGGAGGAGCCGGTGATTTTTGCCAATACGCTGGCAGGTACCAACTTCCTGCGGCTCATTGTCTGCGGGCACGAGGAACAGACCACCGTCACCGCACTGTTTGACAATCTGGGCAAGGGCGCATCCGGTGCGGCGGTGCAGAATATGAACCTGATGCTGGGCTTGAACGAAACGGCGGGGCTGCTGTGACAGGAAGATTGCCTGTTTGCGGCCTCATCCACCATTGACCGCCAATGAGCGGTCAATGGTCCCCCTTCCCCTTTGGGGAAGGCTATGATTTGCGTTTCCCTGACGCATGCGATGGAGGGAAGAAAATGAAAGAAATCACAGGCGGCGTAGTGGCCGCAAAAGGCTTCAAGGCCGCAGGTATCCGGGTGGGCGTGAAGGCAACCGCCCTGCCCATGAACGGAGAGGGCAAGCCGGACGTGGCGCTGGTGCTGTCCGACCGGGTGTGCGCCGCAGCGGGGATGTTCACCACCAATCAGGTGAAGGCGGCCCCGGTGTATGTGACGAAAGATCACATCGCCTCCGGTACGGCGTGGGGGGTCATTGCCAACTCCGGCAACGCCAACGCCTGCGCCCCCAACAGCCGGGTGAACGCCGAGCGGATGTGCGACGCCATTGCGGAAGTGGTGGGCTTGCAGAGCAGTGACTTTGCCGTCTGTTCCACCGGTGTCATCGGTCAGGAGCTGAACATCGCTGCCATTGAAGAGGGCGTGGACGCACTGGCCGCCGCCCTGTCCGGCGAGGAAAGCGCCTCTGACCGGGCAGCACGGGCGATTATGACCACCGACACGGTGAAAAAGGAAGTGGCGGTGGAGCTGGAAGTGGGGGGCAAGACGGTTCGCATGGGCGGCATTGCCAAAGGCTCCGGCATGATTCACCCCAACATGGGAACCATGCTCAGCTTTGTCACCTGTGATGCGGCGATTACCCCCAAAATGTTGAATGAAATGGTGCATGAGGTGGTGCCCAGAACCTTCAACCGGGTGACGGTGGACGGAGATACCTCCACCAACGATACCTTCCTCACCTTTGCCAACGGCGCAGCGGGCAATCCCCTCATTCACTGGAAAAATGAGGATTACGCCGCCCTCCGGGAGGGTCTGATGTATGTCTGTACCGCCCTTGCCAAAAAGATGGCAGGAGACGGCGAGGGTGCCAGCCGCCTGATTACCTGCTCTGTCCACGGAGCGGGATGCGAGGAAAAGGCGGAGCGTCTTGCCCGCAGCGTGGTGGGATCTTCGCTGGTGAAGGCTGCCATGTTCGGCGCTGATGCCAACTGGGGACGGGTGCTGTGCGCCATGGGCTATTCCGGGGCGCTGTTCGACCCGGAGTCGGTGGATGTGACCTTCCGCTCCTGCGCCGGGGAAGTGGCCGTGTGCCAGATGGGCAGCGCACTGGACTTTGACGAGGACAAGGCCAAGGAAGTGCTCAGCCAGAGCGAAGTGGTCATTGACGTAAAGATGTACGAGGGAGACGGCGCGGCGGACTGCTGGGGCTGCGATTTGACCTATGAGTATGTGAAAATCAACGGCGACTATCGGAGCTGAAAAGCGGGGGCTGGCAATGGCTTATAATTACTACGACCGGGCAAATATCCTCATTGAGGCGCTGCCCTATATTCAGAAGTATTCCGGTAAGACGGTGGTGGTGAAATACGGCGGCAACGCCATGGTCTCCCCAGACCTGAGAAGCGCCGTGATGAGCGATATTATCCTGCTGCGTCTGGTAGGCATCAACGTGGTGGTGGTTCACGGCGGCGGCCCGGAAATCAACGAGATGCTCTCCAAGGTGGGCAAGCAGTCCAAATTCGTGGACGGTCTGCGCTATACGGACGAGGAAACGGTGGACATTGTGCAGCAGGTGCTGTGCGGACGGGTGAACAAAAATCTGGTTGCCACCCTGAACCGCATGGGCGGCAAGGCCATGGGGCTTTGCGGCATGGATGCCTCCCTTTTTGAAGCTACGGTAAAGGATCGGAAATACGGTCTGGTGGGGGAGATTCAGAAGGTAAATCCGGAGATCGTCACCCACTGCATCGAAGACGGCTATATCCCGGTCATCTCCACTGTGGCCCAGGGCATGGACGCAGAGACCGCCTATAACATCAACGCAGACACCGCTGCTGCCAAGCTGGCCATCGCCATGAAGGCGGAAAAGCTGATTCTGCTCACCGATGTGCGGGGACTGCTGCAAGACCCCTCTGACGAGGAAACCCTGATCCGCATCGTTCACATGAGCGACGTACCCATGCTGAAAAAGTCCGGCATCATCAAGGGCGGCATGATTCCCAAGGTGGAGTGCTGCGTGGACGCAGTCCGGGCGGGGGTGGGCAGAAGCCATATTCTGGACGGGCGGATCCCTCACTCGATTCTGGTGGAAATGCTCACCGACAGCGGCATTGGCACCATGTTTTTGTAAGGCGGTGAAAGAACGTGACCTTTGAAGAACTGAAAGCGCTGGATCACCAGTACACCATGCAGACCTATGGCCGTTTTGACGTGGCGCTGGATCACGGTCAGGGGGCGACGCTGTACGATTTGGAGGGCAAGCCCTATACCGACTTTGCCAGCGGCATTGGCGTTGCCTCTCTGGGCTACGGCCATCCCAAGTGGATTGCCGCTGTGGAGGGACAGGCGAAAAAGCTGGCTCACGCCTCCAACCTGTTCTATACCGAGCCCTATGCCAAACTGGCGCAGCAGCTCTGCCAGCGCACCGGCATGAGCGCCGCCTTTTTCGCCAACGGCGGCGGCGAAGCCAACGAGGGCATTATCAAGCTGGCTCGAAAGTACTCCTTTGACAAGTACGGTCTGGGCAGAGCCAATATTGTCACCCTGAAAAACTCCTTCCACGGGCGTACCATTACCACCCTCAACGCCACCGGACAGGATGTGTTCCATCAGTATTTCTTCCCCTTCACCGAGGGTTTCCGGTACGCTGAGGCGAACAATCTGGAATCCGTGAAGGAAGCGGCGGGGGAGGACACCTGCGCTGTGTTGGTGGAACTGGTGCAGGGCGAAGGGGGCGTGCTGCCTCTGGAGCAGGAGTTTGTGCATGATCTGGAAAAATGGTGCCGGGAGCATGATGTGCTGCTGCTCATTGACGAGGTGCAGACCGGCGTGGGACGCACTGGCAGCCTGTTCTGTTTCCAGCAGTACAACATCCACCCCGATGCCCTTTCCTTTGCCAAGGGTATTGCCGGAGGTCTGCCAATGGCGGGCATTCTGGCAGGGGAGCGGTGCCGAAACGTCCTCACCCCCGGCACCCATGCCACCACCTTCGGCGGCAACCCCATTGCTGCGGCAGCGGCGCTGGCGGTGCTGGAGGAGATGGACGTGAGCTTCCTCCGTCAGGTCAATGAAAAGGGTGCCTATCTCCGGGAGAAAATCGCCGCTCTGGATTCTCCCTTTGTGGAGGAAGTACGGGGTCTTGGCCTGATGATTGGAATTGTACTGAAAGATGGGGTGGATCGTGCCGCTCTGGTGAAGGAGCTGTATGACAGACGGCTGCTGGTGCTCACCGCTGGGCCGAAGACCATCCGTCTGCTGCCCCCGCTGGTCATCTCTCAGAAGGAGATGGATACGGGACTGAACGCACTGAAAGCAGTGCTTTGCAAGGAGGAACGGGTATGAAAAAAGATTTGTTGAAGATGCTGGATCTGTCCACCGAGGATATCCTCCAAATTCTGGATCTGGCAGACCAGTTGAAGTACAACCAGCACAACGGGATTCCCCACCGGTATTTGGAGGGCAAGACGCTGGCGCTGATTTTTGAGAAGAACTCCACCCGCACCCGGGTCTCTTTTGAGACGGGTATGTTCCAGCTGGGCGGACACGCCCTGTTCCTCTCCGGCAAAGACAGCCAGATTGGCCGGGGCGAACCCATTGAGGACACCGCCCGGGTGCTGAGCCGCTATTGCGATGGCATTATGATCCGCACCTTCGGTCAGGAGAAGGTGGAGACGCTGGCAAAGTATTCCTCCATCCCCATCATCAACGGTCTTACCGACTTCGCCCACCCCTGTCAGGTGCTGGCTGACCTGATGACCATTCGGGAGCATCAGGCTCATTTGGACGGGCTGAAAATGTGCTTCATTGGCGACGGCAACAACATGGCAAACTCCCTCATCGTAGGCGGCTTGAAGGTGGGCATGGAGGTGGCAGTTGCCTGCCCGGAGGGCTACCACCCCGACCCGGAGGTGCTGAAATTTGCCGAAGGCAAGCCCTTCACCCTCACTGACGACCCCAAGGTGGCAGCCAAAGACGCAGACGTGATTTTCACCGACGTGTGGGCGTCCATGGGTCAGGAGGAGGAACGGGAAAAGCGGGCAAAGGCATTTGCCGGCTATCAGGTGAATGACGAGCTGATGGCGCTTGCTCATCCCGGCTGCATGGTGCAGCATTGTCTCCCCGCCCACCGGGGGGAGGAAATCACCGCAGAGGTATTTGAAGCCCATGCGGACGAGATTTTCGACGAGGCGGAAAACCGGCTCCACGCCCAGAAGGCGGTGCTGGTACTGCTGATGAACAAGGATCAATAAGCGAAAAACAGGGACTGTCTCAAAAGACAGTCCCTGTTTTTGCGTGCATTGGTTAGGATCCTGAATCAGAATCATTCTCCTCCGGTTGGGAATGATCGTCCTCCGTATCCTCAGCGGCAGGCGCCTCCGGCTTTTCAGAGATCATGGTGATCTTCCGTGCGGGAGCTTCGATGCCCTGATGATCGGTGGCAGGCTGCGCCAGACGGTCTGTGCGGGGCAGCTCGGGGGTAGCGCCGAAGTTGTCTACCAGCGCCGGATCCCGGCCTTCGATAATGGCCATCATCTCCTGACCGGTGATGGTCTCTTTTTCCAGCAGGTATTCCGCAATCTTGTCCAGCAGCTCCCGGTTTTCCTCCAGAATCTGCTTAGCCTCGGCGTGGCACTGCTCCATCACCTTGGAGATTTCCTGATCCACCACGGCGGCGGTATCCTGAGCGCAGGTCAGACCGTAGCCCTGATCCAGATACTGGCTCTGGATGGTGGCAAGACCCATAATGCCGAAGTGCTCGCTCATGCCGTACATGGTAATCATCTTCCGAGCCAGATCGGTGGCCCGTTCAATGTCGTTGGAAGCGCCGGTGGTAGCGGTGTGGAACACCACCTCCTCCGCAGAGCGCCCGCCCAGCAGGGTGCGAATCTCACTGCACAGCTCGTCCCGGTCCATGAGGAACTTTTCCTCCTCAGGGAGCTGCATGGTGTAGCCCAGTGCGCCCTGGGTGTGGGGGACAATGGTGATTTTGCTCACCGGTTCGGTGCCCTTCTGACGGGCGGCCACCAGAGCGTGACCCACCTCGTGGTAGGCGATAAGCCGCTTTTCCTTCTCGGTGAGGACAGTGCCTTTCTTTTCCGTACCGGCGATGACCGTCTCAAAGGAGACCAGCAGGTCGTTCTGATTCACCGCCTTGCGTCCCATGCGCACCGCCCGCAGAGCGGCCTCGTTGACCAGATTGGCAAGGTCAGCGCCCACCGTTCCTGCGGTAGCCTGAGCAATCTTGTTCAGATCCACGTCGTCAGACAGCTTGATCTTCCGGGTGTGTACCTGCAAGGTGGCAAGCCGTCCTGCCAGATTGGGCCGATCCACGGTGATGCGGCGGTCAAACCGTCCCGGACGCAGCAGCGCCTTGTCCAGCACCTCCGGACGGTTGGTAGCGCCCAGGACAATCACGCCTTTGGTGGGGTCAAAGCCGTCCAGCTCGGCCAGAAGCTGGTTCAGCGTCTGCTCCCGTTCGTCGTTGCCGCCCAGACGTCCCGCATCACGGGATTTGCCGATGGTATCAATCTCGTCGATGAAGATGATACAGGGTGCCATTTTGGCGGCTTCTTTGAACAGGTCACGGACACGGCTGGCACCGACGCCCACAAACATCTCCACGAAGTCCGAACCGGAGATGGAGAAGAAGGGGACGTGTGCCTCGCCTGCCACTGCTTTTGCCAGCAGGGTCTTGCCGGTGCCGGGAGAGCCTACCAGCAGCGCACCCTTGGGCAACCGGGCACCGATGGCGGTGTACTTGGCAGGGGAGTGGAGGAAGTCGATGATCTCCTCCAGACTCTCCTTTGCCTCGTCCTGACCGGCAACATCCCGGAAGGTGACTCCGGTCTCCTTTTCCACATACATTTTGGCGTTGCTCTTGCCTACGCTGCCCAGTCCGCCGCCCATTTTGCCGTTCATGGCAAACCGGAAGAAGACCAGCATGGCCAATACCGTCAACGCCATAGGCAGCACATAGGTGAGCAGGAAATTGGTGACGGCGCTCTCCTGCACATAGGGGGAGTAGAACGAGACCCCATGCTCCTCCAGCAGCAGGAGAAAATCTGTGTAGTTCAGGGGGGTGGTGTACAGGTCGGGTACTTCGGCATTATCGGGAACACTCTGGTTCAGTTCTTTATAGTGCTCCTCCAGCCACGCCTTGCCCCCCTCTTCGGTGAGCTTGACGGTGTACTTTCCCTGTTGGAGCTTCACTTCCTCCACCTGATCCGCTTTGACCAGCGCTACCAGCTCGCTGAACTTGATCTCCTCCGAACCCATCACGGAGGTTCGGCCGAGAATGACATTCAGACCGATGGTAAGCACCAACGCCCATACGATCAGGGTGACAATGCCGGTGACATTGCGACGGCGATTGTCATTGTTGTTTCCGCCGTTGTTGTTATTGTTGTTCAAGGGCATAACCTTCTTTGATGCGATAAAATCGGGACAGCATCCGGCAGCCTGCCCTGCGCAAGAGCGCCTGCGGATTACGGAATGCTTTCACCGTTACAGTCACATAGTTTACCACAGCCTTGGGGACAACACAAGAAAAAAGGCGGTAAACAATCTGTAAATACGAAAAGACTGCGTGCCCGGCAGAGCATGCCGGACACGCAGGAAAAAGATTACACTTCCATCAAAACCGGGAGAATCATGGGGCTGCGCTTTGCCTTGCGGAACAGATAGCCGGACAGCTCCCGCTTGATGTCGCCCTTGATGGTGGCGAAGTCAGTGCCGGGACGAATGTGCATCAGTACGTTGGCTGCCAGCGACCGCATCTCGTCCATCAGCTCCTCGCTCTCCTTCACATAGACAAAGCCGCGGGTGATGATCTCCGGGCCGGAGAGCAGGGTGTGGTCGATGCTGGACAGGGTGCAGACCACCACGATCATGCCGTCCTCGGCGAGTCGCTTCCGATCCCGCAGCACCACGCTGCCCACATCGCCCACGCCGTAGCCGTCCACCAGAATCCGCCCGGCGGTGACAGTGCCGTTTTCCCGGATGGAGTTGGGAGTCAGCTCAATCACATGGCCGATATCCGAGATGAGAACGTGATCCGGACGCATCCCCATGCTCTCCGCCAACTGTGCGTGGAGACGGAGATGCCGCTGCTCGCCGTGGACAGGGATAAAGAACTTGGGGCGCACCAGCGCATGGAGGATTTTCAGCTCCTGCTGGCAGGCGTGTCCGGAGACGTGAAGATCCCGATCCCGCTCGTTGATGACGGTAGCGCCCTTGCGGTACAGCTCGTTAATCACGTTGCCAATGGCGTTCTCGTTGCCTGGAATGGCGGAGGCGGAGAGGATGATGGTGTCCCCCGGCTGCAATTCAATCTGCTTGTGGGTGGAGTTGGCGATCCGGGTGAGGGCGGACATGGTCTCGCCCTGAGAGCCGGTGGTGATGATGCAGACCTTGTCCTTGGGCAGCCCCTTGATCTGGTTCAGATCTACCAGCGTATTGTCGGGAACCTGCATATAGCCCAGCTTGGTGGAGACGGTCATGGCGTTTTCCATGCTCCGCCCGGACACGGCCACCTTCCGGCCATACCGGGCAGCCACATTGATGATCTGCTGAATCCGGTCCACATTGGAGGCGAAGGTGGTGACAATAATCCGCTCCTTGCAGCCCTTGAACAGAGCGTCAAAGCTGGCACCTACTGTGGATTCGCTCTTGGTAAAGCCGGGGCGCTCCACGTTGGTGGAGTCGCACATGAGAGCCAGAACGCCCTCATTGCCCAGCTCACCCATACGGGTCAAATCGATCATGCTGCCGGAAATGGGGGTGGGGTCGATCTTCCAGTCGCCGGTATGGAGGATGGTGCCGATGGGGGTTTTGATGGCAAATGCCACAGCGTCGGCGATAGAGTGGTTGGTGTGGATGAACTCCACCTGAAACACCCCGGCACGAATCACATCCCCGGCTTCACAGGTGATAATGTCGGTGGTGGAGAGCAGCTGGTGCTCCTCCAGCTTCAGCTCCACCAGACCTGCGGTCATGCGGGTGGCGTAAATGGGAGTGTCGATGGAGCGCAGCACATAGGGCAGCGCACCGATGTGGTCCTCGTGACCGTGGGTGAGGAAGATGCCGCGGATTTTGCTCTGATTCTGAATGAGATAGCTGTAATCGGGAATGACCACGTCGATGCCGTACATATCGTCGTCGGGGAAGCCCATGCCGCAGTCAATGAGAATGATGTCGTTTTTGTACTCCAGAACGGTCATATTCTTTCCAATTTCGTTGAGACCGCCCAGAGGAATGATTTTTAATTTCTCTGCCATAGAATAACTCCTTTCATGGTTCAGGCTTATGTAGTCGGATGCCAATCATCCGTTGACGTGGGAGCGGACGGGTGCCGATGCTGACAGCAGGCGCTATACGCAGGGGATGGCGGACAGCAATGGGGAGAAATGCCGCCTGCGTTCATGGAAAAGAAGAAAGACCTGCTTGCAGAAATGGCACAACAGGAGCGGGGTAAATCCACAGAGAAACTGCCCTGTACTCGCAGCGCCCTGTGGAATTGCCCCGTCTCCGAAAAATGAATTGTCCGGATGATGCATTGCCGGGTTTCGTACCGAAAGAAACCCCAACGCGTTCTACGTCTCATCCAGTATATCAGATATAGCAGGAAAAGTATACCCTGAACTTCAGACAAAAAAGCGATTCCATTCGATAGCCAAGCTGGGGAAAAACGCCTGTTTTTCCCTCAGAGAAAAGAATCAAATATCCTCCTCAGCAGGCAGGGAGTGATAGAGACGTGCGCCCGCCTCCACACTGCGCCATGGCCAGATGCGCACCCGCTCTTCCAATCTGGCCCGCCGTCCCACCCGTGCTCCGGCACCCAGCGCCGAGCGGGGACGCAGCACCACCTGCCGCTCCGTCTGGGCATGGCGGCAGAGTACGGCACCGGTGACCTGATTTTCCGCCCCTACGGTGCAGTTTGCCAGAATGCTCTCCTGAATGGTGGAGCCTGCCCCCACGGAGGTACCCTGCTCCAATACCGCATAGGGCCCGATGACGCACCCCGGCTCCACTGTCACGTTTTTGCCAATCCAGCAGGGGGGATAGAGCCGGACATCCCTTGGCAGCGCCCCGGCGGCGTAGATGCCCGGCTGGGGCTGGGGAAGGGTCAGCTCCAGTGACAATGCTCCGTCCATGGCCAGCCTGGCGCATTGCAGGTATGCCTCCAGAGAGCCCATGTCAATCCAGTGCCCCGGCAGAACGTCTCCATACAGCCCCGCCCCCTGTTCCAGCATGGCCGGGAAGACATCCCGGCTGAAATCACAGGGAACGCCCCGTGGAATCCGGGACAAAACGCTGCTGGAGAGCAGATAGATTCCGGTGTTCACCTGATGGGTGAAAACCTGAGACAGCTTTGGCTTTTCCAGAAAACGGGTCACCCGTCCATCCCTTCCTGTTTCCACCAGACCAAAGGGGGTGGGGTCTTCCACCTGATGAAGGAGAAGGGTGGCCTCTGCGCCGCGGGCAAGGTGATGAGCGATGGCGTCAGACAGGTCGAAGTCCCACAGACAATCCCCGGACAGCACCACGCAGTCCTCTCCCTGGAGAAAGGGCATACAGTTGGCAACGCCGCCGGCTGTGCCCAGCGGGATAGGCTCGGAAAAGTAGGTCAGCTCCATGCCCCAGCGGCTGCCGTTGCCAAAGTAATCGGTGATTTTCCGGGGCAGATAGCCCAGCGTGATCGCCGCCTCCCGGATGCCGTGGCGGCGAAGCAGAAGCAGCAGATGCTCCAACACCGGGCGGCCAAACAGGGGCACCATCGGTTTTGGAAGGGTAGAGGTGAGGGGCTGAAGCCGGGTGCCTTTGCCCCCGGCAAGAAGGATTGCTTTCATGGTACCATTCCTCTCCAAGATTGAATGATACCAGTTTGTGCTGTCAGTGGGAAAAACATACAGCAAAGCGCCGCCTTTTTGCAAAAAAGGCGGCGGAGTATCACTTGTTCAAATAATCCATAGGGTCTACGGCCTCTCCGTCCTTCATGACGGCGAAGTGGAGCCATGCCCCTTCGTTGTGCTCGCCCACGGCAGTATTGCCCACGGTGCCGATGATTTCACCTGCGCTGACCCGGTCGCCCTGCTGTACCTGCACCTCCGGGTCCAGATTGGCGTAGACGCTCATCAGCCCGTCTCCGTGATTCAGGGTGACGGTGGTGCCCAGCAGCAGGTCGTTGGACACCGTGAGCACATCTCCCTCCCGGACGGCGCACACCGTCTCTCCCGGCTGGGCGGACAGGTCCACGCCGTTGTGGGTGCGCCAGTCGCCCATTGCGGCGTTATAGGTCAGCTCTGTGGCGGAAAAAGCGGCCACAGCATCCCCTTCCACCGGGGCAAAAAAGGCTGCGGACTGACGGGGAGGTTCTTCCACGGCAACGGTTTCGCTGGCAGGCTCTTCCACCTTGACGGCAGGGGCCGGGTCTTCCTTGGCGGGTTCAACCACCGGCTTGGCGGACTCTTCCTGTTTGGCAGGAGGTTCGGCAATGCTGGGTTGACGCTCCTCCTGCGCTGCGGCGGCTGCCTGTTCCGCCTGCTGCTGTACTGTCTCCGGCTTCACCGTCTCAACCTGAACCTGTGCCGGGGCGGAGACAGATTGCTCCACCGGAGTGAGGGTGGTGTGGGCCAGATTGTAAAGATAATATCCCGAGCCGCCGATAGCCATGACGCACAGCAAGAGCACCATGTAAAAGCCCTTGCCCAGAATGAAATCGCCGACTCTGCTCCAAAGGGAACGCTTGTTCATAATAACACCTCCAAAGCACAGTATGTCCTGCCTTGGAGGTGATTATTCACAGCACTTGCTTTTTCAACCAGTGTTGGAAATCCGGCAAATCAGCGGCTACATACACATGGGGCCATTGTGCAAAAGCGGACGCCGGGGTGGTGCCGTTGCAAACGGCGGCAAAGTCCAGTCCCGCCCGTTGAGCGGTCTCAGCGTCAATTACCGTATCCCCCACAAACAGCGCCTGATTTGCCTCCACCCCTGCCTTTTTCAAAGCCAGCAGCGCGCTGGCCGGATGGGGCTTGTAGTGGGTTACATCGCTTCCTCCCACCACAAAGGCGACGGATTCCCAAAGTCCCTGATGCTTGAGGATTTCCTCAATCACCCACCTGCGTTTGGTGCTGACAATGGCGGTGACAACGCCCTTCTGGTGCAGCCACTTCAATATCTCCCGGCAGCCGGGGAAAAGCACCGTACCCTCCACCTGCAGGGGATTTGCCTTTTCCACATAGAGGTCATGAAACTGCGCCTGACGGGTGGGACACTCGTCCCCGGTGAGCAGGGTGTAGGCGTTTTCCAGCGTCATGCCGATGGTGCCCCGCACTGCCTCCCGCTCCGGCAGGGGCAGTCCCATGCGGGCGAAGGCGTATTGAAATCCGGCGACAATGCAGTCGGTGGCATCTCCCAGTGTGTAGTCAAAGTCAAAAAATACGGCCTGATAGCGGTTCATTTCCGGCTCCTTTCCCCCTGCCCGGTTCATTGACAGGGGAGAATCTGGTGGTTAAAATAGAATGTGTGATACAGAATAGCATAGAAAGTCGGAGGGTGCAAGCAATGGACCGTGCAGGCAGCCAATATATCAAAATGACCCAGACTCCCATTCCCAAGCTGGTGGTGCAGCTCAGCATACCGGCTGTGTTGAGTATGCTGGTGACCAGCATCTACAATATGGTGGACACCGCCTTTGTAGGCAAGCTGGGGGACAGCGCCAGCGGGGCTGTGGGTGTGGTGTTTGGCATGATGACCATTATTCAGGCGCTGGCCTTCCTGTTTGGTCAGGGCTGCGGCGCTATTGCCTCCCGAAAACTGGGAGAGCGGAATACGGAGGCCGCCAGCGTCTACGCCTCCACCGGATTTTTCTATGCCTTTGGGGCGGGGCTTATCATTGAGATTGTCAGCTTTCTGCTGCTGGACCGGCTGGTGTTTCTGCTGGGCAGCACCGAGACCATCGCCCCCTATGCCAAAGACTACATCCGCTATATCCTCATTGCTGCCCCCTTTATGGCATCCTCTCTGGTGATGAACAATATCCTCCGCTACGAGGGCAAGGCAGTGCTGGGCATGATTGGGCTGATTACCGGAAGCGTGCTGAACATTGCGGGAGATGCCCTGTTTATGTTCGGCATGCATATGGGAGTTGCCGGAGCGGGGCTGTCCACCGGACTGAGCCAGATGGTGAGCTTTGGGATTCTGCTGAGTATGTTTCTCCGGGGCAAGACCCAGTGCCAGCTCGACCTCCGCAGGGTCAGCCGGATTCCCGCGCAGGTGGGAGACATTGTGGCCACCGGTATGCCCAGCCTGCTGCGCCAATCACTGAACAGCCTTGGCACCGTGCTGCTCAACGGTCAGGCGGGGGTCTACGGGGATGCGGCTGTGGCAGCCATGAGCATTGTCAGCCGGATCATTATGTTCATCTTCTCGGTGGGACTGGGCGTGGGGCAGGGATTCCAGCCCATCAGCGCCTTTAACTACGGGGCGAGAAAGTACCGCCGGGTGCGGCAGGCGTACCGGTTTACCCTGCTACTCAGTCAGGGGATTCTGACCCTTTTCGCCATCGCAGTGCTGATTGCCTCCGGCAGCCTGATTCAGTATTTCCGGGACAGCGCCGAAGTCATTGCTATCGGCACAAGGGCGCTGCGGCTGCAAACGGCTGCGGTGCTGTTTCTGCCCTTCAGCGTGGTGACCGAGATGCAGCTGCAAAGCACGGGACAAAAGCTGGCCGCCTCGGTGATGTCCGCCCTGCGCAGCGGACTGTTCTTTATCCCGGCGCTGCTGCTGCTCTCCCACTTCCGGGGACTGGCAGGGATTCAGGAGGCGCAGCCGCTCTCCTATCTCATGGGATTCTTTACCGCTATCGTCTTTGCTGTGGGATTTTTCCGGCGGCTGCCAAAGGAGGATGAGGACGCAGGGGCAGATATTTCCTGATTTTTCATCTCCTGTTTGCAAATTGTTCAAACATTTTCTCTGTGCAGTGGTATCATACCCCATAGACAGAGAAAGGAGTGACCTCTATGTTTTCCGATTTCTTTCGTGAACTGAAACACCAGACCGCCCTTGGGGCGGTGGCTGCCCTGATTCTGGGACTGGTGCTGATTTTTGCCCCTCAGACCATGATTGCCGGCGTGCTGGGAATTGTGGGCTGGGTGCTGACGCTGCTGGGCGTGTTCTCACTGGTGAGCGTGTTCCTCTACAACCGGGGGGATATGGGCGCTCTGATTCTGGGCGTGGTGCAGCTTCTGGCAGGAGGCTGGATTGTCCGCCATCCCTACCAGCTCACTGCCATTGCCGCCTATATTGTGGCGGGCATGGTGCTGATTCATGCCGTCCGGGATATTCAGTACGCCGTGGATGCCCGTCAGGCGGGCGCTGCTAACTGGATGTCGGCGGCGGTTTCCGGAGGAGTGACCCTGCTGCTGGCGGTTTTGGTGCTGGCCAACCCGGTGGGCTCCGCCATGAGCCTGATCTCCTTTGGGGGCGTTTGTCTGGTGATCGACGGGCTCAGCGACCTGATTATGCTCCATCGGCTGAATCGTCTGTTCTGACAAAACCAAGGGCGCACTGAATTTTCGGTGCGCCCTCTTGCATCTCTAAAAACCCTACGATATAATAGGAAATACTACAACAGATGTGAGGTGATACCATGATGATTTCCACCAAGGGGCGGTATGCCCTGCGGATCATGGTGGAGCTGGCTCGCTGCCACGGCGAAGAGCCTATGCCCCTGAAGGAAGTGGCACAGCGCCACGACATTTCCAACAAATATCTGGAAGCCATTGTCAAGCTGCTGGTGCAGTCCGGGCTGGTGGTAGGCTCCCGGGGCAAGGGCGGCGGCTATAAGCTGGCCAGAGATGCCGGAGAAATTACCATTTTGGAGATTCTGGATGCCACAGAGGGCTCGCTGGTGCCGGTGTCCTGTCTGGAAGGGAACCCGGAACAGTGCCCCAAGTCTCATCAGTGCGTGACCCTGCCCATGTGGCAGGGTCTGAATCAGGTGATTCAGGATTATCTGTCCCATATTTCTCTGGAACAACTGGTGCAGCAGGCGGCAGAGCGGGGCATTGGCACAGAGATGATCTGAGCGATACCCACACGGGAGGTGCGCCATGACCGAGAAGACCTATCAGACCCCCTGCGGCGTGATTCACTACTGGGTGGACAAGGCGGGAGAGACAGAACGCTGTCCTCTGGCCTTTTTGCCCGGTCTGACCGCAGACCATCGGCTGTTCGACCGTCAGGTCAGCCACTTTGCAGGCAAACGCCCTGTCCTTGTGTGGGATGCGCCGGGACACGCCGCCTCATGGCCCTTTGATTTTCACTTTGACCTGTTTGACAAAGCCCGCTGGCTGGATGGTATTCTGCGCCGGGAGGGCTTGGAGCATCCGGTGGTGGTGGGACAGTCTATGGGAGGCTATGTGGGTCAGGCGTATGCCCAGCTTTTTCCGGGGAAAATGGCGGGGTTTCTCTCCATTGACTCCGCTCCCTTGCAGCGGCGCTATGTCACCGGAGCGGAAATCTGGCTGCTGAAACGGATGGAGCCGGTCTACCTCCACTACCCGTGGAAGCTGCTGCTCAAGCAGGGGAGCGAGGGAGTTTCCACCACCCCCTACGGCAGAGGGCTAATGCGGGAGATGATGATGACCTACGACGGAGACCAGAAGCGTTACGCCGCCCTGTCCGGTCACGGGTTCCGGATGCTGGCTCAGGCCATGGAGGCAGACCTGCCCTATGAGATCACCTGCCCGGCTATGCTGATCTGCGGCACAGAGGATCACGCAGGCTCCTGTATCCGCTATAACCGGGCGTGGGCGAAGGAGTCCGGTATCCCCCTCCACTGGATTTCCGGGGCGGGGCACAACTCCAACACCGACCGCCCGGAGGAAATCAATGCCCTGATTCAAAGCCTGTTGGACAAAATCGAAAATTAGCAGAGGACAACTTAAAATCCTATTGACGAACAGGGTTTTATGTGGTAGTATCCTTTTAATCCTACTAAAGAACTATGATTTAAGGAGCGTTGACACCATGATTTACGCAGACCATGCGGCCACCACCAAAACCAGCGAAACCGCAAAGCGGGTGATGATGGAGACCATGGATCAGTTTTGGGGTAACCCCTCCAGCCTCCATACCCCCGGTCAGAAGGCGGCCGAGGCGCTGGAAGAGGCGAGAGCCACTGTTGCCGCCTGCCTGAACGCCCAGCCCCGGGAGATTTTCTTTACCTCCGGCGGCAGTGAGGCGGACAATCAGGCCATCCGTTCCGCCGCCTATCTGGGCAAGCGGAGAGGGAAGAATCATATTATCTCCACCGCCATCGAGCATCACGCTGTGCTACACACCCTTGCACGGCTGGAGAAGGAGGGCTTTGAGGTGACTCTGCTGCCTGTGGGCAGCGAGGGCATCGTCAAGGTGGAGGATGTGGCTGCTGCCATCCGCCCGGAGACGGCGCTGGTGACAGTGATGTTCGTCAACAACGAAATCGGCACCATCCAGCCCATTGCCGAAATCGGCGCCCTGTGCCGGGAGCGGAAGGTGGTCTTCCACACCGACGCAGTTCAGGCGGCGGGACATCTGCCCATTGACGTGGTGGCGCAGAAGATTGATATGCTGTCCATCTCCGGGCATAAGTTCCACGGTCCCAGAGGGACCGGAGCCCTGTATGTCCGCAAGGGCCTGCCCCTTCAGCCTTTGATTGAAGGCGGCGCACAGGAGCGCAACAAGCGGGCAGGTACGGAAGACCTTCCCGCCATCCGGGGCATGGCCGTCGCACTGAAGGAAGCCTGCGAGAATATGGAGCAGGTCAACGCCAGACTGACGGTGCTTCGGGATAGGCTGATTGAGGGTCTGAGCCAGATACCCCACGGCGCACTCAACGGCGACAGAGAGCGCCGGGTAGCCAGCAATGTCAGCTTCTGTTTTGAGGGTATTGAAGGGGAGAGTATGCTGCTGCTGTTGGACGACAAGGGCATTGCAGCTTCCTCCGGCTCTGCCTGCACCTCCGGTTCGCTGGACCCCAGCCATGTGTTGCTGGCCATCGGCAGACCCCACGAGGTTGCTCACGGCTCCCTCCGCCTCAGCCTTGGTGAGGAAAACACCATGGAGGACGTGGAGAAGATTATCACAGACGTAACCGACACTGTCACCTATCTGCGGGGCATTTCCCCCGTGTGGAAAGAACTGCAACGAGGAGAGAGAAGCTATGTTATACAGTGAAAAGGTAATGGACCACTTCCGCAACCCCCGCAACGTGGGTGAGATTCCCGATGCAGACGGCATCGGTGAGGTGGGCAACGCCAAGTGCGGCGACATCATGAAGATGTACCTGAAAATTGACGACGATATTATCACCGACGTGAAGTTCGAGACCTTCGGCTGTGGCAGCGCCATTGCCACCAGCTCTATGGCTACCGAGCTCATCAAGGGCAAGCCGGTGAGCAAAGCCATGGAACTGTCCAATCAGGCTGTGGTAGAGGCGCTGGACGGACTTCCCGCCTACAAGCTCCATTGCTCCGTGCTGGCAGAGCAGGCGGTGAAGGCTGCTGTCAAGGACTACTACGACAAAAACGGCATCGCCTATGACCCGGAGCTGTTCGCCGACGACGATGATGACGAGCACGGTCACGAGTGATTAGATAACCGCATGAGAAAATCGCTGTCCCTCACCTGAGAGACAGCGATTTTTGTGCTTATTTTAGGGAAGCGCTGAACAAATCAGGCTACGGCGTCTGAGCGGTCTGTTTTCCGCCATCCGGGTCTAAAATCCCTTGAAATACGCCGGTATTCCTGCGGTCTTTTATCCCCAGCTGACAAAAAACATCCTCGCTCATCCATCCGAGAGATTTATTCAGCGCTTCCCTAGCTCTTTCAGCACCGCGCACAGGTAATCCCACGTCCGCTGCACCGAGGCGAGGCTCAGCCGCTCGGCGGTGGTGTGGATGTCGTCCATATCCGGGCCAAAGGACACACAGTCCAGACCGGGCAGGCGGTCAGAGAACAATCCACACTCCAACCCGGC
>ATWA01000044.1 GCA_000421005.1 Clostridiales bacterium NK3B98
ATCCGGGTCTAAAATCCCTTGAAATACGTCAGTATTCCTTCGGTCTTTTATCCCCGGCTGACAAAAAACATCCTCGCTCATCCATCCGAGAGATTTATTCAGCGCTTCCTTAATCCTTGCCATATTGAGGAACGAATCAACCACTATTACGGCGGCAAACATAGGCAGCGTATCATGTGCAGGGAATACAGACGTCAGACTGTGAAAAAAGCAAAAGAAATGCACAATAAGAAAGTCAGGAAAGCCTTCCCATTTCCTGACAAATATGGTACACTGTGTTTGGTTTATTTCAGGTGCGAGAATCAATCTATTCACCCTGAGACAGAGAGGTTACGATTGTGAAGCAGATCATGATAGAATTGCGGGATTCATCGGATGTCAGAGCGCAGATGCAGCCGGTTTGTGCAGAATGGGAACGTGGTATTTACCGTTTCCTGCTGCTGCATGTATTTGTAGGCTGGGAGGATGAGGAGCAATCCACTTCCCTGCTGCGGGAGATCAAAGATGTCTGTCCGGAAGCCCTGATCGTGGGAACCATGTCCGCCGGAGAAATCCGGAATGCAGAGCTGGCACCTCAGGAGGTGCTGGTCAGCGCCATGTTCTTTGAGACCACCAGCATTCAGGTGCTTCGCTTTGACCAGGTGAAGGATCACGAGGCGGAGATCGGATCGCTGATCTGCGGGGCGGTGGATCGGATTCCCCGGCTGAAAGGGGTGGAGCTGCTGCTGCCCGGTACCGAGCTGGACACACAGACCCTGTTTGCGGAAATCGAGCGCTGCCGGAAGGAGATCGTGATTTTCGGCGGGTACAGCGGCTCTCACCAGCTCAACTCTCCCAAGCACCTTATGTTTGACCACAACGGCGTGGCGGAAAACTGTGTCTTCGTCATCACCTATGCGGGAAAGGACTTCTTTCTGGATGTGGACAAAACCATCGGTTGGGACGCTTTGGGCATGCCCTTCCGGGTCACCCGGGCAGAGGGCAACCGGCTCTATGAGCTGGACGGCAAACCCGCTTTGGAGGTATACGACCGATTCCTTCAGATTGACCGCACCAAGGAGGACAACGCCGAGGCGGGGTATGAGTTCCCCCTGCTGGGGCGGAGAAACGGGGACGAGCTGCTGCGGAGCATCATTCACTTTATGGAAGATGGCTCTCTGGAGCTGCACGGTTTTGTCACGGAGGGAATGGATATTTACCTCTCTTACGGCAATCTCTCCAGCATTGTGGAGAAGGTGAACGAGCGTCTGGAAGCAGTTCGGAAGTTCCGCCCGCAGGCGATTCTGCTGTACTCCTGCGTGGTTCGCAAAATTTTCTGGAAGGATTTTGTGAATATGGAGATGCTGCCCTTCTCCAAGCTGGCCTCCACCTCCGGTTTCCACACCTGGGGTGAGGTGCTGCGCAGTCCGGAGACCGGCGCAATCACAGAGCATAATGTGACCCTGTTATCCGTTGCCATGCGGGAGGGTGCGCCACAGGACAAACCGCTGCCCCGGGCGGTGGTGGATGACACTGTGCTTTTGGGACAGGCCTCCCTGCTCAAGCGTTTGACCAGTCTGGTCAGCTTCACCATGTCAGAGCTGCAAAAGGCTCAGAGCGACCTGCATATTTTGAACCAGCGGCTCACCCAGCTGGCAGAGCGGGACGCCCTCACCGGGATCTACAACAGAGGCACCATTGACCGGCTGATGCAGCAGGCATTGGAGGATGCCGGGGAGAGCGGCGAGCCCCTTTCCCTGATTATGGTGGATATCGACTATTTCAAGCGGGTCAATGACGAATTTGGTCACGACACCGGGGACGTGGTGCTGCAAATGATCGCCCGTATGCTGCAAACCTGCGGGGAGGCAATTCCGGGAGGTGCTGCCGGGCGCTGGGGCGGCGAGGAATTTTTCGTCATGCTGCCGGGTACGGATTCTCCTGCTGCCATGGAGACTGCAGAAAAGCTGCGCTCTGAGGTGGCGGAACGGGTATTCCCACGGGTAGAGCACAGAACCATCAGCGTGGGCGTCATTACCGCCCACGGAGAGGACGACTACAAAGACATTCTGCTGCGGGTGGACCATGCCCTATATCAGGCAAAGGAGCGTGGACGCAACCGGGTAGTTCAGGCTGAATAACATACCACGGTAAAAAGGGGATGTCCTGCTGCACGCGGGGCATCCCTTTTGGTCTGTGCTGTCAAAGGCTGCTTTCTCCCGCACTGCCGGCTGCACCGGGATTTTGACCGGTCAAAAAAGGATTGATTTTTAGAAAAAAATATTATAAAGTAAAGAGAGCGTTTGAATCGCCTTATGACAGAAAGCAGGTGAAAGGATGATTCGCCGGGATTTTAACGATCACTGGTATGTGAAGCATCTGGATGAGGACGGAGCGGGTCTGCTGGTCAACCTGCCCGACGACGCCATGCTGCGGGAAAAGCGGACCGCCACTGCGGTGGGCGGACTGAATGTGGGCTGGTTCGAGGGGTATGACTACCTGTATACCAAAACCTTCACCCTGACGCAAAACGAAGCAGAACGGCACAACGTGTTGGAATTTGAGGGCGTATACCGGAAAGCGGAGGTATGGGTCAACGGCAAACAGGCGGCGTTTCGTCCTTACGGATACACCAACTTCTATGTGGAGCTGGACGGGCTGGTGTGTGCAGGCGAGAACAAAATTGAGGTCGTCTCCCGAAACGCCGACCAGCCCAACTCCCGGTGGTATTCCGGGGCAGGGATTTACCGTCCTGTGGCGCTGTGGAGCGCAGAGGGCGGCTACATCCATCTCAATGGGGTAAAGATCAAAACCCTTTCCGCTGCCCCGGCGCAGGTGGAGATCACGGTAAAAACCAGCGAGGAAGGCAGCGTTTCCGTGGAGATTCTGGATGGGAATACGGTGGTTGCCGCAGCATCCGGCACGCAGCGCACCTTTACGCTGGACATGCCCAACGCCCGGCTCTGGAACCCGGAGGACGCCTATCTCTACACCTGCCGGGTGCGATTTGCCGGGGATGAAGCTGTGGAGACCTTCGGCATCCGCACGCTGCGCTGGGGGCAGGAGGGGCTGCTCATCAATGGAAAGCGGGTGATTCTCCGGGGCGCCTGCATCCATCATGACAATGGTTTGCTGGGTGCGGTGTGCGACCCGGACGCTTTGGAGCGGCGAATTCGACTGCTCCATGAGAACGGTTATAACGCCTTACGCTCCGCCCACAACCCCTGCTCCAAAACCGCCTTGGAGATTTGTGACCGGCTGGGAATGCTGGTGATGGACGAGTATATCGACCATTGGTACATCCACAAGACCCACCACGATTATGTGGAATTCTTTGAGCAGTGGTGGCGGCAAGACCTGACAGACATGGCGGAGAAGGACTACAACCACCCCTGTGTCATTCTCTACTCCACCGGAAATGAGGTTGCGGAGACCGCACAGCCCCGGGGCATTGCGTTGGCACGGGAGATGACAGAGCTGCTCCACCGGCTGGACGACACCCGCCCGGTGACCTGCGGCATCAACATTTTCTTTAACTTTCTCAATTCCATCGGCTTTGGGCAGTATTCAGACGAAAAGGCAGCCAAGGAGGCCGCTCGCAACGAAAAGGCCAAGGCGCAGGGGAAGAAAACCAAAGAGCGTGCTACCGGGTCAAAGTTCTTTAACGATATGGCGGGCATCTTTGGCGCGGGTTTTATGAAGGCCGGAGCCGCCCTCCACGCCAGCGACGTGACCACCCGGGAGGCCTTCGCCTCCATGGATATTGCAGGCTACAACTACGGGGAAAAGCGCTACAAGAAGGATTTGAAGCACTATCCCCAGCGGCTGATTCTCGGCTCAGAGACCTTCTGCTTTGACGCTTACAAGTTCTGGGAACTGGCCAAGCAGCAGCCCCGGCTGATTGGCGATTTTGTCTGGTCCGGCATCGACTATCTGGGCGAGGCGATGATCGGCTCCTGGGAGTATGGCGACTACGCCAAACGCTTTGACGCCGGTTTGGGATGGATCAGCGCAGGCAGCGGACGGATCGACCTCACCGGAAAACCGCTGGGCGAGGCGCTTTACACCAAGGTCGCCTTTGAATTGGAGAAGGGTCCCCTTCTCGCCGTCCGTCCCCCCTGCCACCAAGGAAAGCACTCCCCCAGCGCATGGAAGATGACCAACGCCATGCCCAGCTGGTCCTGGCGGGGGTGTGAGGGCAAGCGAACCCATGTGGAGGTTTACGCAAGAGCCGCACAGGTGGAGCTGTTTGTAAACGGTGTCAGCAAAGGGAAGCAGGCATTCAAAAAAGACTGCGTATTCTCCTTCCAAGTCCCCTATGAGAACGGCACCCTTGAGGCGGTGAGCTACGACAGCTCCGGAAAAGAGATCGGACGGGACCGGCTGGTCACCGCCGGTGAGGAGACGGTGCTCAGTGCCGTGCCTGAATCCAATGCGGTACAGCCGGGGCATCTTTCCTTTATCAGGTTGAAGTACAGCGATAGAAAGGGCGTTACCAAGCCCGCCCTGCGGGGGATTATTGAGGCCTCTGTCACAGGGGGAAGGCTGGTGGCCTTTGGCTCCGCCTGTCCCTTCTATGAGCTGGACTATCTGGGCAATCAGGCAGACACCTACTACGGGGAGGCACTGGCCATCATCCGGGCGGACGGCAGCGGTCCTGTTACCTTGCAGGCAAAAAGCCCTTACGGATGCTGCCAGGTATCCGTTGCGGTGAAGGGACTTTGATCTCGATGCTGTGAAACGTATTCCAGGCAAATATGTACTATTAATTAAATTCTATTGCAAATATGATTCATTAATGTTATTATACCATTCAGAAGACAGCTCGGTTTTGGTTTCATGTAAACCGCATTTCATGGCTCTTGCGCTGTGAGATGTGAAATAAAAACAAGAGGAGGAAGTTATGAAAGGACAAAAAGTTGGGCTCAAGCGCGGTCTTGCAGGCATTCTGGCATCTCTGCTGGCACTGATGTTGTTTGTCACAAGTATCGCCGAAACCTGGACGAGTAAGATCAACGCCTTCCTTGGCACCACCAGCTTCGCAATGGAGAAGAGCGGTGAGAGCACAAGCGACGGCATCTACTTCGATTCAGAGTTCACATCTCTTAAGGAGGTCATCGACGCCAAAGACGCCCTGGCACGAGAGATCTCTCAGGAGGGCACGGTGCTGTTTAAGAATGACGGCGCTCTGCCTCTCAACGCAGGTACGGATAAGGTGACCATCTGGGGCCTGAACGCCCTCTCCCCCACCTACGGCGGACTGATCGGCTCCACCATTTCGGTAAACTATGAGGAAGGTCAGACCACCACCAATCTGATCGACGCCATGAAGGATAACGGCTTCTTCCTGAACGAAGAAATGCTGGCGCTGTACAACAGCTCCGCTGCGGACAGCTATCGCAGAAAGGCCGCTTTCTTTGGTCAGGAGGTGCCCGGTCACTCCCTGATTCCCGTGTTCTGGCCCATGTTTGAGACGGCAGACAGCTACATGATCGGTGAGCCTCCTGCCAGCTTCTACACCCAGGACGCACTGGATGCGGCAAAGGATTCCGTAGCCCTCGTATTCCTGTCCCGTGACAGCTCCGAGGCTTCCGACTATGCCGTCTCCACCATGAAAGATCCCAACGGGGACAACTTCGAGCGCCCCATGGCTCTCTCTGACAATGAGAAAGCCATGATCGAGCTTGCCAAGGCCAACTCCAACGGCAAGGTGATCGTGGTGCTCAACTCTGACGTGACCATGGAGATCGGCGAGCTGAAAAACGACCCGGAGATTTCCGCCATTGTCTGGGCAGGTCTTCCCGGCGCTCAGGGCTTCCGGGGCGTAGCAGATGTGCTCTCCGGTGCTGTGAACCCCTCCGGTCACATTGCCGACACCTATGCGGTGAACTCCACCTCCGCCCCTGCCATGCAGAACTTCGGTCTGTTCTTCTTTGACGCACCTGAGGGCGAGATCGACCCCGCCAACGACAAGGGCAACTGGTACATCATCGAGACCGAGGGCATCTATGTGGGCTACAAGTATTATGAGACCCGCTATGAGGACACTGTTCTGGGACAGGGCAACGCCGCCTCGGAAGCTGGCGTGTTTGCCTCCAACGGCACATGGAATTATGCGGACGAGGTCGCCTATCCCTTCGGCTACGGCATGAGCTACACCACCTTCGACCAGCAGCTCCAGAGCGTGGAGTTCAATGTAGGCGGCGAGAGTAAGGCTGTGGTGAACGTCACCAACACCGGCTCGGTGGCCGGCAAGAGCGTGGTACAGCTCTACGCACAGGCTCCCTATGTGGAGGGTGGCGTGGAGAAGTCCGCGATCCAGCTGGTGGGCTTTGGCAAGACTGCCACTCTGGAGCCCGGTGCCAGCGAAACGGTCACCGTGGACTTCGACGCCAAGTATGTGGCATCCTATGATGAAAATGCAATGAAGGCCAACGGCACCGAAGGCGCCTGGATTCTGGATGCAGGCGACTATTACTTCGCCATTGGCAACGGCTCTCACGAGGCACTGAACAACGTTCTGGCTGCCAAGCGGGGCAGCACGGACGGTCTGGTGACTGTCACCGAGGACGAAACCATCAACGCCGCCAACGCCGCCAAGGTGACGCTGGATGCCAAGGACATTGAGACTTACTCTGAGGGCGTCATGAACCAGCTTCAGGACGGCGACATTCGCAACCTGCTGCCCGAGCGGGGTGTGGAGTTCATCACCCGTTCCGACTGGACAAAGGGCTGGGAGCCGGTCTGGGGCATCACTCCCACCGAGGAAATGCTGGAAAACCTGCACAATCAGGTCTTTGAGCTTACCGAGAACGGTGAGGGTGAGACTTGGGGTGCCAGCAACGGCATGCGTCTCATCGACATGGTTCAGGTAGACGACCAGGGCAACTATCAGGGCAGCGTACCTCTGGATGATCCCATGTGGGATCAGCTTCTGGAGAACGTGACGCTGGAGGAAGCGGTCAACTTCATGAAGGGCGCAGGCGGCAACTTTGAGCCCATCAACTCCATCGGTCTGCATGTGGTCACCGCCTATGACGGTCCTGTGGGCTTTGTGGCGGATCAGGTACCCAGCTACACCGCCAACTGGACGGCTTCTGAGTCCGACGAGCCCACCTATGTGGGTCCCGACGCCGAATACGCCAACTGGCAGATGCCCACCCTGCCCACTGAGCCTGTCGTGGCTGCCACCTTCAACAAGGAGCTGGTAGAGCGGGAAGGCGAGCTGATGGGCGAGGACTCCCTGTGGTCCAACTGCTGCTCCATCTTTGGCCCAGGCCTGAACAACCATCGTGCAACCTACTGCTCCCGTAACCACGAGTATTATTCCGAAGATCCCATGCTCACCAACATTATGGGCGTGGCGGTCTGCAAGGGCGGCAAGTCCAAGGGTCTGATGATGGAACCCAAGCACTTCGCACTGAACCATCAGGAGGCCAACCGTTCCGGTACCGCAACCTTTATCTCCGAGCAGGGTGCCCGTGAGACCGAGCTGCGGGGCTTCCAGGGTGCGCTGGAAGGCAACTACGCCCAGGGCGTGATGACCGCCTTTAACCGTGTGGGTACGGTCTATGCCGGCGCTCACCGGGGACTGCTCACCGAGATCCTCCGCAACGAGTGGGGATACACCGGATATGTGGTCACCGACATGATTAACGGTCCTGAGTACATGAACTGGCGTGATGTGACACTGGCTGGCGGCGGCGGATGCCTCACCGAGAACGCCTATGACGAGTCCATCATCGGCGACCCCAACTCCGCTGACAACATGAAGCTGATCCAGAAGGACACCAGCTTCCAGCAGGAGCTGAAGAAGATGCTGAAGTACGACCTGTACACCTTCGCCAACTCCAACACCATGAACGGCATTACCAGCGACACCCGTGTGGTTCGTGTGTATCCCTGGTGGGAGAAGACCTTTATTGCCATTGATGTAGTGCTGGCCGGTCTGACCGCTGTGGTCTGCGTCATGTATCTGAAGGATGCGTTCAAAAAGAAAGACGCTGCGGGAAAGCAGTAAGGAGGGCTGAACTGTGAATAACAAAAAAATGACGCCGGGCTTTGTCCTTGTGGCTGTGACGACCATTCTTGCCCTTGTTTGTACCTTCCTGTACAAGTCCGCCATGATCCAGAACAGCCTGACCTATGTGCTGATGATCGCCGCTGCGGTTGCTGGCGCTCTGGCGCTGGTGCTGGCTATGGTGAAGGGTCAGGAAATCGCCAACTTTGTTGCAATGCTGCACACCATCCTGATTATGGTTGCCATTGGCAACTCCATTGCACCTATGGTCAATGAAATGGGTCTGGTTTTTGCAGGCTTGAACCCCACGACGAATCTCACCGGATTCCTCACCTTTGTGGTGGTCTCCTGCGTTGCCTGGCTGATTTCCGTCATTGCTTCCTTTATGGGTATCATCAAGCAAGAGGCGTAATGGAAAGCTTCAAGACGGCGGCAGCTTTTGCTGCCGCCGTCTCTCATCTATTTTGTTTTGGAGGCAGCGAACATGGATAACAAGATGGAAAAATCCACACTGGACCGGGTCGGGCTGGGGATTTTTCTGGCGCTCTGTCTGCTTGGCGCATTACAGGTGAGCAGATACCTGACCCTTTCCATGGCAAGCATGGCACTGACCGCTCTGCTGTTGGAGCTGTTGATGCTGCTGTGGGCGTGGACAGCATATCGGGGGCGGATGCCCTTTCTGCTGCTGGCGGTCACTGCGGCTGGTTTTGTGCTCAACAGCTTTTTGAACTATGGGGAGACCACTCACTTTGCCAATCTGATTCTGATACAGGGCATTCTGGGCGGCATTTGGGCAGTTGCGGGGACAGTTTGGATGCTCCGGACAAAGGAGAAGCCCGCACGGCTGCCATGGCAGGCACCGTTGGCAATGCTGCTCATTGTGGTCAGTGTTCTGTGGGTCTGGAAGGGCAATGTGGAGCAGGACAGGCAGTGGGACGGGCACGCAAAGCACACTCTCTGGGCGGTTCCCAGCAAATTCGACACCGGGGAAATTCAGCAGGCAGGCACGCTGGAGGAGCTGGTCTATGAGACAAAGGCTTACGCCACTGACAGCCGCACCGTCACCAAGCGGGCGCTGGTCTATCTGCCCTACGGCTATGACCCGGAAACCCCCTATAACATTCTCTATCTCATGCACGGCACCGGAGATGACGAGAACTACTGGCTCTCCACCCATCCCTACAACAAGATTATGCTGGATCGCATGATTGCCATGGGTGAGATTGAGCCGTTGATCGTGGTGACCCCTACCTTCTATGTGGAGGATGACTGTGCGGGACATTTGGACGATCTGACCTTCTCCTTCCGGGAGGAGCTGCGCAACGACCTGATGCCGGCGGTGGAATCGAAATACGCCACATGGGCAGAGACAGCGGACGACGCCGGATTTGCCGCCTCCCGGGATCACCGGGCTTTTGCCGGGCTGTCCCGGGGCGCTGTGACCACTGCCAACTCTGCTCTGTGCGGCAGTCTGGATTACTTCTCCTGGTTTGGGCTGTTCAGCTCCTTCCGCACCACGGAGGAAACCATCCGCACGACGATACAGTCCGAGGATTGGAAAAATCTGCCCATCCACTATCTCTATGCCACCACAGGGAACTTCGACTTTGCCACCCCCTATATGGTGCCGGGCTACCGGATGCTCTGCGATTTGGAGCCCCGTATGGAGACGGGACTCAATACCAGTCTGGATATCTTCCCCATGCGGTATCACTCCATTGGGCATTGGCATCTGTCTCTGTACAATTTCCTGCAAAGAATATTCTGAGGTATCAACATGGAAAAGACAAAGAAACCAAAGGTTTTACGGGTGGTTCTTATCGTGCTGGTGCTCTTTCTTGCCCTGGTGCTGCTGGTCAACCGTTACTCCGTCCGTCAGGTCTGGTACAACCTGCTCTCACCCACCCTGACGCTGGATGAATCCACGGATTGGAGCGGCGGCGCCACCTACGAGCATCTGGCCTACGCTGCGGATTCCGAAGCGCAATACATCGACCTCTATGTCCCGGAGACGGAGGCTCCCCCTCCCCTGTTTGTGCTGGTACATGGCGGCGGGTTTGCCTTCAACGATTGCCAGTCCCGACAGGCACAGTTCATGTACCGCTATTTCCGGGACCACGGCTTTGCCTGTGCCAGCGTCAATTACCGTCTGTCCACCGAGGCAGCCTATCCCGCTGCCACCTGCGATGTCAAGGCGGCGGTGCGTTTTCTGTGTCACAATGCCCAGCAGTACGGCTTTGACCCGGAGCGTATCGCCATCTGGGGGGAATCGGCGGGAGGCTATCTGGCTACCATGACCGCTCTCTCCGCACCGGAGGCTTTTTCCGACACCCTCTGCATCGGTGAGACGGAAGATGCCCGTTTCCCCATGCCCGCCTTTGACGCGCTGGTGGACTACTATGGCTGCATCGACTTTGTCACCCAGCGGGAAAACTTCGCTCAGGAGGGGCTGCTGTCCTTTATCCCCACCATTGCCAACGGCTGGGCCAACGAGGTACTGGGAGAATATGACTCTTTGGAGGAGCTGTGGTTCCGCAAGGCTGCCGCTGATTGGGGGGACGAGGAAACCATCGAAGCCAGTCCCCTCCGCCGTGGAGAGCGTCAGGAAAACCGCAATCCGGATTTACACACCCTGATTGTCCACGGGGATGCGGATATCACCGTCTCCCATCTGCAATCTGTGGAGCTGTACGATGCGCTTTCTGCTAACGGCGAACAGGTAGAGTTGAAGCTGGTTCCCAAGTGCAAGCACGCAGATGACCGCCTGTTCACGGAAGAGCTGCTGGGAGAAGTGGAGGCGTTTCTATGGGCAGCCATGGAATAAGTAAGTCGGATACTCTGCGCAAGTACCTCCCCCCTGTTCTGGCAGCGCTGCTGCTGGTTTTGGCGTGGATGGGCGTGCGTTTCAGTCCCGGCTTTTCGGAGACCTTCGCCGCCTGTTTCGTTGCCTCGCAGGTGCTGGTATTGCTGTGGGATTTGCTCTTTTCCCGGCTGGTTGGCATAGCAGGGGCACTGCTGCTGGCAGTCTGCACCATGATTTATGCGGCGGGGGATGACTATCTAAACGGCTGTATTCTGGTCTCTATTGTGGGCATGGTGGTTTACGCCGTTGCTCTGGCAGTTACCGGAATAGCCAAGGGTAGTTGTCTTTCCGAGCGGGTGCTGAGGCTGGCGCTGGCTGGGGCGGGCGTCTTTACCTTCGCCTGCGGGGTATTCAGCACAGCGCTGCTGCCGCTGGGGATTGGGGCGCTTTTGTGTCTTGTTTCCCGGCATTTGGACGGCGCAGGGCGATGGGCTGCTCTGGCGGGGCTGGTGCTGTGTGACCTGTTTCTGGCCTCGCCCATGTGCTTTCCGGGAGGTGTTTGAGGATGCCCTTTCACAGACTTGTGGATTTGGTGCTTGCCCTTCTCATGCTGCTCCACGGCGGAGAGATGCTCCATGCCAACCGGGAAAGCACAGTGGAGGACAGCTTTCTCCCCGGAGCGGTGTGGAATGACACCGACGGGCAGCCCATTCAAGCCCACGGCGGGCAGGTTCAGCGCATGATTGTCCCTGACGGGGCAGGCGGAAAGACAGAGCGCTATGTCTGGGTAGGCGAGGACAAGCGCAACGGACACACCGGAAATCCGGTTGCGGTCTACACCTCTGACGACCTCTACCATTGGAGCTTTCAGGGAGACGTGCTCCGCTCCCTGGAGACTCCGGAGCAGATGGATTCTGACCCCTATTTTCAGGCGCTTTACGGCTCCTGCACAGCGGAGGAAAAAGCGGACATCTTTGCCTGTATCGGACAGGACAAGGTGATGGAGCGGCCAAAGATGCTCTATAACGCCAAAAACGACAACTATGTCCTCTGGTTCCACAGCGACGGCTCTACCGAAAAGAACAGCTATTCCTATGACGTGGGGATGGCTGGTCTGGCGGTGTCTGACAGCCCCTTTGGACCCTTCCGATTTGTGGGGCGGTATCGGCTGTCTCAGTGTCCACCGGGGCAGATAGACTGCTACCCCACCTCTAAGGGAGAGGCAAGGGACATGAATCTCTTTGCGGACGACGACGGCACCGGGTATATCGTCTACACCAGCGAGAACAACAAGACCCTCTATATCTCCCGGCTGAACGAGGATTACACCGGGCTTTCCGGGGAAGAATATGGGGTGGATTATGTGCGGATTTTCCCCGGAGCCATGCGGGAAGCGCCGGTGCTTATCAAAGAGGATGGGCGCTATTATCTCATGAGCTCCTCTACCACCGGATGGGCTTCTAATGAAGCACGGGTCTGGTCTGCTGACCGCATCATGGGCAGATGGCGCAACGACGGAAATCCCTGTGTGGGACGGGGTCAGGGGGTCAGCTTTGACACCCAATCCACCGCCCTGTTTCAGGCTCCCAACGGCAGATGGATTTACGGCGGCGACCGTTGGAACAGCACAAACCTCAGCGATTCCCGTTATGTCTGGCTTCCGGTCACCTTTGAGAACGGAAAACTGCAAATCCACTGGGAACAGGAATGGACCTGGGAGGATGGAGCATAACAGATTTGCAAAAAGCGGCGTGGATGCGCCGCTTTTTGCTGCCACAGGGGCTTAGACAATGGGAAAGCAGATCAGATTTTGTTCTCTGCTCCCTTCCCTGGGGCAGTCTTTTTCTCTGAAAGCGGACTTTGTATGGAAGTTTGGGGATAGACAAACAAAAATGTCCGTGGTAAAATAAAGTGGACTTAGTGGAGCCGGTGTATTGTCGCTTTTATTTGAGAAATCTAACTGGTGCTTTTTGCCACGGCAGAAGCGGCTGTGTCAATCTTTCAGAGAGGAGTGATGCCCGTGAAGTTCTTCCGCACTTTGGCAGTTTTCACTGCCCTGATGACATTACTCGCCTTTTCCTCCGATGCGTCTGAGCCTGTAAAGGTGGACGCGGAAACCGCAGTCAACTTCAATCACGTTTTGGATGATTACAAGCCAAAGAAGAACCACTACAATTTCTTCTTTACCTATAAGATTGTCCATCCCTGGTGGGATGCTGTGGCCATGGGCATGGAGGACGCCCAACGGCAGCTGCTGGAGCAGGGCATTGTTGTGGACTATGATTATCTGGCTCCCCCGGCTGCGGATGCCCAAGACCAAAGCCAGCGTCTCTATGCCGCCGCTCAGGAGGATTATGACGTGATTGGGGTGGATGTGGCCAACGAGGAGATCATCTCCCCCATTCTGGACGGTCTGGTGGAGGACGGGCATAAGGTGATGACCTTCTCCACCTCAGATGCAGCGCCGGGGTGTCAGCGCATTGCGTTTGTAGGCAATCCCCACAACTACGAGGACGGCGCTCTGCTCACCGAGGTTTTGTGCAAGAAGCTCCAATACAGGGGCAAGGTGGCCATTCTGGTGGGCTCAAGGGGTGCGCCCTGTCATGAGGACCGGGCCAAAGGCGCTCAGGACGTCATCGCCAAGTATCCCGATATGGAAGTGGTGGCCATTGAGTACGACGAGGACAGCATTGCAAAAGCCCAAAAGCTGACAGAGGATATTCTGAGCAAGCATAACGTGCTGAACGGTATCATCTGCTGTAATATGAGCAATCCCGTAGGCGCTGCCCGGGCGGTAAAGGCCTCCGGGCGGGATATTGTAATCGTGGGCATGGACCACGACCGGGAAGCCCTCCACGATTTAAAGGACGGGGTCATTTATTGTCTGGGTGTGCAGGACTGCTACTCCATGGGATTTGATACCATTCAGGTGGCCGTCAAGATTGCCGACGGCATTGCGCCTGGTGAACTCTATCCGGAGACTACCGAGGAAAGCACCACCATCATTTATCAGAGTGACGCAGAGACCATGCTGAAAATCCTTTTTGGAGAAATGGGATAGAGTCAGATGATGCAGGAAAAAAAGACGTTTATGTACACCCACATTTTGGGGGCGCTGCTGGTTCTTTCGGCGATCATAGCCACCACAGTGTGGATGTCTTTGGGTGCCCGGCAGGCAACGGATAAGGCTGTGGAACGCCTGAGCGATTTCTACCTTCAGGAGATGGCCGCCCGTCGGAGTCAGGTGGTGTCCGGCAGTCTGGATTTGCAAACGGCACAGATGGAGCGTGCAGTGGAGGCCATGTCTCCCGCGGATTTGGCCACCAAAGAGTCCTTTCGTGCCTACATTGATAGAGCCAAGACCCTTTATGGTCTGGAGCTGTTTGCGCTGGTGGACGAGGAGAAGGTAGTCTACCGGGAGCACTCCACCTACATGGGAGGCAGCCGGTATGATTTTCTGAAGACTATCCCTCTGGAAGATCGGGTCATCACCACCTCCAGCGTATATGGGGGGAAGAAATCGGTCTGTATTGCAATCCCGGTGCATAATCGAAGCTTTCAGGGCAAGCCGCTGATTGCCTGTTTTGTGGAATTGAATATTGACGATATTACAGACGCTTTGGCCTTTGAGGGCGGGAACAACGACACCTACTTCAACCTCTACTACCAGAACGGAGAGAGCCTGACCAGCTTAAACTTCGGCTCCCTGACCGCACAGGAAAACCTGCTCACCGTCATGGAAGCGACCTTGCCGGAAGACCAGTTCAGCCAGATGGAGGCAGATTTCCGTCGGGGCAGCTCCGGCGGTGTTGTGTTTGAATATCACGGAGTCAGTGAGGTCTTATACTACTCGCCCATACCGGATACCAACTGGATGATGACCGTTTTGATTCACTCCAGCCTGATTCACGACCAGCTCAGCGGCATCAGCGCAGAGACGCTGACCCGGAGCATGATTCAGATTGGTGTGACCTGCTGCGCCCTGTTGATTTTCTTTGCCGCCTTGATCGTGCAGTTGAGGAACTCTTCCAAGAAACAGTTGGAGCAGGAGCGGCAAAACACCCGTCTGTACAGTCAGGAGGCCCAACAGAGCAAGCAGAAGCTGGGCGAGATTCGGGAGATTGCCACCCGGGACGCACTCACAGGGGTGGGCAGCAAATACGCCTATCAGGAGAAGATGTCTGTTCTGAGCGGCCAATTCCAAAAAGGCGAGCTGGAACAGTTTGCCGTGCTTGCCTGTGATCTAAATGGCCTGAAGTACATCAATGACACCTATGGTCATGCGGCGGGGGATGACTTCATCTGTCAGGCCGCTCAGTTGATCTGTGATGTGTACAAAAACAGCTCTGTCTTCCGCATCGGCGGAGATGAGTTCGTGGTACTGTTGCAGGGAGAGGACTACCAGCTTCGCAGTACGCTTTTGGAGCTTTTCAACCGCAGAAGCGAGGAAAACATTCAAAAGGGTACCGCCGTAGTGGCTGCCGGGATGGCGGAGCTGGAGAGCGGCGACAAGCATCTGGAGGATGTATTCAACCGGGCGGATAAGCGGATGTACGAACAGAAAAAGTACCTCAAGTCTCTGGGTGCCCGGGTGCGGGAGTAGCGTTGCGTTCCATCCAATCTCAAGGCTGCCAGCAGCACAAAACAGCCGTCCTGTCATGTGGCACGCAGGGTCACGTTGTCAGGACGGCTTTGCCTTTCATTTCCAGTAGGGAAAGAAAACAAAATAGTCTAATCCTTGGTGGAAAATCCTCATAGCAAATCACCGGCAAAACATGGATAATAGATACAACAAACAGAGCGGAAAGGGTGGTAGGAATGCTTTATATCGGAATTGACCTGGGTACCTCGGCGGCCAAGCTGCTGCTGATGGACCAGCAAGGGGAAATCAAAAAGATCGTCTCAGAGGAATACCCGCTGGAATTTCCCCAGCCCGGCTGGAGCCAGCAGAATCCGGAGGACTGGCTGTCAGCGGTATTGCGGGGCGTGCCAAAGCTGTTAGAGGGGTTCGATGCCGCTCAGGTGGCAGGGATTGGCGCAGGCGGGCAGATGCACGGTCTTGTGGTGCTGGACCGGGAGGACAGGGTGATTCGCCCCGCCATTCTCTGGAACGACGGACGGACGGCGGAAGAGGTGGACTACCTGAACAACGAGATTGGCAAGGAGCGTCTCAGCCAGTACACCGCCAACATCGCCTTTGCCGGCTTCACCGCACCCAAGCTGCTTTGGATGCGCAAGCACGAACCGGAGCTGTTTGCAAAAATTGACAAGATCATGCTGCCCAAGGACTATATCAACTATCAGCTCACCGGCGTTCACGCCACCGATGTGTCTGACGCTTCGGGTATGCTGCTCTTTGACGTGGAGCACAAATGTTGGAGCCGGGAGATGCTGGACATCTGCGGTGTGAGAGAGTCTCAGATGGCGAAGGTGTTTGAGTCCTATCAGCCCATCGGGACGCTGCGTCCGGAGATGGCCGCCGCACTGGGTATTCCCGCTGCCACTGTGGTCGCCGCCGGAGCGGGAGACAACGCCGCCGCTGCCATCGGCACCGGGACAGTGGGCGACGGCGGGTGCAATATCTCTCTGGGCACCTCGGGCACTATCTTCATTTCCAGCGACCGCTTTGCTGTGGACAGCCGCAACGCACTCCACGCCTTCGCCCATGCTGACGGGCACTATCATCTCATGGGCTGTATGCTCTCCGCAGCCTCCTGCAACAAGTGGCTCATGGAGGATATTTTCCACACCACCGACTACGCCGCAGAGCAAGCGCCGATCACCGATGAGAAGCTGGGGCGAAACCATGTCTACTTTCTGCCCTATCTGATGGGAGAGCGCAGCCCCATCAACGACACCAACGCCCGGGGCACCTTTGTGGGCATGACCATGGACTCCACCCGCTGGGATCTGACTCAGGCAGTGCTGGAGGGTGTGGCCTTCGCCATTCGGGATTCTCTGGAGGTGGCCAGAAGTCAGGGCATTGTGATTGAGCGCAGCAAAATCTGCGGCGGCGGGGCAAAGAGCCCCCTGTGGCGGAAGATCATTGCCAACGTGCTTGGGGTGTCACTGGACATTGTGGAGAGCGAGCAGGGCCCCGGCATGGGGGGCGCTATGCTGGCGATGGTGGCCTGCGGGGCCTACGGCAGCGTGGAAGAGGCTTGTAGCGCATTGGTTCATGTGGTGGATACGGTGCAGCCGGAACCGGAACTGAAGCAGCGGTATGAGATGCGCTATCAGCAGTTCAAGCAGATCTACCCTGCCATGAAAGGGCTGTTTCCCTATATTCTGTGAGAATCCATGAAGCGATAGAAGGGGCTGTCTCAACTGAGGCTGCCCCTTTTCATTGTGACTGCTTTTTGGTATAATCGTATCCACAGAACCGGGAATCAAGGTGGTGAATACCATGAAAGACGGAAAGCGGCCTGACCCCAATGTCATTCATCCCATAGCGGGTTATGACAGGGAAATCTATGTGAAACCCACCATCCAAAATCCAAACGTCATGGTCGGAGATTTTACATACATTGCAGATTCAGACTTTGAACACCATGTGACACACTTTTACCCATGGAGCAGAGACAGGCTCATTATCGGCAAATTCTGTCAGATTGCTTCCGGTGTAGAATTTGTGATGAACGACGCAAATCACCAGATGAATGCCGTCTCTACCTTCCCGTTTTATACCCTTGAGGGCTGGGAGATGAAGCCGCCTGGGCCACAGGATATGCCGTTTAAGGGAGATACCGTCATTGGCAACGATGTGTGGATTGGTCAAAACGCGGTCATTTTACCCGGCGTCCACATCGGAGACGGTGCAATCATTGGAGCAAGCAGCGTTGTGGGAAGTGATGTCGCTCCCTACACGATTGTTGCAGGAAATCCCGCAAAGGTGCTGCGTAAGCGCTTTTCTGATGAGCTGATTGCTTTGCTTCTCCGATTCCAATGGTGGGAAAAGAGCGTTGACGAGATTAACCGACTCATTCCGGTGCTGACTTGCAGCGACCTGAAAAAAGTGGAGGATGAATTGAGGAAGCAGTTGAATTGAACCATTCTGTTTTCCTGTTTCCGTCTTGGTATCAGCAAAGCCGCAGTCCGGTGCAGACTGCGGCTTTGCATTTGATCAAAAGATTCTGTTGGAACTCAACCCACCAGCCACTTGTATTTTGCTACGCTGTAGAGCGGGACAAAGGGAATCAGGATGGGGGTGGTTTTCACATAGCGCTGATACTCCGGGTCGTCCCCGTAGTTCCGGTTCTGGCGCAGCTCCAATCGGCGGGCGCCGCCGAACATGATGTAGACAATGCACAGATAGCCGGTGACAGCAGCCGCCCACTGCCAAACGCCGTGGAGGGCACCGATCCCGGAGAGGAAAATGCCCGTCCAGATCAGCACCTCCCCCAGATAGTTGGGGCAGCGGACCAGGCGGAACAGTCCGGTATCCACAAACCGGCGGGGATTCTTTCGCTTGGCAGCGGATTTTTGCAGGTCAGAGGCAGACTCCAAAGCGATGCCGCCAAAGGTCACAGCAACGCCCAGCCATGACATCACGCTGTCCTCCGCCCCGTTTTTCAGGCGAAACAGCACCGGGGAGACCTGACAGGCATAGAGCAAGGCGCAGCTCACCCAGATGGCCAGCTTGGGGGTCAGCTTCATCCCGTCTCCGCTCTTAATCTCCCGTTTCATGGTGTTGCGGTAAGAGGCGCTTTTGACCTCTCTGAGCAGCAGATAGCCGCCCAGACGGCAGCCGTAAACCACCAGCAGCAGGCACAGCACCACGGCAGCCGCCGTCAGGCTGCCCCGGAAGAGCAGCAGCATGGCAAGTCCCATCACAGCCACGGAGAAGCCATAGCCCAGCGAGATAAAATAGACGTACTTGTAAAAGCCCACAGAGCTGACCGCAAGTGCGACTATCATGAGAATCATAAAGGGATGCATTTCCATACTCCTTTCCAATATACTGGCAGCACGCCACAAAGCGCTGCCAAATTACCCTACGGTTTTATTCTAATCCAACACGGAAAACCCGTCAAGTGGGGAAGGCCATGTGTCCCTTGACACAGAATCCTGTTTTATCATACAATTGGTTTGAAGCAGCCGGGGGCAGATTTGTGAGAGCAAATTCTTTTGACTCAGACTTGCAATTCATCAAGCATAGGAGGTTTGAGAGATGGGAAAGAAATTAGGGGCGTTGATTCGCACCGCCCGGACGGATGCGGGGCTGACCCAGGAGCAGCTGGCAAAGAAGGTGTCTGAGCTTTCCGCCTCGGAATTGAGCAAGGTGGAGCGAGGTGAAAAGGAGCCCACCACCGACCAGCTCAAGCAGATTGCCAAAGCCACTGGTGTGACGCAGAAATCCCTTTTGGATGCGGCAAAGCCCGCCAAAACCGCCTCTGCCGGAAAAAGCTCCGCATCCTCCAAGGACACCATGAAGGTCAGTGCGGCAGAGCGCAAGCTGGTGGAGCTGTATCGGCAGGCAGATGCGGACACCCGCAAGGCAGCGCTAAAGACCCTTCAGGGGGAAAAGCCGGACTTCTCTCCCGAGGGGCTGCTGGGTGCGGCAATTGACGTACTGATGAAAAAGTAACGGAGGACAAGCGATGGAAAACAGACCTGCCGGACGGGAAAAGCATATCACCGGGCCGGGAAAAACAGTACAGAAACGGGGCGAGGGACTGAATTCCGGCCCCGTGGGACGCTCAGACGGTTATCAGGGGCGGGGAGGCTCCGGCGGAGGACAGCGTGCCTCCGGTCAGAGAAGCCCCCTGACGATGATTATTGTGTTGCTGGTCGCCCTGCTGGGCGGCGGCGGTGCGGGACTGAGCGGGCTGCTGGGGGGCGGCGGAGAGACAGCGGTGGAGTACCAGCCCTCCTCCGGCTACCAGTCCCAACAGAGCAGCGTACCCATGGACAGTTCTTCTCTGAGCAGCCTGTTTGCCGGGGGATTCTCCGGCAGCGGTGTTTCCTCCGGGTGGGACCGCCCTTCCAACACCGGAAAGCTGAACTCCACTGTGGCGGACGGCGCACGGGAGAAATACACCGTACTTCGTGGAAACGGTGAGGACACGGTAACCCTGATGGTCTACGTCTGCGGCACCGATTTGGAGTCCCGCAGCGGCATGGCTACCGCAGACTTGCAGGAGATGACCGCCGCTGCCCTCAGTGACAAGGTCAATCTGCTGGTCTGCACCGGTGGGTGCAAGCAGTGGAAGAACAACGTGGTAAGCAGCTCGGTGAATCAGATTTACAAGGTGGAGCAGGGCGGAATGCAGCGGCTGGTGGACAACAACGGTACGCAGTCTATGACCAATCCGGACCATCTCACCGGTTTTTTGCAGTTCTGTGCAGAGCATTTCCCCGCTGACCGCTACCAGCTTATTCTCTGGGACCACGGCGGCGGCGCACTGTCCGGCTATGGCTATGACGAGAAGAATCCCACCTCCGGGTCTATGAATCTGAGCAGCCTGCAAAACGCCCTGTCTCAGTCCAAGCTGCACTTTGACTTCATCGGCTTTGATGCCTGTCTCATGGCGACGCTGGAAACCGCTCTCGCCGTGGAGCCTTACGCAGACTACCTCATTGCCTCGGAGGAGACAGAGCCGGGCATCGGCTGGTACTACACCAACTGGCTCGGTCAGCTCTCCCGGAACACCTCCACCCCCACTGTGGAGCTGGGCAGACAGATTGCGGATGATTTTGTCTCCGCCTGCAATCAGAGATGCCCCGGACAAAAGACTACCCTCTCCGTGGTGGATTTGGCAGAGCTGAAAGCCACGGTGCCGGAGCAGTTCCGCAGCTTTGCCGCCGCAACCTCCCAGATGCTCAGTGAGCAGAACTATCAGACCGTTTCCAACGCCCGCAGCGGCAGCCGGGAGTTTGCCTCCTCCAACCGGATTGACCATGTGGATTTGGTGGACTTTGCCACCCGGCTGGACACCGAACAGGGCGAGGCACTGGCTCAGGCGCTGCTGGGCGCTGTGAAGTACAACAAGACCTCTTCCAGCATGACCAACGCCTACGGTCTTTCGGTGTACTTTCCTCTGAAAAAGACCTCCATCGTCAACAGCGCCGTGGCAACCTACAACGCCATTGGCATGGATGACGACTACACCCGCTGCATTCAGCAGTTTGCCAGCATGGAGGTCAGCGGTCAGGCGGTTTCCGGCGGTGCGGCCTCTCCCCTGCCCTCGCTCACCGGGAGCGGCTCAGGGGCAGGTCAGCTTTCCTCTCAGGATATTTACAACATTTTGAACGGTCTGCTGGGCGGAGACCTTGCCGGTGTTTCCGGGCTGACCGGAAGCAACTCCGGCTTTTTGGGCAGAAGTCTGGATGTGGACAGTGCTGCCGACTATTTGAGCAGCCATCAGTTGGACGCCTCCGCTCTGGTCTGGACCGGCTCGGGTGCGGATGCCCGTCTCACCCTCAGCGAGGAGCAGTGGGCGCTGGTGCAGGAGTTGCAGCTCAACGTCTTTTTGGACGATGGCGAGGGCTATATTGATCTGGGGCTGGACAATGTGTACGACTTCACCGAGGACGGCGCTCTCAGGGGGGATTACGACGGCACTTGGCTTGCCATAGACAATCAGCCTGTGCCCTATTACTATGTGGACACCGTGGGAAGCGGGGACGAGCGTGTCATCACCGGACGGGTTCCTGTCATGCTCAACGGGGTGCGCTCCAACCTGATTCTGGTCTTTGACAGCGACCACCCCTACGGTACCATAGCGGGAGCCCAGACCGACTATGTAGACGGCGAGACAGACACCGTGGCGAAAAACCTCACTCAGTTGGAGGAGGGTGATGTGATGGAGTTTGTCTGTGACTACTACGGCTACGACGGCAGCTATCAGAACAGCTACTATCTGGGCGAGCCTATCACCTACACCGGCGAGCATCAAATCAGCAATGTGTATGTGGATGGCGAGCTATCGGCCACCTATCTGTTTACCGATCTCTATCAGCAGGAGTATTGGACCGCACCCATTCCCCAATAAGGGACTGTCCCTTTTCATCTTGCGTAAGCAACACACGCCCGACCTGTGAAAACGCTTTCTGCGTTCCGTACAAGTCGGGCGTGTTCCCTTTTTGAACTACGGTTCCAACGGTTCTTCTCCCCGGTCATGCTCCAGAAAAGCCACTTCCTCCCTTGTCAAAGGGTGGTTTGCCGCCGCTATGTTGCCGGGCAGGCGTTGGAGATTGGTGGTGCTCATAATGGCAAAGGTATTCATCTCACCGCTGAACACATAGCGCAGGGCGATGTCCGCAACGCAGGTGTGGTATCGCTCTGCCAGAATTTCAGCATTTCGCAGGCGGCGCATATTCTCCTGACAGAGGTATCCCTTCTGTCCCGGTGCGTCCAGCACCTTTCTTGCCCCATCGTTGTCGAAAGCCCTGAATTTCCCGCTGAAAAACCCACGCGCCAGACTGGAATAGCACAGCACCGGCATCTGGTTTGCCTGATACCATTCCCGGGCGTCGGAATGCTCCGGTCCGGAGATGGTGACACAGCCCCCGCCCCACGGGTCACGCACCTGCCGTGCCAGCCCAAAGTTGGGACTGGATACCGTAAACCCCTCCAAGCCCTTGGATGCGGCATATGCGTTTGCCTCTGCGATGCGTTGGTGGGACCAGTTGGAAACGCCGAACACCCGGATTTTGCCTGTCCGCTTGCACTCATTTAAGGTTTCGATGTACTCAGAGACAGGTGTGTTGGGGTCGTCCCGGTGCAGCAGGTAGATATCGATATAGGACACGCCCAGCGTTTTCAGGCTTTTATCCAACTCAGAGAGGATCACCCTGCGGTTAACACGAACCGCCCCAAACAGGTTCACATTCCCGCACTTGGTGAGTACCACCACCTGTTCCCGGTTGTTCCGGTGATGAATCCACCTGCCCAGACTCTTTTCCGCCCCGCCGTAGCCCCGGGCGCAGTCAAAGGCGTTGATGCCGGAGGCAAGCACCCCATCCAGCAAGTCATTTGCGTTTTCTCCCGCCTGCATGGGACGGATGGCCGTACCGAAAAAGAGTCGGGATACCGGCTTGTCCAGCCCCGGAATGTTGGCGTTACGGGGCTGCGTCTGCTGCTCCGTGGATTTTTCCATGGATTGGGTCATTGGGGGTTCCCTCCTGATATTTGGTGTGCAATGATATGTGGTGATGTTATTTTCCCATATTTCCCCCCATTTTGCAACCGCTCCTTCTTCAAATCATTTTTTCTCCCGGAAAGGGCGGCATCTGCAAAAGGCAATTGACAAATATGAAAAATAAAGCTATACTCCATTTAGTTAGCTGTGTATAACATTTAAGGAACCGCTGAACAAATCAAGCTTCGGCGTCTGAGCGGTCTGTTTTCCGACATCCGGGTCTAAAATTCCTTGAAATACGTCGGTATTCCTGCGGTCTTTTATCCCCGGCTGACAAAAAACATCCTCGCTCATCCATCCGAGAGATTTATTCAGCGCTTCCTTCACACGGCGTGGTAAAGCATTCCACGTCTTCCATTTTGTCATCGAGTTAGTTTATTCTAATGTTATTAGTATAAACTGACTTTTTGAAATTCAGTTAAGCTGTCAGGGGTCATCTCTGGCAGCCAGCAAAGAAAAGGAGTGTATGTATGAAAA
>ATWA01000045.1 GCA_000421005.1 Clostridiales bacterium NK3B98
GTTTGTGCGACACGAAGTCGCATAAATCAATTGTTTGGCTTTTCACAGAGACCAAACCTGCTATTCCATTAGCAGTAGCCTAACATCACCGAAGCGGCTGGTAACGGCTGTGAGGGAGCTGATGTGAAATATGTAGCCCCGCCCTGTGAGGCTCAAGCCGATGCCGTGAGGCAGAAGCGATAGGCTGCCAGCAGCAAGGCAGCCGGGGAGCATGGCTTGTGTGGCATGGTTAATGTTATGTGAACCGCTGATAAACGTCGTTAAGGAGCTGAACAGGCTAAAGCTGCTGAAAAGCCTGAACCAAAATGGTACAGCAGTCGGTTATCTCTCTGAACGGTAGAGATACATGGACATGAGACTGCCGGCGGAGAGGCGGAACCTAACCCACACTGTTGATTGTGCGAAACGTGGTAAGCCCGTATTTTCTCCGGCGCAAGCCGGAAAGCCTACCGTAAGGGAAGCCTATGGAAGTGCGGGTAAACGAGTGGTGGAGAAAGCGAATGCCGACCCTGTAATGGGGACGGATAGGGGTTGCAACATCACCCCACGCGAAAGCGGGCAGACTTCCACCATGGTCTTTCTTTACGAAAAACTTGTAGAACTTTTGAAGGAGGAAAAAGCAGATGAACGGGAAGCCGTGTGCATCATCCCACGAGGCTGTGGACTGGAACAGTATCGACTGGAACAAAGCCAGAGCCTATGTGAAAAAGCTGCAAATGCGTATCGTAAAGGCTCAAATGGAAGGGCATTACAGCAAGGTGAAAGCCCTGCAGTGGATGCTCACTCACTCGTTTTACGCCAAAGCATTGGCAGTAAAGCGGGTGACAAGTAACGATGGTAAGAAGACAGCGGGTGTAGACCACGAAATATGGAGTACACCACAGGCAAAAGCAGACGCCATTCAAAAGCTCAGGCGCAGAGGCTACAAGCCCCAGCCGCTCAAGCGGGTGTATATTCCCAAGGAAAACGGGAAAATGCGTCCGCTCAGCATCCCCACTATGACCGACCGTGCCATGCAGACGCTCTACAAGCTGGCACTGGACCCTATTGCAGAAACCTACGCCGACCCCAACTCCTACGGCTTCCGGATTGGCAGGAGCACTCACGATGCAATCGAACAGTGCTTTACCGCTCTGAACAAGGGAAAGTCTCCCAAGTGGGTTTTGGAGGGAGACATCAAGGGGTGCTTTGACCATATCAGCCACGACTGGTTGATGGAAAACATTCCCATGGACACACAGCTTCTGCAAAAATGGTTGAAATGCGGCTATGTGGAGACCAGAGCCCTGTTCCCCACGGAGGAAGGAACGCCCCAAGGCGGGGCGATTTCAACAACCCTGATGAACATGACGCTGGACGGTCTGGAACGTCTCTTGAAAGAACGATTCCCCACACTGAAAACTGTGAATCACATCAAGCACTACTATCAGGTAAACTTCGTGCGCTACGCCGATGATTTCATCATCACAGGCAGGACGCCTGAAATTCTGCGCAATGAGGTGCTTCCACTGGTGAAGCAGTTTTTAGAGGAACGGGGGTTGCAGCTCTCAGAGGAAAAGACGGTTATCACCCATGTGGACGATGGCTTTGACTTCCTTGGCAAGAATATCCGTATGTACAACGGAAAACTGCTGATAAAGCCAGCCAAAGCCAATGTGAAGGCTTTTCTTCGGAAGGTGCGGAGTATCACCAAGAGCAACAAAACCGCCAATCAGGAATATCTTATTCACGCATTGAACCCGGTTATTCGGGGCTGGGTGAATAATCAGCGGTTTGTGGTATCCTCGCAGATGTTTGAGTGGGTGGACTATCAAATCTATAACTGCCTGTGGCAATGGGCGAAGCGCAGACACAAGAACAAGGGTCATAAATGGATTGCCAAGCGATATTGGCATCTGATTGGCACAAGGGCTTGGACGTTTGCGGCAAAGCTTGACAGAGACAAGTCTGATCCCAGACCGGACTATTTGCCGTTGGAGTACGCAACCAACACGAGAATCATTCGATTCAAGAAGATTGTGGCGGAGGCGAATCCCTTTGATGAGCGTTGGAACGGTTATTTTGAGGAGCGAGACGGGGAACGTATGCTGAACAGCACCAAGGGCAGAGAAAAACTGCTCAAAATCTGGCACAACCAGAATCGGCGCTGTCCCGTGTGCAAAGATCTGCTCACCTCAGAGACAGGCTTTAGGACTCACACCATCATTCAGAATGGCAATAGAAAGCTGATTGCGATGGTGCATCCGTGGTGCCACAAGCTGATTCACGACCAAGGTTACTTATTTTGAGCCGGGTTCCCTCATGGGGAGCCTTAGAGAGGCTTGAGCCGTGTGAGGGGAAACTCTCATGCACGGTTCTTAGGGGAGGGATGGGCAGTAATGCTTATCCCTTACCCGAGCAGCTCGTAGAGAATAAGCAGCGGTTTATTGCCCAGATCATGACCAGCAAAAGCCCTGTCCGGGTGGCCGATGACATTGACGAAACCGCCCTCAGTTACTCGGAGATCAAGGCGCTTGCCACCGGCAATCCCCTTATCATTGAGAAGTGCAATCTGGATATGGAGGTGGGCAAGCTGAACGTGCTGAAAGCCAGCCACATGAGCCAGAAGTATGCGCTGGAGGAACTGGTCTACCGCAGGTACCCGGAGGACATCAAGGGGATGCAGGAGCGGGTAAAAGGCTATGAGCAGGACATACAGACCGCCGAGCAGCATCCCAAACCAGCGGAGGGGTATGTGGGCATTGAGATTCAGGGACAGCGTTACACCGAGAAAGAAGCCGCAGGTCATGCTGTTCTGGATGTCTGCACCCACATGACAGAGCCGAAGGTCACGGACATCGGCTGTTATCGGGGATTTGGCATGGATGTGGAATTTGATGCCCGCTCCAACAACTACTTTCTCGACCTGAAAGGCGCGCTCTCCCATCAGGTCACGCTGGGCGTGGATGTACTGGGCAACCTCACCCGAATCGACAACGCCGTGGAGGGACTGGAGGACAAGCTGGAGCACCTGAAAGGTTCTCTTGCGGAGACAGAGAAGCAGCTGGCAAATGCCCGTGAGGAAATGAACGCCCCTTTTGCGAAGGAGGAAGAGCTGGCGGAAAAGACCGCACGTCTGAAGGAATTGAATATCCTGCTGAACATGGACGAGCATGACAGGACGCTGATGGATGACGCGCCGGAGGAGGAGAAGCCGGGGAGGTGCCGGGAGAGGGAGAGGTGAGAAATAAAACACGGTTGCACAATCATAGACAGCAGAGTATGATAATCAGTGAAGAATTGTATCCGATAAGGCACGAGGATGATTACAGATGAACAGAATACCCTATTATGTACTCGACTACTACAACCGTGAAGTGATCGAAAAAATCATCGACAAGTATGCGATGGAGCCCATGGACGCTGTACGCCGTTTCCTTTGTTCAGAAACCCATACTCTGCTGGAAGATGCCGAGTGCGGACTCATGTACTACCCGCCCTTTGCCGTTTTCGATATGTGGGAGGCGGAACAGATTACAGGAGATCCCCGTAATTCCGTCCATGTGCGAGGTGAATGAGATGTCAGACGAGATGAAGTTTTTCCTCTTTCTGATTGAGTGTTATGCCAGTGAAAAAGACCGTCCCACCGGGGAGGTCATGCGGGAGTGGGATGCCCACGGTATCACCCAGGAGATTTTTGATAACTACGAGCAATACCATACGGAACGAATTGAAAATGCCTTTGAGGATATTGACCACCTGATCGCAACAGGGCAGCACCTCTGGTAAACTGAATAGGATGAGCAACAGCCGATTGGTAATCCAGTCGGCTGTTGTCTTTGCCCATGATAATCATCGCCTCGAAGATACGAACCGATACAAAGAAAGAGCGAATCTGCGCTCAATCGTCAGATCCGCTCTTGTCAGTGTTGATTTTTCCATGCTCCGCCTCAAACTGCTCCACACGCCGCTTGATCAGCTGCTCGATTTCCCTGTTCTTCGTCCGTCCTTCGTACTCAGCGATATAGCCGATCTTATCCAGTAGATTCTGAGAGATTCTCAGAGTGTAACGGGGCAGATTATCCTTCATAATGAGACGCTCCTATGACGCAAGATTGACTATATTTTACCGTCATAGTATAATTCTGAGCATAAATGACGAATGTATGACGCATAATTGACGCATACAAAGGAGTGAAGGATATGAAGGTTGCGGTAATTGGTTCCCGTGGACTGTGCGTGAACAATTTGGAGCGCTATCTCCCGGAGGGTGTGACGGAAATAGTCAGCGGAGGCGCAAAGGGTGTGGACACCAGTGCAAGGGAGTATGCCCTCGCTCACGGCATCAAGCTGACAGAGTTTTTGCCGGAGTATGAGAAATACGGGAAAAATGCGCCCCTAAAGCGCAATCTCTCTATCATTGACTATGCGGACTGTGTGCTTGCCTTTTGGGATGGTTCTTCCAGAGGGACGAAGTTCGTCATCGAGAACTGCGAGAAAAGCGGCAAGCCGGTGATGGTACATATTGTGTGTGACTAAGTAATCCCGCAGGCTCTTTCTTCATCTCTCACTCCCAGCAAGGTTTGTTACCCCCATCAATCCCAACCCTTCCCGTCTTCTCCCGTAAGCCACCAGATCCCTTGTGTTTCCCACCTGCCCCCTGTCATAGGCGATCAGATAATCGCTGTGGGCAATCATGTAACGGTTGGCACGAAGGATGGCTGCCCGTTTTGGCACAGACTCCATGCCGGGCGGGTAAAATGTGTCGTCAAATCCCTCTGGTGCTTCAATGGGACGGTCAAAAGGGTGATATGGCAGCAGAAGGGAAAGACGGACAGGACAGCGTTTTTTCAGGTCAATGACAGCTTTTGCTGCAAGGCAGTCGAAATGCCCATACATACCAACCGTAAAGGAGTCTACGCCGTATAGTGCGTAGTGTTCCGCTACTGCTTTTCTGAGCGCAGCGTATAACTCGTCCGGTGCGTCACGATGCCCGATGAAGAAACAGCTCGACAAACAAACCCCTCCCTGCTGTTGTTTTCCTCATTGTATTATGTCGCTTATTACACGTCAATAACGTGCTGTAAATTATTTTCGTCACCCCAACTGTTGGATAAACTTACAGGGAAGGGATGGTGACGGCAATGGAACGCAGCTTTGACAACACCAAACGCATGGAGGATTTGTCTTATGCGATTGGGTACTACCGGAAGAAAAAGGGCTACTCACAGGAAGTCATGGCAGAAATGCTGGGAATCAGCCGTCAGCATCTTGCCTCTGTTGAAGCACCCGGTATGAATCGTGGACTGTCTCTGGAATTGCTGTTTAATATCGCCACAGTGCTGGAGATTGAGCCATACTTGCTGCTGAAATTCAGACTTGAGGTCTGAGTGCCAGATGGATGAATGATGCCATGCAGGACGAGTTCAGGGAATACTATAAGATGATCGGACTAAAGGTCGCCTATTACCGCAAGCTGAGAGGCTTGACACAGGAAAAGCTGGCAGAGCGGATGGGCGTGGATACCTCCTTTATCGGTCAGATTGAAGCGGTGAATATCTATAAAGCGATCTCGCTGGATACGCTGTTTCGCATCAGCAAGGCACTGGATACCCCGCCCCATCTGTTTTTGAAGTTCGACGACTAACCCCAGTTACAACAAAATAAACATGAAAGCCGATTGGTTCCACCACCGTGGAATCCAGTCGGCTTTTTGCATTTCAAAGAAAGGAGCTGAACCCCCATGCCCTATATCCCACCGGAGCAGATCGCCAGAGCCAGAGCGATGGATCTGCTGACCTACCTTCAAACCTACGACCCTCAGGAGCTGGTGCATTTCAGTGCCAACACCTACTGTACCCGCACCCACGACAGCCTGAAAATCTCCAACGGCAAGTGGTATTGGTTTTCCCGTGGCTTCGGCGGCACTTCTGCGCTGGACTATCTGGTTCAGGTGCAGGGTATGTCCCTCCCCCATGCTGTGGAGACCATTCTGGGGCAAAATGCAATTTCTGCCCCTGCGGCACATCCCCCTCCCAGAGAGCCGAAGGCACTGAAGCTCCCGGAAGCCTGCCCCAGCTATGACCGTGTGATGACCTATCTCACGGGGCGGGGACTGGACAGAGAACTGCTGAACAGCTGCGTCCGTCAGGGTTTGTTGTATGAGAGTCTCCCCTACCATAACGCTGTCTTTGTGGGGCGTGACCGCTACGGCAAGCCCCGGTATGCCCATCTGCGCAGCACCACCGGCAGCTTCAAGGGCGAGGCATACGGCAGTGATAAGCGGTACTCCTTCCGTCTCCCGGCGGAGAGCAGCGGCACGGTGCATCTCTTTGAAAGCGCCATTGACCTGCTCTCCTACGCCACGTTGGAGCGGATGGCGGGACAAGATTGCCGCAGGGATCATCTGCTGTCCCTTGCCGGGATCTACCGCCCCAGAGTGGGCGACCCCCACAGCAGGATACCTCTTGCCCTCACCCAGTACCTGAAGGAATATCCTCACATCAGGCAAATTGTACTCCGTCTGGACAACGACCCGGCAGGACGGGCGGCGGCAAAAGCGCTGGAAGATGCGCTGTCAGAGCGCTATGAGGTTTTGACTGAATTACCGATGCAGGGCAAGGACTACAATGACTGGCTCTGTGTGCAAAAGGGGCTGCGTCCCCAGCCGCGGCAGACCAGACTTAGAGAGCGTTGAGCCCCTGTTCGGCAGGTCAAAACAACCGTTCTCGCCCAGGAGAGAACGAATCTGTTATTTACCGGCAAGCATCGCCGTTTGGGGACAAACGGCAGGCTTGCAAGGGGAAGTCTCCCCTTATACCCCACAGGAAGGATGCCTATGAACAAACGAACCATTGAAATCAAAGTACGCCTGAACGAGGCAGAAGCGGAGCAGCTCAATGAGCGTGTCCGAAAAAGCGGTCTGTCCCGTGAGGCGTATATCAGACAATTACTCAGCGGATACATCCCCCGTGACGCACCCCCTCCGGACTATTTTGCCATGATGCGGGAGCTCCACGGCATCGGGAGAAATCTGAATCAAATCGCACAAAAAGCCCATGTGCTGCGGGTGATGGACGTGCAGCGCTATGACCTTCAGGTGCGGCAGTTGGAGGCTGCCATACGGCAGATCACGGCGGCGGTCATCCTGCCCCAGCCCATTGAAACCTGATGGCTGCCACCTCCATCTGGCGGGTGCATGGCTGGCTGGGCAAGGTAGTCACCTACATCGAAAACCCGGATAAGACGGAGAACCCCGCCTTTTACGGCGACCGGGACAACCCCGCCCAGGAGCTTTCGGATGTCATCCGCTATGCGGTCAACAGCCGCAAGACCGAGACGGTGGACGACGAGAACCGGGAAGTCGTCCAGCGCTTTGTCACTGGCGTGAACTGTTACCCCGGAACAGCCAGAGAGGAGATGCTGGCGGTGAAACGGCGCTTTGGCAAAGAGGACGGGACGATTGCCTATCATGGCTATCAGTCCTTTGCCCCCGGCGAGGCAACACCGGAGCTTGCCCATGAAATCGGCGTCCGGCTGGCAAAACAGCTCTGGGGGGAGCGCTATCAGGTGCTGGTTGCCACTCATCTGGACAAGAAGTCTCACCTGCATAATCACTTTATAGTGAACACCGTCTCCTTTCTGGACGGCAAGAAGTACCATCGCACGAAACAGGACTACCGCCAAATGCGGGAGCTGTCTGACGCACTTTGCCGGGAATACGGTCTGTCGGTAATCGAACACCCGGAGCAAGGCAGAGCCAAGTCCTACGGCGAATGGAACACAGAACGTCAGGGAAAACCGGTGTGGCGTGATCTGGTGCGGATGGACATTGACGAGGCCGTTGGTCAGTCCATGACCATGCAGCAGTTTTGGAAGCATTTGCAGGCGCAGGGCTACGAGGTGAAGTTTGGCAAGCACGTTGCCCTTCGCCCACAGGGGAAGGAGCGGTTTGTCCGGCTGGGCGGCAGGCTGGGGGAACAATACACCCCGGAGGCAATTGGGCAGCGTATCCTGAATCAGGCTTACCCGGAACGTCCGCTCCCGGAACCCCGCCCCAAAACCATGCGCCGAAGGGTTCAGGGCAATCTGAACCGGCAGAAGAAAGCCACCGGCTTTCGTGCCCTTTACTATCACTACTGCTTTCTGCTGGGGTATTTTCCCAGAAGCAGAGGGCAGAGCAACAAACGGCTCCACTTCCTCCTCCGGGAGGATTTACAGAAAATGGAGTCCATCGCAGAGCAGACAAGGCTGCTGGCACGGCATCACATTGATACCGACCAGCAGCTTTTGTCATACAAACAGGAGTTGGAGCGGCAGATGGAGCAAATTGAAGATCAGCGTGGCTCTCTTCGTCGTGAAAAACGGCATGTATCCACAAAGGAGGATAAACAGAAGCAAAGCGCCATTGAAGAAGAAATCAAGTGCTGCAACCAGTCTCTGTCTGCCCTTCGCAGGGAGGTGAGGTTATGTGAGGAAATTGCCCGGCGCTCAGGGGTTTTGAGCGAGAAAATCAGGCGCATCCAGCGGGATGCCCAAACCAACAGAAAGGAGACGAAACACCATGAACCATTCAGGAGACGCAGCGGAACAGGTCGTGAGGCTTAGTCTGGAGGGGACAGAAATTGCCCTCCGGCTCACTGGCTCTGCTGCCAAGAACATTGCGGCAGCCCTCTACACCGTGCTGAAAAACAAGGACAAAAACAAGCTGCGAGGGAGACAGCGGCTTACCGCCATGCTGAAATCCGGCAAGGAGCTGAAGGTGTTCACCGTTCAGGAACGGCACCTGAAGCAGTTCACTCAGGAGGCGAAGCGGTACGGCGTGGTCTACTGCGCCCTTCGGGAGAAGGGGCAGTCTGCGGACGGTATGGTGGACATTATGGTGCGTGCGGAGGACGCTTCCAAGATCAACCGGATTGTGGAGCGGTTCAAGCTGGCTACGGTGGACAGAGCCTCCATCCGGCAGGACATCCAGAAGTCCAGAGGGGAGCAGAGTGCCGGACAGCCTGCACCGGAACAGGCAGAGCCCAGCCGGGACGACCATCTGGTAGATGACCTGATGGGGACGGCAAAGGAGGCAAAGCAGTCCCCAAACCCCAATGTGGCGAAGACGGAAAAAAGCCCTCCGTCCGAGCCTATCTCCAAAACGCCGCAAAGAGCCGCCGAGGGTACTGCTAAATCCGCCCAGCGTCCTTCCGTCCGGGAGGAGCTGAACCGCATCAAGGCGGAGCGGCAGAAGAAGGCGGAGACCGCCAAGGCAAAAGAGCCGCAGGTCAAGGCAAAGGCAAAGACCCAGACAGCGGAGATAAAACCCCCGCTGCCTCAGAAAAAGCGCAAAGCGAAAGTGAGGTAATACCATGAGCAACTTTGATGATCTGTTTGAGAACCAGCAGCCCCAGAACCGTTCCTCTGGCGAGGACAAGCCCTTTGACAAGGAGGCATGGGCAAAGGCAAAGCAGCAGGAGCGCTCAGAGCTTTTTGATCTGGCGGACACCACCGCCGCCGCCATCGGCGAGGAAGGAGGTGAACTGTTTCAGAGCTATCTGGATGTGCAGTCCCGGTTTGACCGATATTCCGTCACCAATGTGCTGCTCATTATGTCCCAGTATGCCCAGGCGACCCAGCTTCGCACCTTTGAGGGCTGGAAGGCAAAGGGGGTCAACATTCTCAAGGGCGAACACCACATCAAGATTCTGGAACCCGGTGAGGAGTATCGGCGGGAGGACGGCAGTGTGGGAACAGCGTGGAAGGTGCGCCGGGTCTTTGACATCTCCCAGACCTATGAGCGGGGTAAAAGCAAGCCTGCGCCAAAGTTGGAGGAGCGCACGCTGCTGAAAGCACTCATCCACCATGCGCCTGTTCCCGTTCAGGCGGTGGACGAGCTGGACGGGCGCATGGGCGCTTTCTACGACCATGCACAGGGCACCATCTTTGTCCGGCGTGGCATGGAGGCGGCGGATATTTTCCGCTGTCTCTCCACCGAGCTTGCTCATGCAGAGCTTGCCGCTCAAAACCCGGATTATGAGCGGCAGGACGCTGCCTTTCAGACCTACTGCGTCTCCTATCTGCTCTGCAAGAAGTACGGCGTGGACGTCAGCGGGTACAGCTTCCAGCAGCTCCCCGATTCCTTCCGCGAAGCTGACCCCCAGCAGATTCGGGAACAGCTGACCGAGATTGCGGACACGGCAAAGCAGATCAGTCAGCGCATGAGCCGTGTGCTGGAGCAGAGCAAGCCCGCCAAAGCCAAAGGACAGGAGCGCTGATATGGAGCGGGAAGAAAAAGTGGTGCTGGAGATGAACGCCTTGGAACAGGGGGTTGTGGTTCGTGCGCTGAATGATCTGAGAAACGATCTGATCCACGAAAAACGCCCCACGGACTTTGTGGAGGAAATATTGCTGAAAACCATTGACGCACCCAAGAAGCAGAAGAAAGGGCGGCGGCATGAGGAACGATAAGCAAACCCTTTGGCTTGCCTGCGCTCTGGGCGTTCTCCCGGTGATCTGGCTGGGGCTGCTGCTTGCGCCTTTGCTCCACGCAGGTCTCCCCGGTATTCTGGCGGGACTGAGTGACGCTATGGCGCACCCCTTCGCCCTTCGTCTCTGCAAGGACAGCGCTCGGGCGGTACTGCTGGCGCTGGTGGTCTACGCCTTTACCCTGGGGGTCTATTTTTCCTCCCGGCGCAACTACCGGCGCGGGGAGGAACACGGCTCGGCAAAGTGGGGCGATGCCTTCACCGTCAACCGGAAGTATCAGGCGAAGGAGTACAGTGAAAACAAGCTGCTCACCCAGAACGTCCGTCTGGGACTGGACGGACGCAAGCACCGGCGCAACCTGAACACCATGGTGGTGGGCGGCAGCGGCGCAGGCAAGACCAGGTTTTTCTGTAAGCCCAATCTCTGCCAATGCAACACCAGCTTTGTGGTGCTGGACCCCAAGGGGGAGCTGGTGCGGGACACCGGGTATCTGCTGGAACAAAAGGGTTACCAAGTCCGTGTGCTGGATCTGCTCCACATGGAGCGGAGCCACTGCTACAACCCCTTTGTGTATCTCCGGGACGACAACGATGTGCAGAAGCTGGTGACCAACCTGTTTAAGGCGACGACCCCCAAGGGCAGTCAGAGCCAGGACCCCTTCTGGGATACGGCGGCGTCCATGCTCCTGCTGGCGCTGGTCTTCTATCTCCGCAATGAGGCACCGGAGGAGGAACAAAACTTCCCCATGGTGATGGAGATGCTTCAGGCGGGAGAGGTGCATGAGGACGACGATTCCTACCAGTCCCCGCTGGACGAGCTGTTTGAGCGGCTTGCCATGCGGGAGCCGGAGCATATCGCCCTCAAATACTACAGGAGCTACCACTCCGGCAGCGCCAAGACGCTGAAATCCATTCAGGTGACCCTGAATGCCCGGTTGGAGAAGTTCAACCTGCCCAGTCTGGCAGGGTTGACGGTGACGGACGAGCTGAATCTGCCCAGCTTGGGCGAACACAAGGGAGCGCTGTTTGCCGTCATTCCCGACAATGACACCAGCTTCAACTTTCTGGTGTCCATCCTGTACACCCAGCTTTTCCAGCAGCTTTTCACACTGGCAGATGGGAAATATGGCGGGCGGCTGCCTGTCCCTGTCCATTTTTTGATGGATGAGTTCGCGAACGTCTCGCTCCCCGATGATTTTGAGAAGATTCTGTCGGTAATGCGGTCACGGGAAGTCTCTGTGTCCATCATCCTGCAAAATCTGGCACAGTTAAAGGCGCTGTTTGAAAAGCAGTGGGAGAGCGTCATCGGCAACTGCGATGAATTTCTCTATCTGGGGGGCAACGAGCAGAGCACCCACAAATATGTCTCCGAACTGCTGGGCAAGGAGACCATCGACACCAATACCTACGGCAAGAGCAAGGGACACAGCGGCAGCTATACCACCAACTATCAGGTGGCAGGGCGGGAGCTGCTGGACCCCACGGAGGTGAGGCTGCTGGACAACAGCAAGGCGATTCTCTTTCTGCGGGGAGAACGCCCCGTGCTGGATGACAAGTACGATATTCTCAAGCATCCCAATGTCGCCCTCACCACCGACGGCGAGGGCAAACCCTATGTCCACGGCGGCACAGAAAACGCCGTGCTATCCCTTTCCTCTGTCAGCACAAAGGAGGCTGTCAAAGCACCCGCTGTGGAGGAGAGTAAAACCAACTACGAGCTTCTCACCAACGAGGAGCTGGAAGAACTCTTTAAGGAGGAACCATTATGAAACGTCTTATCCATCGTCTGAAGCAGTTCCGGCTGTTTGACCCCGGCACCAGACCTGTCTTTGTCCGCTACCTGTCTCTGGTGCTGATCTTTGCGCTGGTACTCTGTCTCTTTGTGGCGGCCTTTGCCACCAATGACCCCATTCAGGTGGTCAACAACCTCTCCGACTTCATCTTCGGTCTGATTCGTGCCATCGGCATCATCCTGCTGGGCTGGGGCATTGTGCAGGTGGGCTTGTCCATCCAATCCCACGACCCCACCCAGCGAAGTAACGGCTTTCTCACGCTGGCGGGCGGTCTGGTGATCGCCTTTACCAAGGAAATCCTCACCATGATAACCGGGTAACAAAAAGTGCGGGGCGGCAAATGCCGCTCCGCTGAAAGGAGGGAAAAACCATGTCAGATAACTGGGTGGTGCAGAATCTGGAAAACGCACTGTCCACTTGGAATGAAAAGCTGGGCGAGATCTGGCAGCTTCTCACCCAGTCCCCGGAGCGCTTCAAGGGCGGAGCCATCTGGTCTGCTATCGTCCGCATCAACGGCGCGCTTCAGGCGGTGGGACTGGCGCTTTTGGTGCTGTTCTTTGTCACAGGGGTGATTCGCACCTGCGGCAGCTTCACCGAGACGAAACGACCGGAGACGGCATTGAAGCTGTTTATCCGCTTTGCGCTGGCAAAGGGTGTGGTCACTCACGGGATGGAGCTGATGACGGCTCTGTTTCGGATTGCGCAGGGCATTATTTCCGCCATCAACCGGGCGGCGGGACTGGGCACAGCGGAGGAAACGGTACTCCCGTCAGAGATGGTCACAGCCATAGAACGGTGCGGCTTTTTGGAGAGCATCCCCCTCTGGGCTGTGACACTGATCGGGAGTCTGGTCATCACTGTTTTATCCTTTATCCTGATTCTCACCGTCTACGGGCGGTTTTTCAGGCTCTATCTCTATGCCGCCATTGCACCTATTCCCCTTGCCAGCTTTGCGGGAGAGCCCAGTCAGAGCATGGGCATCGGGTTTCTGAAATCCTACGCCGCTGTCTGTCTGGAAGGGGCAGTGATCGTGCTGTCCTGTATCATCTTCTCCCTGTTCGCCGCCTCGCCGCCCAGCATCAACACCAGCGCCGCACCGGTCACCATGGTCTGGAGCTATGTGGCGGAGCTGGTGTTCAATATGCTGGTGCTGGTGGGCACGGTCAAGGTTTTCGACCGGGTGGTGCGGGAGATGATGGGGTTATAAGGAGGTATCTATGGAAGTCAAAATCAATCGGGAGATTCGCAACTATACGGAATCCATGTTCTTCGGCTTGTCTCTGCGGCAGGCGGTTTTTTCCCTGCTTGCCGTGGGGATTGCCGTGGGACTGTACTTCCTGCTTCGTCCCCACTTTGGCGTGGAGACAGTGAGCTGGATGTGCATTTTGGGAGCGGCACCCTTTGCTGTGCTGGGCTTTGTCAGCTCTCACGGCATGACAGCCGATCAGTTTCTCATTGTCTGGCTGCGGTGGATCAGGGAGCCGAAACAGCTTCACTTTGAGGCAAATCATCTCTATTACGAGGCGCTGAAGGACACCCTCGCAGCGCAGGAAAAGGAGGCAATGGGGAAATGCTGAAAACCCTGAGCACACTCTTGAAACAGGACAGGGAGCGCTACAACGTGCCCCGCCGGGTGCAGGACATCATTCCCGTCCGGCGCATTTGGAATGACGGCATCTTTCTCTGCGGCAACCGCTTCACCAAGACCTTTCGGTTTTGGGACATCAATTATCTGGTGGCAAGCCGGGAGGATAAGGAGTCCATGTTCCTGCGCTATTCGGAGCTGTTGAACAGTCTGGATGCGGGAACGGATGCAAAGATCACCATCAACAACCGCCGTCTCAACCGGGCAAACTTTGAGCAGACCATTCTCATGCCCATGCGTGGGGACGGGCGGGACGTTTACCGCAAGGAGTACAACCAAATGCTGTTGGACAAAGCCACCGGCGCAAGCTGTATCATGCAGGAGAAGTACATCACTCTCACCGTGGTCAAGCGGGATGTGCAGGAAGCCCGCAGCTACTTCAACCGGGTTGGCGCTGACCTGATGGGGCATTTTGCGGCGTTGGGGACAAAGTGCGTGGAGCTGGATGCCTCAGAGCGTCTGCGGGTGCTCCACGATTTCTACAGAGCTGGTGAGGAAGCGGCGTTTCACTTTGACGCAAAGGACAAAATGCGAAAGGGACACGACCTGAGGGATTATATCTGTCCCAACAGCGTGGAGAAGTTCAGCGACTATATCAAGCTGGGCGACCGTTATTGCCGGGTGCTGTTTCTGAAGGACTACGCCTCCTACATCAAGGACACCCTTGTCACCGAGCTGACCGACTCCACCCGGAACATGATGCTTTCCATTGACGTGGTGCCTGTGCCCACAGATGAGGCGGTGCGGGAGGTGGAAAACCGTCTGCTGGGGGTGGAGACTAACATCACCAATTGGCAGCGGAGACAGAACGCCAACAACAACTTCTCCGCTGTGGTTCCCTACGACATGGAGCAGCAACGCCGGGAGGCAAAGGAGTTTCTGGATGACCTGACCACCCGTGACCAGCGGATGATGCTGGGCATCCTCACCATGGTGCTCACCGCTGACAACAAGGAAGAGCTGGACCGGGATACGGAATCCATCCTCTCTACGGCAAATAAGCACCTTTGCCAGCTGGCGCCCCTTACCTTTCAGCAGTATGACGGTCTGAACACCGTTTTGCCTCTGGGAACCAGAAAAATCAATGTGTTCCGCACCCTGACCACTGAGAGCCTTGCGGTGTTCATGCCCTTTAAGGTGCAGGAGATTCAGGACAAGGGCGGCATCTACTTCGGAGAAAATGCCATCTCCCACAACCTGATTCTCTGCAACAAGGAGAACTTGCTGAACCAGTCCGCCTTCCTGCTGGGTGTTCCCGGTTCCGGCAAGTCCTTCAGCGCAAAGGAGCTGATTACCTTCCTCATTCTGAACACAGAGGACGACATTCTGATCTGTGATCCGGAGGGTGAATTCACGCCTTTGGTGGAGGCAATGGGCGAGGACATCGGCACAGTGGTACATGTGGCGGCAGGGGGCAAGGATCGGCTCAACGCCATGTACATGGTGGAGGGCTACGGCGATGATCTGGAAAGCTCCATTGTGGCGAAGTCTCAGTTCATCCTGTCCCTCATCGAGCAGATTGACGAGCGCGGTGTGGGTCCCAAGCACAAATCCATCATTGACCGCTGCATTGGGCAGATCTACAAGGAGGCGGCGGAGACAGGGATTATTCCCACCCTCTCTACCCTGCGGGAGAAGCTGATGGTGCAGAGCGAGAAGATTGCAAAGGACATTGCCCTGTCGCTGGAGCTGTATACCACCGGGTCGCTGGATATTTTTGGTCACGGCAGCAATGTGGACCTGGACAAGCGGGTGGTGGCGTTCAATATCCACTCTCTGGGGGATCAGCTCAAGGCGACGGGACTGCTGGTGATTACCGACACCATGTTGAACCGGGTGACGCTGAACTGGAAAAAGGGCAAGCGAACCCACATTTTCATCGACGAATTTCACATCGTCTATGAAAACGAGTACAGCAGCAGCTTTTTCAACAGTGCGTGGCGGCAGTTTCGCAAGCGCAACGCCTATCCCACCGCAATCACTCAGAACGTGGATTATGTGCTGGACTCCATCAAGGCGAGAACCATGCTCTCCAACTCGGAGTTCATTGTCATGCTGAATCAGGCGGAACCGGATCGGGCGAAGCTGACAACGCTGTTGAACATCTCCAAGGAGCAGATGAGCTACATCACCAACGTGGAAGCGGGATGCGGGCTCATCAAGTACGGCAGCGCATTGGTGCCTTTCGTCAATCGTTTTCCGAAAACGACGAAACTGTATCAGTTAATGACCACGAAGCCCGGTGAAGGGGTATTTGGCGGTCAGAGCGATTAGAGCAGTCAGCCCCAGACAGGCTTCTGTCTGGGGCGTTTTTGCGTTACAGGGAGGTAAATATGGAACGAATCAGGCAAAAACCAACCTTGCAGGAAACCATAAGGCGAAAAGCGAAGGCGGCACCGGAGCAGATCGTCATACGAGGCAAGGAACGGGCAATCCGCAGCTTGCAGGAACAGCTTCGGGACGCCGCTGAGGGCGGGAACCGGAGGGAGGACAGGGAAGCGGATGAAGAAGTCACTTTCATCGTACACAGGGCAGTTTCAGCAGGTCGGGCGGTCATCAAGACCAAAGAGCGGTACATTGAGAAGAGCGCTTCCACTGGTGAACCTACGCCGCAAAACCCGGAGAACATGGTTCAGCAGGGGCGTGAACTGGCGATTCAGAGGGCAGAGGACATCAGACAGCGCACTTTCACCCGTGTCAGAGATATTCCGGTGAACGAGACAGAAGAACCGTTCACGCCTAACCCCACTGTCCGCGATAGAAGCGTCAAAGCACAAAAACGGGATATGAAGCGTCACCCGTTGCAGGCAAAGGCAACTGCGGAGAGGCGGGCAGAGCGTCCGGTGAAAAGCCGCCGCAGTTCCTTTGCGGCTGCGGAAAAGACACCAACGGGCGTGACGGCAACGGGTTATTCTCCTGCCCCGGTCAGGATGGAGCAGAGACGAAGATATGCCATGCAGTCAGTGACGAAAAAGGGCGTTTCCGGCATACGGGGTCAAGCTGTAGCCGTCTTTCGAGCCATTGGAGGGGGTTCCCGTACTGCCGGGATGGGGGTTGCCGCCGTTGCCGGTGCCTGCGGCGCTGCGGTGGCAATTGTGCTGGTGGTGTTTATGCTGGGGTGTACGCTCTCCCTCTTCGGTGGAGGACAGAGCAACGCCGCTCCTGTCAGCCCAGAGGTGCGGGTGTATGAACCCACCATCCGTCTCTATGCCGCTCAGTACGGGATTCCGGAGTATGTGGAGCTGATTATGGCGGTGATGATGCAGGAGTCCGGCGGCAGAGGACTTGACCCCATGCAGGCGGCGGAGGGCAGTTTCAACGCCCGGTATCCTCATGTGCCAAACGGCATCACAGACCCGGACTATTCCATTGCGTGCGGTGTGCAGGAGTTGAAGGCGGCGCTGGAACGGGGCGATGTGCAAAGCCCGGTGGACATGGAGCACATCAAACTGGCGTTGCAAGGGTATAACTATGGCCCAGGCTATATCACCTGGGCCGTGAGAAACTATGGAGGTTATTCCGCCGCAAACGCCGCAGAGTTTTCCGATTTGCAGGCGTCCCGCCTTGGGTGGGGACGCTACGGAGACAAGGACTATGTGCCCCACGTTCTGCGCTACTATGCCTTTGGGCAGATGCCCATGGGAATGGGCAACATGGGTGTGGTGCAGATTGCCCTGTCTCAGGTGGGTAACGACGGCACCATTTACTGGACATGGTTCGGGCATTCCAGCCGGGTGGCATGGTGTTCTGAGTTTGCCTCTTGGTGCGCCTACCATGCCGGTCTGGTGGATGCCGGACTTGCACCGAAAACCAGCAACTGTGACAGCGGCGTGGCGTGGTTCCGGGAACGGGGACGGTTCGTAGATTCCAGCTATGTGCCCACTCCCGGTGATTTCATTTACTTCGACTGGGATCCGGACGGAAGTCCAGACCATGTGGGAATTGTAGAGTATGTGGAGGACGGGAAGGTGCATACCGTGGAGGGAAATAGCGGGGATCGGGTGCGGAGGAGCAGCTATGCGCTGGGGAGCGGGGTGATTTTTGGGTATGGAATTGTCTAATAAATGGTTTAACCGTCAATAAAGTATACTGGAACAGACCGGGATTGAGCGTATTCAATCGTGTTTTTTGTTCCGCTGGGAATCCCACGATATACTGCAATCACTAACCCGGAATGATCTACAAGCCACTCGTTACGGTGCTGAAAGGCTCCAGTATGATAATAAGGTGAGATATACCTAACCAAGTCTGATTGGTTGAGCAGTCTGTTGTACTTCTGTTTCCAGTACGCAGGCCAACGCGACTGGAAATCTGGATACGGAACTGCGGCAATCAAATGTAATGCTGGGTTGCCCTTGCGCAGATGAACAACGATCTCACCAGCCCAAATGTCCACTCCATACGCCATTCCAGAAATAAAGGTTGTGTATCCCTGCTGAATTGCGCATAAAATAGCAGTCTCCATGTCTGATATGATTGCACTTTCGGAACGTGCTAGTTTTTGTGGTCTGTGTCCGGTAAAACAGCATCGGTGAGAACGTTTTTCCTGCTCTGTCATCATAACACCCTCCTAGACCAGCAGAATCCATAGGAATACAGAAATCTAATGTCGTTTCACCGCATTAAACGGTAAATCTGTTTCTGTATCCGATGCAATCTCGAATATATCTAATCGTACTATATATATTCAGTCAAATCAATAGGTTAATTATATAGAATTGACTATTCCATATACTACAATCCTATATCATAGATAATAGGAGTTGGAGATATGTTCGAGGATCTATTTTATCAACGGCTGGTTGTGTTACGGCAGGCCAAAGGCGTCTCTGCTCGTGATATGAGCTTATCTATCGGCCAAAGTGAGGGATATATCAACGGAATTGAAAATCGTCACGGGTTTCCTTCTATGTCTGTATTCTTCTATATCTGTGAGTATCTGGGTGTCACTCCTGCGGAGTTTTTCGATGACGGAAACCAATTTCCATCTGAGCTAAAGAAGATTATTGAAGGGCTAAAAAGCATGGATCATGAGCAGCTGGAAAGTATCAGTAACTTGATTCATGCAATGAAGCGCTAAACTGAAACTTGCAACAAAAGCAACAGCGGTATTGAGTCTCTCGTGATGACCCGATACCGCTGTTGCTGTTTTGCTACTGCGCCTTCGGAGGCTTGAACTCCGGACACCCGCTTTACAAGAGCGGTGCTCTACCCACTGAGCGAAAGACGCATGGTGACCCCTACGGGATTTGAACCCAGTATTACAGGATTGAGAGTCCTGCGTCCTGACCTGTTAGACGAAGGGGCCAGAGCAGCTCCAACACGGAGCCGCGATTGTGATTCATGCGGGAATACGGCCTTGTCCGCATCCCTGAAAGATCAGGATATCGTCAATCTTTACCCCGAAAACAGCGGCCAGCACCACAAGATTGTCCACTGTGGGCAGTGCCGTTCCCCTCTGCCACTTATAGATGGCTTGCGGCGTGCTGAAGCCGAAAATGAGTTGCAAATCCTTTACTGTCAGCCCTGCTCCGATGCGCAGACGGGTAATATTGACTCCGGTTGCGGTCATGTCAATCGCCCGTGTCTCCCTGACACGAGCGATTTTATAAGCGAAATGTTTCGTTAAACAGCAAATTTATAGTGAATATCTAAACTGATACGCCGTTTTCCACTCTGTTCCACTGCTTCGTGAACCTCAATTTTATTGAGCAGCAGATTGAGCATCGTTCCCGTCAGCTGGGTGATTCCAGCATACTGAGCAAGCTCCTTTGCAAACCGCTCCACGTCTACGGTGGCCGCTTGCAGCCGTTCCTGCTCCTGATCCAGTTCCGCAATCCGCCGTTCGCAGTCGTTCTGCTGGGACTCATAGTGTGCGGACAGGGTCTGGTACTGGCGTTCACTCACCAGCCCCCGGCTGAAATCATCGTACAGCCGAATAAACTGCTGGCTCAGGCTTTCGTTCTGCGCCTGCAGGCTGGTCTTCTCCTGCTGAATCTCATCACGCCGTTGGGCGGTGCTGTTGTCCATGTGTTCCAGCGTCTGGCGGACGTAGCCCTCCGGGTCATCCATGGCAAGCCGGGCGTGATACTGGATGTCCTTCAGCACAGCGTCATACAGGCTGTTGACACTGATCCGGTGGGAGGTACACTTGTCTTTGCCGTAGCAGCGGTAGGTGGAGCATTGGAAGTAAGACCTCTCGCCCAAGGGGCGATTCGGGTTGCGCCCGTCCGTGTGGAGCAGCATGGACTGTCCGCAGTCGGGACAGATCAGCAGGCGGCGGAAGATATTATCGTAACCGGACTGGCTGGGGCGCACCTTGTTGTGCTTGTCCATGATGTCCTGAACCGTCTGCCACTGCTGTTTGCTGACAATCGCCTCATGTACGTCCTCGATCACCTCCCGCTGGCTGATGGGGATATAGCCCCGTCCGGGATACTTGAAGGTGGGCTTGGAACAGGTCTGCACCCACATCCCGCCTTTGTAGAGGGGATTGCGGAGAATACGGCAGATCGTCTCCTTCTTCCAACTGTAAGCATCGTCCTCGTTTACCAAAAACTTGGCAAAGTCCGGTTTGTAGCAGGCGGGTTTCAGCACCTTCCGTTCGTAGAGGATTTTTCCAATGCGGTTGTTGCCAATGCCTTCCAGTGCCAGATCATAGAGCAGCTTCACCGTAGGAGCGGTGACGGGGTCGATGATGAGGTGATTCTTGTCGGCAGGGTCTTTTCTCATGCCGAAGGGAGCCGTGGTTCCCATGAACTTCCCCTGCTTCGCACGGATGGCTTTTCCCGTCTTGACCTTCTTGGAGATGTCCCGCGAGTAGAACTCATTGAGGATATTTTTGAAGGGGGTAATGTCCATTCCGGCGCTGATATTGGAGTCAATTCCGTCATTTACCGAGATATACCGAACATTATGCCGGGGAAAGAATACCTCAATGTAGCCGCCGCTCTCGATGTAGTTTCTGCCCAGACGGGAGAGGTCTTTGGTGATGACGCATCCGATTTCGCCTTTTTCAATGTCCGCAATCATCCGCTGAAAGGCGGGACGGTTGAAGTTGGTGCCGGAGTAGCCATCGTCACTGTAGTGGACGAAAGGAAACAGTCCATGTTCTTTTGCGTACATTTCTAAGATCGCCTTTTGGCTGGAAATGCTCATGCTCTCACCAGCAAGCCCGTCGTCGGTGGAAAGTCTGGAATAGAGGGCTGTTTTGCGATAGGTTGCCTTTGTTTCTGCCTGATTCATTCAGAGCCTCCTTGTCTCATCAGGACAGAATACGCTATAGACAGTATAGCATATTCAGCAAGATTATTGAATAGCTTCTTTGGTATTTTCCGCTCTATCCAGCCATTTTTTCGCTGCGTCCATGATGGACGCTTCCAGCACAGGCTGAAACGCCGCCTGTACGCTGATTTCGTTGTCGTAGAAGTGGTTGATTGTGATTTCTTCCGGGTTCAAACGCTGCGACACTCTTTTCCCTCCTTTGCCGCAGTTTTTGCGTCCGTCATTCGATGTTCGGGGAGTATTCCCAAAAAAGAAAACTCCCCATTTCGTCTGCGCATGGCAACACCGTAGCGTTGCGGGGCACAGATCAAATTGAGAAGTCCATCATTCGTTGTGACCGTTTGGTCAGGTTCATTATAATACTCTGGTTTGAACGGCGCAAGTAAAGAATCTGTGAATAGAGGGCGAACCCCAGAACATTACTTGCATTTATGGTCAATACCGTATATACTATAGGTACAAGGAGGTGTCTGAAATGGCAATTAAAGCATTGAACTTCAAGATGGAGGAATCGGACATTCTGGACATGAAGCAGGTAGCCGGTGTGTTCCATATGTCGGTGACAGATTTGATTAAGAACGCAGTGAAACAGTATATCGCCGAGTTGAAAAACGACCCCTTCTATCGCCTGACCGCTAATGTGGAGGCAGCTTCTGAGGAGGAAACAGAGGAAATCCTCGCAGAGATTGAAAGCCTGAGCGATGACGACCTGACAATCTCTTCTACAAAAACCTTCACTGTATGAGGCCGAAGCAATGGACAGAAGAAAAGGCTTTCAGTACCAGATCCAGTATACGAAAGCGGCGGATAAGTTCTTTTTCAGCCATGAAGATGTGCGTCAACAGTATGAGGATGCAATCAGGGAGCTGCTGGTGGGAGATCACCCTGAGTCGGTCAATGTGAAGAAAATCCGTGGCAAGCGGAGTGAATATTACCGCATCCGCATTGGTGGGTATCGGGTCGTGTATTCGGTCATCAATGGTATTGTCGTAGTTATATGCACGCAATTAGCGGGTTCCCGTGGTGATGTGTACAAGAAAATGAGCGGTCTGAAATAACATCATAGTGAAATCGAGGCTTCTCTGGCAGTGGTCAGAGGAGCCTCTTTTATTTTGGTGTAAACTATCCTCACAGACCCCATCCTGCGCAAAACAGGAGAATCCATGAGCAAATTCGCATATATCCGTGTCAGTACCAGAGATCAGAACGAGGATCGCCAGCTTCTGGCTATCTCTGACCTGCACATCCCTCAAAAGAACATCTACATCGATCACCAATCAGGAAAAGACTTCAACCGTCCAGCCTACAGGCGCATGGTTCGGCGCATGAAAAAAAATGATCTGCTCTATATCAAAAGCATAGACCGCCTTGGCAGAAATTATGAGGAAATACAAAACCAGTGGCGCACTCTTACGAAGGACAAAGGCATTGACATTGTGGTATTGGACATGCCGCTGCTGGACACCCGGCGAGGGAAAGACTTGGTGGGAACCTTCCTCAGTGACATTGTTCTTCAAGTTCTGTCCTTCGTAGCCGAGAACGAACGTACCAACATTAAACAGCGCCAAGCGGAGGGCATAGCCGCCGCTAGACT
>ATWA01000046.1 GCA_000421005.1 Clostridiales bacterium NK3B98
GATTACCAGCCGGGTCGAGGTGGCGAGTACCCGAAGGCATTTCTGGAGGGTTTCCACGGCTACCTGCAAACCGATGGCTTCGGCAGCTACAATGGGCTGGAAAAGGTCATCCGGGTTGGATGCTGGGCGCATTGCAGGCGGCTGTTTGACGAAGCGATGAAATGCAGCGGCAAGGGGAAACGTTCTCCCACAGCAGAGCAGGGAGTCGCTTACTGCACCCAGCTTTTCAACCTGGAAAAAGAATTGGATAAAGTAACGCAGGAAGAGCGTTATGAGAAGCGGCTGGAAAAGGAAAAACCTGTTCTGGACGCTATGTTGGCATGGGCAAATACAAGAACTGCCGCACCGAAGTCCAGTCTCGGCAAAGCGCTCACCTATCTGCAGAACCAGTGGGAATATCTGAACAACTATCTGCTGGATCCCAGGCTGGAGCTGAGCAATAACCGGGCAGAGCGGAGCATAAAGCCCTTTGTCATTGGCAGGAAAAATTGGCTGTTTGCGAACGCGCCTAAGGGAGCCAGGAGCAGTGCGGTGATTTACAGTTTGATCGAGACAGCGAAGGAGAACAGGCTGGATCCATACCGGTATCTTTGCTGGGTTTTAGGGCAGGCACCCAAGTTCAGCCGAAGCGATCCGGAGTGGGCGAGCCGGCTGTTGCCTGAGAATGCGCCCCAGGAATGCTGGGTAACCAAGCCGGACAATTGAACAGTTTGTTTTGCGAGTGGGCCCGCCTCTGGCGGGCTCGCCTGTTTTTAGGGGACGGGGATGGAGTTGACGCTTACTATGGTAGCATTTACAGTTCCTCTCAAGTCCAGATTATCATGTACAACTTCTCAGAAAAACCAGAAATCCGAACGCATTACACACTCGTAACACGTTCGGATTTTCTGCGTTTGGTCCGAGTGTTGAGATTCGAACTAGCAGGGTTGAATAAATAGCGTTTGAATGTTGCTATTCTTTCCTTGAACTTCACTATTTCGCAACCTCTGAGTCCAAGAAATACAATTAGGGCTTTGTGCTGAAATCGTGTAAGGGGTATGGATTGGGGTGGTAAAACACCCCAATTATTGTAGCAGTTATTCCATTCACTGATTTGTGAACCGGTACTTCCCTTTTCCGTGTCCGGATACCGGCTCAATCATTCCATGCTCTACCATCTCTTTCAGAAGTTCGGAAGCTCTGGACCGCTTAATATCAATGACATTCATCACATCCGAGCGTCCGAACATCGTTTGGCCCGGAAACGCCTCTCGCATTTTCAGAATATGACTTGCAGTTTTCGGTTGGAACTGTTTCTCAATGTCCACTTTTCTATCTTCGATGTCCGGTTTTGCCGTTTCAATATCCGGTTTTTCAGGCTCATTGAATGTGCCGCTGATATGCAATGTCCGGTTATGAAGGGGATGCTTCTCATTCAGGAGAAGATTTCTAAGAAATAGCTCCAGAAATTCCGTCGTCTCATGGATTCCGTTTTTCAGATCATTATAGTTTGCCCGGACAAGCGAGTTCCGAAAGTACCAGGCATTTTCAGCAAATATATCATTCGTCGCATCAAATCCGAGTGTACGAAGATATTTGATGAAAAACACCGCCGTTGTTCTGGTGTTACCCTCACCAAACACATGGATCTGCCACAGTCTCGAAACGAATACCGCAAGGTGGCGGATGATCTCATCCATGGAAAGATTTCGATAGGAGAACTTTTTCTCTTCCGAGAAATCGTAATCCAGCGTCGCCCTCAGTTCCGTAGCGCTGCCATAGAGGACAGTCGCTCCATCCAGCACCCATTCCTTTTTCGTGATGTTATAATCCCGGATGCGCCCTGCATGAGCGTAAATTCCAGTGAACAGTTTCCTGTGAATGGATAGATATTCGTTTGGCGTAAAGCTGAATGCCCTCTCGGAAAGAAGCGCTGCGATTCTGGCAGAAACCTTGTCAGCCTCCTCGGTGCGGTCTTCCTCATTATGAACAGGGTTCTGTTCATAATAGGTCTGTAAGAGCGCATTTGCCTCTTCAAAAGAGATTTCGCCCTCAATATTGCGGACAGCGGTATGCACCAGATATTCAGATGGTTTCAGTCCATCCACTGCCTGCAGTCCTATTGCCGTATGCCACGCATAGCCTTTGTCCCGCTTATCTGGCTCAGATTCTCTGATATATTCCTTGAAAGGGTCTTGATTCACTTTGAATCACCTCTTGATCTTCCGCATATGTATTCTTGCCTATACTTCCGTCTTGCACATTCCAAGCAAACGCACTGCGTTCACAGTGGAAAACATGAGCCGGGGGTTTGGTTCTTCAGAAAGCAGTTCACGATTCGATACTACAATACGACAAACAGGTCAATCATATAACCAGCCCCGCATTCCCTTGATGTGTTCTTGCAAGTCCTCACTGAATACCGTAAGGTCGTCCATGGTAATGGCTCCCTCGTTCAGCAGATTGCAGATCAGATACGGCATCTCTGACCGTCTCATTTCTGCCCGGACACCGGTCTTTTTGGCATCCTCCCGGAGTCGTTTGTGCAGCGCCCAGAATTTGTCTGATGGATCCCCCTCACCATTGAGCAGTTCCATATATTCGTGGTTCAGTTTGTCCATAAAGGCTTCTTGCCAGCCGGGCAGTTTCTGTCGAAACAGTTTCCAGTCCTGTTTTGTCACTTCCATTTCAAATCCTCCGGGGTCAGAATCCCGCCTGTCTCAGTTCATCCAGCATGGCCGGACGTCTGCGGTACATCATACGCCACTGTGCAGCCAGTTCAGCCGTCCGGGACTTGCCTCCCTCCCACGCACGGAGCGTTTTCAGGCGGCGTGCCAGCTCCGCATACTGCTTTCTTTTTGATGCCCTTGGCGCATCTGGGATACCCGGAAAGAGCACACACACGATTTTTGGAAAAGCACCCCATCACTGTGACAGTTGTTTTAGCTGCTGATTCACAATCTCGCTGAGTGCGTCCAACCGCTGCTGTTCCGCTGTGATGTGAGGGTGTTGCTGGAATTCAAAGCCTTGCAGTTGCTCCAGCTCTGCTCGGAGTTCCTCGGTCAGCATCCCCTTTGCCGTGGGGATGAATCCGGTGCCGAATCTGGGCAGGCACTTTTTGATGCACCACTCCCGACGCTGGGTCAGCTGCTCCACGTCCATGTCAAAGAGCAGGCTGCGGTTGTTGTCATAGACAGGAGCCATACCCAGCACTTCCATTGTGTCGTTGTCCACCAGAACACCGAAGTTGCCCAGGTGCCTGTCCGTGTTGAGAATCAGCGCATCCAAGACGCACATTCTTCGGAACGCATCCCCGGAGCCAATGGAATCGAAATATCGCAGCATCTCCCCTACTGACCGCTGATTGCGCTTCAGCAAGTCATGTGCCTTGACCAGTCCCACCGCTTTGCTGGTAAACAGCTTGCATTTGCTGATCAGCTTGTCGTGATAAAAGGCAAGGTCATAGGAAACAGCTTCTGTGCACATTTTCTGCGCCAACTGTGAAGCAAGGTATTCTGACAGCGGTTCGATCTCGAAGGTGTTGCTGCCTGTCTTGTAGAGGTAGATGTCCCCATCCTCTCGAACCCAGCACTTGGCATAGAAGCCGTCCGTCCCAAACTCAGGGGAGGTTGAGGACAGACTGGTGCTGCTAAAATGACCGTCAAAGGCTGCGGCTGACACCAGCTCATCGAACTCGTTGCGGTAGAGGGAGACATCCTGCCACGTCAGGGGTGACCCTTCTTCTTTGACCCAAAAGGTGTCGTTCAGGGAGAGGGCGTGGGTGACACAGAGGAAGCCTTCGGTGTCGTTGCAGTGATAATGCTCGAACAGCGCTTCCATGTGTTTGCGTTGCTTTGGGGCTTTTCGACGGCTCAGAAAGGTTTCCAGATCTGCATACCCTACCGGGGTCAGGTTGGACTGCCATGCAATTTCTTGCAGTTCAACTTCCTCAAACGCATTGCGTTTGCTGCGGAAGAGGAGAATCGGGGTGCCTTGGTTCATCAGCAGGTAGTTCACCGTCCGTCTTCGCCTCCTACGCATCTGTGTCGTTGAAAACGTATTCACGCAAACCGTTGTGTCGCCTCAATAGAATAGACCATTTACTGTTCCTGATTCTGGTTGGTTAGCGTCTGTATAAAGTCTTGCAGCGTCATTTCTCCATCTATATTCTTTTGAATGATGATAATATCCGCCTGCTCCAATGGAAGCCCTTCCATAGCGGAAGACGCAGCGGCATTGCCTAGCGCTTTTGTAGCAGCGGCATTCATGGCTTCATCCTCCAATCAACTACGCGTTTGCCCACAGAATAAAATCTATTTTCTTCGTGGGGCTGATGTCGGCATATTCCGGAAGCTCCCGATCAAAACGCTCAATCATCTGCTTTGCGGCCTCTGTGGGCAGGAAGGATGAGTACCACTGACAGATACGGTCATACAGCACGACGGCGTTTGAAAGTTTCACTTCCGGTGTCATTCCAGTCAGCTTCAGATTCAGCGCATTCAGGACATTGCTATCCCATATTGGCATGTCCGCATTCAGCGTTGCAAGCATTTTGCTTGTAAATGACGCCTCGACCCGATTGGTTTTCTGGAAGATCCGCAGGAGGATGATACCGAAAGGAGGAGTTTCGTTGTGTGTTCGATAGTCTCCCATGAGGCGGAAGTACTCTTTCCTCCACGTCTCGTTGCGCCTTACACGATAGAAGGCATCATATTTTTTCTGAAACACCGGGCTTTCTGGCTGATCTGCCATCTCCATGATCTCATAGTAACGCTGAATATCCCTCTTCCGTCTCTTTAGCGTACGCATTGCATCATCCAGGCGAATATTGGGGGCAGAACAGTCCTCACTGTTTTCCAGATAATGTACAGTCTTACCGGTTGCCTTCGCATATTCGATTTCAGACTCGGTGCTGGAACCTATGTATCCGCCCACATTGACTACAAATATCTCATCCGCCATGTCAATTTTTCGCTTGTGCATATCGTCCAGCATTTCTTTGGTGCCTTTTGTCCACACCTCGTCATCGCCGGAGTGACCGAAGAGTCCCACGCTGATGACGATGTTTCCCTCCAGTGTCAGGCGCTTTTGTGCTTCCATGAATGCGTCCTTGAAGCGGGTGCTGCCACAAAGGGTAATGACCTTGTATTTGCCGACCATGAAGTGTGCCTCTTTTCTCTGATGGGGGTTTTCTTTCGTGATATGCTGAAGTTCAGCCATGTGGGATTGAATAATCAGGAATGGGGAATGTAATGATATGGGATCATGATGGCGTCAGACCGTCAGTCCATTTCGGATTATCTTCATTGTTCCATCGTCGAAAACCTCATAGACCCATACATCTCCAAGTAGATGTCCGTGTATCTTCACATAATACTCTGCCAACGTTTCTGTCTTTCCAGCGAATGTTGCTCGTTTCATGCAAAGAATTTTCTTGGTCTTTGGTGGAAGAAAGCTAAAATAGAAAACAGCCTCATCCAGGCCCATCAGCTTTGCGCTGGGAACATTGCCGGAATCTGTCCATGTATAGCATTTGCATTCAGCAACGATGGAGTGATCTTCATTAGCAAGGTCGAATTTATGCGCTCTCGGTGGATTTCCTATTTTGATGGACGTTTCCTGCTCAAACGGTGTTTTAAACTCCTTTTCAAGCGCCGATTGCACAAGTTCTTGGAACAACCGTCCTACATGTGGATTTTCTGAATTTGAATTTGCCATGATTCTTTACCTCATCAGCATCAGGTTCATCTTACAAGCCAAGTTTCCGTTAAGATAAGGTTAGCCAGTCTGTGCAGCCCAATATTCTCGACGCACGTCTCTGAACTGCCTTCTCGATCATCTCCAGCCGTTCCCTTGGCAGATTGTAGCGAGGATGACGCTCAAAGCGGAACGTCAGAAGGTGGCGGAGCATCTCACTGCGTCTGGCGTCCAAATGCTGTCTGGCTGGCTCAAAGAAATCATCATACACACATGGAAGCTGCGCAGAGGCATACGATTCCAATGCAGTGAGAGACTCCCAGTCGCCCCTGCCGGCCAAATTAAACAGAGAATTACCATGGTCAAACAGCGGAGCAGGTGCCACAATCTGGTTGATATGACTATAATGGTCCCCCTGTCAAGACCACACTCTCAGAATTTATCGTGAACCAGATATTTCCAATTCTGACTTTGGCAGCATCCGAGCCACCCCTCTCGTTCACGCAGCATCCAGCCGCCTGCTTTAGCAGGTTGTCTTGACTGGGCGGTGGTGGCCTGTTACACTGCCGGCTCTGCGAGGAGCGCTGACCTGATCCTGACTCCGTTGCACCCTCGCCAGAGATTTCTCAACAGGCCAGCGCCGCACTGTCAAGGCCGGCGGCGTTGGGTGCTCCAAAGCTGCCCCGGTACGCCTCTTCCGGTGTGGCATAGTCCAGCGCCTCGTGGGGACGCAGTGTGTTGTAGTCATGGATGTACTGCCCGATGGCGTTTCTAAGGCTTCTGGGTGTGGAAAACTCATTGATGTAGATCAGTTCCGTCTTCAGGCTGCGGAACCACCGCTCAATCATGATGTTGTCCGCCCAGCGGGACTTTCCGTCCATGCTCTGGCGGATGTGGAAATCTTTTAGGAGTTTCTTGTACACTTCGCTTGTGAACTGGCAGCCCTGGTCGGAATTCAGAATCCCAGGGATGCCGTGGTTTTCCACAGCATTCTGCACTGCCTCGATCACAGATTGGGTGTCCAGTGTATCCGACAGATTCCAACCCACGATCTTCCGGCTGTACCAGTCGATGATGGCAGTCAGGTACATGTGTCCCCGGTGCATTTTAATGTAGGTAATGTCGATAGACCAGACCTGATTGGGAAAGAATACTGCCTTGTTTCGGAGCAAATACGGGACAACTGACTCCCGGAAGTTGCGTTTGGAGAGATTTGCTTTGGGATAGACCGTGTGGATCCCCATCTCTCGCATGAAACTTCGAACCAGTTTGCGGCCTACATGATAGCCCTCCTGACAGAGCTTTACCGCCAGCTTTCTCGTACCCATGCAGGGAAACTGTGTATGCCAAAAGTCAATGCGAGCCATAATCTCCTCTTTCAGGAGAAGGGCAGCGTCATCCTGCTGCTTGGGCTCGTAGTACAGTGTGGAGCGGGTAATGTGCAGCAGTTCACACTGTCTGCGCACGGAAAGATCATGGTTCTTCTCCACCAAGCTTGGGGATGGGGCGTCCTGTTTTGCGAAAGCAGCTCTGGAGAAAGTCGCGCTCCAGTGTCAACTGACCGATGGTCTTGAGCATCTGGGTGTTCTGCTTCTCCAGCGCCTTCTCCTTTCTCTTTGCTTCACGCTCCTGTTTCCTCGGGTTCTCGAAGACGCTCTCTGCGTTGTCCAGAAACTCACGCTTCCAGTTGCGGACCATGTTTGGGTTCAGGTTGTGCTCTGCTGCAATCTCGCCCAACTCACGCTCCTCCCGCAGAACTTCCAGTACGATCTTCGTTTTGAATGCTGATGTGTAGTTGCTTCGTGCCATGGTGTCGCTCTCCTTTGTGTTTTGTCGATCATACCATGTTCACGATGGTTTTGGAAGATGTGGTCTGGATTCTGGGGACCATTATAGACTGTCCACCAGAAAACCGAAGTTTCCAAAGTGTCGGTCTGTATTGCAGATCAGGGCATCAAACAGATACATATCGTATAGTGCTTCCAGATACTCCTGCCCGAGATCAGAATAATACGCCTCTACAGCCTTCATACCTCCTTTGGGGACAATTCGCCCCACCGGAACGAAGGCTGTTTCTTTTGAGGTGAATAGCTCGCAGGTAGAACACAGAATGCCCTTCCACTGGGACAGCCCATAGGAAATCGCATGAATCCCTATTCGCTCTGCGAGCTGCGCTGCATAGTACTCCGAATATGGCTCAAATCCAGTGTTGGATGCGCCGGAGGTGTCTCCCTTGTAAAGTACAATCTTCCCCTGAATGCGTCTCCAGCACTTTGGCAGCATTCCGTTTGTTGTCAGTTCCGGTGAAGAAATAGACGAACTGTGAATAGGGGGGCTTCCATATCCGGAGAGTGCGAACAGAGCCAGATCCTGGTTGAATTGGTTTTCGTATAGATTGTATCTCTGGAAGGAACCAGAAAAGTCCTCCCTCGTTACCCAGTAGGAATCGTTCAGTGAGAGTCCTCGACATACATCAATAATCTTCATTGGACGGTTTGCGCTTAGACTCAGCTTGGCAAGCAATGTATTTACATACGCCCGGTTTTTGGGGATGATTCTATGCCTCAGCCACCGGTATAGTCCTTCTGATGAGACTACCAGATCCAGCGGAAGGAGATTATGGTTTTCCTCAGATACCCATATAATCTGGAGCTGGGGGTCAGAAGCGTTCTCGTCCGCAGAGAAGCGTAGAATCTCTGTATCAAAGTGTTTCAGGCTGTAGATCACTTAATGACGTCTCCCGTTTTGATCATATTAATTATCTTCTCAGCATCACTTGCTATGGCTCCGCTTTCATACGTTTTCAGCAACTGACCCGGGAAGTATCTTTCATAGATATCCAACTTGTTTGTCCAGCTATCACTATACTTCTCGTTGCCAATCATGCCGATATGCTCCCAATACAGCTTCTTTCCGTCATCAATAGATATCGTAAAGTCAGGATTGATTACCTTTCCTGGCTCATACTCCAAGAGTCGTTCGTATTCATATTTTAGTCCAGACTTTGCAAGGAGATCGCAGATAATAACCTCAGATTTACTTCTCACTCGGTTGCCGTCAACCGTTTTATAGATTCGATTCAAATGATACTTGTCCATGCCCAGATAACGAGCTATTTCCTGGTGAAGATGCTGAGTGTCGGGATTGTCCTCTATCAAATATACAAAGTAGTCCAGCAAACCGTGTTTATAGTTTCTCTTCTCAGCAATATCGTCGAGCATGATTCTCATTCTCTCATCAGATATTTGTGTGTCAGCAACCTCGATTACAAGCCACCGTTCCAAGGCTTTATTTAATCTTGCATTGCCCGCAAGAACAGCACGGTAAACTGTCTCAGATAATTGCTGAGGTGTTATATCACATTTCTTTGTTGTCTTCACATAGCCTTTTGCCTCAGTACTATCGTAGTATTTCTTCAACTCCGGGTCCTTGATATTATACAGCTCAGACAAGCCAGAGAAGCCCTTTGCAACTATGGTTATCAGGCCACATTTCGTGTAATACGGGAGACATTCCTGGATATCTTCATTGTCAAAATACTGGAAAACTCTGCACCCAGCCCTTTTCCCAATGTTCTTATAAACCTCCCGCAGCTTTTCCTCCGTTGGAAATGATCTGTCGATGAAGTATGTACGTTTTACATCGATATTCTTGTTTGAGTACAAAAGATAAGCATTCGCACCGCCCCCATCACGCGCAGCCCTTCCAACTTCCTGATAGTATTGCTCTGTAGACTCCGGAATCATAAAATGAATGACCACCCTGATATCCGGGATGTCGATACCCATACCGAAGGCATTAGTGGCAAAGACCATGTTGATCTCGCCGGACCTGTACTGCTCGATTACTTCCATGCGCTCTTTCGCGGTCATGTCCCCATGGAACAGAGCGGCCTTGTATCCTTTATCCAGAGCAGCCTGCGTCAAGCCGTCTACGCCACGGTCGCCTTTCTTCCGGTACAGATAGACGAGGATCTTCTCGTCACGATGCATTTTGATCAGATCCCAGAATCTATCTTCCTTCTCATTTTCATTTACAAACTTCATGACATGAAGCTGTATTTCGTTCCTCATGAGAATGGTCTGCTTCAGAATATTCTCTTTCTTGATCCGGAAGGAATCACAAATATCGGATAATTCCATCGGGTTAAGCGTTGCCGTCAGAGCGAGGATGCGTGCGCACTTTCTTTCTCCATACAGGTTGTCCAAGAAATCCGGGATGCGCTTATAGAACGGTCGGAAGCTCATGCCCCACTGACTCACGCAGTGCACCTCATCGATCACGATCAGGTTGATTTCATCTTTGCGCTGCTTCAGGCAGTATTCGAAATACCCGTCCGTAGCAATCTTCTCAGGGCTTGCAAAGATAAACGCAGGGTTCGTCTTCCTGTTTGCGAAGTCGGACATAATGCTCATCTGTTTCATGGGATCTATCCCGCCATGAATTTCAAGCGTCTCATATCCCTGCTCTTTAATTTTCTGGGCCTGCTCCGCTATCAGGGCAGTTAAAGGTGATATCACAATGCAGATTCCATTCAGTTCTGCAGCCGCCATCCAGTAAATTGCCGATTTTCCGCCACCAGTAGGCATGATGCATAGGGTGCTGTCTTTCTCCACAACATTAGTGATGACTTTCTTCTGGAAGTCCTTTAGTGTAAAGCCCAACTTGGGAAACAGCCTTTTGAAATCACTATCCAGATTAAGCATACCCCATACCTCCATCCTTGATCTGCGACTTCAAAAACGCTATTTCATCATCATGTTCCATGGCGATAAACTCCAGAAATGCATCGACAATGACGTAGCGATAATCCGGATCAATATAGGCGTTGTATTCCGTTGCCTTATCTCGAAGCATCTTGTAGATCTCGAAGGCATAGAAGGCAAACAGCTGATACGGATAGAAATAGTTCTGCTGAACGATGTTTTTGCTAAGATCAATCATCAGGAACTCAGAATCGGTTTGACACCCGAATGTCTCTTTATTCGTCAAATACCAAAGTGCCCAGATTGCGCTCCTGCTTCGATTTGGGAAAAGCGCCGGGTGCACCTTATAGAGCATGTGTGTCTTGATTCCACCACCGATGACACCATAAGCAGTGTAATCATCTGTATCCAGCAAGCACAGATCTAAATCTTGGTAGATCTGCGCATTCTCATAGGTAGCTGGGTCATAGTTTTTCTTATATTCATCCCCAAACACACAGAGATTATATACGACGTGCAGGAGCCAATCTGCGTCTGCCCGTGAAAAGCTGGCGCGGTATTTATCAAGCTCCTTTGCCCGTCTATTAGCTAGTGTTTTCCTGATGATGGGACATTCGTTTCTCAGGGTCTTTGACTTGAAAACATCTGCATCTTCATCAAGATCCTCCAACCACCCTTTTCTGAAAATCTTCTGGTAGTCCTCTCGATCCTTTTCGAAACCATCAATGGCTTCACGTATGATGGTTTTATAGTTTTCAGCCAAGTCCCCGGTCTTTCTTTTCTTCTGAACTTCAATTCCCAGTTTATTTTGAAGTCTCTGAACGTCCTCAATGGAGATACTCTTACCGCCAGTAGTATCCAAGAAGCGGTTAAAATACTGATCAAAATTCCGTCTTACCGCAGACAGTACTTTTTTCACATGTTCCTGTTCGTAGCAAATATCCTCTACACCGCTGTTTTCCAATCTCGTATACATAGTGTCCCTTCCCACATCATTTTAGTAATGTCGCTCTGTATATGCGAATGACTTATCAGTCTTTCGTAATTGAAAATAGAGACTGTTTATCGTTGTTACCTGGACACTAAATCCAACAGCCTATCATACCCATCCACAACATCATAAATCACATTCTCCCCAGAAATCGCCTTAAAGTGTTCTCTGGCGCAATGGATTTTTGACTTTTCAATCTCCCGAAGCTGCATGGAGCGCAGCGACCCTTTTGTCTCTGCCACGAAGTAGATATGCTTTACCGTCCCTTCGTAAAAGGCTATCGCCCAGTCAGGGTTGTAGCGTCCCACAGGCGTGGAGATGAAGAACCCATCTGGCAGCTTCACATAGACAGCCACGTTTACATCGGTATCCAATGCAGTGGCGAAATCTCGCTCTCCGGTGGAGTCATAGATCAGGTAGTCGTAGAGATGCCGCTGCACCTTGATTGCGTTTACGTTCAGCGTCCCACGAATGGTAGGGTCTGTGAATACGTCCGTATCATAGCGCTCTTCCAGCACATCATAGGTGATGTGTTCAATAATCGCCGTCGCCTTCTCATCGTTGATGAGCGCAGCAGCCTTAATCATAAACTCCTCCGGATTATCCCGGAACTGTCGGAATGTATCAGGACGAATGCCTTGCAGAATGGCAATGACTGCCTTTCTGGTCAGGTCGGTTTCCTCCACCAACTTTCCGATTAGGTCATATTTCACGTTACTGCTGACAGACTCAGTGGCTGCATACCGGGCGGAGGACTTCTTCGTGAAGGCACTGCCTGACGCTAATTCTTCTTTAGAGCCAATAGCGTCCATCGAGCCAGTCTCTACCCGGAAGAACACCTTGGAGACAAACAGGTGGCTGTCCAGAGCGGCAATGGCTTTGCGAATCAATTCGTTGGAATCAAAGTCCACCACATAGACTGATTTGGCATTGATTCTCGACCACAATTCCTTAAATGCCTTACTGTTCATTTTCTCCTGGTCAACAGTCAGCTCTACATTATTACTTCTGGCATTGCCCGGAGTCATGCTGCGTGGATCATAAACAGAGTCGATAATCTCAAACACGGAGTCGGCAAAGTCAGCCACTTCCTCTGCCACCTTCAACTTGCCATTGGATTTATCTTCATAATAGTTATCGGTGAGGACACCCTTTCGCACATAACGATTAACGATCAGATCCTCGTAGATGGTCTCTGCTGTGTCCCGGTCAATAACCATCTCATTGCCCTGCGTGTCCCGGATCACCTTGCCCTCAAACAGATCTGCCGTGACTGCACGGGGACGATCCGCCACAGCCTCCGCCATCTCCGTTTGCAGTCCCTTGGCAAAGGAATCATAGCTCTCACTGGCAATGACGGTAAGAACATTGATGTTCTGTACGTCCTTTCCCAGCACGTTTGCATCCATCCGCTCGCCGTCCTGATTCACGCACAAGCGGAGACCACGCCCCACTTCCTGACGCTTGCGGACATCGCTGCTGCTCTGCTTCAGTGTGCAAATCTGGAACACATTGGGATTATCCCAACCCTCACGGAGAGCGGAGTGAGAGAAGATGAAGCGAACCGGGGAACGCTTGGGATCACGATCCAGCAGCAGCTCTTTGTTCTTCATAATCAGCTCATAGGCGCTCACGTCATCAGAAGTAGTCTCCTTGCGTCCCACCTTGCTGTTGACCAGCTTGCCCTTCTTATCCACAGAAAAGTAACCTGCATGGGTCTTTTCCGGGTCGATGCAGTTCAGATAGTCGATATAATCGTCCTCACCAATGGCAAGCTGCATGGTGTTCACGACATCTGCATACTCTTCTTCAAACATACGGGCAAACTTCCCCTTGCAGGGCTGACCCGCAGCGTCGTATTCCCTGTAGTTTGCCACCTCGTCGATGAAGAACAGACTCAGAACCTTGATACCCTTGGCAAACAACTGGCGCTCCCGCTGGATATGGGAGAGAATGGTCTCCCTGATTTGGATGCGCCGAAGCTAATCTTCGCTCACCTTGCCCACTACGTCCCCGGCACAGAGCCGAATGCCGTTGAGAAACTCCACAGAGTTGTCCCGCCCGTCAATGGACTTCACCACATAGCCGTCACGGTACTCCTCCAAGCCGTTGGAGTAGTCATACAGGTTGTCCCCTACAGAGACGATGCGGCTCTTCACCTTAGTTCCGGCGCTCTGCTTTACATCAAATTGCAGTGTTGCCGTGGGGTCGCTCTTGGAGACGTTCACGCTCTCCAGATAGAGATAGCTGTTTGTGGCGGTTGTGCCGGACTCACAGATGCCCTTCACTTCGATCTTTTTCACCAGCCGCTTGTTATACGCCTCCATAGCGTCCAGGCGGTACACCATATTGTAGACGCTGTCTGCCCGGTGAGTGGCAGAATACCGCAGCGTCAGCAGGGGATGAAACTCCTTCAACCGCTCTTTGGTCTGCTTTCCCTCCACAGACTGAGGCTCGTCGATAATTAATACTGGGTTGGTCTTGGCAATAATGTCGATGGGTCTACGGGAGCGGAAGTCGTCCAGCTTCATATAAATTTTGCGGGCGTCCTTACCTTTGGCGTTGAATGCCTGCGAATTGATAATCATGACATTGATGCCGCTGTCAGAGGCAAAGCTGTCGATCTCCGTCAACTGGGAGGAATTATAGATAAAAAACCGAATCCGCTTGCCGTATTCTTCCGTGAAATGATTCTGCGTCATCTGGAAGGACTTGTATACACCCTCCCGGATGGCGATGCTGGGAACTACCACGATAAACTTACTCCAGCCATAGGCACGGTTCAACTCATACATAGTTTTGATATAGGTATAGGTCTTGCCTACGCCCGTCTCCATCTCCACCGTCAGGTTGTATCCGTTCTCCCGCCCCTCCAGCTTGTCGGAGGGTTTGAGCTGGTAGCTGCGCTGAACCTTTTGCAGATGCTCCAAAATGATCCGGTCATTGAGTGCTGGGACAATGGGCTGATTCCTCCAGCCTTCCCAGCTCTCTTCCATCTGCACGTTGCCGTAGTTGACATCCACGCCGCCGCCCATCACATCTGTACTGTAATAGCCTCTATCAATCAGATAGGAGCCAGTCATAAAGGGCTGTCCGGCGAATACGTCTACCACTGCTTTGGCGGCATCGGCTTGGAACTTCTGGTGCTTATATTGTAACCTCATATTCTCATCTACCTCAGTTGCTTATATCGATCCATATTTTCTTTATGGTCTCGTCTTGCACCTCTATCGTAAGCTTCAAGTCCGATTGTGATTAAAGTAAGTGCTGCGATTATTAGTATAATAAAGACAAAAGAGTTTACACAGTTGTTATAAAATCTAAGAAGATTAACTTCGTTGATTCTTGCAATTCGTTCCCCTAAGTCTTTGTTCAGAATAATACATACAATAGAGCAACAAATGAATACGGCCATAGATAAGAACAAAATATATATTTGGAGTATGCTACTGCTCTGTTTTGACACTGCCTTATGGCCAAGAAACCCGACAATAGCACTTGCAATTAAAGATGCTGCAATTCCAACAATTAAATCAAACAACAACTTATATCACCTTCACCCTCGTATCCGGTGCCAGCAGCTTAAAAATCTCCCCCACGTTGATTTTTGCCGGACTGTCTGCAAAGCTGCTGTCCCGGAACACCGCCCGCAGGGGCTTTCTCTTGGCGATTTCCCGGATAACGGATTCCGGGATGTCCTCGTTGAAGCAGGCAATCAAATCGCCCTCGTTATAGGTATGAACCGTGCAACCCCCGATCTCCTCAGAGGTATAGGGCATGGACAGAGGCAGACCCCAATCCAGCAGACAGCCAAAGAGCAGGTCAAGGTCGGTGCGGTCTGGCTTGATGTTGGACTCCATGCCGGAGAGCATCTGCTGGTCGTACTCGTCGGCTGAATAGTACACGTCAGTCATGTTGGTGGTGTCCAGCTTGAGGACACGGAAACCGATGTCCAATGGGGAATTCGGAGCGCAGAATGCGGAGTTGTCCTCCATGGTAAGCTGGGTGTTCTTTTTCTCCCACTCCGTGAGGATTTTTTGTCCGGCACGGCGGATGCGCTCTTTGCCAATGTCGCAGATGGTTTTGTAGCCAGCTTTATAGGCTTCCGATTTTTCGTCACAGGCTTCCGGGAGCTGTACCATGATGAATTTCCGGTTTCCGCCATCCTCGGCGTTCAGTTGCATGACAGCGTGAGCGGTAGTGGCTGAACCGGAGAAGAAGTCGAGGACAATGGAATCTGAATTACTTCCAAGTTTCAACACTTCTTTAATGAGACCAGTTGGTTTTGGGTTATCAAACACAGCTAAATTGCCAAGTAATTCTGTCATTTCCTTTGAACCCTGAGTGTTCAACGGGACAAAATCCCATAGTGACGTATATGTAATGCCTTGCTTCACATCACAGAGGAAGCGTTTCAATTTTGGTCGTCCAAGCCCATTTTCTCCAAACGAAATTTCGTTGTTTTGTAACAGCTTATTGACCTTTTCTCTGCTAAAGCGCCAGTTTCCGTTATGGGGCGGATAATGCTCCTCACCTGTATTAGGATTCACAATTGGATAGTTTAAGCTTGCAACATATCGCCCACCTTTGACATTGGCAGAAAGATCACCCGGTGCCCACGGACCTTTAGGATGATTATCAGGATTCTTATATCTCTCATTTTGGTCAGTAGAACGTTCTCTAAGATTCAGTCTTGCAGTTAGCATTTCCCTGGCGTAAATTAACACATATTCGTGTGAAGCACCGATAACTTGATCGTTTGGTGGCGTACTTCTCTTTTTCCAGATAATCTGCACTATAAAGTTCTGTTTGCCAAAAACTTCGTCGGCAATACTACGAAGATTTGTGACTTCGTTATCATCAATGCTGATAAAGATAACCCCATCATCCGTCAACAGATTTCTCGCCAGCAGCAGACGGGAATAAATCATGCTGCACCAATCGGAGTGAAACCGTCCGTTGCTGTCCGTATTCCGAAACAGCCGCTCGCCGTCCTCGTTCCACTCTCCGCTCTCCACACTCCACTCTTGCTGGCTCACGGCAAAATTGTCCCGGTAAATGAAGTCGTTGCCGGTATTGTAGGGCGGGTCAATGTAGATCATTTTCACCTTACCCAGATAGCTCTCCTGCAGCAGCTTCAGGACTTCAAGGTTGTCTCCCTCGATGTAGAGGTTCTCCGTGGTGTCCCAGTTGACGCTCTCCTCCGGGCAGGGGCGAAGGGTTTTGCGAATGGGGCGGTTTGCCTCCACAATGGCGGCTTTCTTGCCCACCCATGTAAATTCGTAGGCTTCGTCCCCCTCAACCACGTCGCCGGACAGCATCTGACGAAGCAGGTCAAAATTGACCGCACGTTTCAGCTTGCCGTTCTCGTCCCGGGATTCGGTGATGCAGTTGGGAAAGAGGGCGGCAATGCGGTCAACGTTTTGGGCGGTGAGGTCGGGGGTTTGTTGTTTCATTTTGTCCATCTTTATTCCCTCATCATGTTTCTTCTTTATCTACAGTTGATTTATTCTCTATATTATCGCTATCTCGAATTGTATTGAACCCTTGTACGGAGGTGAACGGGAGATTCGCCCGAAGTGCGGATATAGAAGACAGCATATCCTTGTATTGTTGTGACGCATACTGGGCTTCTGCAATTGCATCAGAAATACCTTTCACATATTCAGTCTGCCAGTTTATACCTGCCAAGGCTTGATTTGCTTTAATTGAAGATGCAAGTGAGGACACATTGCTCAATGACTCTTTGAGTGCTGCTGAAGAAGAAAAGCCTGAAGCAACCAATTCGCTTAACGTACTTTGATATCCTGCAATATCTGCGCTGGACATTAATATATTATTATTCATGGTGATCTCGTCCAACATTCTTTTTGAAGCTTCCACTACCTCTGCATACCAGTCTGATGATGCTATGGCATCACTCAGTGTTTTATTGAATGATATATTGCGTTTTACAATATATTCATCACCCTGAATGCCATTGACTGCATCATCTAGTTCACGATTAATCAAATCAAAGAGCGATTGGATTTCATTATACTTGCTCGAATTGACATGATGAGCGTGCATAACATCATCCCGATATGATTTCACATCGTGAAACCTATTCTGTAGAGTTGGAACCGAGTTTTCTCCTAGCAACTGTTTCCATAATGTGTTTTCGTTGACTGAATCAATATAAGACAATATGTCCGCTTTTGAGAAACCGTCTTTATTTCTTTGTTTAATCTCCTTCTTTACTTCCTGCATGAAGGTCTCATCAATGAGAAGCATACTAAACAATTGCCCGAAGGTCATCGTTTCCAAATCAACGATGTTTTTTGTCGCCTGTTCATCATGGTTTATGGCACTAGCAAGATAGAGCAGTTTACGAAGCTTATGCTCAAAATTACTAATAAGAGGAAATAACCTGTTATTGTAATATGCAGAACATCCATCGTCTAATGTGGTAACCCTACAATGAGTACGAACATATTCATCAATCTCTGATAGTCGGCTTGCTGTTTTCTCGTTTTCTCCCTCCATAGAGAAGCGTACCCACCAGCAGCTACCGTTTTCGACAGAGAACAATTGTTTATCAACATCCTCTGGCTCATAAGATGTGACAAAATCTTTCCCCGATTCATCTTGCATCAAGTATTCAAGAATCATATCAAATCACCCAACTCTCTCCTTAGCTTCTTCAGCTTTGCACTCATTTGTACCTGCTTATTAAACTGCTTTTCTCTCCGCACCTTCGTCTCCAGCGCCTTGATCTCCCGCTCCAGCTTTGCAATTCGCTCCGCACGGGCAATGCGCTGCTGCAAGGTTAGCTCCGGGTGTTGTCCCACAAACTCCGGGGGCAGAGCAATCTGCTCCACCAGATGCTCCCAGATTTCTGACAGGGAGAAGCCGGACAACTCCAATGTCAGCCGTTCTTCAGAGAGCCAGTCCGTCTGATAGAGCTTTCCGTACCAAAGCGCCAGACGGCGCAGTTCCCCAAAGCAGAGCAGAAACACCAGCTTGTGTGCGTTCTGCCGTGCAATCGTTTCCAGAATCCGAGTGTCATAGTTCTGTGTTTTCAGGTTGACGGACAGGAGCAAAATCTCTTTCACGCTGCTGTCCGCTGTGAGGTGCAGGCGTTCCTTGGTCAGACTGTTCTCCAGCACAAAGGTGTCTACATCAGAGACAAATCGCTCCTTCACGCCCTTGCTCAGCGAAAGCTGCTGATAAAACGCCTCCTTGGGGAGCCGTGTGTGAATCATTGTTCTCTCTGGCAATGCAATCATTCCCTCACCTCAATCCATTCCGCACTCCGCATTCCGCATTAGATTAGACAACCACCATAAAGCAAATCAATTCAAAGTCGTCCAGCCCGGAGAACCCCCGGTCAAGGAAGGTAGTCTGCCCGCTGCCGAAGAAGCTGTCAATATCGCTCTGTTCCTTTGCCTCTACAATAGAGGAGATTGCCGCCTCCAACAGACGGGACACCTTGTCCATCTTCTTTCCGTTTTTGGTCGCCTGATTGAATCGGCTGCAAAGCCGCTGATCCGGCTGGTCTTTCCCTTTCGAAAGGTGACGCATCTGATCCAGCGTCTCTTTGGGATGCAGATGATTGACGACGATTTCCCCATCGTTGCCCACATAGACCAGATAGAAGGGGTGCAGCCGGTTCTTGCTGTCGATATTTACCTTCTGGTTGACGTTCTTCAGAACAAAGATGACTCCGGGCTTCTCGCCCTTCACTACGGTGTGGATGCCAAAGGGAACATGGTCAATGTCGCCGTGTTCTTTCATATATGCCAGCAAATCCATTCGGAACTCATTGAGCCCCAAATCCATAATGGAGATGCCGCTGTTCATGTCCTCCAGATCCACCACTTCCTCACGCAGTCGCTTCAACTGCGTGCGACGGTATTCCAGATCACCCCGCTCCTCCTGATTGATCAGGTCATCGTCTCCGGTGGAGGTCATAACAGAGATACGCATTCTTGCCTCCACTCTGGCTTTCAGGTTGATGTATTCGTCCAAATCCAGATCAGGCCAGAAGTTGACCAACTGGATGACGGCATTTTTGCTGCCGATACGGTCAATGCGTCCGAAACGCTGGATGATTCGAACCGGGTTCCAATGAATGTCGTAGTTGACGCAGTAATCACAGTCCTGAAGGTTTTGACCTTCAGAAATGCAGTCAGTGGCAATGAGAATGTCAATGTTCCGCTGATCTCCGGGGTAGAGCAAATCTCTGTCCTTGGACACGGGAGAGAAGCAGGTGAGGACATGGTTCATGTCCGGCTTGAACTTTGGAATTGTTGTCAAGCCATCCACAGAGCCGGTCACAAGCGCCGTGTTCAGTCCTAACTCTTCCTTTGCCATTCTGCAGACATGTTCATAGAGATAGGTGGCAGTGTCGGCAAAGGCGGTAAAAATCAACATCTTTCGATTGCCGGGGTTGATTGGAGATTGCGCCTTCTCCCGAATGACACGGAACAGCTCATTGAGCTTGTAGTCATACTCCGGGGTAATATCTTCCACCATGTCAATGAGCAGGGAGAGGTTTTCCAAGTCCTCATCCATCTCCCGTTTCCACGAAATGCAGTCCATATCCCGCAGGTCGATTCTTACCTTCTTACCCACAGCAAAGAAATCCGTATTCTGATCGTCATCGTCAAAGTCCGCAGCAGCGCCGGACAGGTCACGCAGCTCATCGAGCGCATTTTGTGAACCATCGGTCAAAAAAGCGTCAATCATCTGTGCGGTACGATTGATATATTCATAGATTCGATTCACCGTCAGCAAGAAGGAGTGGACAGAGCTTTCCATCCGTTTCAGAAGGTTAATGCTCATCAGACGCCAGATACCTGTCTCACGGCCTCTTTTCAGGTTCTCTGTCTCCCGTTCGTCCAGATACTTGCTTACCCGGCTGGGAAAGAGAAACGCCATAGGGGTGTAGATCGTCAAGTGAAGCTGTGAAAGCAGTTCATACACTTCACGGTAGTTGATGGCATTCTCCAAGGTGGTCAATTTAGGATACAGAGAAATGGGCTTATTGCGCACCGGGAAGCTGCCAATGTCAGCAGTATTGTAGTAGGTCTGGATATGCCGACGAGAGCGGGCAATCGTCACGCTGTCCAGCAGCTCAAAGAAGTCAAAATCCAGTTGGGACAAAAGATTCTCCGTTGTCCGCTCCTGTTCAGGACGCTTGCACCATGCGTTGTATACCGTCTGCGCCTGCCGGAAAATGGTGTCGATGTCCGATTTTGTATTCAGCTTTTCGTGGAAGGCGGTGGGATTTCCCTCATAGGCAAGGGCAAGCTGGTTGCGCAGGTCGTAGAAGCGGTTATTCACCGGTGTTGCGGATAGCATGAGTACCTTGGTCTTGACTCCCGGCTTGATAATACGGTTCATCAGCCGGAGATAGCGGTTCTCATGTTCGCCGCCTCTGCTATCAGTGCCGATGCCATTTCGGAAGTTATGGCTTTCGTCAATGACCACCAGATCATAGTTGCCCCAGTTGATACGGTCAATGGGCAGACCAATGGCCGTATTTCCACCTTCACGGGAGAGGTCTGTGTGAAACAGCACATCATAGCGCAGACGGTCTTTTTCCAGCGGGTTGTTGACGAGATTGCCCCGGTAGGTCATCCAGTTCTCTGATAGTTTCTTTGGGCACAGCACAAGGACATTCTTGTTGCGTCCCTCGTAGTATTTGATAACCGCCAGAGCTGTAAAGGTTTTGCCGAGTCCCACACTGTCAGCCAAAATGCAGCCGTTATATTGTTCCAGCTTGTTGATAATGGCAAGTGCAGCATCCTTTTGGAAGTGGAACAGTTTGTTCCATATTACACTGTCCTTGAAGCCGGTTGCTTCATTTGGAAGAACATCCTCTGAAATATCCTCCAGAAACTCGCTGAATATATGATAAAGCGACATGAAATAGATCAATTCAGGTGAATTCTCCTGATAAACGGCTGAGATCATGTCAATGACTTCTTCGGTAACATCTGCCAGCGTCTTTTCGTCAGACCAAATCCGTTGAAAGGTTCGCAGAAACTCCAGGCTGGAAGGATTCTCAAAGCGAGTGACCATGTTGGTCAAATTATTGCCACGTTCGCATCCCAAATCAACCGTGGTAAAGCTATTCATGGGAAAATAGGTATAGTTATCCTCTTTGCCCTCGACTACCATGAAATGATTCATCGCATCACGGGTGGTGTTGGTCTTAAAACGAACCTTGCGGCGAATCCAATCGGCACACTCTCTTGCAACTGCTTTTTGCTTCAGCTCATTGCGCAGACGCACCTCGAACTCAGTTCCGTACAGGCTTTTCTCCCGCATCAGGCGGGGAATATAAAACTCCCGGCGCTCCTTCGGTGTTTTCTCTGTAACAAAGGTTGGAGATGTAAAAAGAAAGCGCAGTTCTTCACAGTTCTCTAGCTGTTCCTTCAGTTCCTGATAGGCATAGATGGAGAAGCAGGCAGCAGCGATTGAAATGCGGTCGCCCGAGCGGATCGTTTTTTGAAGGTCGTCTTTGACCACTTTGGTGGTGTTGTTGAATATTTCCATTTCACTCAACCCCTGTGATGGTTTGGCTGCCATTTGCGTTTGCTTGGCTGGAACGAGTTAGAATTGACGATTACATACAAATTCAGAGTTATCATATCATAATTCAGTTCTATTCTCAATGTTTTGTTTTAAAGTTGCCGTCATTTCGTTCGTGTCTGTGTTTACGGGTGTCAGAGTTCGTTGTTTGAGTACAATCGAAAGGGTGTTGACCGAGGCGGGGAAATGAAGTAAACTAAAGATGTCAGCAACGCCTGATCTGAATGAACGGATAACGTGAACCGCTCCCCGTCAAGCAGACAGTGAAATAATTAACAGAAGATTTACAGCGCTGCGGCGCTGTGGCAACCGCAGATTTCGGTTGGCTGCTTAAGGCATCCAACCGGAATTTGCGGTTTTTTATGCCGCAAAATACAGAGTATGCTTCTCCATCGGAGTCAGGATGCCGAGGCCGCGCTGCACACGCCTGTTGTTGTAGTAACGAATGTAGTTCTCAATCATTTCGACCAGCTCTTTTTTGGAGGTAAAGCGCTTGCCGTAGTACCGCTCCCGCTTCAGGATGCCCCAGAAGCCTTCCATCGGTCCATTGTCAATGCACTTGGCCACACGG
>ATWA01000047.1 GCA_000421005.1 Clostridiales bacterium NK3B98
TTATTTCCGGTTTTGCTATTCCCTGCGTGAGATAAACGATCTGATTCTTGCACAGCATCGGCATGGAGCGATTCTCGCCGCTTATGAGATCATCTTCCGGGATTACGATCTGGAAGAACAGCAGGACACCTTCGCCCGCTCCTACATGGCATACGGGCTGTATGGCGTTTTCCTGAAATGGGCAAAGGAAGGATATGTCCAAACGCCCTCAGAAATGGCGGACATTGTGATCCACCAAATCTTTCGGGATTACAGGGTGGAAGCGGTGGAATCCCAGCCTTTGCCCTGATCTGATATGGGAGTGATTGTTCAGAGGGCGCTCTGACGGATGACAGATGCAGTTAGAGTGTTTTCGGGCAGTCTGAGTAGCACTTAACAATAATCCAATATTTGTTTTTGTTGTGGTTTAAAAACAAGAAAAACTCTAACAATCTATTCGTATAGCGGAATTTCAAAGGAGCTTTTTAAGGGAGACCCCGCCCACTTCCGTGTAAGTGACAAGCCTCGACAGTATGATTGGTCACCAATCCGTCAAGAATAAAAACAACAAACATTTGAGACGGAAAAGGAGACTCATCATGAACTGTGCACCTCAAAATCTGCTTCAGGGAAGTGGATTTGTCAAGGACTGTTTTTTAATTTATAACCCGTTCTGGATTTCTCTCTTTCTGAGAAATCCAGAACGGGTTTTCCTTTCCCTATGTGGAGCCATTCCCAGAAATGGCCTTGTTCACTCCCATTCGTCATCCCGGCTCTCTCTGGTTTCCATCTGTACTCTATATAGTCGATAATTGGTGGGGCTGAGGCCATACTTGCGCTTGAATGCCTTGGAGAACACCAGCGCATCTGTGTACCCGATCTGGCCGGCAATCTCCTTCACAGAAAGCTCGGTGTTGGCCAGCAGATAGGCGGAGCGTTGCAGCCGCAAATCCATCAGAAATTGCTGGGTGGTTCGGTTCAGCTCCTTGCGAAAGAGAGAATTGAGATGGGTGCGGGAGATACCCAGATGATCCGCAATATCCTCCACCGTAATCCCTTTGTCCAGAGAACGGCTGATATAATGAATGGCTTTGCTCACATACGGATTGTACTCTCGCCCCACGCCCTGATTTCCTGCCGAGGTGCGCCAGTGGCGGCAGAGCAGAGCCAGCAAATGCAGCACCAGCCCCTCACGAAGCAACGTGTCCTCATAACGGGTGGAGTTCTGGCTGAGCATACGGTCGATCAGCGGCAGCAGCTTCTCCGACGGGGGAGCGGAACGGACCGGCACATCCAGCGAAAATCCGCACTGGCGCAGAATATGCTCAACCCGGGAGCCGCTGAGACCCACCCACGCATACTGCCACGGCTCATTCCGATCAGCGCAGTAGACTACGCTTTTGTGGGGACGGATGAGAAACATCATGCCGGCAGAGAGTGCCCATGTGTTGCCGTCCATGGAGAAGAAGCCCTGCCCGGAGAGGACAAAGTGCAAAATGTATTCCTCCCGTTCCCCGGAAAAGGCGTGATAGGGTTTGCAACGCTCCCGGCCCACATGAACCAGAGACAGCTCAGAGGATTCCTCCCGAATGTCCTCCAGACAGATGAAATCATCCCCGTTGGTGTACTTCATGGAACGCATGGCTGCTCTCACTCCTTTTTGCGGTCGGTTGTCGTAATTATAGAAAACAGCCCGTAGAAAGTCAACCGAATTGCCCATAATGACATGCTATCTTTCATTTTGACATACCGTTATTGACATATACTCCCGCACTCCTGCCATTTTCTCCTTTTTGTCCATGTTGTATGATAAGCCCATCAAGGGAACAGCAGAAATGAGCTGTTTCCACCAATGGATATGGACTGCAAGGAGGTCAAATCGAATGAAAAAGAAACTGATTGCCATGACGCTGGCGCTTCTCATGGTGCTGTCTCTGGCGGCATGCGGCGGCTCGTCCGGCTCCGCTGACAACAACACCGGTACATCCGACACCGCTGCCTCTGAGGGCAGCAAGGGAACCATTTCCGTGGCCATCTGGGACGAGAACCAGCGCCCCGGTCTGGAATCCATCGCCGCTGAATGGACGGAGCAGAGCGGCTATGACGTGGAGTTCACCGTACCCGGCTGGGACGGCTACTGGACCATGCTGGAGGCAGGCGTCTCCGGCGGCGAGATGCCGGATGTGTTCTGGATGCACTCCAACAACGCCGAGAAGTACATGGCCTCCGGCGTGCTGCTGAATCTGGATGACTACATTGCCGCAGACGACACTATGAACCTGTCCAACTACTTTGAGGGCGTTACCAATCTGTACACCCACGAGGACGCCCACTATGCCATCCCCAAGGATCATGACACCATCGCCGTGGTCTACAACAAGGCTATCTTTGACAAGTACGGCGTGGCCTATCCCACCAACGACTGGACCTGGGAGGATTTCGCCGCCATCGCCCAGGAGATCTCTGACAAGGGCGCTGCGGACGGCGTCTATGGCACCTACTGCAACACCGGCAGCAATCAGGACACCTGGTACAACATCATCTACTCCTACGGCGGCGAGGTCATCAACGCCGACAAGACGGCCTCCGGCTATGACGAGCCCGCCACACTGGAAGCGATGAACTTTATCGCCCAGAAGATCCTCCCCGCCTGCCCCTCTCCTGACTCTATGGCATCCACCGGCGGCGACACCATGTTCCTCTCCGGACTGCTGGGCATGGTCTGCCAGGGCTCTTGGACCGTGAGCAACTATGCCAACGCCGACAACGCCTCCGATTACGCATGGGTGATGCTGCCCTATGCCGATGTGAACGGCAACGGCACCTGCGATGAAGGGGAGCGCTGCTCCATCTATAACGGTCTTGGCTGGTCTATTTATGCCGACACCAAGGAGCCTGACGCAGCCTACTCCCTGATCTCCTATCTGGGCAGCCAGAAGGCACAGATGGAGCAGTCTGAGCTGGGCGTGACCATGGCAGGATATATTGGCTGCTCTGAGCCCTTTGCGGATGCCTTCGGAGAGATGGATGTCTCCGCCTTTGTTGACATTGAGGAGCAGGGTACCCTGGTGTTCCGCCCCTACTCCAAGACCACTGCCATCTGGGAGAGCGACGCCTCTCAGGCGCTGGTGGAGGCATGGTCCGCCCCGGAGAAAATGACCGAGGTGGCGCAGAACATCGCCGCTGCCATGAACGAGACGCTGGCCAAGGAAAACAAGTGATCCCTCTCATGGGCGGCGGCGCTGCCGCTGCCCATGCCGTGATGATTCCGTAATTGACGGGCAATGAGAGGAGGAAGACGCTTGAAACGGAAAAAAATGTCCGCCAAGGCACGCCGGGAGGCGGTCTACGGCCTGATCTTTATTATGCCCACCATCATCGGGCTGCTCATTCTGAACTACTACCCCATTTTTGAGACGGTCTATCAGTCCTTCTGCGAGACCGGTGACTTCGGCAAAGGCAATACCTTTGTGGGTCTTGCCAACTACATCACCCTGTTCCACGACAGCGAAGTTTTTTCCACCCTGTTCAACTCGGTGAAATATGCTGTGCTCAGCCTGCCCCTCACCGTCTGCCTCTCTCTGGTGCTGGCAGTGCTGCTCAACCGGAAGATGCGTCTGAGAGGGCTGTACCGCACCATTTACTTCCTGCCCATGGTCTGCGCCCCGGCTGCCATCGCCATGGTGTGGAAGTGGATGTTCAATCAGGACTACGGTCTTTTGAACCATATTCTCAACACCAAGATCAGCTGGGTCACCGACCCTGCCAACGCCATGATCGCCATTGTGGTGGTGGGCGTGTGGAGCAGCATCGGCAACAATATGATCCTGCTGCTGGGCGGTTTGCAGGACATCCCCAAGGACTATTATGAAGCCGCCTCCGTGGACGGCTCCACCGGAGTCCACTCCTTCTTCCACATTACCATCCCCCTGCTCAGCCCCATGATCTTTTTCATTGTTCAGACCGGCATCATGGGAGCGCTCCAACTGTTCGACCTGCCCTTTATGATTATGGACAAGAGCAGCCGGGCGTGGCCCAGCGTCAAGACCATTACCTATCTGTTTTACGAATACGCCTTTGAACGCTCCGACCGGGGCTACGGGGCGGCGATTATCATGCTGCTGATCTGCATCATCAGCATCATCACGTTTATCCTGCAAAAGACAGAGAAAAAGTGGGTTCACTACGACTGAGAGGAGGTATCTTATGGAACTGGGTTGGAGTGCGAAAAAGCACCTGACCAACGGGTTCATCCACCTGTTGATGGTCTTAGGCTCCATTGTGATGCTGACTCCCTTCGTGTGGATGCTGCTCACCGCCTTTAAGACCAAGAGCGAGTCCATCTCCGTCAACCCCTTCTATGTGTTCCCGGAGCATGGCTGGCACTTTGAAAACTTCACCGAGGTGTGGAACTCCTACAACTTCCTCACCCTCTACGGCAATACCCTGATGATGATCTTCCTGCGGGTGCTGTGCGCCTGCCTCACCGCCACGCTGGCGGGCTACGCCTTCGGGCGGCTGAAGTTCCCCTTCAAGAACTTCTTCTTTGCCATCATTCTGGTGCAGATGATGGTGCCGGGGCAGATCTATATCATTCCCCAGTATCTGATCGTCTCCAAGCTCCACTGGATGAACACCCAGCTGGCGCTGCTGCTCCCCGGTGCGGTCACCGCCTTTGGCACCTATCTCTGCAAGCAGGGCTACCAGAGCCTTCCCGCCTCTTTGGAGGAGGCGGCGGAGCTGGACGGCTGCGGCATCGGACAGCGGTTCCTATTTGTCATGCTGCCCCTCACCCGGTCATCCCTGGTGTCACTGGGCATCTTCACCGCCCTGTTTGCCTACAAGGATCTGATGTGGCCCATGATCGTCTGCCCCAAGACGGAGGCCACCACCCTGACTGCGGCGCTGTCCCGCTTACAGGGCCAGTTTACCAACAACTTTCCCCAGCTTATGGCCGGCGCTGTCATGGCGGTGATCCCCATGCTGGTGCTGTACCTGATTTTCCAGAAGCAGTTCGTGGAAGGCATTGCCACCTCCGGCGGCAAGCTGTAACCACCTGCCCGGGCGTAGGACGGCAGACGGGAATTCCTTGATGATGTGGTTGATGTGGTGGAATGTGTACCCAGCGCCAACGAACGCCCAAGCCCCTGCGCTGCCTCTTCAGCGCAGGGGCTTATCGTTTCAAGAAAGGACAAAATCATGAGAGCAAACCTGTGTATGGTTCCCCCTATGGGCTGGAACTCCTGGAATACCTTCGCAGAGAACATCAACGAGGAGCTGATCTGTCAAACCGCAGATATCATGCAGGCAGAGGGCATGGCCCAGGCGGGCTACCGCTATATCGTCATTGACGACTGCTGGGCATTGAGAGAGCGGGACGAACAGGGCAGGCTGGTGCCCGACCCGGTGAAGTTCCCCCATGGCATGAAGGCGGTGTCGGACTATGTCCACAGCAAGGGTTTCCTCTTCGGCATGTACAGCTGCTGCGGCACCCGCACCTGCGCCGGCTATCCCGGCAGCTTCGAGCATGAGTTCGAGGACGCCCGGCAGTTCGCCGAATGGGGGGTGGACTATCTGAAATACGACAACTGCTTCCGCCCCCAGCACATGGACTGCGCCACCCTGTACCGCCGTATGGGTCTGGCACTGGCCAACTCCGACCGGGATATGGTATTCTCCGCCTGTCAGTGGGGGGTGCAGGAGGTACACGACTGGATTCGCTCCACCCCCGCCCACCTGTTCCGCTCCACCGTTGACATCAACGACTGCTGGAACTCTATCCGGGACATTGCCCTGTCTCAGATGGACAGACAGTCCATCTCCGGTCCCTTCTGCCATAACGACATGGACATGCTGGTGGTGGGAATGCACGGCGCAGGCGGCACCGACTACATCGCCGCCGGAGGATGCACCGACGAGGAGTACCAGACCCACTTCGCCCTGTGGTGCATGATGAACTCCCCCCTGATGCTGGGCTGCGACGTGCGGGGGATGACAGAGGCAACCAGACGTGTTATTATGAACCGGGACCTCATTGCCATCAATCAGGACGTGGAATGCCGTGCCCCCTTCCGGGTCAGCTGCGAATCCAACCCGCCGGAGGGATATGTGCTGGCAAAGTTTCTCTCCAACGGAGATATTGCCATTGGCATGTTCAATCTGGGAGACGTTGCCGCCAACCTGTCTGTGGACCTGTGGGATCTGGGACTGGGCGCAAAAACGGGATGCCGTCTGGCGCTTTACGACTGCATTGCCCACCAGGACGCCGGAACGGAGGGGGAGATGCTCCTTTGCAAGATTCCTGCCCACGGCTGCAAGGTCTTTCGGGGCAGGCTGGAAATGAAATGAGCAGGTGCAAAGGCTGTGATGCAGTGCTGCTGTCAGACGAAATCGCCCTGCACCGGAAGCTGTTCGGTCTGGGTGAGCAGCGCTATCTCTGCCTGGACTGCCAGGCGGCGTACCTGAACACCACCCGTCAGCGGCTGGAACAGGTCATCCTCCAATACCACCGCCGGGGCAACTGCGTCCTGTTCACCAAATGGGAGTGAGAGGTAACACAATGAAGGAACACAAAGAGTACCGAGTGGAAATTCACTGCCAGAACGGGAAAACCGTCTGCGGCAGGGGCGGCGTTAATGAGGGCAGCTGCACCCTGGATGGCGTAACGATTCGTCTGGAGGAGCACTCTGAGCCCCAATTTCAGGCCGTCTCCCTCCAACTGAATCTGAGAGATGAAAACTCCTGGGTCAAAAACGGGCTGGAGAAGGAGCAGCCTATCCGGGTTTTCGTGCCTGTGGAGCAAAAACCGAAGAAAATGACCGCCCTCTACCTGTTCAACGAGTGGTGGACGCGCCCCGCTTTTGTGAATCACTTTGAGGCGATTCCCCCTTTGACCCAGGTTCTGTTTCTCCTGTACGAAGATCACTGCGCCTGTCTGGTGCCTATGGTGGGCAGAGAGTGGAAAGCCACCCTCAACGGCGGCACAGAGACGGAGTTTTGTCTGAAACTGACCGAGCGTATGGGCGGAGCCCAGGAGATTGACGAGCCGCTTTACGTTCTAAGCAAGGGGGACACGGTGTCCGAAGCGGTACAACGGGTCTTTTCCTGGCTGGCGGAAGAAAAGGGCATCCTCAAGCGAGAGCAGCGGCGCATCCCGGAGCAGTTTCGCTACCTGGGCTGGTGCAGCTGGGATGCCTTCTACACCGATGTGGACGAGACGGGAATCCGGCAAAAGGCGGCGGAACTGGCTCAAAAATCCGTCCCTGTCCGGTGGATGATTATTGATGACGGCTGGATGAGCACCCAGGGGCGATACCTGACGGACTTTGTCCCGGACAGGGAAAAATTCCCTCACGGTTTCCGGGAAATGGTGGAAGAGATCCGCCAAACTTCCAGTATAAACCGGTTCGGCGTGTGGCACGCCCTTGGGGGCTACTGGAGCGGTGTGAAACCCGGCACAGAGCTGGCTCGCCGGGAGGCAAAGCATCTCTGCCCAACCGTGGGCGGTGAGCTGGTTCCCAGCGCCGAGACGGGCGCAGGATTTTATAGAGACTGGTACCGGGTTCTCAAACAAGAAGGCATCGACTTTGTGAAGGTGGACGGCCAGAGCGCCGCTGCCATCTACTACGAGAACACTCTGCCCATCGCTGCCGCTGCCCGCGGGATGAACGAGTCCCTGGAAAACGGGGCGCTGCTCATGGACAACGCCATCATCAACTGCATGGGTATGGCAATGGAAAACGTCCTTGCCCGCCCCATGTCCGCCATCTCCCGCAACAGCGATGACTTTGTTCCGGGCAAAGAGGGCGGCTTTGCCGAGCATCTGCTCCAGAACGCTTACAACTCCCTCTACCACAACGAGCTTTACTGCTGCGACTGGGACATGTTTTGGACAAGTCACCCTGACTGCATCAAGCACAGTCTGCTGCGCGCCATCAGCGGCGGGCCGGTCTACTTCAGTGACCGGGTGGGGGAGACAGTTCCCGCTGTACTCAAGCCGCTCACCTATCTGGACGGCGAAATTCTCAGGATGAACCGCAGCGCCAAGCCTACGGAGGATTGTATCTTCACCGACCCCCTTCAGGAAGGTGTCCTCAAGCTCCACAATACCGCTCCCTGGAACGCTGGCACAGCGGGCGGCATCGCCATCTACAATCTAACGCAGGAGCAGCAGCCCGTCTCCTTTTCTCCCCGGGAGATTCCGGAGCTGGACGAGGCAGAGCGGTACTGGGTGTACGACTACTTTGGGAAACGCGCCTGTTCCATGGGAAGAGAGGATCAGTACAATGTTACTCTTAGCGCTGGAGGTTACAGCTGGTATGTGATTCTCCCCCAAAAGGGTGCTGTTACCTGTCTGGGGCTGGTGGACAAGTATGTGGGCTTCACTGCTGTGGAGTGCGTGCAGGAGTCCCGCAAGAAAGCAGTCATGGTGCTTCGGGAGCAGAGCTCCATCGGCTGGATTGCAGAATCCCCGTGTGTCCGTGCAGAACTGGGCGGCACAGACGTGACGTCCCAGGTCATCCAAAACGGCTGTCTCTTCACGCTGAATAAGGAGGAGGCATCCGGCAAGGCAGTTTTGAGTATAGAATGGTAGACCCAAAGAGGGAACGGTCTGAGATGAAGCAAATCGTGCAATGGTGTCAGCGTGAGCAAGAAAAACTCCAGGGCAGGAGCCTGAGAGAATGCGCAGAGTACCTGTGGGGGTACTATCAGCTCTGGATCATTGCGCTTGTGTGCGTTCTGTTGCTTCTTCCTATGGGCATTCATCATTATTTCACCACTAATTCTGAGTGCTGGTTTTTCTCCTGCTTTGCCAATACCACTGCCCGGCTGGGCCCAGGCACAGACTTCTACAATGGTTTCGCTGAGTATGCAGGTTATGACCTGAACGAGAAGGATCTTCTGTTTGTGGATCAGTGCTACTGCGATCCCAACCGCAAATTGGTAGGAAATCAGTACTATCAGCTTCTCATCACCTATCTGGACAGCGGAGAATTGGACACACTGGTCATGGAGCCGGAATACTTACAGACCATCGGCGCTTCTGGCAGGCTGATGGATTTGAGGGACAATCGAACCGCATCTCTGTTTGAAAAGTATCATGACCGGCTGATTTTCTCTGTCCCTCTGGAAGAGAAGAACGGCTCAGAAGCGATTCCCATTGGGATTGACTTGACTGGAAGCATTCTGACGGAGCAAATAGGCGCTTATCCTATGGGAGCTGCGCTGGGCATCAACGCACTCTCCCCGCATCCGGAAGAAGCTGCGGCATTTCTGTCCTATCTGTTTGCCAGCGCTGGCGACAATCCCTCCACACATTGAAAACAGCCATCTTTTTGTATAATATCAGCGGGCCTGCAATGATTTTTATGTGTTTTCCCTCCTTATCTTTGTTCCGCTGATGTTAGAAAACGTGCATATTCGCATGTTTTTCCTCCAGAAAGCCGTTTCGATTTCGGTCGAAGCGGCTTTTTTAAGGAAGGGCTGATTAATCTCTCGGATAGATGGGTAAGAAATAGCCGACCAGACGCCGAAGCTGATTTAATCAGTGCTTCCTAAATTCTATAGCAGTTTTCAAAAAAGCCGACAACGTTCGGGCGCACTACTATGCGTCGAATGGCGGTTCCTCTATGTGTACAGTGCAGGAAGATCGTGCGGCTTGGTGCCTCCCATCGGCCGCACTCTGCGTTTTCGCAAAAAGTCTCCGGGGGGAGAGTTTGGGCGTAAAATGCTAACAAGCGGCCCAAAGGCCGCGCCCAGCCCTCGGCAGAGCGCACGATTCCCGACCATCGGGAGGGATACCACCGCTTCTAGGGGTCCCCGGAAAGCCGTGAGACTTTGTGGGGAGAGGAGCCGCAACGGAATGAGTGAGCTTTCGGCATACCTGCCGGAAGCGAGGGATATGGAGTCTGCGGCGACGAAGTGGTGAGTAAGTGCGCCCTTCCGGGAGAGGCTCGGAGAGGGCAGCGCCCTCTCCGTCAAAAATCACAGATTTTTGAAAAGCAGCACCAACGTGTTTTCCAGCGTTTCGTTATCCATTTCCTTCGCCGCTGGATAGACCTTTTCCAGAATGGCCCCCCGTTCAATGAGGCGTCTGGTTCCGGCTTTCCGCTCTTTTACACGGTCGCGGGCCTGCTTTTTCTCATATCGGTGCTGTGCTTGCAGCAGCTCCTTCTCCCTCAGCATCTTGCTGTTCTGACTCAAATTGTTCACATCCTCTCAAGCCGGCGGCGGCATTCTTCACAGATTGGCAGCGCCGTAGCAGTATCTCAGTCAAAAGTAGAAACGGCAGAAACCCAGCCTTTCCCGGATTTCTGCCGCTTCTTAGATAAATTCTGTCAGTTTTCAGGCATTTAGTGCCTGAATCGTTCCCTTTGGCGCTGGTGCCAATCCGTCAGGCTTTGCTGTCAAAAGCTGTCCGCAAAGTCCAGCACATCATCCACCAGTTCGTCCGGTTCCTCCTCCACGGAGGAGCGCTGTGAGGGAGCCGTGGGCAGGTTTCCGCTCTGTGCCAGGTTCATCAGGCTCCCGAACAGCAGCGACGTGGCCTCAGTCTGAAACCCTTGCTGCACCGCCTCAATTACCCGCTCCAGGAAAGCGTCCTCCTTCTCCCGTGTCTCCAGATACGGGTCAGCGGCGACAGCCTCCTGCCGCCCGAAGTAGGCGTTCAGCGCCGTCACCACCGCTCTGGTGTAGGATTTGTACTTGCTCCGGTCAAGGCGCTGCAAGTGTTCCCACGCCTCTCTGTCCTCCGGCTTCGCAAGGGGAGTCATGTTGTCAAGGGGGGAAATCAAATTATCGAAAAAAGGCAAGAAACCGGTTATCTGATGGAAGATTACCAGCTTCTTGCCTTGAATCATTACAAGCAGACTTCGATCCATTGGAACGATGTCAGATGCAGTTAGAGAGTTTTTGGGTAGTCTGAGCAGCGCAAAGCAGACATTTCAACACATATCTGATACCGCTAAATGTCCACAAAAAATTCCAGCTTCCAATCACAACAGCAAAAATTAAGATTGCACCCCCGTTCCAGAACAGAACGGGGGTGCTTCAATTCGACGGGTGTCTGATACTACCTGCTTGGGAAAGAAAGAGAAGAATCAGGGCACTCATTTTTGCTTCCATCTGCGCACACAGAAGAAGGTCAATAGCGCGAGAGTATGATACTTGCTTATATATCATGGGGCTTGCCTATGAAATATCTCCTCACGACAAGGACATAATTAAACCTAAACACATCGATTTATGCAACTTTTTTCGATGATATAATAGCGTGTCTATTCTGATTCTAGTACGAACTCTAGTACACTTCATTTGGCGGTTCCACCGTTGCCTGGGCGGTGGAACCGTCTTCTGTCTTCAAATTAGAATTAGATTTCATCCTCTGATATGTGCCAGAAACACTATTACCTTCATACAACAAGGCAGCCTCCCATTTGCTCCAACTGGAGATAGTATCGCAGGTATATATGTCTTTATCTGCATCACCCAGCCAAACAAGTTTCATCCCAGTCTCATTGAGAAATGCATCTATAATGTCTTTGCGAACAACCACACTATTTATTCCCTGAGTCAGTTCCGTGTCAAATGCAGCTAACGCTCCGCTATCATCAAAATAGAATCCGTCAGCTTCCATTTGCTTTAGTCGCATTATACGAAGAAGCTTCCCACACGGGACACTACGAGATATAGTTTTTTCTTGGCAAGCGATTTGTCAAGGATAATTTTATCCTACTTGATATTCTTTCTGAAATGTTCGGACGAGGATAGACTCCAATCGTTGCGCCTTGGATACCGTTAGGAGCCAAAATGACGTACATTTGGAGAAGCAAAAGAGCAGAATTCGAAAAACTGAGCAACGGAGAACCGTAAAACGAACGGTTCTCCGTTGCTCAGTTTTCAGTAAATCCCCATAAGGCAAAGTCTTGCCACGATAAATAAAAGCTCCAAATTGGGATTTACTTGTGCATGAAATCCGGTTGCCTCGCAAGCGGCAAGGATTTCGCACACTCAAATATTACTATAAAGGCGTCAGCTTTTATAGTAATATCTTCGATAAAGGTTTTTTGAGACGGGATCTAAGTATGGTCTGATATAGATCTTGTTTTTCGGAATCAAATCCGATACTTGATTTTTCTGGCGCTGAAAACCGGGCATATTTGCTAATCCATATATAATTTGCAAAGCAGCAAGATGCGCGATCTCATATTGAATATCCCGCGGCAAAACATCCCGCTCCACGTCCGTCACTCCTTACTCGCAAATCGTGATTTCCGTACTCCCCAAATTCCAACCGTCTGTGGCGCTTACTTTGACCGTGCCGCGCTCGCCCGCACGGATGACAGCCAGCGCGCGTCCGTAATAGGTGGTGAAGCTGCCGGTGTGGTACTGCTCCTCGGTGCATGGGTTAGCACTGCCGAAGGCCAGCAGCTCGCCGCCCTCCACCGTGACCGTCAACTTTCGGTCTGCGTTGGACTCCACAACTCCGTTTGCGCCCTCGATGTTCACCGGGACGTAAACGATCTCGCCGGGTTTGCTCATGGTTTTCTCCGGACGCACAGCTACACCAAAGGTGCCGGAGGCGGAGACAAGCTCACTTCTGCCGGTCTCACGGCCGGAGGCGTCATAGGCCACCGCGGTGACCGTTCCGGGGACGTATTTCACTTTGAAGAGCGCCTTGCACTCTTTTACTTTCTTTTTGCCGACGGATTCGCCGTTGATGAACAGTTCCACCTGCGCCTGGTCGGAGTAGACCTCGACCTCAGCCCTGTTGCTCTCACAGCCTGCCCAGCTCCAGGAGAGGATCGCGTTGGTACCGCGCCAGACGGATTTACTGGGGCGCACTCCGGGGTGATTGACCGGGCGCACCGCGATAACGGGACTCTGCTCCAGTCCCCAGACCGTGGAAGCATATTTGCAGCTGCCGTCCGGGATTCCGAGAATGTCAATGACGCCCGCACCTGCGAGAATCCACGGATATGGACGGTTGAAGGGCATGCCGCCGGTATAGCTCCACGCCCCGATCCCGGCTTCACCCAGATAATCCCAACTCGTCCACATGAAGTCCCCCACCAGATAGGGATACTTCTTCACCATCTGCCAGTTCTTCCAGATATCCTGCGGGAAGGTCTCCGAGCCGAAAACAACGCGGTTCGGGTGCGCCTTCTCCTCCAGCGGATAGCGGCCGGAGCCGTAGTTATACCCCGCGATGTCCAAAGAATCAAGGAAAGGCGTGGTCAGCGCATCCACCTTCTTGGAGTTTCCGGCCTTGTTCATGCCGGAGCCGACAAAGGAGGCCATGATGTTGAACATGAGGGAAGCGTTTTGTCCTTTCTTCTCTTTCTCGCCTTCTCCGCTTCCGGTTTTTTGCTCGCCGTCCTGATAGATCCCGCTGCCCTTGGCATAGCGGGACATGATCATCAGGTTCGTCCCGCAGGTCACAGGGCGGGAGGCGTCGAGCTTGTGGCAAAGCTCGACCATTTTTCTGCCGTAGTCGAGGCCCTTTGCCTCAGACGGCTCGCCAACCTCGTTGCCGATGGAGTAGAGAATGACGGAGGGGTGGTTGAAGTCCCGCTCCACCATGGAGGTAACGTCCAATTCCCAGCAATTCTCAAAATCGCAGCCGTAGTCATGGGGGGTTTTGCGGTTGTACCACATGTCGAAGGTCTCGTCCATGACGTACAGTCCGTATTTATCGCAGGCGTCAAGCAGCGCTTTGGAGGCGGGGTTGTGAGAGGAACGAATGGCGTTGAAGCCGTTTTCCTTGAGAATGCGTACCCGGCGCTCCTCACTTTCGGCATAAGTGGCCGCGCCGAGGATACCGCTGTCGTGGTGGACGCAGCCGCCGCGCAGCAGCGTCTCCTTGCCGTTGATGAGCAGGCCCTTATTGCTCCATTCGATCTTACGGATACCAAAGGGGATCTCCGTGCTGTCGCCCTTACCCGCCGTGATTGTTGCGGTGTAGAGATAGGGCGTCTCATCGCTCCAGAGCTTGGCGTTCGGAATTGTCAGCTCAAAGCTCGTACCCTCGCCCGTGACGCAATCCACCTCCGCCTTGATAGAGACAGGAGACTCGATCTTGATTACCGCCGGGTCGATGGACACGGTGGAGATTTTCACGCTCTCCGGGCGCAGGCCGTTCTTTTCACAGACGTGTAGCCACACGGGGCGGTAGATACCAGAGCCGGAATACCAACGGGAGTTGGGGAGCTTGCTGTTATCTGCGAGGACGGTCAGCGTGTTTTCCGCGCCATAGTTCAATCCGTCCAGCTCCACGAAAAAGCCGGTGTAGCCGTAGGGATGGAAGCAGAGTTCCTTCCCGTTCAGACTGACCGTCGCATTCTTATATACGCCCTCGAATTCAATGAGGACGTCCTTGCCTTCCCACTCCTGCGGAGCGGTGAAGGTTTTTTCATAGGTATAGACGCCGCCGGGGAAGTAGCCATGTCCGCCGTTCGACATGTCTGCCCCGCGCTTCTCGACTATCTGTGCGTCGTGCGGCAGGGTGACGGGCTGGCCGTTGCAGGTCCAGTCGGTGTTAAAAGAAATGATTTTCACAGCGTCTCTCCGTTCGTCCGGATGATCTCCGAATAGTAGCGTGCAGAGTCCTTGATCGTCCGCTTTTGCGTGGTATAGTCCACATGGATCAGACCGAAGCGCGGGCCGTAGCCGCTGCACCACTCGAAATTGTCCATGATGCTCCAATGCTGATAGCCAAGCACGGGGATACCCTCATCCACAGCACGCCTGACGCCGGAGAGAAAGTCGTGGAGGAAGGTCTTGCGGATCTCGTCATGGACGCAGCCGTCCGGACCCACCGTGTCGGGGTTGGCCATGCCGTTTTCCGTGACCATGACGGGCAGATGATAGCGCTCCCAGTACTGCCGGATTGTCCAGTAGAGGCAGCGTCCGTCGATGACCCAGTCCAGCATCGTTTTGGGCAGCTTTTCGGTGTCGTATTTCTCCTTATTTATCAGGGGATTGGATGGCTGATAGACGTTGACGCCCACAAAATCCATCGGTTCGGAGATGATTTTCAGATCTTCGTCGCTGAGCATTTGCGCCAGCATGGGACTGGCCTGGCCCAGAGCGATGGGATCCATGTAAAGAGCGTTGCTTCCCTCGCCCACCTGGGAGAGGAAGGACTGCTCCGCCGCATCCCGGAGCCCTGCATCATCCTCACTGTCGGGGATGTAGGTGGTGGCTGCCATGGCAAGGCCGATTTTCGGCGCGGTTTTGGCGGTCTCGCGGATGAGCGTCACAGCCTTGCCGTGAGCCAGCAGCATATGCCGGAGGGCCTGCATGCAGGCCGGGATGTCGCTTACAAACGGGGCAAAGCTGCCCATTGCATAGGAAAGCATGATAAATACGGACGGTTCATTAAACGTCATCCAATAGCGAACGCGGTCTGAAAAAGCTTCGACCACGACTTTCACATATTCGAGGTAGTAGTCGATGATCTTCGGACTGGGCCAGCCGCCTTCCTCATGGACCCAGAGGGGCAGATCCCAATGGTACAGCGTTACCAGCGGTTCGATCCCGGCAGCTTCAAGCTCTGAGATCAGGTTTTGATAGAATTCGATGCCCTTTGGATTGACCACGCCTTTTTCCGGCATGATTCGGCACCAGGAGACGGAGAAGCGGTAGCTCTTGAGCCCCAGCTCCTTCATCAGCGCCACATCTTCTTTATAACGGTGATAATGATCGCAGGCCGTATGGCAGTCCTGTCCATCCTGAATGTGATCTCCGGCCACGTCCCAGATGCTGGGGCACTTGCCGTCCTCATTCCACGCGCCTTCGACCTGCGCAGCCGCGCTGGCTGCGCCCCATAAGAAATCCTTGGAAAAGCCCATTTTGTACTCCTTTCTGAAAACGGCGGCAGAGGGTTCTGCCACAGATATGTTTTTCTTAGTTTTCTTCCGCCTTGTGCAGACTCTCGCGCATCTGGGCGCGCACTTCATTGGTGATGGGATAGCGGCGCTCGATCAGGTAAGCGATGATGCCCAGCACAAAGGGGATGAGGCCCATGATGACGATGAACCAGTTGAGCATGACCGGCATCTGGCTCAGCTCGCCCGCGAAGTCGCCGGTCTCGGAGTCGACCACATAACCGATCCCTGTCAGCATGAAGCCGACCACACTCGCGCCGATGGCGTTCTGCGCTTTGGAGATAAAGCGGTTGAGCGCATTGCAGAGACCGGAACGGTCCTTGCCGTTCTTATAGATCTCATAGTCCATGATCTCGATATCTACCGTAGAGCCGGGAATATAGCCCATGCCGACAGCAGTAGTGGTGACTGCGGCGCAGAGCAGAAACAGCCAGGGCATTTTCCCGAGAACGCCGAGGATCTGCAGCAGGAACAGTATGCCGCAGGGAATGGCCTGGGCCAGCAGCAAAATCCGAAGAAACTTCATCGGATCGCCGATCTTCTTCATGATCGGCGCCGCGATCAGCGTGCCGCCCAGCAGCGGGATAAACATCAGCATGGAAGCAATGCCGGAGTAAAGCGCGTATTTTCCGTTATCCACCACACCGGTGGAGAGATCGGCGCAGAGGCCCCACTTGATATAATAGAGCATGGTTGCAAAGAGGAAGGTCCAGATAAAACCGGAGAACAGTGCGGCGGTGACATTGATGCGAATGGCGTCGTTCTCCTTCAGGAGCTTGAAGATATCCGTGATTTTAACATTTTCTTCCTTATCCCGCTCAGCGTGATGGCGCTCCCGAACCATACCGATGCCGGTGAGAGAGATCACGGAGGTGATGAGCAGCAGACCGACCACAACCAGACCGAAAGAGGTGTGCATGTTGTTGACAACACTGTTGACGCCTGTCACCATGGCGATCAGCACGGCGGTGACCATGCCCGTCATCATGGAGACGATACGGGGTGCGATCAGCAGTTTGCCGCGTTCGTTCTGATCCAGCGTCATAGTACGAAAGATCAGGTTCGGCGCGTAAAAGGAGGAGCCCATGTCGTACAGAAGATAAAAGAAGATGACCCAGATCACAGCGACCACAGGGCTGACACCCTGAGGAATGAAGAACAGAGCGCCGACGCCTACGAGCGCCGTAAGGATTGAGAGAATGATGAAGGGCTTGTATTTGCCGTATTTGCCGACCTTGGCCCGGTCCATGATCCAACCTTCGATGGGATCGTTTACAGCGTCAAAGATGCGGGAGAACAGAAGCACGCTGGAACCGACGACTGCGCCAAAAGCGCCGAGGCCCGCATAGTCAGTGAGATAGAGCAGGAAGAACGAGGTCATCAGGGCTGCCGCCATCCCGTCGGTCAGGCCCATGGTTGCTGTTCCGAAATATTCCCGGAAACCGAGTTTGTCTGATTTATTCATGTGAATTCCTCCCCGTTAAAGATTACTGATCTCGGATGATCGCAGTATAGCAGAAAGGGAATCTCAAAAATACAACAAATTCGCCTCGACTTCTGTTTATTCGCTTGATTTTTTGTGAAAAGCTGATAAACTGAAATTTGATCGAATTTATGATAGCGCGTATCTGGATCCTGTATTATTTTAGGAGGGAAGAAACATGGAGGGGTTACCCACGGAAGAAAAAATTGCGCTGTTTCGTGAAATGCTTTCCTGCTGCCATATGCTGATGCTTTTAGACTATGACCCCCTTCTGCACCGCGTCGGCTCCAGCACAGACGAGGAGACCACAGCAAACGAACTGTTCTCGCTTTCCCGGATCGGCCTGGAGCTTGAGCGTTTTCTGGCGACCGAGCGGACGCCCGTTTTGTTTACCAACAGAATCAACATGATGTGGCTCTGCTGCCCGGAAGGATCGGATCATGAGCTTTTTCGCGTCCATGTCCTTGGACCGTTTTTTATGGATGATTATTCTTCCTTCGCCATTGATTCCGGTCTGGCCAATGCCGGAGCGTCCCCGGCTTTGCGGCAAAGCGCCGCAAAACTGGTAAGAAAGCTGCCGATCCTAAGCTGGGCGCGCGTTCAGGAATATGCTCTCATGCTGCACTATCTGATCACCGGGGAAAAGATCCGACAGTCTGCGCTGCGTTTTTTCGGCAGAGGTGAGCTCTCGCCTGTAAACGGGAAGGAAATCCCGGTCACAGACACCCACGGCACTTATCTGGCTGAGCAGGAAATGCTGCGCATGGTGCGAGAAGGGGATCTGGAACTGGTGCGCCATATCGACCGCATGGCCGTGACCGGAACAATGGGGCAGCTGGCGCAGGCCGGCGACGCTCTCCGGCAGATGAAAAACGCAGTTCTGGTAAGCGTCACGCTTTTTTCCCGCGCTGCCATCGAAGGGGGCCTTAGTCCCGAGACAGCGTACAAGCTCTGTGACCGGTATTTTCAAAATGTGGAAGCCGCGAAGTCTCTGTCTGAGCTTACGGGTGTTGCCAGTACCATGAACAGGGACTTTGTGGAGCGTGTCCATGCTGTACGCACGCAAAAGCTCTCCCGGGAGATCGAGGCGGCCTGCAGCTATATCGAGCGTCATCTGGAGGAAGAGCTGAGCATCTCCTCTCTCGCCTCCTACGCCGGGTATATGGAGTATTACTTCTCCAAGAAATTCAAGCGGGAGCTGGGCTTGACGCCCACGGAGTACATCCGGAAAAAGCGGCTGGAAAAGGCCGCGCTGCTGCTGCGCTCCTCCAATTTGGACGCACAGCAGATCGCGACCCGGCTGCAGTTTTGCTCCCAGAGCTATTTCACAGACTGTTTCCGTAAGGAATTCGGCCTATCTCCCACCAAATACCGAAAGGAAGGAAAAGCATGAGCCGTATCTTGATCAATCCCCTGAACATCCCCTATCAGTTCCAGCACTACAACAAGCAGGCCTCCCGGGAATCGGCCGACCCGACGCTGATCTATTTCAAGGGGCGCTACTATCTCTTCGCCTCCATGTCCGGCGGATTTTACTACTCAGACGACATGCTCCATTGGGATTGGCATGAAAACCGGGAGCTGACGCCCTTCCGCTACGCCCCGGACGTTCGGCAGGTGGGCGATTGGCTGATCTTTTCCTCCTCCGACCGGGACCCCAGCGCCATCTACCGCAGCAAAGACCCTCTGAGTGACGACTTTGAAAAGCTCAGCGAGCCCTTCCCGTTCTGGGATCCGAACACCTTCCAGGATGAAGACGGGAGAGTGTATTTTTACTGGGGCTGCGCCAATACCACACCCATTTACGGCCAGGAGTTTGATCCGGAAACAATGACGCCCGTCGGAGAGAAGAAGGAGCTGATCTTCGGCAATACTGCTGCTCACGGCTGGGAGCGTCCGAACTATCCCGGCAGACCGAAGGAGCAGGGCAAGGAAGGCCTTGCTATGCGGCTCTACCGGTTGTTCATGCGCCTGTCCGGCTCTGATAAAAAACCTTTTATCGAAGGCGCGTTCATGAATAAGTGGAACGGAAAGTATTATCTCCAGTACGCCGCTCCGGGCACGGAGCTGGCCACCTACGGCGACGGGGTGTATGTGGGTGACTCTCCGCTGGGTCCCTTCACTTATCAGGCACACAATCCCTTCTCCTCCAAGCCTGGCGGATTCATCACCGGCGCGGGCCACGTCTCTACTATTGAAGATGAGTACGGCAACCTGTGGCACGCTTCCACTATGCGGATCTCAGTCAATGCAAACTTTGAACGCCGTCTTGGCCTGTTTCCGGCGGGCCTGGACAGCGACGGGATCCTGTTCTGCAATCAGAACTTCGCGGATTATCCGCTGGAGATCCCCGAGGGAAAGTTCGATCCGCAGAGCATCAAGCCCAGGTGGATGCTGCTTTCTTACAAAAAACGCGCCGTGGCCTCGTCGTATCGTGAAGGACATGAGCCGGGCCTGGCGCTGGATGAGGACATCCGTTCCTGCTGGTGTGCCAAGAGCAGCGCCGGAGAGTGGTACCGGCTGGATCTGGGTGATGTGTATGAGGTGCACGGCATTCAGCTGAGCTTCGCCGACGTGGACGTGCCTATGCTGGAGGTGGACAAATCTCTGCGCTCCAACGTCTACACCTCCAATCGCTACATCGACCCCGATCCCACGCTCCGCACCCGGTATCTGCTGGAGGGCAGTGCGGATGGCAGCGAGTGGTTCGTGCTCACCGATAAACGCAGCGCCGAATCGAATCTGCCCCATGACTATCTGGAACTCGACGGTATGAAGCTGCGCTATGTGCGCGTCACGGCGGAGAAACTGCCTTACGATGAACCCTTTGCGCTCTCCGGCCTGCGGGTGTTCGGGCTTGGCAACTGCACCGCCCCTGAGGCGGTAACAGCCTTCACTGCTTCGCGTCCGGATGCTATGACCGCAAAACTCAGCTGGAAAGCCGCTGATCGTGCCATTGGTTATAACGTTCGTTACGGGATATCGCCGGACAAGCTTTATTCCAGCCACATGGTCTGTGGGCAGACGGAGGTACTGCTCACGATGCTCAACGCAGGACAGAGCTATTACGCCGCCGTGGACGCTTTCGGCGAGGGCGGCGTGACTGAGGGTGAATGCCTACCGCTGCAGTGAGGCGTAAAATAGGCAGTTTTTTCACTTCTTCTGCCGGTTTATCCGCAGCGCTCTTTGGTTATAGCCTGTTGCTTCGAATCTACTAATTAACTGATGTTTTATTAATCATTGCTCCCAAGTATTTTCTTTGGGTCAATCACTTTTCTGTGGGATGCCGGTAGAGGCATCAAGCAAGTGAATTGAAGGCTCAATCACTTTTCCCGTGGGATTGAGGCGATGTTGCTCCTAAGAACGAGCCACTGATGTGGAGAGGGATGCTTGCATACCATTTCACTACCCATTGCATAACCAACAGGCTATGTCATGGCTGCTTTTAACGAGGTGCAGCATGTGCCTTGACATGGACTGATGGGTATGCGATCCCCCCTCAGAACTTGTGAGTGTCCCATGAAAAAATGAAGGCAAATACAAGTTGTTTTCAAACGATGTGTGTGATAAACTATAGGTGTCAGCAACGCCTGATCTGAATGAACGGATAACGTGAACCGCTCCCCGTCAAGCAGACAGTGAAATAATTAACAGAAGATTTACAGCGCTGCGGCGCTGTGGCAACCGCAGATTTCGGTTGGCTGCTTAAGGCATCCAACCGGAATTTGCGGTTTTTTATGCCGCAAAATACAGAGTATGCTTCTCCATCGGAGTCAGGATGCCGAGGCCGCGCTGCACACGCCTGTTGTTGTAGTAACGAATGTAGTTCTCAATCATTTCGACCAGCTCTTTTTTGGAGGTAAAGCGCTTGCCGTAGTACCGCTCCCGCTTCAGGATGCCCCAGAAGCCTTCCATCGGTCCATTGTCAATGCACTTGGCCACACGG
>ATWA01000048.1 GCA_000421005.1 Clostridiales bacterium NK3B98
CCATATCATTGGCGGCACCTGCGGCGCTATTTTCGGGCTGCTGCTGCGAAAGAAGTAAACGAACGTACAAAACAGCCGCGAGGTTGGGAACATCCCGCCTCACGGCTGTTTTGTACTCTATTCTGTTTTGGTGTATTAAGGAAACACTGAATAAATCTCTCGGATGGATGAGCGAGGATGTTTTTTGTCAGCCGGGGATAAAAGACCGCAGGAATACCGACGTATTTCAAGGGATTTTAGACCCGGATGGCGGAAAACAGACCGCTCAGACGCCGTAGCTTGATTTGTTCAGTGGTTCCTTAGTATTCCTTCGCCTTTTCCTCGCCCTTGAGGACACGGAGAGCGCCCTGTGCCAGAGCCAGAAGCTCGTCCTCGCCGGGATAGATGGTGATGGGGGCAATCCAGCCCAGATAGTCGGTGAGCTGCTGGGCGGTGAGCTTGGAGTAAGCAATGCCGCCGGTGAGGATGATCTGGTCCACTTTACCCTTGAGCACAGCGGCCATAGCGCCTGCGTCCTTGGCCAGCTGATAGTAGAAGGCATCCAGCACTACCTGCGCCAGCTTGTCGCCCTCGTTGGCCATCTGTTCCACGACACGGGCATCGTTGGTGTTCAGGTAGCCGTTATAGCCGCCGTTACCACAGATCTTCTTGTACAGCTCCTTCTGGGTGTACTTGCCGGAGAAGCACAGCTTAATCAGGTCACCTACCGGGACAGTACCGGCACGCTCCGGGGAGAATGCGCCCTCGCCGTCCAGAATGTTGTTCACGTCCACAACCTGGCCCTTCCGGTGAGCGCCCACGGACACGCCGCCGCCCATGTGAATGACGATCAGGTTCAGATCCTCATAGTTGACACCCTGCTCCTTGGCGTAACGACGGGCAACCGCCTTCTGATTCAGCGCATGGAAGATGGAGCGGCGGGGCAGCTCCGGCATACCGGAGATACGGGCAACCTCTGTCAGCTCGTCCACCACCACTGGGTCAACAATGAAGGAGGGAACGCCGATCTGGTCTCCAATCTCACGAGCCAGAATACCGCCCAGATTAGAGGCATGCTGCCCCTGAACGCCAGTCTTCAGATCAGCCAGCAAGGCATCGCTGACGGCGTAGGTGCCGCCGGGAATGGGCTTGAGCAGACCGCCACGGCCTACAATCACATCAAAGGAGTCCAGAGCAACCCCCTTGGAGGCAAGGAAGTTCACAATAATCTCCTTGCGGAAGTCCTTCTGGTCAATGATAGAGGCGTATTTTGCGATCTCCTCAGTGGGATGACGGAGGGTTTCGTCAAAGAGGAGTGTCTCGTCCTCAAATACACCGATTTTGGTGGAGGTGGAGCCGGGATTGATAATCAGGCTTTTGATAGACATAGATGTTACCCCTTTCCCTTACTGCTGATTTTTCAGCGCCTCAGCCACCACAGCGGCCAGCGCAATGGAGTTCACCTTGGTGCGGAAGGTGTCAGAGCGGCTGGTGAGGATGACAGGCACCTTTGTTCCAGTGATGATGCAGCCGTTTTCCACATCGGCGGTGTGAACCAGCGTCTTATATACCAGATTGCCGGCGTGGATATCCGGGAAAAGCAGCACGTCAGCGTCGCCCACGATTTTCCGTCCGGTTGCGCCCTTATGACGGGCGGCCTCCGGGTCAATGGCCAAATCCATGGACAGAGGGCCGTCTACGATGCAGCCGGTGATTTCCCCTGCTTCGTTCATCCGGGTCAGCTCGGCGGCGTCTACCGTGGCGGGCATTTTGGGGTTGACCACCTCTACGGCGGCCACAGGGGCGACCTTGGGGTTGGGGATGCCGCAGGCGTGGCAGACCTCAACGGTGTTATTGATGATATTCACCTTGTCCTCCAGAGTGGGATAGGTCATAAAGGCCACGTCGGTGAGGAAAAGCAGCTGGGGAATCCCCTTCACCTCAAACAGAGCCACATGGGACAGAGGCTTTCCGGTACGCAGACCCACTTCCTTGTTCAGGATGCTCTTCAGGAAGTTTTTGGTGTCCACCAGACCCTTCATGTACATATCCGCCACACCGTCATGAGCCAGCTTGACGGCGGTGAGGGAGGCCTGAATCATATCCGGCTCGTTGATTATCTGGAACTCGCTGGGGTCAATGTTCAGGGAAGCGGCGATGGTGCGGATTTTTTCCTCGTCACCCACCAGAATGGCATCGGCAATGCCCTGCTCATGGGCGGCGTGGACGGCCTCCAGCACAGCGTCGTCCTGTGCAACTGCCACGGAAAGGGTCTTTTTGCCGCACTCTTTCACATGGGAAATCAGTTCGTCAAAGCTGGTAATCATGTATCATGCACCTCGCTTTTATGAATACAAAATCGGGTTGAACCCATCGTGAAAATAATAACACTTTCCCGTTGGAGGGTCAATAGCTATTTGGCAAGGGCATCCACCTGCTCTTGGGTGGGGGTGACCAGCATGGTCTGGTTGGTTGTATAGATGACCATACCCGGTTTTGCCCCGGCTGGCTTTTTCACATATTTCACCGGGGCGTAGTCCACTGGGATTTTACTGCCTCCCCGTGCCTGAGAGTACCACGCTGCCAGCAGGGCAGCTTCCTCCACGCTTTTGTCGTCCGGCTGCTGTCCTTGCGTCCAGAGGATGACGTGAGCGCCGTGGATGTCCTTGGTGTGGAACCACCAGTCTCCCTTCCCCGCCTGCTTGCAGGTGAGCTGGTCGTTTTGGGTGTTGTTTCTGCCCACGGAAATGCGAAGTCCCGCTGTGGAGCGGTATTCCATGGGCTTGGTTTTGGGCAGCTTGAGCGGCTTTTTCTGTCCCTTTTGGGCACGGAGCAGCCCCTGCCCTTCCAGCTCCTGCCGAATCTCGTTTAAGTCCCGCTCTCCCTCTGCCCGTTGGAGAGATTCCAGCACGCTGTCCAGATAGTCCAGCTCCTGCTGCCCCTGCTGCAATTGGGCGGTGAGGATGGTGTCGGCGGTCTTCGCCTTGTTGTACCGCTTGTAGCACTTGGCGGCGTTTTGCTGGGGGGTGAGCAGCGGGTCAAGGGAGATGGTGCGCTCCCTCATCTCCGGGTCGTAATAGTCCACGGCGGTGAGAGTGGTCTGACCCTTCTTCATCTGGAACAGGTTTGCGGTAATCAAGTCCCCGTCCAGACGGTATTGCTCCCGGTTTTGCGCCGCTGCCAGCTCCTTGCGCTGCACCTGAATTTTCCGTGCGGTACGGTTTCGCAGGTTGTTCAGCTGACGAATCAGGGTTTGTCCCTTTTGACGTACCCGTTCGCTGCGCTCCCGCTGGGCGTAGAACTCATCCAGCAGAGTGGAAAAGTCCGGGAAGGAAACCTGTTGGTAATAGTCTCCGTACTGGGTGATGGGGAGAAAGGAATAGTCTTTATATCCCTCAGCGGAACGAAGGGCGGTGGGTTGCGGATGCTCCATTTGAGAGAGAACGTCATGGAAAGCTGTCCACAAAGCAGTGGGGTCGATGGTGTGGACACGCTCTCCCACATCTCCGGCGGCGCGGTACACGATTTCCCGGCACAGCAAGGGGGAGATGCCGGCAAAGGTATCCAACAGCCATTGACTGCCCTCCCGCTCAGGAGGGGCGGCGGAGAGCAGGTCTGAGAAATGCTGCCGGTCTGTCTCAGCGGGATTATGCTTGTCCGCCCGGCCAGCGGGTGGGCGGTAGAACAGTCCCGGCAGCAGGGCACGGTCAGCGTCTGCCTCCACCTTGCGGATACAGTCGGTGATGCGCCCGTTTTCATCGGTGAGAATCAGGTTGGCACGCCGTCCCATGGCTTCCAAAATCAGGTGCCGGGTGACGGTGTCCCCCAGCTCGTTTCGCCCTTCCAGCTCCAAATCCACCAGACGCTCCATAGGTGGCTGGGTGAGCGTAAGAATCCGTGCCCCGGTGAGGTACTTCCGAAGGAGCATACAGAACATGGGTGGCGCTGCGGGGTTCTCCCGGTTGACGGTGGTAAATTGCAGCCGGGGCTGGGATGGGTTGGCGGTGAGCAACAGCCGCTGGTTGCCGTTTTTGGTGCGCAGGGCGAGAATCACCTCATCCCGGGCAGGCTGGAAGATTTTGTCGATTTTAGCCCCCTCTACCAGAGGGCGCAGCTCTCCCGTCAGAGCAGTGAGGGTGGCGGCATCAAGTGGCATCTCGTCCCCTCCCCTCCTGTGCGGTGATAATCGCGTCAAACAGGGTGTTCATCCGATCCGTCTCCTGACGAAGGTAAAGCCAGCCGAACAGGGCTTCCAGTCCGGTGGCTTTGCGGTACTCCCCACGGGTGGCGCCCTTGGGAATCATGTGGATATTGGCGTTTCGTCCCCGGCGCACCACTCCCAACTCTTCCTCGGTGAGCAGGGGCGTAATCACGTCCAGTGCGTCCGCCTGTGCAGAGGCGCGCACCCGCTGCACTGTCTCCCGGTGGAGATTTGCGTTGACCTCCAAACCGCCGGAGCAGAGCCAGCCCCGGACAAGAATCTCATAGACGCCGTCCCCCATATGTGCCAGCGCCAGAGAGCTCATGGAAAGGAGCTGGTCGGGGGTGAGGTCAGGATGGAAATAGTCTTTCATAGGGCAGTCCTCTTTTCCAGTTTTCCGTTGTTGAACAGGAACATGACGATGGCAGCGCCGATAATCAGAGCATAGCCCAGAAAGCTCCAGCGGTCAGGCACCTGCTGAAAGACCAGATAGCCAATGAGGGTGGAGAAGAGAATCTGGGTGTAGTCATAGACGCTGATTTCCCGGCCAGGGGCGAAGGTGTAGGCGGTGGTAATGGTAAACTGTCCCCCGGCGGCACTGAGACCCGCCCCCAGAAGGGTGAGCAGCTGCTGAGCGGTCATGGGGTGGTAGTCAAAGAGCAGCCACGGCAGGGTGACAGCGCAGGAGAAGGCGGAGAAGAAAAAGACGATAAAGGGTCCCCGTTCCCCCTTCAATCCCATGGCCCGCACCATGGTGTAGGCAAATCCGGCGCACATCCCCCCTCCAAAGCCCAGCAGGGAGGGCACCAGAACCAGATTGCTGGGTACCGGCTTGATAATAAACAGGCTGCCCACAAAAGCGGTGGCCACAATCAGCACCTGTACCAGATTCAGCTTTTCCTTGAGGATAAAGTAAGAGAACACCAGCACGAAAAAGGGGGACATCTTGTTCAGCATGGAGGCGTTGGAAAGCATCAGGTGGTCAATGGCATAGAAATTGCCCAAAATGCCCAGCGTACCAATGCCGGAGCGGAGCAGATGCAGGGGCAGACAGCCCTTTTGCATTTTGAAGCCGCCGCCGGATCTCATCAGCACCACCAGCGCAATGAACATGGCCACCAGATTGCGAAAAAAGCTCTTCTGGATGCTGGGCAGGTCGCCGGAGAGCCGGACAAAGGTATTCATCAGCGCAAAGCAGAAAGCGGAGGCGATGATGCATAAAATCCCTTTGGTGCGGTTTGACATGGGATAACACCTCTTTTGTGTTTCAATGACCGATGGTATCAATCGGTGACTATTGTAACAAGTTTTCCCGGTGTATGCAAGAAAAACCGTCTGAGCAAGCGCCCAGACGGCATTTTCCGTTATTCCTCCTCCACCAGCGGGAAGGAAAGCATGGCTTTGAACAGATCCCCGTCCACCGCCAGATCAAAGGTGCCGTTCTGGGCGTTGGTCAGGTTGCGGGCGATGGAGAGCCCCAGACCGCTGCCCTCGGTGGAGCGGGCGGAGTCGCCCCGGACAAAACGCTTCATCAAGTCCTCCGGAGGCAGGTTCAGCGGGTCGGCGGAGATATTCTTCACCTCAATCCGGCACCGTCCCTCCTGACAGGTCACATCCAGATAGACCCGGGTGCCGGGCATGGCGTATTTGGTGCAGTTGCCCAGCAGATTGTCCAATACCCGCCACAGGTGCCGCCCGTCGCCCATAATGGTGCAGGGCTGTTCCGGGAGCTTTACCACCGGGGTCAATCCGGCGTTGGTGAGCCGTTCATCGTACTCCGCCACCGCCTGAGACACCAGCTGTCCCATGTCCAGCCTGTCCAGATGGACGGCAATGTTGCCGGTAGCCGCCTTGCTGGCTTCTACCAAATCCTCGGTGAGGGTTTTCAGCCGCTGACTTTTCCGCTCCAGCACCTCGATATAGCCCCGGGCGGTTTCGTCCTGAATGTCCGCCTGTTTCAGCAGGTCCACATAGTTGATGATGGAGGTGAGGGGGGTTTTCAGGTCGTGGGAGACATTGGTGATCAGCTCTGTTTTGAACCGCTCCCCACGGATGCGTTCCTCCAGCGCAAGACTCAGCCCCTTGGAAAGGCTGTTCAAATCCTCGCCGTGAGCACGAAGGTCGGGGAGCATATTGGAAGTGTCCACCTGATAGTCCAGCTTGCCGCCGACCATCTCCTTCACGGCGGTTCGCAGCCTGTTCCAGTCCATCGCCCATTTGCACACCAGAACCGCCAGCGGAATCATAGGCAGGGTCAGGAAAAAGACGGTGACCAGCAGATGATGATAGCCGAAGAGCATGGATGTGATGAGATAATAAATCAAGTAGAGCAGCCAGAAAACCCCGCAAAACACGGCAGCCTTCCAGTACAGAGGCACAGACAGCAGCGCTGCGGACAGCTTCTCCCAAAGCACCCTGCCCCACTTGCACAGCCACCTCCACAAGCGGGCGGCAAGACTTCTCTGGGCAAGGGTGTGGGTTTTCAGCTGGGCTGCCCCCACCGTCCAGAACAACATCCCGCCCAGTGCGGCAGGCAGCGCAAAGCTGCCCACGGAGATCATGAGATGGATCAGATCATCATGGAGCATATCAAAATAGAAGACCGATTCCATCACACCGCTGACAAAGACGCAGATAGCCGTCAGCAGCGCCGCCAGCTCAATGGGCATCCGGCTGCCCCCCCGCAGCTCCAGCACGCCGTTTCTGTCCCAGCCCAGAGACAGGGTGTAGAGTGACATCAATGCTGCCAGCAGCAGGGCAGCGCCGCAGGTGCAGAGAATCTGAGGAATGATCTGCCGCTGATAGCGTGCCTCCGCCGCTTTGCCCTGGGTGGCGTTTTGGGAGTATTCGTCCTCAACGGGATAGGTGCGGTCAATGCCGTAGGAGAGCCAGTAGTTGATATCTTCCCCGGTGAAGACGAAGTACACATAGGGATTGCCTGTGTCCTGCGTCCCTGTGTCCACTTCCTCATCGTAGGCGGCCAGCGCTTCGCCCATATTCTGAATGCTCTCCTCATCGGTCACATCTACTACCGCAGGAGGATTCTCATCACCCGCAGCCTCCCCCTTTTGGGCATCCAACAGGATGTTCTGATAGGTGTCCGGGTCGTAGTAGTACCGGGAGGCGTTGGGGGTAGCTGCCCACTGCCGGGCGGTTCCGGTTCGCACCTCCCAGTCCGGGGCACGCTCCACGTCGATATAATAGGCCAGCATCCGGCTCATGGCGTTGGTATACAGGCTGCTGTCCACCGTGTTGGTAATCTCATAAGTGCCTGACTGGTTGGACAGATTGGTGAGCAGCAGGGCGGCATCCGAGGTGCGGCCCACCTCGAAGCGGAAATTGGTGTTCTTATCGCTGAGGTTCTCTGTCAATTCTTCATAGCGGGTTTTGCCGGCAGCGGTGAGATAGGCTTGATAGTGATCCAGAATGAAGTATTCCTGCGCCTGTTCCAGCTGGACGGACAGGCCATAGTATTCCCACTGGTTGTTGGCATAGTAAGAGTGCTGATTGAACAGGTAATAGCAGCCCGCCACTCCTGCAATCAGGCAGCAAATCAGCACAGAGGACAGAAGAAAGGCCAGAATTTTCCATGCGCCAGAGCCCCGGAGCCTGTTTTTACCCATGCTTACGCCTCCATTTTATAGCCCAGACCCCAGACCACCTTCAAATGACGGGGGTGGGCGGGGTCGATTTCGATTTTTTCCCGCAAATGGCGGATATGTACTGCCACGGTGTTCTCGCTGCCCAGCACCGGGTCATTCCACACCTTTTCGTAAATCTGGGCAGTGGAAAATACCTGCCCCGGGTGCTGCATGAGCAGACGGAGAATGCTGAATTCCAGCGGGGTGAGGGCAACCGGCACCCCGTCCACCTTCACCTGCTTGGCGTTGTCGTCCAGCGTAATGGGACCCACGGTGAGAAGACCGCTGTCATCGGCGGTGCGGCCGCCCAGCTCGGTAAAGCGGCGCAGATGGGAGCGTACCCGTGCCAGCACCTCCATGGGCTTGAAGGGCTTGGTGATGTAGTCGTCCGCCCCCACGTTCAGACCGTTGATCAGGTCTACATCCTCGCTTTTGGCGGTGAGAAAGAGAATGGGGACGTTGCTGCTCTCCCGAATCTTTTGGGTGGCGGCGATGCCGTCCATCTGGGGCATCATCACATCCATGAGGATCAGGTCTGCCCCTGCGGTGTTCATCTGTTCCACCGCTTCTTTGCCGTTATAGGCTTTGGATACCTCATAGCCGGAGGTGGTGAGATAAATCTCCAATGCGGCTACGATGTCTCTGTCATCATCTACGATCAAAATCCGATTCATGTTTCCCGTCCCCTCCACCGGTTTTTCATACGATACCACACGAGATTTAAGAGCCAATTGCGGAATCAATTAAGAATGGATAAAGAATCCCAATTGTGCGGAAAGGGCGCCCCCGAAAGGACGCCCTGTTTGACTTGTTTACTTTACCTCAAAGCCCCGGGCTTTGATGACGTTTACCACATGATAGACATATTCGTTGCACTGCTCCGGGGTTTCCGCCTCTACCATGACACGAACCAGCGGCTCAGTGCCGGACTCCCGCACCAGAATGCGTCCGGTATTGCCAAGGCGCTGCTCCACCTCGGCGATTGCCTGCTTGACAGCGGGGTCGTTCTGGGCTTCCGCCTTGTCGGTGACACGGACATTGATCAGGAGCTGAGGATAGATGGTCACCGGCTCGCAGAGCTGGCTCAGGGGCAGGCGGCGGGCACACATGACCTCCATCACCTTCAAGGCGGTGAGAATACCGTCGCCGGTGGTGGCGTACTTGCTGAAGATGATATGTCCGGACTGCTCGCCGCCGATCATATTGCCGTGGTTTACCATGTACTCATAGACGTACTTGTCGCCCACAGCGGTCTTGGCGTAGCCGATGTCAATGGCATCCAGCGCCTTGTACAGGCCGAAGTTACTCATGACAGTGGTGACCACGGTGTTGGTCTCCAGCTTGCCCCGCTCCTTCATGTAACGGGCGTAGAGATACATGATCTCATCGCCGCTGACCTCTTTGCCGTTCTCGTCCACAGCAAGGCAGCGGTCAGCGTCGCCGTCGAAGGCAAAGCCCACATCCAGATGCCGCTCTACCACCAGACGCTTCAGCTGTTCCAGATGGGTGGAACCGCAGTTCAGGTTGATGTTGACCCCGTCGGGATGGTCGTTGATCACCGTCACCTTGGCACCCAGTGCCTCAAAGACCACCTTGGCGATGGACCAGGAAGCGCCGTTGGCGCAGTCCAGACCGATGCGCTTGCCCCGGAAGGAGTGCATGGCAAGAGAAATCAGATAGGCGATGTAGCGATGGCGGCCAGAGTCGTAGTCGTAAGCGCCGCCCATGGCGTCCCGGGTGGCAGGGGGAATCTCCGGGCCGTTGCCGTCCAGGTAGGCCTCAACCTCGTCAATGACGCTCTGAGGCATTTTTTCGCCCTGATCGTTAATCAGCTTGATGCCGTTGTCGTAGAAGGGGTTATGGCTGGCGGAGATCATAATGCCGCAGTCAAAATTGTCCACCTTGGCTACATAGGCTACGCTGGGGGTGGTGGTCACCCGGAGCAGATACACGTCTGCGCCGCCGGAGGTGATGCCGGCAGCCAGAGCAAATTCCAGCATATAGCTGCTGCGGCGGGTGTCTTTGCCAATTACAATGCGGGCACGTTCGCCGTCATTGGGGTTCTGATTGTAGTACCAGGCCAGAAAATAGCCGATCTGATACGCTTTTTCCGGGGTCAGCGTGACATTTGCTTCCCCACGAAAGCCGTCTGTGCCAAAGTATTTTCCCATATGACATGCTCCTTTATTTCAAAATCAGCTGTGACCTCCTGGGGAGAATGATGGAGATCAGCCGGACGTGAAGAGAATACTCGCTCCAAATCCCGCTCATTATAGCACAATGTTTTTCCCATTCCAACAGGAAAACGCAAAAAACTGCTGTCAATTTTTCTCTGCCCTCTTCACAATTTGCTCAATGGGAATGGGGCATTCAATTGACAGAAGAATGGTTGTCTGGTAGAATAACCGCAGATGCGGCGGAAAGCCGCCTGTGAAAGGATATGGATATGAGCCTTCATATTTTAGGAACGGGGAGCTATGTTCCCCCATTGGTGGTCACCAATGATGATTTGTCCAAGTATGTGGATACCAATGACGAATGGATCGTCTCCCGCACAGGGATTCATCAGCGTCACATCTCAGTGGACGAGACTGCCACTGACATGGCGGCAAAGGCCGCCTTTGCCGCACTGGAAAACAGCGGCGTCAAGGCCGAGGAGCTTGACCTGATTCTCTGCGCCACAGTGAGCGGCGACAATCTCTGTCCCAATCTGGCCTGCATGGTGCAGGCCACCATCGGCGCAACCTGCCCCGCCTTTGATCTCAGCGGTGCCTGTTCTGCCTTCCTGTTTTTGCTGGAGACGGCGGCAGCCTATCTCTCCACCGGACGGTATCACAAAATCCTCTGCGTGGGTTCTGAGCAGATGAGCCGGATTCTGGACTGGAATGACCGTTCTACCTGTATTCTATTCGGCGACGGCGCCGCAGGTGTGGTGGTAGAGCAGGGCGAGGACTATCTGGGCTCTCAGCTCATGGTGCGGGGCGGTGACGAGGTGTTGAAGGTTCCCACCCCCATCGGAAACTCCCCCTTTACCAAGCTGGAGCCCACACACCCCTATGTGTACATGAACGGCAGCGAGACCTACAAGTTCGCCACCCGCACAGTACCCGCTCAGATTCAGCAGCTGCTGGAAAAAACCGGCGTGGAGCAGGAGCAGGTGGACTGGGTCATCTGCCATCAGGCAAACCGCCGGATTATTGAGGCCGCCGCCCGTCGGCTCAAGGGGATTCCGTTGGAAAAGTTCCTGATGAACATTGACGAGTACGGCAATACCTCCGCCGCCAGCATCCCTCTGCTGCTGGACGAGTGCAACCGCAAGGGCATTTTGAAGCGGGGCGACCTGATTGTGCTTGCCGCCTTCGGCGGCGGGCTGTCCTGTGTGGCCACCCTGATTCGCTGGTAAGCATTTCTTGACACAAAACACTCCGGTCAAAGACCGGAGTGTTTTTGCGTCTATTTCAGGCTGTTTCGCTCTCTTGGGATGTACTGACCCGCAAGGGCCGCTCGCAGCTTGCAATCCTCTACTACCTTCTGTCCCCGGAGAAACACGGTTTCTGCCACGCCTGCCACAGGTACGCCCTCAAAGGGGGTATATCCTGCGGCGGTGTGAAGGTCTCTGGCGGTGAGGGTGCGTTGCACGTTGGGATTCCAGATCACCAAATCCGCATCGCTTCCCGGCTGGATGGTACCCTTGCGGGGATACATGCCGTAGAGCTTTGCCGGGCGGGTGCTCATCAGACCCACCAGCTGGGGAAGGGGCAGATGTGCATAGGTCAGCATGAGAGCCACCCGTTCCTCCACCCCCGGCATACCGCCGGGAATTTTGGAGAAATCCTCCTCCCCTGCCCGTTTTTGCTCCATGGTGAAGGAGCAGTGGTCGGTGGAAACGGTGTCGATTTCCCCCTGTTCCAGCGCCTGCCACAATGCCTGATTGTCAGCAGGCTTACGAAGGGGCGGGGAGCAGATGTATTTCGCTCCCTCAAAGCCTGGCAGGCTGTATTTGCTCTCATCCAGCAGCAGGTACTGCGGGCAGGTCTCCGCATAGACCCGCTGTCCGGACGCTCTGCCCCGGCGGATTTCCTCCAGTCCCTTCTCCGAAGACAGATGCACCACGATTACCGGAACATCCACCAGCCGGGCGACGGTGAGCAGACGGTGAATGGCCTCCCCCTCCGCCTCGTCCGGGCGGGAGAGAGGGTGTCCGGCGGGAGACGTGATGCCATTCGCCTTCACCTTGGCGGCACAGGCGTCGATGATGCCGCTGTTTTCACAGTGTACCCCTACAATCCCCCCCAAGGGCTTCAAAGCGTCCAGAATTTCATACAGCTCCCGGTCGTTCACCTGATTGCCGTAGGTGAGATAGACCTTGAAGGAGGTAATGCCGTGGTCAATCGTGTCCGAAAGCTCTGCTTTCACCGATGGGTTCCAGTCGCCGATGGCCATATGAAAGGCGTAGTCACAATGGCTGTTGCCGTCTGCCTTTTCGTGCCAATGGGACAGCCCCTCCGCCAGCGTCTCCCCCTTTTCCTGAGTGGCAAAGTCCACAATACAGGTGGTGCCGCCCAGAATGGCCGCTTTCGTGCCGGTGTCAAAGTCGTCTGCGGTGACGGTGTTGCACACCGGGAGACCCATATGGGTATGGGCGTCGATAAAGCCGGGGAAAATCAGCTTTCCCGCAGCGTCGAGAACCTCCGCTCCCTCCGAGGACAGGTGTTCTCCCACGGCGGCAATCTGTTCCCCCTCCACCAGAATGTCTGCCAGACCCATGCCGGACTCGGTGATGAGCGTACCGCCTTGTATCAGCGTTTTCATGTCTGCCTCCTAACCGTTGATGCTGTGCCAGAGGGAAGCGGCGCTCTCCCGGACATGGGCGTTGACCTGTTCCTCGTCGCAGAAGGTGAGCGCTCTGTCCCGCATTAGCACCTTTCCGGCACAGACGGTGTGAATGGTACTGCGCCCGGTCATGCCAAAGAGTATGTGGCTGTTGCAGTTGCCCTCGTCCATGGGGGTGTTGGGGATGTAGTCAGTGACGATGATATCCGCCCCGTATCCCGTTTTCAGCGCACCCAGCGGGGTGGAGAAATACCGCCCGGCAATGGCGGCGTTGCCGTCAAAGAGCATTTGGGGCACCTCCACCCATGCGGCGTTGGGGTCTTTCAGATGGTGCTTGTGGAGGATATTGGCCACCTTCCAGCTCTCCAGCATATCGTGGGTGTAGCCGTCGGTGCCAAGTCCGGTGAGCACCCCCTTTTCCACCAGCTTCATGGTGGGAGGACAGCCGCAGGCGTTGCCCATGTTGGACTCCGGGTTGTGAACCACCATGGTTCCGGTGGATTTCAGGATGTCCATTTCCTCCTCGTTGATGTAGATACAGTGGACGGCCAGCGTCTTTTCCCCCAGCACCCCAAGGTCACGGAGACGCTCCACCAGCGTCTTGCCGTAGGTCTTCTGGCAGTGCTCCAAATCGTAAGCGCCTTCGGCCACATGGATGTGGTAGCCCACTTCCTCCGGTTTGTGTTCTGCCATGAGGGCGAAGGTGTGGTCAGAGACGGTGAAGGAGGCATGGACCCCCATCATGCCCTTGACCATATCAGAATCGTCTTCAAGGGCATAGCGGATGAACCGCTGGTTCTCCAAAACCCCTTCCTTTGCCTTGTCCATGCCGTCCCGGTCAGAGACCTCGTAGCAGAGACAGCGGCGGATCCCCACCGCCTTGCCCGCCTCCTCAATGGCAAAGAGGCTGTCCGGGATGTGGTAAAAGCTGGCATGGTGGTCAAAGACGGTGGTGACTCCGTTTTTCACGCAGTCTATCAGCGTGGTCATGGCGGAGAGCCGGGTCTGTTCCAGCGTCAGGTGGCGGTCAATGTTCCACCACATACCTTCGAGAATGTCCAGAAAGCCCTTTGGATGATAGCCCTTCACCGAAAGTCCCCGTGCCATGGCGGAGTAGATATGCTCATGGGTGTTGATGAGCCCCGGCATAATCACCCCGCCGTGGGCATTCAAAATCTCTGCACCGGGGTATTTGGACTGTAAGGCAGACCACTCCCCCACTTCCACAATCAAGTCTCCGGAGACGGCGACACCGCCGTGTTCCAAAAAGGGCATGGACGAATCACGGGTAATAACCCGTCCCGGGCCAATCAAAAGCATACCAATCCCTCCTTCTGTCGGTACGATGCAGGGGTTTCTTCTTTCGCTTTACAGCTTTTCCATCACATCCAGCAGAGCATCCATCTCCGGCGGAATGGACACCGGCTCTCCGGCAGCTTTGATGGCATTGGGTGTGTCCTTCAGGCCGTTTCCGGTGACAATACTCACCACCGAGGCGTCCGAGGGGATCAGTCCCAGCTCCACTGCCTTTTTCACGCCTGCGGTTCCTGTCACCCCGGCGGGTTCGCCGAAAACGCCGCTGGTTCTGCCCAGCAGCTTGGCGGCGTCCAAAATCTCCTGATCGGAGACGTTCACCGGGATGCCGTTGGATTCCCGGATGGCGTTTAATGCTTTATCCGCGTTCCGGGGCACCCCCACGGCAATGGAGTCGGCAAGGGTGTTTTCCTCCATGGGCTGCCACGGCTCTCCCGTTTGAATGGCACGGTTCAGGGGGCAGCATCCCTCCGCCTGTACGCTGATGAGACGGGGCAGGCGGTCAATCATACCGGTGGCGTACAGGTCTTTGAAGCCCTTCCACACCCCGGCGATGGTGCAGCCGTCCCCCACGCTGAGGGCTACATAATCGGTCATGCGCCAATGGAGCTGCTCGGCAATCTCTAGCGCCACCGTCTTTTTGCCCTCCATAAGGTAGGGGTTGATGGCGGCGTTGCGGTTGTACCAGCCGTATTGCTCAATGGCCTGCTGGCTGAGGCGGAAGGTGTCCTCGTAGCTGCCCTGTACGCTGATGACGTGAGCGCCGAAGATCATGAGCTGAGACACCTTTCCCTTGGGTGCCCGGGAGGGGACGAAGATATAAGTAGGAAAACCCGCCGCAGCGGCGTTTCCTGCCAGCGAGGAGGCGGCGTTCCCTGTGGAGGAGCAGGCGATGGTGTTCGCCCCTGCTTCCTCCGCCTTGACCACTGCCATTGCGGAGGCGCGGTCCTTCAGGCTGGCAGTGGGATTGACCCCGTCGTCCTTGATGTAGAGATGCTGCAAGCCCAGTTCTCCCGCAAGACGCTCCGAGCGGTAAAAGGGTGACCAGCCCACCCGGAGACGGGGACGCTTGCCCAGCCCTTCCACGGGAAGGTATTCCAGATACCGCCACATGGACTGCTCTTGCCGATCCCTCATGACCTTGTGGTTCACCTCTTTGGCGATTGCACTATAGTCATAGACAATATCCAGCATACCGCCGCAGCGGGGGCAGGTGGTAGTGTCCGGGAGAGCGGGATATTCTCCCCCGCAGCGGACGCATTTTGCGCCTAAAACGTGCTTCATCATGGCTTTGCCCTCTATTACAGCGTTTTCAGCAGTCCTGTGGCCTCGTTAAAGGCACAGATCAGCTCGTCCAGCTCCTTCGCCTGTGCGTGTACCGTGTCCCAAGTGCCTTCGGTGTCGTACCACAGGGCGTTCAGTTCCTCGGCGGTTTTGCCCTGCTGCTCTACCCAGGTGTAGTATTTCAGGTTATGTACCCGCTTCCGGTCCGCGTAGGTCAGCTCCATCAGGTTGTCGGTTTTCAGGTTGAGCATATGCAGGGCATGATCCAAATGCGCCTCGTGGATGCTGTACGCCCCGTGCATTTCGTTCAGCTCGGCAATGCGGCTTGCGTACATCACAGCGGAGTCGGTGAGGACGGTGCCTACCATGTCCCGCTCTGTGAACTCGTAGTATTTTGCCATTTTGATGCAGCACAGCACATTGGCAATGCCGGAAATACCCAGCCATGTGAGCTGTTCGATGAGGGTTTCGTCCAGCTTCAGCTCCTCCCGAAGATAGGTCTGCCCCTCTGGAGTGTTGAACAAGCGCAGGAGGCGCTGAGAGTCCTCGTCGTCAATGGCGATGGCCATGTCGGTGTTCTTTACATTGTGAATCCATGGGATATGCTTATCTCCAATGCCCTCGATTCTGTGACCGCCAAAGCCGTTGTTCAGGATGGTGGGGCATTGCAGCGCCTCGCCTACTGCAAGCTTAAGGTGGGGGTAAAGCTCCTTCAATCGGTCTCCGGTGGACATAGTGCCCGCAGAGCCGGAGGTAAAGGCAGCGCCAGCAAACCGGTCACCGGGACGTTTTACCGCCTCAAATACGTCAGCCAGAGCGTTACCGGTGACATTGTAGTGCCACAGGGGATTGCCCATCTCCTCGAACTGATTAAAGATCATATACTGAGGGTCTTGCTTCAGCTCGTTGGTCTTGTCAAAAATTTCCTTCACGTTGCTCTCGCAGCCGGGGGTGGCGATGACTTCCGCACCGATGGAGTGGAGCCAGTCAAACCGCTCCTGACTCATCTCTGCCGGGAGAATGGCCACGCCCTGGGCACCCAGCAGGCGGGAATTAAAGGCGCCGCCCCGGCAATAGTTTCCGGTGGAGGGCCACACCGCCTTGTGCTGCTCTACATCAAACTGTCCGGTGACCAGACGGGGCGCCAGACAGCCGAAGGATGCGCCTACCTTGTGGCATCCCGTGGGGAACCACTTGCCCACCATGGCAATGATGCGGCAGGGAACCCCGGTGAGGACGCTGGGCAGCTCGATGTAGTTGGGAACTTTCTGAAACAGTCCGCCGCTCTCCTTTGCCTCGTTTTTCCATGTGATACGAAACAGGTTCAGGGGATTGACCTCCCAAAGCCCCACCTGTTTCAGCTTTTCCTGAATGGGGGCGGGGATGGTTTCCGGGTGCTGCATTTGTGCGATGGTGGGGATGATGATGCCCAGTTCTTTTGCCTTGCGAATGTTATGCTCCAGACCCTTGGGGGAGATGCGCAGATCAATCATGGCGATAACCTCATTTCTACGGTGAATTGTTTGATTTGCTGTGTGAACTGCCTACCGGTATGCACCAGCAGCCCACACATTCTACTCACCTCATACTATACCATCGGTCAGGTGGAAAAGCAATGTTATATCAGTATTTTTTCTAAAGACGTTTCTCTTTTATCTCTTGTAAACAGGTACGACCTGTGGTATGATACCAGTAATGAAACAGGTGTATTTGCGCCTGTAAACGGAGCATCTGTACGGCTGTACAGACCGGAAAGGGAGAATAACCATGGATTATACCAAGCTGAAAGAGGCGGCAAAGGCCTATGAGCCGGATATGGTTCGTTTTTTGCGGGATTTGATCGCTATTCCCAGCGAGAGCTGCGAGGAGGAGGGGGTCATCCGCCGCTGCGCCGCGGAGATGGAGAAGCTGGGCTTTGACAGGGTGGAAATTGACCCCATGGGCAACTGTCTGGGCTGGATGGGTACCGGAAGCCGGGTGATGGCCTTTGACGGGCATATCGACACGGTGGGCATTGGCAACCTAGACAACTGGACCGCCGACCCCTATGAGGGCTGGGAAGATGAAAACATCATCTATGGCCGTGGCGGCAGCGATCAGGAGGGCGGCGTGGTCGCCTCGGTGTACGGGGCAAAGATCATGAAGGATCTGGGTCTGATTCCGGAGGACACCTCCATTCTGGTCACTGCCACGGTGCAGGAGGAGGACTGCGACGGGCTTTGCTGGCAGTACATCCACAAGGAGCTGGGGGTCAATCCCCTGTTTGTGGTATCCACCGAGCCCACCGACGGCGGCATTTACCGGGGTCACCGGGGGCGCATGGAAATTCGGGTGGACGTTCACGGCGTGTCCTGCCATGGCTCCGCCCCGGAACGGGGTGATAACGCCATCTACAAGATGAGCGATATTTTGCAGGATGTGCGTTCGCTGAACGAGAACGGCTGCGGTGAGGGCGATCAGATCAAGGGTCTGGTGAAGATGCTGGAGCCGGAGTTCAATCCCGCATGGGAGGATGCCCGATTCCTTGGCAGAGGCACCATCACGGTGAGCCAGATTTTCTACACCTCTCCTTCCCGGTGCGCGGTGGCGGATTCCTGCGCCGTGTCGCTGGATCGGCGGATGACCGCCGGGGAGACCTGGGAGAGCTGTCTGGAAGAGATTCGCAATCTGCCCAGCGTGCAGAAATACGGTGAGGATGTGAAGGTGAGTATGTACACCTATGAGCGTCCCAGCTGGACCGGACTGGTCTATCCCACCCAGTGCTACTTCCCCACCTGGATCAATGCCGAGAGTGCCCCTCATGTAAAGGCGCTCCACGATGCCCATGTGGCGCTGTTTGGCGAGCAACGTGTGGGAGATGAGGACGCCATGGACAAGCGGCACCGTCCGCTGATCGACAAGTGGACCTTCTCCACCAACGGCGTCTCCATTCAGGGACGGTACGGGATTCCCTGCGTGGGCTTTGGTCCCGGTGCAGAGAGTCAGGCTCACGCACCCAATGAGATCACATGGAAGTCGGATCTGGTGCGGTGCGCCGCACTGTATGCGGCTGTGCCTATGCTGTATCAGGGCTGATGGATTTGACGAGGAAATCATTTGACGGGCGCATACTGTGCGCCCCTACGGAAGACAACACAGAAAAGCAAAGGAGCGTTTTATGGATCAGCAGAAATTCAATGCACTGCTTGCAGAGCTGAAAGAGCTGGATTACAGCAAGATGTACAACGAGGACTTTTTCCTCACATGGGAAAAGTCGGACGATGAATTGAAGGCCGTTTGGACGGTGGCGGATTTGCTGCGTACCCTGCGAGAGGGCAACATCTCCACCAAGGTGTTTGACTCCGGTCTGGGTATCTCCATCTTTCGGGACAACTCCACCCGTACCCGGTTCTCCTTTGCCTCCGCCTGCAATCTGCTGGGCTTGGAGGTGCAGGATCTGGACGAGGGCAAGAGCCAGATCGCCCACGGCGAGACGGTACGGGAGACGGCAAACATGATCTCCTTTATGGCGGATGTCATCGGTATTCGGGACGATATGTATATCGGCAAGGGCAACGCCTATATGCACGCTGTGTCCGATGCGGTACAGGAGGGCAACCGGGACGGCGTTTTGGAGCAGCGTCCCACGCTGGTCAACCTCCAATGCGACATTGACCACCCCACCCAGTGTATGGCGGATATGGCGCACCTGATTCACCAGTTCGGAGGCATGGAAAATCTCAAGGGCAAAAAGGTGGCCATGACCTGGGCTTATTCTCCCTCCTACGGCAAACCCCTCAGTGTGCCTCAGGGGGTGATCGGGCTGTTTACCCGGCTGGGGATGGATGTGGTACTGGCTCACCCGGAGGGCTATGAGGTGATGAGCGAGGTAGAAGAGGTGGCAAAGGCCAACGCCGCCAAGTCCGGAGGTTCCTTCACCAAGGTCAAAACCATGGAAGAGGCTTTCCGGGATGCGGATATTGTCTACCCCAAGAGCTGGGCGCCCTTCGCCGCCATGGAGGAGCGTACCGACCTGTATGGCAAGGGAGATTTTGACGGGATCCATGAGCTGGAACAGCGCCTGCTGGCGCAAAACGCCTCCCACAAGGACTGGACCTGCTCGGAGGAGATGATGAAGCTGACCAAAAACGGCAAGGCACTCTATCTCCACTGTCTTCCTGCGGATATCACAGGTGTCTCCTGCGAGGCAGGGGAAGTGGACGCCAGCGTGTTTGACCGCTACCGTGTGCCGCTGTATCAGCAGGCCAGCTTTAAGCCCTATGTGATCGCCGCTATGATTCTGTTGAGCAAGTTCCCCCATCCCGTCCAGCTTTTGCAGAAGCTGGCAGAGCAGGGAAAGGAACGGAAGAAGGAGAACTGAGGTGGACGACATGAAAACATGGAAGGGTCGTGTAGTGGTTGCGCTGGGGGGAAACGCACTGGGCGATACCCTTCCGGAGCAGATGGATGCTGTGAAGCTCACCGCCAAGACCATTGTGGATTTGATTGCGGAGGGATGGCAGGTGATCGTCTCCCACGGCAACGGTCCGCAGGTGGGATTGATCAACAACGCCATGGCCGCCCTTAGCCGGGAGAATCCCAGACATCCCAACACGCCTCTGTCCGTCTGTGTTGCCATGAGTCAGGCGTATATCGGCTATGACCTGCAAAACGCCATCCGGGAGGAGCTGAACCGCCGGGAGGAAACGAAAGCCAATCCGGTGAGCGTGGCCACGGTGATCACGCAGGTGGAGGTAGACCCCTACGACGAGGCGTTTCTCAGCTCGGATAAGCCCATTGGTCACTATATGACCCGGGAGCAGGCCGCTTTTGCCGCACAGCAGTACGGCTATCAGATGCGGGAGTATGGGGACAAGGGCTGGCGGCGGGTGGTGCCCTCTCCCCGTCCCCAGCGCATTGTGGAGGTGGATACCATTCGCACGCTGGCAGACGCCGGACAGATGGTGATCGCCTGCGGCGGCGGCGGTATCCCGGTGGTGCGGCAAAAGGAAGGGCATCTGCAAGGGACTGCGGCTGTCATCGACAAGGATTTCTGTGCCGCCCTGCTGGCAGAGGAGCTTCAAGCGGATGCGCTGCTGATTCTCACCAATGTGGAGAAGGTGGCGCTAAACTATGGCAAGCCGGAGCAGAAGTGGCTGGACCAGCTGGACCCCAATCAGATTCGCTCCTACGCCGGACAGGGACAGTTTGCCGCCGGCTCCATGCTGCCCAAGGTGCTGGCGGCCATGGAGTTTGTAGAGGACGGAGAAGACCGGGTCGCTATCATCACCCAGCTGGAAAAGGCCAGCGACGCTCTCAATGGCAGAACCGGAACAAGGATTGTGGGACATTCTTAAGGAACCGCTGAACAAATCAGGCTACGGCGTCTGAGCGGTCTGTTTTCCTCCATCCGGGTCTAAAATCCCTTGAAATACGTCAGTATTCCTTCGGTCTTTTATCCCCGACTGACAAAAAACATCCTCGCTCATCCATCCGAGAGATTTATTCAGCGCTTCCTTAACATTGAACGATCAAGCCGCCCGACAAGGAGTTTTTTCCTTGCCGGGCGGCTTTTTACGGTTTATTTGACAACAACTTTACCTTCTCCCAGCAGATTTGTCAGCTCCCGTACCAGAGAGGTATGAATCAGACAGGGCATACCAAAGCGGCGGCGGGTGTCCTCGAAGAAAAAGACCATCTGACTGGTGCCGGGGAACATGACCAGCATCTGCCGCACCTT
>ATWA01000049.1 GCA_000421005.1 Clostridiales bacterium NK3B98
GGGAACCTTCCAGAGAATCGGGACTGTTGGTATTGCTCTTGCTCACGCACCCGTGTACCGGTCTGGAATCCGTCAACCGTGTGTCCTTGACTGTGTTCCCCTCCTGACAATGATAGTATAGCACTATTTATATAAATAGACAATTGGCACAGTGTACAATATTTATATAAATATATTGTGCAGTTTGTATATTGATATAAATAGACAAGTCGGGTATAATATAGCTATACTAAGGGAGGGTGTCGGCTTAAATGACATCCCCAGAAAGGCGATGATCGAATGCCGGTATCAAAGGCGCAGCAGGCAGCAGTAAACCGGTACGTCAAAGAGAAGTATGACCGTGTGCTGCTTACAATGCCCAAAGGGCAGAAAGACGAAATCAAGGTTCATGCCGCCGCTCGTGGCGAGTCTGTAAACGGTTTCATCACCCGTGCCATATCAGAGACCATGGAGCGGGAGAAAGGCACTCAGGCAACGCAGGAGGGTGCAGAATGAAGACCTACACCATCATCGCCGGGGTCAACGGTACGGGCAAGAGCAGCCTGACCGGCTCCCTGAAAGCCCAGACAAAGAGCCTTGGCACCATCATTGACACAGACAAGATCACAGCAGAGGCGGGCGTTTCGACCCTTGCCGGGGGAAAGATCGCCTTGAAGAAAATCCGCTCCTGTCTGGAGCGTGGAATCTGCTTTACTCAGGAGAGTACCCTGTCCGGACACTTCACCCATGAGACTGCCCGAAAAGCCCGGGAGGCGGGTTATTATATCCGGCTCTACTATGTGGGTCTGGACAGCGCAGAGGAGAGCGTCAGACGGATTGCCAACCGTGTCGCCCGGGGTGGGCATGACATACCCACTGACATTGTCCAGCGCCGGTTCTCTGAACGCTGGACAAACCTTGCCGCCGTGCTGCCATACTGTGATGAGGCTGTGTTCTTCGACAACGACAACGGTTTCATAGAAGTAGCCGTGTACGAGAACGGCGAGCTGCTGGAGAAGGGCAGCAAGCGCCCTGTGTGGCTGCGGGAGCTGAAGGCGTATCTGCAAGGCGCAGAAATGACCCGCTGAGAGGCGGCGGGAGGGTGGTTTATGTTGGCATGAGGCCACTGGTTCGAGTCCAGTAGTCTCCACTCATCAAAACCTCGCAGCCGAACGGTTGCGAGGTTTTCCCTTTGTCCACAGAAAATCCCCGAAGGTCATCTCGACCCTCGGGGATTGCTCTGTTTATTCCGTCTCTTCCCAGAACAGTTCATCCAGCGTTCTGTCCAGCACCTTGCAGATGGCGATACACAGGCGGATGGTGGGGTTGTAGTCCCCTTTTTCAATGGCATTGATGGTCTGCCGGGAGACCCCCACAGCGTCCGCCAGCGCCTGCTGGGACAGGTCTTTTGCCGCCCGGGCAGATTTCAGCCGGAGGTTTTTCATGGCTCCTCAGCCTCCTCAGAACGCCTCTGGGCGTAGAAGACAAGCAGGATCACCAGCCACGCAATGCCCAGCATCAGGCTCACCACGCTCTCGTTCAGCTTGCCCTCCACCAGAAAGCCCTCCTCAAAGCAGCTGGTGCCGCCGCCTACCAGATTCAGCACCGCAATCACCCAGCCCCACGCCAGCCAGCTTCTGGCATTGGTGGTCATGGAGAGATAGGCGTCATGCCGGATGGCGGTGACCGCAAAGAACATCAACGACACCAGAATGCCCGTCATCAACCCCGTGAAGGGGGTGAAGGGGCTGCACCCAAACAGCTCCAGCAGGGCAATCACCCCGTTGCAGCCCACCAGGGCGTAGAATCCGTTGCGATAGGCTTTGCCCCGTGCCAGCTGCTGCCGCTCGTCGTACTCCGCCTTGACTGCGCCGCCCCGGACCTTCACCGTCAGCTTCCAGATGGCAACCGCAATGACTGCCACGGCCAATCCTACCCCTACTCCCATACTGTACTCTGCTGACATGTTCATCAGCCTCCTTTCTTGGTGTAGACAAAGTATATCAGATATCAGACTGTTTGTCAATCATATTTTACATAGTGTCGTGTAGAAAAGGGGGCGATTGGAAAATCGCCCCTGCGGGATGGGTGCTAACGGTTGGCGGGCGCACACTGTGCGCCCCTACGGTTCAAACACGTCCGCCACCTGCCGGAGCAGGTTCCGGATGGGGAGGTGCTGAGGACAGACCTGCTCACACTTGCCGCAGCGGATGCAGTCAGAGGCAAGGCCGTGACCGTGGGTCAAATCGGCGTAGCTCTGAGAGGCATAGGGGCTGTGGTACAGCTCATATTGATTCTTGACGGCGAACAGCTCCGGGATGGGGATATTTTTGGGACAGTGGCTCTCCTCCACGCAGTAGTGGCAGGCGGTGCAGGGAATCTGCTCCACCTGCTTCAGGACAGCTACTACCTGCTGAACCGCCGTCATCTCCTGCGGGTTCAGGGGCTGGAAGTCCCTCATGCTGGAGATATTGTCCTCCATCTGTTCCAGATTGCTCATGCCGGAGAGCACCATGGCCATCTGGGGGAAGCTGGCGGCGTAGCGCACCGCATAGCTGGCGTTGGAGCCGCCGTGAAGGCTTTGGAGCAGCTCCGTAGCCTTGGGAGGCAGATTGACCAGACTGCCCCCCTTCACCGGCTCCATCACCAGCACCGGCTTATGGTGGCGCTCACACACCTCATAGACCGCCCGGCTCTGCACCCGAGCGTCCTCATAGTCCACATAGTTGAACTGAATCTGGACAATCTCGATTTCCGGGTGGTCGGTGAGGATGTTGTCCAGCACCTCCGGGGAGTCGTGGAAGGAGATGCCAAGGTGGCGAATCAGCCCCTCCTGTTTCAGGGCAAGGGCGGTCTCGTAGGCATGGCAGCGCTGGAACTTTTTGTAGTTGTTCCGGTTCTGGGCGTGCATCAGGTAGAAGTCGAAGTAATCCACCTTGCACCACGCCAATTGTTGCAACACAAAGGGGCGGATATCCTCCTGACGGTCAAAGTAGGGCTCGGTGAGCTTGTTGGTGAGCAGGAAGCGGCTCCGGTCAATCCGGGCGGAGAGGCAATCCCCGATGGCAGTCTCGCTCTTGCCGTCCAGATAGCAGTGGGCAGTATCGAAGTAGTTGAACCCGGCGGCGAGAAATGCGTCAATCATACGGGTGAACTCGTCATAATTGACCTCTCCCCCCTTCATGGGCAGGCGCATACAGCCAAAGCCCAGCTTGCCCCGCATCTCCGGAAAAAATGTACCCTGTGTCATAGAGAATCCCTCCTGCGGCGGTGTTTGCCGCTTTCAAAGTTTTGCTGACTTCATGTTACCATGTTCTCTCTGAAAGGGCAAGGAGTTTTTCCAGCAAAGGCTGGGGGCGTGGGAGGACGGGCGATTCGTGAATCGCCCCTACGGCGGCAAATGGTGGATGAGGGACCCCCGCTTTCCCCACAAAAAACCACAGGCGGCGGGAACCGTCTGTGGTGTCATCTGTTATCAATGCCAGGGGAAGTGAATCAGACCATATACATAGAGGAACGCCACCACCGCAGGCACCACGAACCGGAACAGGGGCTTCATCCAGCCCTGCACCCGCAGTCCTCTGCCCTCGTTGGCTTCCTCCACGAAGCTGTCCCAGCCCCAGCCGAAGGAGTTGCAGCAGAACAGCGCCATGACCACCGAGCCCACAGGGAGCACGTTGGTGGAGACGATAAAGTCCCACAAATCCAGCCAGGAGCTGCCCTCAGCAAAGGGCTGGAAGTGAATCACGTTAAAGCCCAGCGCCGTGGTCAGCGCCAGCAGGAAGATCACCACGCCGCAGACGATGCTGCCCCGGGGGCGGCTCCATCCGGTGAGCTCCCGCACCATGGCAAGGATGTTCTCGCACACACCCAGCACAGTGGACAGGGCGGCAAAGACCATGAACAGGAAAAACAGGGTGCCCCACCAGCGCCCGCCGGACATATGATTGAACACGGAGGCCATGGTGTCAAACAGCAGGCTGGGGCCTGCGGTGACCTCCAAACCGTAGGAGAAGCAGGCGGGGAACATAATCAGTCCCGCAATCACTGCCACAAAGGTGTCCAATGCAATGACGTGGGCGGCCTCTCCCATGAGGGTGTGCTCCTTGTCGATGTAGCTGCCGAAGATGGCCATGCCGCCCATGCCCACGGACAGGGTGAAAAACGCCTGATTCATGGCGCCCACAATGACCGAGCCGTCGATTTTGGAGAAATCGGGAATCAGGTAGAAGGACAGTCCCTCCCTGGCGCCGGGAAGGGTGAGGCTGTGAACTGCCAGCACCAGCATCAGCACCAGCAGGGCGCACATCATGAACTTGGTCACCCGCTCCAGTCCGCTCTCCAGATTGAAGCTGAGGATGGCGAAGGCCGCCGCCACCGTCACCAGCAGAAAGCCCACGTTGATGGCAGGGCTGGCCAGCATGGGCCCAAAGCCCAGATTCTGGGAATGCCCCAGCGCAAACTGGCAGAAATAGTAGATAATCCACCCGGTGACCACGCAGTAGAAGGCCATCAGCGCCACGTTGCCCGCCAGAAACACATAGCCCCAGCCGTCCCACTTGCTGCCCGGCTTTTCCAGCTTGCGGTACATCCGCACCGGGCTGACCTGCGCCGCCCGACCCATGGAAAACTCCATGGTCATCACCGGAAGCCCCAGCAGCAGCAGACAGAGTACATATACCAGCACAAAGCCGCCGCCGCCGAACTGTCCGCACATCCACGGGAACTTCCACACATTGCCGCAGCCGATGGCACACCCGGCGGAGAGCATGATAAAGCCCAGACGGCTGCCCAATCGTTCTCTCTTGTTCATACTATCTTCCTTTGTCTCTCAGAATTGTCCATTACAGACAGTAAGAGTCATTATACCACCATTTCCCCCTTTTCGCCACAGGGTTTTTGGAGAAAGAGTCTTCTTTTTCTCCGTCTCCGTCCGGGTATGCTTTTCTGTCTTTCTGACAGGTTTTCTCCGAAAATTTAAGGGAATCTTCCATGTTTTTTCAGTTGATTCTCTCCTCTGCCGGGACTATAATACTTCTGCTGAAGGAATACCCTCCCTCTTTCCCGGTTCGCCGGAGGTTTTGATGCAAAGGAGTGTCCATGTTGGAGCGGCGTCATTCTATTCCGGTATGGTCTCTGTCCTATTTCATGCTCTATATGCCCTGGTTCATTGCGCTGGAAAACCGGAACCCCCTGCAATGCACCATTGTTCAGCACCAGCTGGATAAGCTGATTCCCTTTTGCGAGTACTTTATCATCCCCTATCTGCTGTGGTTCTTCTATGTAGGTGCAGGGCTGTTCTATCTCATGTTCACCCTGCCCCGCAAGTCCTACTACCGGGTGTGCGGGGTGCTGTTCGGGGGACTGACCGTGTGTCTGGTGCTGTACACCTTCTTTTACACCGGGCTGCGCATCCGGCCATGGATTGACCCGGAGAAGAACATCTTTACCCATCTGGTTTCCCTGCTCTGGGCGGCTGACACCAGCACCAATGTCTGCCCCAGCATCCACGTCTATGCCACCCTTGTGATGCACCGGGCGCTGGACGGGCGTCCTCTGATGCAGGAGCATCCCCTGCTCCGTCTGGGCAGCACGGTGCTGGCGGTGTCCATTATTCTGTCCACCATGTTTTTGAAGCAGCATTCGGTGATTGATGTGGTGTGCGGCTTCCTGCTGTTCGGCGTGATGCACTTTGCCGTCTATGGCAAGCTGCCTGCGGCGGCGGCTCAGAAGCGCTCCTGGCAGCAGATGGGGGCGTGATGGTTTTCGGGCACACTTGCCGGGGCGATTCGTGAATCGCCCCTACAGCAGATTTCCCCAGGTGAGGCGCTCTGCCTCGCCCAGCTTTTCCAGAGCGGCAAGGGTGCGCTGGTTCACATCGGCGTATTCCGCTCCCTCGCCCCAGCGCAGCAGCATCAGCGCCTCCCGCAGTCCGGCGGTTATTTCGTCGGCGTAGTCGTGGCGCTGCACCGCCGTCAGATACCCCTTACAACTCTCCCACCGCTCTAAGGCAAGAGCGGTGTTTTTTTCTGCCTGCGTCCAGTCCCCCGCCTCCGCCTGAGCGTTGGCAAGGGTCAGGCTCTGGGTCAGCTCGCCGCAGATTCCCTCCATCTGCCGCTGATTCCACCAGCCCAGTCCCCCCAGCGCTGCCAGCAGGGCGGCGCAGATCCAGATGCGTCTCATGCCTGTTCCTCCTTCTGGCAGAAGTACACCCCGCCCAGCTCATCCACCGTCATGAGAAAGACCTGACGTGCAGAGCGCACCCCGTGCTCCCGTAGGGTTTTGTCCAGCCACGTTCTGTTCAGACCCCGGCGGCGCAGGTTGTCCGGGTAGATTTCCCCGTTGTCGATGATGGTAAGGGGCAGCCCCGGCTCGGGGGTGTCCAAGTGCATCTGCTCCGGGGTGAGGGGCTGCCGGGCGGTATAGAGAACGGCGGAAAGCCGTCCGCTGGTCTCCAGAATGGCGTATTTCACGCTGGCAAGGTCGGTAATGCCCAGCAGCCGCAGCTCCTCCATCAGCTCGTCCGGGCTCATCCGGGTCTTGGACAGCTCCTTTTGAAGAATCTGTCCCCGCTCCACCACGATGCTGGGGCGTCCGCACAGCAGCAGGCGCAGCTTCAGCGACCGGACGGTGAGCACGCTGAGCATCATGGTCAGGCAGAGCAGGGTGATGATAGGCACCACTCCGTAGAGCAGAGGGATGCCGAAGTCCTGCATGGGAACGGCTGCCAAATCGGACATGAGCATAGCCATCACCAGTTCCGCAGGCTCCAGCTCCCCTACCTGCTTTTTGCCCATGAGACGCAGCCCCACGATGAGCAGCAGGTAGAGAATCACGGTGCGCAGCAATGCGATCAGCAACAGACCCTTCCCCCTTCCTGCAATTTGCGTTTGCTTGGTTATTCTGGAAGGAAAAAGAGAAAATATACCGGAAAGAATTGGACAAAGCGCAGAAAACCACATTTTCCCTTGAATTCTTCACTATATTGTGATAAAGTTGTCCCAATGCAAACAGAGGAGAGAAACCGGACGTCAAGGAAGCCCCTTGCGTGGGGCGGGCTCTCCTTTTTTTGTTGTAAAAGCGCTGCTTCCACAACAAAAGACATTCCATGCGCCAGTTCCTCGCCCCTGACGGGGCAACCGGAACAGGTGCGCAAAATCTCCAGAAAGGCGGTTACAGACGGATGAAGGCAACACTGATTCTGGAAAACGGCATTGAGTTTCAGGGTGAGAGCATCGGCAGCACCGATCAGGTGGTCTGCGAGATGGTGTTCAACACCTCCATGGTGGGCTATCAGGAAATCCTCACCGACCCCTCCTACGCAGGACAGGGCGTGGTGATGACCTATCCCCTCATCGGAAACTACGGCATCAACGAGGAGGACGACGAGTCCATTCACCCTTGGGCGAAGGCGCTGATTGTACGGCATCTCGCCCCCCGTGGCAGCAATTTCCGCTGCACCTGCACCCTGAACGACTACCTCATCCGAAACGGCATCACCGGCATTCAGGACATTGACACCCGTTATCTCACCCGGATTCTCCGCAAGGAGGGGGTGATGAACGGGGTCATCACCTGCCAGGAGAACTACGACAAGGACGCTCTCATCGCCCAGATGAAGCAGTACCGGGTGCAGGGCACCGTGGAGCAGGTCAGCGCAAAGGAAGTCACCCACATCCCCGGGGAGGGCTGGAAGGTGGCTCTGTACGACTTTGGCGAGAAGCGGAACATGACCAAGCGGCTGATGCACTACGGCTGCGATTTGACCATCTTCCCCGCCCATACCCCTGCTCAGGTGGTGCTGGACGGTGGCTTTGACGCGGTAATGCTCTCCAACGGCCCCGGCGACCCGGCGGACTGTCAGGAGATTATCCAAGAGGTGCGCAAGCTGTACGAGGCGGGCATTCCCACCTTCGCCGTCTGTCTGGGGCATCAGCTCATGGCGCTGGCCACCGGGGCGAAGACCTACAAAATGCCCTTCGGTCACCGGGGTGCCAACCATCCGGTGAAGGATTTACGCCGGGGACGGTGCTTTATCACCAGCCAGAACCATGGCTATGTGGTGGACGGGGACAGCGTTGACCCCGCTGTGGCAGCGGTGAGCCATGTGAACGTGAACGACGGCTCGGTGGAAGGGCTGAAATATGTGGGCAAGCCGGTGTTTACCGTCCAGTTCCACCCGGAGGCCAGCCCCGGCCCGGTGGATACCGACTACCTGTTTGCCGATTTTATGGAGCTGATTCACCAGTGTAAGGAGGGCAAGGAAAATGCCTAAGGATACAAGCATCAAAAAGGTACTGGTCATCGGCTCCGGCCCCATTGTCATCGGTCAGGCAGCTGAATTTGACTACGCAGGCACTCAGGCCTGCCGCTCCCTGAAGGAGGAGGGCATGGAGGTGGTGCTGGTCAACTCCAATCCCGCCACCATTATGACCGACAAGGACGTGGCTGACCACGTTTACATCGAGCCGCTGAACATTTTCAGCCTCCACGCCATCATCGAGAAGGAGCGTCCTGACGCTCTGCTGCCCACGCTGGGCGGTCAGATTGGTCTGAACCTTGCCATGGCGCTGTACGAGGACGGCACGCTGGACAAGTTTGGCGTCAAGCTGCTGGGCACCAGCGCCGAGAGTATTCGCAAGGCGGAGGACCGTCAGGGCTTTAAGGACACCATGGAGGCCATCCACCAGCCCTGCATCACCTCCAAGGTGGTCAACGACACACAGGACGCTGTGGACTTCACCAACTCCATCGGCTATCCCGTCATCGTCCGCCCCGCCTATACCTTGGGCGGCACCGGCGGCGGCATCGCCTATGACGAGGGGATGCTCCGGGAAATCTGCGACCGGGGGCTGAGTCTCAGCCGCGTCCACGAGGTGCTGATTGAGCGGTGCATCTCCGGCTGGAAGGAAATCGAGTTTGAGGTGATGCGGGACAGCGCAGGCAACGTCATCACCATCTGCTCCATGGAGAACCTGGACCCGGTGGGCGTGCATACCGGCGACTCCATCGTCATCGCCCCCACCCAGACGCTGGCCAACAAGGAGTTTCAGATGCTGCGCACGGCGGCGCTGGACATTATCTCCGCACTGGAAATCGAGGGCGGGTGCAACGTGCAGTTTGCCCTGCATCCCGAGAGCTATGAGTATGCGGTCATTGAGGTAAATCCCCGGGTGTCCCGTTCCTCCGCACTGGCTTCCAAGGCCACCGGCTATCCCATTGCCAAGGTAGCAGCGAAAATCGCTCTGGGGTACACGCTGGACGAAATTCCCAACGCCGTCACCGGAAAGACCACCGCCTGCTTTGAGCCTACCATTGACTACTGCGTCATGAAGCTGCCCCGGCTGCCCTTTGACAAGTTCACCCACGCCAGCCGGACGCTGGGCACCCAGATGAAGGCCACCGGCGAGGTCATGGCCATCGGCAACAGCTTTGACAACGCCCTGCTGAAGGCCGTCCGGTCGCTGGAGCTGAATGTGCACTCCCTGCGGCTGCCCAAATTGCAGGCCATGAGCACCAAACAGATTTGGGACAAGCTGTTCGATGTGGACGATGAGCGTATCTTCGTGGTGGCAGAGGCTATGCGCCGGGGCATTACCCCGGAGGAAATCCACCGGATTACCAAAATCGACATCTGGTTCATTGACCGTCTGGGTACCATGGTCAAGCTGGAAAACAAGCTGTCCGAGGGGATGCCCGACGCCAAGACCCTGCGGTTTGCCAAGGAGGTGGGCTTTGCCGACTCCTTTATCGCAGAGCTGTGCGGCTCCACCCGGGTGGAGATTCGGGAGCTGCGGCGCAAATACGGCATTCAGCCCACCTACAAGATGGTGGACACCTGCGCCGCTGAGTTTGACGCTCAGACCCCCTACTACTACTCCACCTACGACGTGGAAAACGAGTCCGTCCCCACGGACAACCCGAAAAAGGTGTTGGTGCTGGGCAGCGGCCCCATCCGCATCGGTCAGGGCATCGAGTTTGACTACTGCTCGGTGCATTCCGTCTGGGCGCTGAAACGGCTGGGGTATGAGACCATTATCATCAACAACAACCCGGAGACGGTTTCCACCGACTTTGACATCGCTGACCGGCTGTACTTTGAGCCTCTCACCCCGGAGGACGTGGAGCATATTGTGGAGCTGGAAAAGCCCTGCGGCGCTGTGGTGCAGTTCGGCGGTCAGACCGCCATCAAGCTGGCCAAGACGCTGGCGGACATGGGGCTGCCCATTCTGGGCACCAGCGCCGACGGCGTAGACGCGGCGGAAGACCGGGAGCGGTTTGACGAAATCCTCAACCAGTGCGGCATTCCCAGAGCTGCCGGACACACCATCTTTACCACCGAGGAGGCCATCGCCGCCGCCAATGAGGTGGGATACCCGGTGCTGGTGCGTCCCTCCTATGTGCTGGGCGGTCAGGGCATGGAAATCGCCTACAATGACGACAACATCCGGGACTTTATGTCCATCATCAACCAGACCGAGCAGGAGCATCCCATTCTGGTGGACAAGTACCTGATGGGCAAGGAAGTGGAAGTAGACGGCGTGTTCGACGGGGAGGATATCCTCATCCCCGGCATTATGGAGCACGTGGAACGGGCTGGTATCCACTCCGGCGACTCCATCTCCGTCTACCCCACCCTCAACGTATCCGAGCAGCACAAGCAGACCATTCTCCGCTACACCCGGGATTTGGCCCGGCATTTGGGGGTCATCGGTCTGATTAACGTGCAGTTTATCATCTATCAGGACCAGGTCTACATCATCGAGGCCAATCCCCGTTCCTCCCGTACCATTCCCTATATCTCCAAGGTCACCGGTGTGCCCATCATTGACCTTGCCACCCGTGTCATGCTGGGGGCAAAGCTGAAGGATTTGGGCTACGGAGTAGACCTGTACCCGGAGGCCAGCTACTATGCAGTGAAGATGCCGGTGTTCTCCTTTGAAAAGCTCACCGACGTGGACACCAACCTGGGGCCGGAGATGAAGTCCACCGGCGAGTGTCTGGGCTTTGCGGACACCTATCCTCAGGCGCTGCTCAAAGCCTTCAAGGGTGCCAACATGAAGGTGCCCGGCAAGGGCAGCCGGGTGATTCTCACCGTAAAGGATCAGGACAAGGAGGAAGCCGCCCAGCTTGCCCGGGAGATGCTGGAGCTGGGTATGGATCTCTATGCCACCCGGGGCACCCACGCCTATCTCCGGGAGCAGGGCATTTCCGCCGGGTTTGTCCACCGTCTGGGTGCGGGACATCCCAACATTGAGGACATGATCGGCTCCGGCGTGGTGGATATGATTCTCAACACCCCCACCCGGAACCAGCATCAGGCAGGCGACGGACGGAAGATTCGCCGCATGGCGGTGGAGCATTCGGTGCTCTGCCTCACCAGCACCGACACCTGCCGGGCCATTCTCACCGCCCGGAAGGAAGGTCACAGCGAGCAGATTGTGCCTATTGATATCACGAAGATCAATCAGTAAGGTGATTGTGTTGGCATCTTGCTGACTGTGTAGGGGGGCTGTCTCAAAACGATTTTAAAGATCGTTGCGAGGCAGCCCCTCAATTTGCCCCGAAATGAGGGCATTGTGGATCATTTCCTCCAAAAAAAGGCGCACAAACCCAGAGCGGCGATGAAATCCGCTCTCGTTTGGCGCTTCTGTGGATGTTTTTCGTATCAGGCCGCTTTGGGATCTTTCAGATGGTCTCTCAAGCGGCCATTTTGCATCTTATCATGTTTTCGGGGCTGCCTCATTTTAGTGAGACAGCCCCTTTTGAAATACACAAGGCGGGAGTCGAATTCATTGGTTGCGATAAATGGTGTGTGATTATGGGCGTTATGTCCATAATTTTGGCTGTTTCGCAACTATTTTTTCTTTATTGTTGGGGTAGGTCTATGGGGTGACGGCGTGTAAGGGGTATGGATTGGGGTAAATGCTATCTCATTTTTGGAGCAGTTATTCTACCTGACAGGTCGTGCCGGTTCACTGAGCGTCCGAGTTGGCATGTCCATGCGTTAATGGAAGAATACCAGCAGGGAATTGTAAAGATCCACAACCCAACTCTTATACATATGTGCGCCGTCCTTGAGGACCACATAGGCAAAGTTCTCACCGTCGGTGAAGGTGTCAGTCATCTCGCTCTTGACCTGATCCATAAAGGCATCATGGTCGGGTTTTGCAAAGTCAATCTTGCCGTTGCCGTTGTACCAGAACTTGATGGGATAGTCTTTCCAGGTCTCGGTAAGGGCGGTCTTAAATGTGTCAAATTCCTGCCAAATGCCGGAATAATTGCCGAAGTATGCGATGATATCCGCATTGTCCGTCAAACCGGAACGGGCTACTGTCATGGAGCCGCGGGAGAGTCCTGCAAAGGCGCGGTGCTCACGGGTGGCGATGAGATTGCCCTCCGAAACATCGCCCTGAGCGTAGGTGCTATATGTACTCTCTACCGTGGGAATGATATTGTTTCTCAGTTCCTGTCCAAAGTATACAGGCCAAATATTCTGGGCATTATCCAGCTCGCCGCCATCTTCAGCCTGATCAGCATGAATATAGCGGTCCCCCAGCTTATCTGCCAGCGCCTTTGCCTCCGCATCGCCCAGCTCGTGGCCCTCCACCGGAGAATAATAGTTGGGACACACCACAATCAGGGGCTCACAAAGACCGTTTTTGATCATGTTATCCAGAACATTCCGGGTCTCATCTCCCCACTGTACCAGCCAGAACTCCTCCATGGGGCCATCTGCTTCGCCTTTCGTGCCGTGGAGCAGATAGAGGATGTTGTATTCTTTGGTCTCATCATAGCCGTAGGGCAGATAAATGCTCATTTTCTTATGAATGGTTTCATCCGTTCCCAGAAGGTCATTGACCGCATAGGCAGGGGTGTCATACTCCAGAAACACCACCTCGCCCTTTTGGTCGCACTCTGTTTTCAGATCATCAATGCCATTATTTTTCATGGCGAAATCCCAGGGATACTCCGGTGCTGCGGCGGCAGGCTGTGCAGGTGCAGGCTCCTCAGTGGACGTTCCTCCACAGGATGCAAGCATAGCGCTCAGCGTAAAAGCGCACAGCAGGATTGCAATTAACCGTTTCATTTCGGTTCCTCCTCTATATTTGATAGCTGTATCATATTCCCTCCCAGCACCATCTTCAACAAGGCCGTCATGAACTGTTCAAAGCCTGTCACCAATTGTATCATCAAAAAACGCAAGCGCCCGGCAATCAGGGCGCTTGCGTTCATTTCCGGTTGTGATAGGCGGCCAGAGCATTCATAAAGAGCTTCTTTTTGGGACGGCTGACAGTCAGCTCCGTACCTCCCACCGTGATGGTGTTGCCGCTGACGCCCTCCACATAGGCCAGATTGACCAGACAGGATTTGTCACAGGCAAAGAATTGGGGGTCGTTCAGCTCCTGTTCCGCCTGCTTCAGCGAGCCTCTGACACGGTACTCGTTCTTGGCTGTGTGGTAGAAGACATTGTGTCCCTGCACCTCCACATACATCACATCGTCCATATCCACCGTCACCGTTGCTTCCTCTGTACGGATCAGAAGGGCAGGTCGTTTGCTCTCCGGGACAAACTTCAGCGCTCTTGTCAGCTTCTGTCTGAAGCGCTCATAGCTCACCGGCTTGACAATGAAATCCGTAGCTGCCACCTCGTAGCCCTGAATGGCGTACTGCGTCAGATTGGTGATAAACAGCAGTACGACCCGCTCGTCCAGTTCCCGAAGCCGACGCGATGCGGCAAGTCCATTCATGCCGGGCATATCAATGTCCATGAAAACAATATCGTAGTCCGGCTTATAATTGGTCAGGAACAGCTCTGCAAAGCTGAATACACTGACCAGAAACTGTTCTCCGGAGTCTTCTTCGTACCTCGCCAGAAAAGCGCTCAGTTCATTCCTGATTTTCTCGTCATCATCGACGATGGCAATTCTTTTCATTTCGTTTCCTCTTTGTTGAGTACGGGAATGACAATGTTGAGGTAGAACAGACCATTTTCTGCCCTGGTATTTACGCTGCCGCCGTATTTTTCCGCAATCATGCGGATACTGGACATGCCAAAGCCGTGGTTGAATTCATCTCCGGTGGTGGTGCGGGGTAAGCCGTCGAGAAATTCCAGCCTGCCGACAAAGGGATTTTCCGTCTGAATCAGCACCAGCTTTTTCTCCTGATAGATCCGGACGTAGATAGATCGCTCTGCATGGTCTTCTATCTTCCGCACGGCGTTGATCGCATTATCTATGATATTGCCAAACAGGACATACAGGTCTGTCACATCCATAAAGCTGAGCTTGTCCCCGTCGATCATGCAGACAAAATCAATCTCATGCTTTTTGCAGTAGTCATTTTTTTCGGTGAAAATGATGTCCAGAGTATCGTTTCCAGTGTGGATCTGGCTTTCGAAGCTGTCAACCAGTTCCATTGCCTCAGCAATGTGTTTCTGGCCGTTTCCTTCTCTGGAGAGGGCGGAGAGCTGGTATTTCAGGTCATGGCACTTCCGGTTGATTGCGTCTACCGTGGATTTGGACATTTTATATTGGCGTTCTTTTTCGCTGATGATCTTTCGGGTGACTTCCAGCTCCGTGTCCTTCTTATCCAGGTGCATAATGTCGAACTGGATAAAAAGGCTCAAAATGCAGGCGATGGCGTTCCATATGGTGTCGGTGAGCGCGTAGGCTGAATGGTTGTGAGCCGCCACATCCGTGTGGAGCATACTGAATGTCCATGGCTGATTCATCAGCACGACGATGATGCCGATGAGCACCACCCGCAGGGTTGCGTTCTTTTTCAGCTCCGGAACGCCAAAATAACGTCCATGCAGAAGGTAGAAAGCGCCGAACACGATTATGTCGCACAGGATAATCACCATGTAGCCATAGGCATTGATTCCGGTGTCAATGTCATGGGCAAAAAGCTGAGGCGCAAAGTAGGTGATCAGTGTGTTCAGCAGGCTGGAAATACGCTGAATGGTGTAGGCGGCAATACCAATGTACAGCGCCTGCTGGAAATTGGTTTCATAGCACCGCCAGACATACACAAAGGCAATGGCAATGAGGGGAATATGCACGATGAGGTATCCCGGCTGTACAAACAACATCAGCGCAATGTATGCCGCCGCCAGACCGCCGCACAGCAGCAGCTTTGATCGGAAAGCCTGCCTTTTGGGCAGCTTTGCGCAGATCATCGTGTTGATGACAGCCAGCTCTACGGCATTGATGAGCATAATCATAGCAAGCTGCAAACCCATTACCGTCCTTTCTTTTTTATTCTATCGCAAACGGCTGGCCGGCGCAAGTCCGGTCAGCCGCTGTGATGATGAAATTACGGATTTGATTCTTACTGGTGCTGGGGAATGGCGCTGACAATACCGTGAGCGTTCACGTCCACTTCAATGGTGCCCAGTTCGGGGTTATAGCCGCCCAGAATATCTGCATCCTCTGCGGCAGTTGCCACAACGCCGTTCAGGTTCTGCATACCGTCGGTGGGGGTGTTCAGGGTAATCGTCTTGATGCCGTCCGCATTGGCCTCACCGGCGGTGTAGGTGCCGGTGTAGATGGTCTTGGTGTAGAACACGATAACACCGGAAACCTGATTGACATAGAAGCCGTCCTCCAGTGTATAAGAGCCGTCGCTGTTCAGAACCAGAGCGAGACGGTTGGTGTTGATGGTGTCGCCCTCATAGCCGGACTCCACCCAATCTGCTTCTCCGGAGTAGTACTCAGCAGGTGCAGACTTGCCGCCGCAGGCGGACAGGGACAGGACGCACACCAGTGCAAGAATGATTGCGATTGCTTTTTTCATGTTGATTTCCTCCTGAAAATGATTTTTATGTAGACGCTTTCGGCGCTGCTACCTTTTTATTTTTCAATCTTGATGACTTGCTTGCTGCTTTTCTTTTTGCCCAGAGCGATCAGAGCGATACCGCCGATGACCAGCACGGCATCCAGAGCGTAAACTGCGATTCTCCAGGGAGCAATGCCATATTCCACACTGGTTCCGTCGGACATGCCGTTGACAGCGTTGCTGTTTGCAGTCATATAAGCAATGTTCTTGACTGCCTGACGCATGACCAGCTGGGTGCTGGCGTTGTTGGTGTCTGCGAACTTGGAGGGCAGCGTGGAGATGTTTGCCAGCATCAGGTCGTTGCCGTTGGAAACGCCCCACTCGCAGTTCATATAGGCAGTGCCGTTGTAGTCGGTAATGACACAGCCGGTGAAGCCCCACTCGCCACGGAGTACTTCGTTGAGCAACTCACCGCAGCCGCCTGTCCACACACCGCCCAAACGGTTAAAGCTGGACATAACACCCATGGAGCCGCGGATGTTCTTGTGCTGGGTCTCGCCGTTTTCGTCCAGATATTTCAGATCAATGACAGGCTTCTTGATGGCGATCTCAAAGGCTTTCAGGTTCAGCTCACGCATGGCCTGCTCAGTGGACCATACAGTGGGGCCGTTGTGGTCACGGTGGGTCTCTACATCGTTGAGGGCGAAGTGCTTCACATAGCAGATGAAGCCCTTCTGAGTGGCACCCTGAATGGTGCCTGCGCAGGTCTTGCCAGCCACAACCGGATCCTCGGAATAATACTCGAAGTTGCGTCCGCCGAAGGCTGTGCGGTGCAGGTCGTTTCCGGGAGCATACCAGGCGTTGACGCTGCCCAGCACTGCTTCGTTGCCTACGCTGTTGCCGTACTCTTCCGCCAACTCCACATTCCAGGTTGCCGCCACCAGCGTGCCGCAGCAGTTGAAGTTGCCGGAGACAGAGAAGCCGATGCCGCCGTACTGCTTCAGACCGGCAGGGCCGTCGGTTGCGCTGGTCTTGGGCAGGTCAATGGAGCCCAGAGGCACCGTGCCCTGATTGCCTGCGCAAATCAGATTGTTCATATCTTTGACGGTGAGCTGATCCAGCAGCTCGTCCCAGCGGGGATCATCATAGGCTGCCCCGCGAAGCGCCACTGTTTTCAAGCCGTTATTGGCACCGGTCACAGGCGCCTTGTCTTCGGAATTGTAGTAGTCCGGTGCATATGTGCCCATCTGCTGGACAAGCTCATCGGAGGCCACCAGATCCTCCGCTGTGGGAGCAGTGGGGAAGGTGCCGGCAAAGTCAGAGCGGCTCATTACGGTTGCCTTGCCCTGCTCAAAGTGCTCGCTCATCCAGCCGAACCGGGTGACGGCAGCCTCAACGGTATGGTTCTGCTTCCACTCGTCAGAGTAGTTCACGAACTCGCCGGTCTGGGCTTCCACCTCGCTCTGGCGGGGATTGGCAGCGTTGTAAATGACAGTCTCAGGGACGGTGTAGACCCACTCGCAGTCTTCGCCATAGAGCTGATGGGCGTTCTTGCGCACGGAAATGATGTAGTCGCCCTGATCCAGAACATAGCAGCCCTCGGTCTTGTAATCAAAGGAAGCCATCGTCTCCTCCGGGAAGGAGATGGTGTAATCCTTGCTCTCGCCGGGCTCCAGAAGGTCTGTCTTGACGTAATCCGCCAGTACAACCTCAGCCTTCTCCACGGTGCCGTTGTAGGGGGCGTGGTAGTAGAGCTGGACCACGTCCTTGCCTGCTATGCTTCCGTTATTGGTGACAGAGACGGTGACGGTGATCAGACCGTTCTCCCCGTGAGCCTCTTTGATGGTCTGAGAGAAGTCGGTGTAGCTCAGACCATAGCCGAAGGGATAGACAACCGCTTGATCGTAGTCAATGAATCCTTCCGCTGCGGCGGTCTCATAGTAGCGGTAGCCCACATAGATGCCTTCCTCATACTCCACGGTGTAGCCCTGTTCCAGATTGGAGTATGCCTTGGTGGTGGTGTTGGGGAAGGTGGGATCTGCTGTCAGGTCACGAGGCCATGTATCCACCGTATGACCGGAGGGATTCACCGCACCGGCAACGATTTCCGCCAGCGCTACATTGCCTCGGGAACCGGGGTAAGCCAGCCAGAGAATGGCATCCACATTTTCGTCATCCGCCAGCTCACCCAGCTCCATCACATTAGAGCTGTTGATGACGACAATGACCTTGTCGAAGTTCTCCTCCACATGCTTCAGCAATTCCTTTTCCTCAAAGGAGAGCTCCAGCTGATGCTGACCGTCTGCGTAGTTCTTCGTCTCCGCCACATCTGCGGACATAGCGGTTTCACCGGAGGCAATGGAACCCTTCAGGTCGGTGGAGAGATCCATGCCCTCACCACCCTGACGGCCGAACACCACAAAGGCGGCATCCTTGTAGCTGCCATAAGAGCCGGTAACGGCGGAGGTGTAATAGCTCATGGGAAACTCGCCGATGTAATAGGTCATTGCATTCAGCTTATCCATGGCGTTGTAGCCCACCTCGACCTTGTCCAGATTGTCTGCGTAGAGCTTGGTAAGCGTGTCATTTACCTGGAAGCCCTGTGCGGTAAAGGCGTCGGCAATGGGGGTGCACTGTGCCGCATCGCCTGCGCCGGAGCCGGTGCCGCCCCAGGCGGTATCTACGCTGCGGCGTCCAAACAGGGATACGCTCTCGCTGCCAGTCAAAGGCAGAACACCGTCATTTTTCATGAGGGTGATGCCTTCCTCTGCGATGCGCTTGGTGACATCTTTTGCGATCTCATCAGCACCGGCAGCATCCGGCTTATCGGAGACGTAGTATGCAGTATCCCAATTCTCGCTCCCGGGCTTGGATACAACCTTGGGCTCGCCCATGCCCACATAGGTATCCAGAACGCCGGAAAAAAAGCTGGTCGCACAGGTGAGCACAATGGCTAAGGCGATGAGCACACAGCCCACTGCAGTAAACGCCTTGCCGGAGCCCCTCTTTTTCTTCTTTTCCATAGAGATTGACCTCCCTCTCTTGTTGTGAGACCAGTATAAAAAAGAGGCGCTCCACCTGCCACAAAAGCGGCATGATCTGTAAGAAACCGGGCATGAACTGTCCTTCCTGTTTTTTCGCCGCCATAAAACAAAGACGCCGTTTGAAACACAGCCACTGTCAAGATAAGCTGTGTATCAAACGGCATTTGGCCATACGCTCCCGTATGCTTGGGAAGCAATGCAAAACCGGAGGAAATGGGAGCGAATGGAAAGGAAACTGGTGCTTCCTTTGGAAGCAGAATAACACGATGAAAGGGAAGAACAAGCGCTTCGTCATGAACTGCAGATTTGGCGGCATCATCTGACAGAACGGTACTTGGCCGTGTCTTGGGGTTCAGAGTGCTTTCAAAGACATCGCCGGAACCAGGCCCGCCCCAAATCCGTCAGCTTTTACTCTGTTTATGTCTCTCTGACCACTTGCAATTCAAAAGCCAGCCTGCTATGATGGAGAGGTCAGCAAAGCCTGGCCTGAACGAATGACGGATGAATCATTTTTTCGGGTCAGGCTCTGTCTTTTTTCTGAAATTCAACAGCTCCGATGAAAGTCGGAGCAACCAGCTAACCTCTCATCGGGGGCAAGATGCTCGCTGTCGGACATTTCGTCAAACCGAAATTCCTCCAGCGCAATCTTGTTGGGGTTTGGCACCCCAATCCCGCCACTTTCAAATTTTCCTCACGGAAAATGCTGCAAAGCAGCTACAAATCAATTCAACTATTAAGGAGAAATGCAATGTCAAAAAAGTATCAAACAAGGGACGACACCAACCGCAATCACAAAATTACCGTCCGATTCTCAGAGGACGAATACGACCACCTCAACTTCATCTGTGAAGTGCTGGGCATCACTTACTCTCAATATCTGCGGCGTGCAGCACTCACGAGAAGAATCGAGCATCCCACCATCTGCGCAACTTTCAGCGACGATGCCGCTCAAAAACTCACCGGGCAGATGGGCAAGATTGGCTCTAACCTGAATCAGATCGCACGAAAGCTGAACAGCGGCGGCCAACAATCTGAACAAACGATGAAAAGCATCGAAACCGCAATCGACCAATTGAATGAACGGATGAAATATCTTTTTAAAGTCGAGGAGTTCAATGGCGATTCTCAAACATCTGGCGATTCACGGCAGTAATTATCACGATTTTATTACTTACGTTCTATTTCAGCACGACA
>ATWA01000050.1 GCA_000421005.1 Clostridiales bacterium NK3B98
GTTGGTCAAGTGGTTAAGACAGCGGCCTCTCACGCCGTTAACATCGGTTCGAATCCGGTACGGGTCATTTGGGGGAAACCTCAAAAACAACTTGACACAGGAGACTGTGTTGAGTATAATACTTTGCGAAGAAAGCGGAGTAAGAAACGGAAAGCCAGCGGAAGAACGCCGCGAAGCGAGAATAAAGTTTCTTTGCTTACTTTCTTTACAAAGAAAGTAAGTTGGTGCTGATTGCGGTGAGGGTCCACCCGTTCCCATTCCGAACACGGCAGTTAAGCTCACCTGCGCCTACGATACTTGGCTGGCGACGGCCCGGGAAAATTGGTAGTGCCAACACAAAGAAACGTCTGAGGAAATCCTCAGACGTTTTTCTTTTGCGGTTCGCGAGGAGAATGAAGAAAGAGGGGAGGCTGGCGCTTCCCCTCTTATCATATCATGTGCTTTACGTTTTAGGCAATTTTGGCAGACGGATCGTTCCAAACCGGTCTTCATTTTCTGCCACTGCGTAGTTGAAAATATTGCCAAGAATGATGATGTTTCCACACATAAACAGCCAAATCATCAAAATAATCACTGCCGCCAGAGAACCATAAACAGTGGTGTAGCGCGTGGAGCGGGCAAGAAAGCGGGCAAATAGATTGGTCGCTTCCACCAGAGCAAAGGAACCAATCATAGCGCCGGGGAGAATGGTCTGCTTATGCCGGGGTGTCCTTGCCGTCAGGCGGTAAACCAAGGCTAGGAACAGCAGCAGCATGACAAAGGGCAGCATCAGCTGTAGCAATCTCCAACTGTAACTCAGCACCGGTACATCCAGCAAAAACCGGATCATGTTCAGAAAATGATCGCCCAGCAGAACCATGACCAAGCCGCCGTAGATGATAATGATAAGGATGACAGAGAGGAACAGGGAAAAAATAAACCCCAAAACTCCGCCTCGAACCCGCTGTCCAAACACCTCGCCAAAGATGTCCATTAATCCACGAAAAGCGGCGGAGGACGAAGTCAGCGTCAGAAATATGCCGCCGGAAAGGAGCGCAACGGACTGGTTGCGTTCCACATAGGTCAGATAGTCCAGCAGGATTCCCCCAATGGCGGGCGGTAGATCGTTGAGGGTGTCCATGAGCGTTGCCGAGTTTGCCAGAGGCAGCATACCCAGAACGGACGAGATTACAATTAAAATCGGGAAAATGCTCAGAAGCAGATAATATGCTAACGCTGCGCTTGCCCGGGGGACACGAGCCCGGATGTAGATCTCAATAGTCCGCCAGATTAGATCAGCCGCTCTGTTCTTTCTCATTTTTCGCAAGGATCTATCACCCCCTGACAAGAAAAAAGGACGAAATATGAGGAAATTTGCAATAACAGTACAAAAACCGCCTGCGAATGGCAGACGGTTTGCGTACTGGAAAAATCGCACAATCAGCCCTGAACAGAATTCAGCTTCACGGTCAGCTGGCTCTTCTTGTTCGCAGCCTTGTTCTTGTGGATCAAGCCCTTAGCAGCGGCCTTGTCAACGGTCTTGACAGCCAGCTTGTATGCGCTATCAGCCTCGCTGCGGTTGCCCTCAGCCACCACGGCGTCAAACTTCTTCAGGGTAGTCTTCAGAGCGGACTTCGCGGCCTTGTTCTGTTCGGCCTTGGTCTGATTGACCAGAACACGCTTCTTGGCAGACTTAATATTCGGCAAACCAAACACCTCCTCTAATAGCAATCTGCACAATGACCCTGTGCAGTTACTCATTTTAGCATCTCCAGCGATAAAATGCAACTGTTTTTTTGAATTTTTTTCTGTACGGAGGATATTTTTCTCTGCCTTCGGGGATTCTATTTCAAAAGGGAGGATTGCGGGGAAAATGAGTATGATTCGTACAGATTTGGCGGTAGAAGCGGCGGAATTTCACCGCCAGCAACCGGATTCAGCGCTGCCCGGAGTCACTCAGGAGGAATGGCAATCAGAGGGGATTGGCGTGACCCGGGTGCAAATCACCTCCCAAGAGGGAGCTGCCCTGCTGGAAAAACCGGAGGGAACCTACCTGACGCTGGAGCTCTCCGCTGTGAAACGGAGAGAGGCGGATGCCTTCCAGCGGGCGGTACACGCACTGGCGGAGTCCTTGCGGGCTCTCCTGCCGGAGCAGGAGAGCAAATCCGTTCTCGTGGTGGGGCTCGGCAACCGTCTGGTGACGCCGGATGCCGTGGGGCCCAGGGTTGTGGATCAGATTTTGGTCACCCGCCACCTCATCGCCCACGCACCGGAACATTTTGGCTCCTTTCGTCCGGTAAGTGCGCTGGCTGCGGGGGTACTGGGTACCACCGGGCTGGAGAGCGGCGAGCTGGTGCGGGGTGTCATCCAACAGGCTCATCCTGAACTCATTTTGGCCGTGGATGCGCTGGCGGCCAGATCCGCCCAGCGGCTTTGTTCCACAGTTCAATTGGGGGACACGGGAATCGTTCCCGGCTCCGGTGTGGGCAACAGCAGGCAGGCGCTGAACCAGCAAACGCTGGGTGTGCCGGTGATCGCCATCGGTGTCCCCACTGTGGTGGAGGCAGGCACACTGGCGAGAGATCTCACCGGACAACAGGGAGAGGATGAGCTGTCTGAAATGCTGGTTACCCCCAAAGACATTGATGTGCAAATATCTGATCTCTCTAAGGTCATCGGTTACGGTATCAATTTGGCCCTTCAGGAGGGTCTGGACATTCCTGACATTGACCTGTTTCTCAGTTAGGATGTGATTGCTTCTGAGAAATAGATGTGCTAAAATGGTTGCACCAAATAGTAGAGAGGTGTGACCTTCTATGGAAACCAGACCCTATGTACCATGGCAGCAGATGAATGATTTTCTCATTGACGCTTTCGTGGGCTATGGCGTACCCAGAGCAGACGCAGCCATCTGCGCAGACGTGCTGTTGGAGTCAGACCGCCGGGGAATTGAGAGCCACGGCTGCAATCGGTTCAAGCCCATCTATATTGACCGCATTGTAAAAGGAACGTTGAAACCGGTGACCGAGCTGGAAATCGTCAAAGAGACTCCCACCACCGTGGTGATCGACGCCCACGACGGTATGGGCATGGTGGCCAGCCATAAAATGATGACCATGCTCATCGAGAAGGCAAAAACCTATGGCATGGCAGGGGGTGCCATTCGCAATTCCACCCACTATGGCATTGCAGGATATTGGGCGACCATGGCCAGCAAAGAGGGGCTCATCGGCATTACCGGCACCAACGCCCGCCCCTCCATCGCTCCTACCTTCGGGGTGGAGAACATGATGGGCACCAACCCCCTCACCTTTGCCATTCCTACGGATGAGGAGTTTCCCTTTGTGCTGGACTGCGCCACCTCCATTGTACAGAGAGGCAAAATCGAATACTACGCCCGGGAGGGCAAGCCCACTCCGGCGGGGATGGTCGTCTCCAATCAGGGGGAGGCGCTGACGGATTCGGAGGAGATTTTGCAGCGTCTGGTGGACGGTACAGCGGCGCTGGCTCCGCTGGGCGGCATCGGGGACGAGCTTTGCGGCTATAAGGGCTACGGCTACGCCGCCGTGGTGGAAATCCTCTCCGCAGCCCTCAGCGCAGGCCCCTTTATGAAGGCGCTTACCGGGGTCAGCCCGGAGGGCAAGCCGCAGATGTACCACTTGGGACACTTTTTCTTCGTGGTCAATCCAGAGTTCTATATGGGCTTGGAGGAGTTCAAAAAGACCGCTGGTGAAATCTGCCGGGTGCTTCGGGCATCTCGGAAGGCACCGGGACAGCAGCGAATCTATACCGCCGGGGAAAAAGAGTGGCTGGTGTGGCAGGAACGCAAGGATAAAGGCGTACCCGTAGGGGAAGCGGTTCAGAAGGAGATTTTAGCCGTTCGGGATAAGCTGGGGCTGAACTATCATTTTGCCTTTGAAGACAAGTAGAACGAACCTTTCCTCCGGAGTATCGCAAAGGGAACGGTGAAGATACCATGATAATAGAGCAAGTCCCCTCTGACGGATTGCATGTCAGAGGGGACTTGTGCTGTCTGTCAATGGCACTGCTCCACCATCCGCACCAGGAAGAAGGCGGCGGCCTGCTCATCGTCCTGCCAGATGTGCTGGGTGTGAGCTTCCGGACAGAGAATGAGATAGCAAGGAGTCTGCGGAGTATGTCACCGGAGGCGATGAAGTGCTCCGGGACAAGCTGCACCTGTTGGACCACATCACACCGGACTTTCCACCTACCTTTCTCTGGCATGGGGGACAGGACGAGAGCGTCCCACCGGAAAACAGCCTGCTTCTGGCTGTACAACTGCGCCGGAATCGGGTTTCCTTTGAGTACCATCTTTTTGAAACAGGTGTACACGGTATCTCTACCTGCACCCAAGAGGTGGAGACACCGGAGAAAAACTGCCGGGCATGGGTCAAGCTGTGCAAGAGATGGCTGAACCGGCGCTTTGCATACACGCCATAATCAAAACGGAGGTACATTTTGCCTCCGTTTTGTCCGTTTATGGGAGTAATTTTTATGAGCCTCAGCGTTAAAATTGCCTATATTGGCGGCGGCTCCAAGGCATGGGCAAGGAGCTTTATGCAGGATCTGGCACTTGACCCGGATTTGTCGGGAGAGGTCGCCCTGTACGACATAGACCAACCTGCAGCCCTGCGCAACCAGCGCATTGCCCAGCGGATTCACGCCCATCCTGCCGCCCGTTCCCAATTCCATTATACGGTGGCGGACACACTGGAACAGGCGCTCACCGGGGCGGATTTCGTCCTGATTTCCATCCTTCCCGGCACCTTTCGGGAGATGAGGGTGGACGTCCATCTGCCGGAGCAATACGGCATCTACCAGAGCGTGGGAGACACCGCAGGTCCCGGCGGGGTGCTGCGGGCGCTGCGCACGGTTCCCACCTATGAGGGCTTCGCCCGTGCCATTCGGGACTGCTGCCCCAAAGCATGGGTGCTGAACCTGACCAACCCCATGAGCATCTGCGTCAAGACCCTGTACCGGGTATTCCCGGAGATACGGGCCTTTGGCTGCTGCCATGAGGTGTTCCACACCCAGGACTTTCTCTGCTGCGTACTGAAAGAGATGACCGGAGCGGAGGCGAAGCGCCGGGACATCTACACCGACGCCTCCGGGGTGAACCACTTTACCTGGATTACCGAAGCCCGGTGGCGGGATGTGGATTTGATGGCGCTGCTGCCCGGCCTTGTGGAGCGGTACTATGAGAGCGGGTACTATGAACATGGCCCCGCTGACCAGTGGACGTGGGACACCTTCGCCTACGGAAACCGGGTGAAGATGGACCTGTACCGCCGCTACGGGGCGCTGGCCGCCGCCGGAGACCGGCATTTGGCGGAGTTTGTAGACCGAAGCTGGTATCTGAAAGACCCGGACACCGTGGCAAAGTGGCACTTTGCCCTCACCACCGTGGACTGGCGGGAGCAAAACCAGAAAAAGCTGATTCAGGAATCCATAGACATGGCGGAAGGGAAAAAAGAAGTGCCCCTCGCCCCGTCGGGGGAGGAGCTGGTGCGGATGCTGCGGGGCATTGCCGGACTGGAAACGGTGGTGTCCAACGTCAACCTCCCCAACCGGGGACAGATGCCCGGTATTCCGCTGGGGTCAATCGTGGAGACCAACTGCGTCTTCACCAACGGTTTTGTAGACCCGGTGGTGTCCCGTCCCCTCCCCGCCGGAGCGCTGGCGCTGGTGCGTCGGTGCAGCGATAATATCGACCTGCTGGACGAGAGCATTGCCCAGCGCAGCCGGGAGAAGGTGCTCTCAGCGTTCCGCAATCAGGCGCTTTGCAGCGGTCTGACGCTGGAAGAGAGCGAGCAGCTCTTTGACCGGATGTGCGATGCTGTCCGGGATGAGCAGTTTGCCCTATAAATTCTGCTGCCGGGAGTGGGCAAAGGCGCTGGGGCTGACCTGATATTCCGACTTGAAAGCCCGGTAAAACCCGGTATAGTCCCCAAAACCGCACTGGCTCCAAACCGCCGTAGGCTTGGCGCCCTTTGCCATGGCTTCACGGGCGATGAGCAGCCGCTTTTTCAAAATGTAACGATAGACGCTGGTGCCTACCTGCTGCTGAAAGGCGTGGCTCAGGTGGTATTTGCTCACAAAGAGCTGCTCTGCCAGCACATCCAGAGACAGCTCCTCCCCGTAGTGGGCGGCCACATAGTCCACCACCCGGGATGCCAGAGCGCTGGAAGGGACGCTTTCCGGCTCCACCTTTTCCGCTGTCCGGTTGAGAAACACCAGAATCTGAGTAAGCAGCGCATCCGGCATGATGTCCGCACCGTAGCCGCCCCGGCGCTGCACCTCAAACAGCTCCTCCAACCATGTGAACATCCGGCGGCGGTCTTCAATATCCAGACGAAGCCGGTTGCGATAGCCGGGCAGGGAGGAGTCCAGACAGCGCATCAGGTCGGTGCTGGGAGTGGACAGCCGGAGAATGGCTGCCGGGTCAATCCAAAGTACAAACCGCTCATAGGCATCCGGATGGGGGCAGATGTGAAGCTGATGCAGCTCCCGGGGGCTGATGAGCAGCAAATCCCCGGGCAGAACCTGATACAGCTTGGACTCAATGGTGTAGGTCACCTCACCGGAGACCAGATAGTACAGCTCAAAGAAATCGTGGTGGTGCAGCTCCACGTTTTTCAGGTCAATATCCCGCTTGTATTGCAGCTCATATTCGGTGCCCAGCATCTGCTGCCGGGGGTCAAAATGCTCCGGTGTTCTGGCCATATCTGCCACCCTCCCCTTAAAAAAGATGATACCTTCCCCGAGGGGAAGCTGTCAAGAGGGAACACCGCAAGATTTGCAATCTTTATCCGCAATATCCACCATTGGAAGAAATGAAGATGGCGTTTATAATGTACACATCAACCAAAGAAATCATTTGTGGAGGTCGATTGTCATGGAAAGTTGAATTACGAAGTGCTGAAGAAGTCCGGCTATGATGGATACATTCTGGAGAAGGCTCCGGAGAAGGTCATGCAGTTTGGCGAGGGCAACTTCCTGCGCGCCTTTGTGGACTACTGGTTCGACGTGTCCAACGAGCGGGTGGGCTGGAACGGCAAGTGCGTTCTGGTGCAGCCCATCGCCCCCGGTCTGGCAACGCTGATTAACGAGCAGGAGGGTCTTTACACCCTGTACCTCCGCGGCCGTGAGAACGGCGAAAAAGTGGACCGCAAGCGTGTCATCTCCTGCGTCTCCCGCTGCCTGAACCCCTATGAGAGCGCTGATTTCGACGCCATGATGGAGCTGGCCCGTTCCAAGGATCTGGAATACATCGTTTCCAATACCACCGAGGCAGGCATTGTCTACGACCCCGCCTGCCAGCTTGCAGACAGACCTGCCAGTTCCTTCCCCGGCAAGCTGACTCAGGTGCTGCTGGAGCGGTTCAACGCCGGCGGCTCCGGGCTGGTCATCCTGTCCTGCGAGCTGATTGACAACAACGGCAAGGAGCTGCTGAAGTGCGTCAATCAGTACATTGACCAGTGGGGTCTCAGCGAGGACTTCCGCAAGTACGTCAACGAGGACTGCACCTTCTGCTCCACGCTGGTGGACCGGATTGTCCCCGGCCGCATTCGTGACCCGGAGGAAGTGGCTCGTCTGGAGCAGGAGCACGGCTACGCTGACCCCCTGCTGGACGTGGGCGAGGTCTTCGGCGTTTGGAACATTGAGGGCCCGGCATGGCTGGAGGAGAAGCTACCCTTCAAGGCCGCTGGTCTGAACTGCCCCGTGGTGCCTGACGTGACCCCCTACAAAAAGCGCAAGGTGCGTATCCTCAACGGCGCACACACCGGCTTTGTGCTGGGCGCTTATCTGGCAGGCTTCGATATCGTCCGTGACTGTATGCAGGACGATACCGTGCTGGGCTTTATGAATAAGATGCTCTATGACGAGGTGATTCCCACCCTGCCTCTGGACAAGAAGGATTTGACCGACTTTGCCGCCGCTGTACAGGATTGCTTCAACAACCCCTTTGTCAACTACGAGCTGATGAGCATCTCCCTGAACTCCACCTCCAAGTGGAGAGCCAGAGACCTGCCCAGCCTGCAGGAGTATGTGGCCGAAAAGGGCGAACTGCCCAAGTGCCTGGTCACCAGCTTTGCCGCCTATATGGCCTTCTTCTCCAATGATATTCAGGAGCTGACGGACAAGGGTCTGGTGTGCAAGCGTGCCAAGGGCAACGAGTACACCGTCTCCGACGACCGCTTTGTGATGGAGTTCTACTATGACCACCGCAATGACGACGCTGAGACGCTGACCCACGCTGTCATGACCGATGAGCGGATGTGGGGTATGGATTTGACCACCATCCCCGGCTTTGAGGCCGCCGCTGCCGATGCCCTGAAGGTGATTCGCAGCGAAGGCGCTCTGAAGGCCTACGCCGCCTGCCTGTAACACAAAGGAGGGCAGATTCATGCCTGATTTCATCAAAATCCATCCTCAGGATAACGTAGCCGTTGCCCTGCATCCCATTGCAAAAGGCACTGTGTTTCAGGGCGTGACCGCTGAGGAGGACATTCCTCAGGGACATAAAATAGCGCTTGCCCCCATTGGCAACGGGGAGATGGTGGTGAAGTACGGTCTGTTCATCGGCCACGCCACCGATCATATCACCCCCGGCCACTGGGTGCATACCCACAATATGGCCACCAACCTGTCCGGCGAGGTGGAGTACACCTATTGCCCCAACGTGAAGCAGCTTGACCCGCTGCCCCCCAAGACCTTTATGGGCTACCGCCGAGCCGATGGCAGAGCCGCCACCCGGAACGAAATCTGGATCATCCCCACCGTGGGCTGTGTCAATGATGTGGCAAAGACGCTGGTGCGGGAGAATCAGGATTTGGTCACTGGCTCTATTGATGGGCTTTATACCTTCACCCATCCCTTTGGCTGCTCCCAGACCGGACATGACCACGCCAGACCCGGAAGCTGCTGGCTGCCCTCACCCGGCATCCCAATGCGGGGGCGGTGCTGGTGCTCAGCCTTGGCTGCGAGAACCTGACCCATGAGCAGTTCCTTGCCGAGCTGGGGGACTACGACCCGGAGCGGGTAAAGTTTCTCACCTGTCAGCAGGTGGAGGACGAAATCGAGGCGGGCAGCGCATTGCTGAAAGAGTGCGCCGCCTACGCCAGCCGGTTCCAGCGGGAGGAAATGCCGGTGAGCGAGCTGGTGGTGGGCATGAAGTGCGGCGGCTCGGACGGGCTGTCCGGCATCACCGCCAACCCCACCGTAGGCCGTTTCTCCGACCTGATGGTGTCCATGGGCGGCTCCACTGGGCTATGCCCTGTGGCGGATGCCCCGGGACGAGGGTGCCTTCCGGTTCTCCCGGAGTGCAGTTCACCTGAAAGGGGAGACGCTGGCACCCATCCTTCGGCTTTCCTACCCGGTGACGGCGGAGAAAATGCTGTTCGCCGCAGGAAAAGTCATTGTCAATTCTATGGCCGGCGCTTACGGCAAGCTCACCGCCGGGGCGCTGGGGGTTTCCAATAACATCGGCGGTCTCACCACCAACTGGCATTCCGGTATGCTGGACGGCGCTTCGGCGGTCATCAGCCAAAACCGGGGAGCAGGGGAGTACCGCCGCACCCGCCATATTTTCTACTGGCTGCTGGCGGTGGACATTGCCATCGGCGTCATCGGCATGACGGCAGTGACCTTCACCCTCCCGTGGCTGGCGCAGATTTTCGCCCAGTCCAAGGAGAGCTTTGACCAGAGCTTTTGCAACATGATCGTGTCCATCCACCGCTGGGAGATGCTGGGGTATATCACCCTTGGCGTGAACTCCGCCGTCAACGCCCTGATGCTGGGCTACGGTATGGCAAAGCGGACGCTGGCGCTGAATCTGGCGAGAGTGTTTGCCTTCCGCATTCCGGTGCTGTGGTATTTGCAAAGCTGCACGGCCATGGGCGCTGAGGCAGTGGGGGTGACCATGATGGTGAGCAATGTATTAACCGGACTGTGCTCCATCCTTGCGGCGTTCCCGGTGCTGCGGGACATCCGCCGGGAGGAGGCAGAGCGGACAAAGGAAAAGGAGGAGTGCGTATGCAGTTAGGAATTCGCCTGCACGATGTCAACACCGCCCTGTCCCCGGAGTTCCACACCATGGAACAGCGGGCGGCAAAGGCCAGGGAGGAGGGCTTCTCCTGTGTCCATCTGGCCTTCTCCAAGGTCATCCAGGGAGTCACCTTCGACTATGCCGCCCTGAACGAGGGGCTGGCCTTTCACACCAAGCGGGTCTTTGCCAGAGAGGATTTGGACGTAGCTGTGCTGGGGTGCTATCTGAATCTGGCTCATCCCGACCCGGAAAAGCTGCGGGAGATTCAGAGCAAATACGACGGACACATCCGGGTTGCCGCCCTCATGGGGGCAGGAGTGGTTGGCACCGAGACCGGCGCCCCCAACGCCGCCTACAAGATGGACGAAAACACCCATTCCCAAGAGGCGCTGGACACCTTCATCCGCGGTCTGGCTCCCGTGGTGGAGTGCGCCGAGCATTACGGTGTGACGCTGGCCATCGAGCCGGTTTGGAAGCACATTGTCTACTGCCCTGACCGGGCGGTGGAGGTGCTGCGTGCCATTGGCAGCCAGAATCTCCGCATTATCTTCGACCCGGTGAACCTGCTCTATCCCGGCAACATCGACCACAGGGAGCGGGTGATCGACGAGGCGATAGACAAGCTGGGCGAGCATATCGCCGTGGTACACCTCAAGGACTTTGTGCCGGAGGGGGACGATCTCAAGAGCATCGCCGCCGGGACGGGGGAGATGGACTACACCCACATTCTCCGCTTTATGAAGCAGCGCAAGCCCTTTATTCAGGCCACGCTGGAAAACACCAGCAACGACAACGCAGTCACTTCCAGACGCTATCTGGAGCGTCTGTATGAGCAATTATAACAAGGGAGGACAATCATTATGAATCAGTTGAATCAGGCCATTTCCAAGATCGGTGTGGTGCCGGTCATCAAGCTGAACAACCCCGAGCGGGACGCTGCCCCTCTGGCAAAGGCACTTTGCGAGGGCGGCCTGCCTGTGGCGGAGGTGACCTTCCGTGCCGCCGGTGCGGACAAGGCCATTAAGATCATGAAGGAAACCTGCCCGGATATGATCGTGGGCGCAGGCACTGTTCTCACTGTGGAGCAGGTGCAGGCCGCTGTGGACGCAGGGGCGCAGTTTATCGTCTCTCCCGGCTTTGCCTATGTGATTGCGGACAAGTGCAAGGAGCTGGGCGTGCAGTACTTCCCCGGCGTCACCACCCCCACCGAGTATCAGATGGCTCTGCCCTATGGCTACGAAGTGGTGAAGTTCTTCCCCGCCGAGCAGTCCGGCGGTCTGGCCAAGATCAAAGCCATGAGCGCTCCCTTCCCCATGTTCAAGGTCATGCCCACCGGCGGTATCTCCCTGAAGAATCTGGAAGAGTACCTGTCCTGCCCGGTGATCGCTGCCTGCGGCGGCTCCTACATGGTGAAGGCTGACGACATCGAGGGCGGCCACTGGGATAAGATCATCGACCTGTGCAAGCAGAGCCGCGCCATTGTGGACAAGGTGCGCAATGGTTGAGTATACGCTGGCCCATGTGGGCATCAACGCCGCCAACGCCGAGGAAGCCCGGCAGGGTGCGGCCATATTTGAAGCGCTCTTTGGCTTTACTGCCAAGGAGGGCAACAGCTCCGTCTTTGCCGCCAAGGCAGTGGAGCTGATGAAAGAGCCCTATCTGGGCAAACACGGCCACATTGCCATCGGCACTCCCGACGTGGCTGCGGCAGTGGCGGATCTGGAGGGACGGGGCTTCACCTTCCGCCCGGAGAGCGCCAAGTACAAAAACGGGGTGCTCAACGCCATCTATCTGGAACAGGAAATCTGCGGTTTTGCCATCCATCTGGTGGGGAACGCCAAGTAATACAGAACAGGAGAATGCGATATGTCTAAGATTGTCACCTTTGGCGAACTGATGGTTCGTCTCCAGCCCTTCCACTATGAGCGTTTTGTGCAGGCAAACACGCTGGAGTTCACCTTCGGCGGCGGCGAGGCCAACGTAGCCGTCTCTCTGGCCAACTACGGCATGGATGCCGCTTTCGTCACCAAGCTGCCCGCCCATGCCATCGGTCAGGCTGCCATCAACTCCCTGCGCCGCTACGGCGTGGACACCTCCATGATCGTCCGGGGCGGCGAGCGTGTGGGCATCTACTACAACGAAAAGGGGGCCTCTCAGCGGGGCAGCGTGTGCATCTATGACCGTGCCAACTCCGCCATCCAGCTGGCTCAGCCCTCTGACTTTGACTGGGACAAGATCTTTGAGGGCGTGGATTGGTTCCACTTCACCGGCATCACCCCGGCTCTGGGCGAGAACGTGGTGGAGATTTGCCGTCAGGCCTGCAAGGCCGCCAAGGCCCGTGGCGTGAAGATTTCCTGCGACCTGAACTACCGGGGCAAGCTGTGGAGTCGTGAGCAGGCCCGTGCCGCCATGACCGACCTGTGTCAGTATGTGGACGTGTGCATCTCCAACGAGGAGGACGCCAAGGACGTGTTCGGCATCGAGGCCGAGGCCACCGATATCTACGGCGGCAGCCTGAACCATGAGGGCTACAAGTCCGTGGCCAAGCAGCTGGCTGACAAGTTCGGCTTTGAGAAGGTTGCCATCACCCTGCGTGAGAGCCACAGCGCCTCTGACAACGGCTGGTCTGCCATGCTCTACGACGTGGCCAGCGACGAGTATTGCTTCTCCAAGAAGTACGAGCTGCGCATCATCGACCGCGTGGGCGGCGGTGACAGCTTCGGCGGCGGCCTGATCTATGCCCTGCTCTCCGGCAAGAGCACCCAGGCTGCGGTGGAGTTCGCTGTGGCGGCCTCCGCGCTGAAGCACACCATCGAGGGCGACTACAACATGATGTCTGTCGCTGAGGTGGAGAAGCTGGCCAGCGGCGACGGCTCCGGACGTATCCAGCGGTAATTCGTTTCACAACAGGGAAGGACATGGTCTGTCCTTCCCTGCCTGTGCATGAATAGGAGAATCACGATGGATCACCATAATCCCCTGTTAAATGAGACTTCGGGGCAGAAGTTTATCACCTTTGGTGAGATCATGCTGCGCCTGACCCCGCCTAACTACGGCAAGATCCGGGTGGCCAACAACTTTGAAGCCAGCTACGGCGGCAGCGAGGCCAATATCGCCCTTGCCCTTGCCAACCTGAATGTGGATTCCACCTTCTTCAGCGTGGTGCCCAATAACTCTCTGGGCAAGAGCGCCGTGCGTATGCTGCGCAGCAACGATGTCCACTGTACCCCGGTGATTCTCTCCTCCCAGGAGGAGACCCCCACCCATCGTCTGGGAACCTATTATCTGGAAACCGGCTACGGCATCCGCCCCAGCAAGGTGACCTACGACCGGAAGCACAGCGCCATCACCGAGTACGATTTCTCCCAAATCGACCCGGCCGCACTGCTGCAGGGGTATGACTGGCTGCATCTCAGCGGCATCACCCCCGCCCTCAGCCCCTCCTGCGCCGAGTTCACCCTGCGGCTGATGCAGTGCGCCAGGGAGATGGGGCTTACCGTCAGCTTTGACGGCAACTTCCGCAGCCTGCTCTGGACATGGGAACAGGCGCGGGATTACTGCACCCAGTGCCTGCCCTATGTGGACGTGCTGTTCGGCATCGAGCCTTACCACCTCTGGAAGGATGAGGACGACCACAGCAAGGGCGACTGGAAGGACGGCCTTCCCATGCAGCCCAGCTATGAGGCCCAGGATGAGGTGTTTCAGGCGTTTGTGTCCCGGTATCCCAACCTGAAGTGCATCGCCCGGCATGTGCGCTATGCCCACTCCGGCAGCGAAAACAGCCTGATGGCCTATATGTGGTATCAGGGCCACACCTTTGAAAGCCGCCTGTTTACCTTTAACATCCTTGACCGTGTGGGCGGCGGCGACGCCTTTGCCAGCGGCTTGATCTACGCCATGATGCACCACTACAAGCCCATGGACATGGTCAACTTTGCTGTGGCGTCCAGCGTCATCAAGCACACCATCCACGGCGACGGCAACATTACCGACGATGTGGACTCCATCCGCAATCTGATGAACATGAATTACGATATTAAGCGTTGAGAACGCAAGGAGTATGACTATGAGAGCATTTATGGACAAGGATTTTCTGCTGGAGACAGAGACTGCAAAGCACCTCTTCCACGACTATGCGGACAAAATGCCGCTGGTGGACTACCATTGCCACATCTCTCCCAAAGAGATTTACGAGGATCGCCGGTTTGAAAATCTGGCACAGGTCTGGCTGGGTGGACGCAACCCCGACGGCACCTACTTTGGCGACCACTACAAGTGGCGTGTGATGCGCTCCAACGGCGTCAGCGAGGACTACATCACCGGGGACAAGCCGGACTACGAGCGGTTCCTGAAGTTCGTGGAGGCGCTGGAAATGGCCATCGGCAACCCCATGTACCACTGGTGCAATCTGGAGCTGCATAAGTATTTCGGCATTGAGGAGCCGCTGACGCTGGACAACGCCAAAGAGGTGTGGGACAAGTGCAACGACATGCTGCAAAACGACCCCAACATGACCGTCCGTGGTCTGGTGCGCCAGTCCAACGTGGCCATGGTGGGCACCACCGACGACCCTATCGACTCTCTGGAATGGCATGAGAAGATCGCCGCTGACCCCACCATCACTGTGAAGGTCTGCCCCTCCTTCCGCCCTGACAAGGCCATCAACATCAGCAAAGAGGGCTTTGCGGCGTACATTGGCAAGCTGGCCGCCAGCGTAGGCAAGGACAGCCTGAACAGCGCACAGGAGGTCATTGACGCTCTGATTGAACGGCTGGAGTTTTTCGCCAACATGGGCTGCCGTGCCAGCGACCACGGTCTGGACTACATTCCCTTCCGCCCCGGCACCATGGAGCAGGCCAACGAGGCCTTTGAAAAGGTGATGCAGGGCAAGGAAATCTCTGTGGAAGAGGCGGAAATTTATCAGACCAACGTGCTGCTGGCGCTGGGTCGTGCCTATCACCGCCTGAACATCGCCATGCAGATTCACTACTCCTGCCTGCGTAATATGAACGAGCGGATGTACCGCCGTCTCGGCCCGGATACCGGCTTTGATATGATCTCCCAGAACACCTGCGGCGGCGATATCGCTCGTCTCCTCTCCGCACTGGACGAGCACGGTCAGTGCCCCAAGACCATTCTCTACTCCCTGAATCCCGCCGATAACGAGCAGCTTGGCACCATGCTGGGCGTGTTCCAGTCCGACGAGGTGCCCGGCAAGATTCAGCACGGCTCCGCATGGTGGTTCAATGACACCAAGAGCGGCATGGAGGAGCAGATGAAGTCTCTGGCCAATCTGGGACTGCTGGGCAACTTCGTGGGTATGCTCACCGACTCCCGCTCCTTCCTGTCCTATGCCCGTCATGACTATTTCCGCCGGATTATGTGCAATCTGGTGGGCAACTGGGTGGAGAACGGGGAGTATCCCAACATCGAGTCCTCTCTGAAAAAGATCGTGGAGGGCATCAGCTACACCAACGCAAAGCGTTATTTCAATCTGTAAGGAGCGTGGCAATCCATGGCACTTCATGTGATGGAGGAGGCCAACCGGTGTCTCGGCTGTAAAAACCCCAGATGCCAGCAGGGCTGTCCCATCCATACCAATATTCCCGAGGTCATCCGGCTGCTCAAGGCGGGCAAGCTGAACGACGCCGGCTGGATGCTCTTTGAAAACAACCCCCTGACCACTGTCTGCTCGCTGGTGTGCAATCACGAGGGACAGTGCGAGGGACACTGTGTCCGGGGCATCAAAGGCGCACCGGTGCACTTCTCGGTCATTGAGAACTATATCTCCACCACCTACGCCAACCAGATGGTGAAAGGGCCCGCCCCCTCCAACGGCCGCAAGGCGGCGGTCATCGGTGCAGGCCCCTCCGGCATTACCATCGCCATCATTCTGGCCCGGTACGGCTACAAGGTGACCATCTTCGACAGCAAGGACAAAATCGGCGGCGTGATGCGCTACGGCATCCCGGATTTCCGTCTGCCGGATTCGGTGCTGGACGATTTGGCTTACCGCCATTTGGAGCTGAAAGGGATTCAGTTCCGCCCCAATACCTACATCGGCACGGCGCTGACCATTGACGACCTGTTCCGGGACGGCTATCAGAGCGTGTTTGTGGGCGCAGGTCTGTGGAAACCCCGCAAGCTGAACATCCGGGGGGAAAGCCTGGGTCATGTGAGCTACGCCATCAACTATCTGGCCAGCCCCTCCGCCTTCCATCTGGGGGAGCGGGTCATGGTGATCGGCACCGGAAACTCCGCCATGGACTGCGCCCGGACGGCGGTGCGCCACGGCGCTGCCCATGTCACCTGCGTCAACCGCTCCGACAAGATTACCGCCAGCGAGTACGAGTCCAGCTATGCCAAGCTGGAGGGTGTGGAGTTCCTGATGAACAAGATTACCCTTGAGATTCGGGAGGACGGCGTGGTGCTGTCCGACAGCGAGGTGAACGAGGAGGGCAAGCGGGTCTCCATCCCCGGCACCGAGCGGCTCTATCCCTGCGACAGTGTGATTATCGCCGTCTCTCAGGGGGCGGAGAGCAATCTGGTCAGCTCCACCCGGGGCATTGACACCAATCGGGGTCTGCTCACCGTGGACGAGGACGGCCGCACCAGCCGCCCCGGCGTCTTTGCCGCCGGCGATGCAGTCAACGGCGCCCGCACTGTGGTGGAGGCAGTTGCCAACGGAAAGCGGGTGGCGGAGGCCATGCACGAGTATATGCAGACCCTCCCCATGCCCGTGGACACCGACTATCCGGATGTGCCTGTGGCAGATGCCATGGAAGCGTCCGCTCAGGCGGAACAGGTGTTGTAATCTGTATCAAGTTCTGAAAACGCAAACACCGCAGATCGGGGATTATTCCGGTCTGCGGTGGTTTGCGTAATTTTGCCCTCAAAAGTGATAAAATGACTTGGTTATGGCTGAATCCAGGGTAGAAACAGCCCCACTTTTTCTAAATCTGAATCCTCCATACGCATCAGCTGGTGGTTCAGGGATGTGCGCAGAGAGTTGCCGTCTTCAAAGTCTCGAAAAAATCTGCGGGAGTGATGCCGAGATAGTGAATGATGTTGAACAGCTCACGTAACGATGGCAGCGCTGCGCCGCTGGTGATGCTGCGGATATAGGAGCCGCTCTTGCCTAAATCCAGACTCATGCGAAGTTCAGAAATGTTCCGCTCCATTCGCAGAGTGGTTATTTTTGCCCGCAGCCGGGCTTCGTAGTCTGCTGTCTCCATTCCGCTTCGCTCCTTTGCCATGCCGATGCAACTATTGTAATATAAATAAAATAGCTACAGAACCCCCTGCCACCAAAAGGATGGCAGGGGGTTCAACATAGAACTATTCAGAAAAGACGGAGATCAGCGAGGCTTCTTAATGGCAGCCTGTAGAGCAGTGAGCAAAAGAAGGTGAAGGCTGCCCTTTGCGCTTACTGCCTGTAATTGTACAGGAAACAGGAGAATTATCCGGTGAAAACCGTAGATACCACTGGAAAGAGTTCTCTCTGACAATGATTTTTTCCACGAATGCGTCAATGACGCTTTCGGGAATATTGCCCTGTTCGTCGAAGGTGACATACTGCTCCAAAGCGTAGCGCAGGATGGTGATTTTTTGCTCGCAGGTCTCCTCCTCATCCACTCCGGACTTCTGCTCTTTGGGTTGAAGCGCTGCAAGCCTGACCGAGACATCTGAGATTTTTCCGTCCAGCTCAGACTTTTTCAGCTTGAACATCTCACGGGTAATATCTCCGTCTGCCCGCATCTCCACCAGATTGTCCAGACGTTGGTTCAGCCGGTTCAGCTCTTCCTCACAGCGCTGGATTTCCTCGGCATGATCGTCCTCAGCAGGCAGAATGTCCTCTATGTGGGCTTCCAGCATGGACTGAGCCAGTGCAAGCACCTTTTCCTTGTCCTGTAAGTAATCCCGGAAAATGTGGTTTGCCATCATCTGCAGCTTCCAACCGGGAATCATGGGGACATGACAGATATCCTCTGTAGACAGTCCGCGGTTTTCCCTGGTTTTGACCGAGCCGCTTCTGATCTGGGCGTAACACTGATACCCGTATTGCATCTCGGTTTTGGTGGAGTGCCAGCGTTTGCGATTGAATCGGTGACCGCATTGACATTCCAACAGCTTGACCCAAATATCGGCGGGGGGCTTTCTGCCCATAATCCGCTGACCGGGTTTCTGTTCAGACTCGTCTCTGGTTCGGATTCTGGTCATGGCCTGAACCTGCCGAAACTCCTCCTCAGTGACAATGGGTTCGTGGGTGCCTTTGACCTCGGTGGTGGGAATCTCGCCCAGATTGTTGATCTTCTTCTGCTCCAGAAAATCCGGCGTCCACTGCTTGTGGTAGACCAGAATGCCGCAGTAAAAGGGATTTTTCAGGATTTTGGAAATGTTGGACATATGCCAGTTGGACTTTCCAGTGGCGGTTTTGTATCCTCCGGTTTCCAGTGCAAATTGAATTTTCCGCAATCCATTGCCGTCCAAATACAGATCGAAGATTTTGCGAACCGTGCGTGCCTGCTCCGGATTGATCTGATAGCTTCTGCCTACCCGGTCATAGCCCAGAATATTGCCGTTGCCGTAGTAGACACCGTTTTCCATGGAAGTCTGCTGTCCTGCCTTTACCCGGATGGAGGTTTTACGGCTTTCGTCCTGTGCCAGCGTGGCCATGATGGTCAGACGCAGCTCTCCATCGCCGTCAAAGGTGCGGATATTGTCGTTGATGAAGAATACTTCTACGCCCCAAGCCTTGAGCTGCCGGGTATATTGCAGGGTATCCACTGTGTTTCGGGCGAACCGGGACACCTCACGGGTGAGAATCAGATCAAATTCCCGCTTCTCTGCGTCCTCGATCATGCGGAGAAAGTTGGGACGCTTTTTGGCGCTGGTGCCGGTGAGTCCCTCATCCACATAGGGCTCCTTCACCAGCGTCCACTCCGGATGCTGGGCGAGAATGGAGTTGTACCAGTCCAACTGATTTCCCAGTGCAGAGAGCTGCGCCTCGTGCTCGGTGCTGACTCGTGCATAGATGACAACCCGCAATTCTCTGGGGCGTTGTCCATAGCCATAAGCGTACATAATTGAACCTCCTTAATAACATCCTTCTTTTGCTATGTGCTTAGTTTATCAGGGAAACTGTGATAAGTCAACCTGATCTTTATAGTCCCTCAATATACTGCGGTACATGGTGCGGGAAATCTTTTTGTCATGATACAGTGCTTCTATCAGCTTCAATGCGGCAAATGTATGGTAAGACGATCTGTTTTCTTTGGCGTTATCCATGCGCTCACCTCATATCAGTGTGAGTATCCACTGAATACATCCAATCAAATGCCCCAGCACAGAGCCGCACACCACCATCATCAGCCAGAAATGCCGGCTGGTAAAGTCGCCCAACTGCGCTTCTGCGTGACGAAAGGACGCAAGCGCCCGTTTTACCGCGTTTTCCATCTGGGTGATGTAGGCAACGGATTTCCGATTGACCTCGGATTCCACCTGAATCAGCGCCCGCTCTGTGCTGTGGGACAGGGTGTCAGCGGCTCTGGTCATGGCTCGGTCGATGCTGCTTTGGAGCTGGCGGTTGCTGTCGCTGAGACGGCTGACCTGCTCGCCGCAGTCGTTCACGAATTGACGGACGCTGTCCAGAGCGGCGTCGATCCTCTGGCAGGACTGGTTCTGCTGCTCCACCAGTGCGGTCATCTGCTGGCTCTGGCG
>ATWA01000051.1 GCA_000421005.1 Clostridiales bacterium NK3B98
TCTCCATTCAAGTATTCGATGACGGCCGCCATTTTTACCTCAGTGGTAAAGTGCTGGTTTCCTTTTGGGGTAAACCCCTCGACTCCGTAATTCTCATAAATGCTGATCCAGTTTCTTATGGATTGACAATTTGCTCCTGCCAATCGTGCTGCCTCTCGTATGCTGAGCTTGTGTTCGAGACATTCCCGGGCAATTCTTACTTTTTCAGCCACTTCTATCTTTTGCCTGTTTGGCATAACAATGCTCCCCCTATCTTTGACAGTGGTTATATTCTTTCACTGTCTCTCATAGGGGGAGCATATCAACGTACTTCAGATCAGGCGTGCTTTCTTTTTCAGACCCGGCGGGAGCCGGAAATTATTCCTCGGTAGCTGGGAAGGGCGAGTTTCGTACCGTATTACGTTTTGGGCGCTCCGCACGCAAAACGAATCGGTACACTCGTTGGGGCTTCCGGTGCCCCAATCCCTCGGCAAATTTTCTTTCAGAAAATGCGGCAGAGCCGCTACAAAACCTTTCGATGAAGGAGGCAAAATGAGCAAGCAGAAATCATTCCATGCAGAAACACCACGCACCAATATCGTAAGTGTCCGCTTTTCCAATGACGAAATGGAAACCCTTGACTTCGTTTGTCAGGTTCTCGATCAGTCCCGGTCACAGTACATCCGGCGCAAAGCGTTGACCGGAGGAATACCACGCCCAGAGGTGCGCATTGCTCTTGACGAGGAACGGGCAAGCGCAGTGGCTAGTCAACTAGCCCGGATAGGAAACAATCTGAATCAAATTGCCCGGAAGTTAAACAGCGGAGACGAACAAACCAAACGAATGACGGATGACATTGTCAGAACCATCGACCGGTTGAACGAGAGACTACGGTTTCTCAGAGATGTGGAGGACTTTCATGGCAATTCTGAAGCACTTGGCTGTACATAATTCCGACTACCATGCCTTTATCACTTACGTTCTATTTCAACACGACAGCCATGCCCGTCCAATTTATGACCATAATCATGTCAAGAAGCTGCGGGAGAATTACCTGATTGACGCCATCAACACAACCCCGTGGACGTACAATCTGGACTGCCAGCGCAGTAACCGCCAGTGGAAGAAAAACCGTGACGAACGAGAAGTGAAGCAGCACCATTTCATCCTCAGTTTTGACCCGAAGGACGTGGAGTGCGGACTGACGCTGGAAAAAGCGCAGGCGCTGGGCATGGAGTTTGCAAGAAAGCATTTCAGCGGACATCAATGTGTTGTCGCTTCCCATGATGACGGAAACAACAGAAGTCACAATATTCACGTCCATGTAAATCTGAATAGCCTTAGAATCAAGGACATTCCCCAACCAGTGTACTCAGAATTTGAGCGTGACGGCAAGGCAGGTTACAAGTTCCACCCCACCGATCAATGTATGGCTTACTTGAAATCCGAAGTGGAAGAGCTGTGCCGGGAGAACGGACTTCATCAGGTGGAGCTGAACAAGCCAGCCAAGCAGAGAATTACAGACAGAGAATACTACGCAGAAAAGCGGGGGCAGGAACGGCTCGACCAAAAGAATGAAACCATCCGCATGGTTGGTGGCAAGCCAGCCGTAGAAAAATTTGAAACGGAACTTGCCAGAATCCGTAAAGCAATCGACGAAACAAAGCAGAAATGCAATTCTGTTGATGATTTCAAAGCCATCCTGAAGCGAGATTATACCATTGAAGTGACCGAAAGCCGAGGACGCTGGAGCTATCTCCCGGAGTACCGCAAACGTCCCATTACCTCCCGCAGACTCGGAGAGGATTATAGCAAGGAATCCATTGAAGCGTTCATCAGCCAGCGTTTGTTGGAGTTGCAGCAGCAAAAAGAGAAGGAACAAGCGCCACAGGCTGCGCCTGAGAGTAAGGCAGAGAAGAAGCCAATACCCGAACCGAAGCCCTCTCGTCCGGTCATTGAGACGGTTATTACCGGACGCATCATCGACCTGAACGACCCCAAGATTCAGGCGAGCTACAGCCTTACCCAATGGGCAAAGATTCAAAATCTGAAAGCGATGAGCATGAGCTTCAACTATCTGACCGAAAACCGCCTGCTCAACCTCGACGACCTGCAAGCGACCATTGAGGATCACAAACAGGACTTCAACCACGACACTCAGCGGTTGCTCCGGGTAGAAAAGAACCTGAAAGAGTGCAACGGATTGTTGAAGCATCTCGGACTCTACCATAAATACCGCCCGCTGTACGAACAGTATTTGAAAACCCGAAAATCACCCAAGTTCCGGGAAAAGAACATCCAAGGGTTGTTGCTTTACGATGGTGCTGTAAAGTATCTACGGGAGTATCAGGAGGCACATCACGTCAACTGTGTCCCCAATTACCAGTCTCTCAAGGAAGCGAAGGTCCGGCTCACCGCCCAGCAGCAAGACCTCTATGACCGCAGACGTGCGCTGAAGTCAACAATTAAGACCATGGAGGACGGGTACAAGCTGTTGACCCAGCAAGAGCATACCATCCAGCGTAATTTGAACCGGAATCAGTATTATGAATTGGAATAAAAAGCGGGGCTTCCCTGACCCTCAGAGAAGCCCCGTATGGAACCCAGTCATGAAACGTGTGATTATGCGCTCTGTGCCTTTGCTTCCCGCTCCCGCTTCTTCTTGTAGTAGCAGCGCAGGGCTGCCTCCCGGCTCTTTCTCCGTTTCTCCTTCAGTTTCTCCTCCTCTGCCTGCTCCTCCGGAGTAAGAATCTGTTGCGGAATGTCAATTTTGCCGATGTAATTCAGGTAGATTTCCACCTCTTGCACCCGTTCGCCGTCAATCTTCTCTGCCTGATGGACAATCACCTTGTCCACAAACTGGTTCATCATGGGGGTGGTCAGCTCGTTGAACTCCGTGTAGCGGCGAATCAGCTTCAAAAACTGATCCACATTTACTTCGGACTCCTGATAGGCGGCAAGCTCCTGTTCCCCCTGTGCAATGGCCTGCTCCAGCTCGGCCTGCTCCTGCTCGTACTTTTCGGACATCATCTTGAAACGCTTATCGGAGATCTTGCCGGAGAAGTTGGATTCGTACAGGCTTTGAATCAGGTCGTCCAGCTCGCCGCACCGCTTTTTGTCCCGGCTCAGCTTTGCTTCCAGCGCTTTGGCAGATTCCTTGCGCTGGCTGGTGTGCTCTGCCAGAACCTTTTCCCGAAATCCTTCCTCGTCTTCCATTGCGCTCTTGCTGGCGTAGCGGATTGCGTCCAGAATCAGCGTCCTCAGCGCATCGGTGCCAATACCATGGTCACTACAAGCGGTATTCAGAGAGCTGTCCGCATTTGCGTATGTGGAGCAAACATAACGGTCTTGCATCTTGCCCCGTTTGCTGGGGTCGGACTTCAACGGCTTTCCAACCGCCCGTTTATTCCGCATTTTTGCGCCGCAGTCAGCACAGTAGACCAATCCCGTCAGCGGATTTGCTACGCCAATGGTATCTGTTCTGCGGACGGTCTGCCGCAGCTTTTGCACCAAGTCCCAGGTCTCCTTATCAATGATAGGCTCTTGGGTGTTCTCAAAGATCACCCACTCTTCCGGTGCTGTTTTTCTGGATTTCTTGGACTTGTAGGATATGGTTTTATGCCGAAAGTTCACCGTATGTCCCAGATATTCCGGGCGTCCAAGAATATTTGCCACCGTTCCCATCTGCCAGTTATAGCGCCTTGCGGCATCTACATTGTTTTGACATGTCCCACGCCCCTGTTTGGACAGGTAATAGCTGGGGCATTCCACCTTTTCTTCCTTCAGAATCTTTGAAATCTGGAACGGTCCGTTGCCCTCGATGCAGAGCTGATAAATTCGTCTGACCACAGCCGCCGCTTCTTCATCTATAATCCAGTGGCTCTTGTCCTCCGGGTCTGCCTTGTAGCCATAGATGATATTGCCGCAGATGTGCTTCCCGGCGTTGCCCTTCATGCGGACGCTGGCTTTGATCTTTTTGGAGCAGTCCCGGACGTAGAACTCATTATAATTACCCCCATAAAGCAGGTACACCTCACACCTCAACCATCCCCGCAAACTTGTAGTAAATCCGAATGTCCCGTTCGTCCTGTCCATTGACCTTGCGCCGCTCCCCGATCTCAATGCGGTCGATCAGGCGAAGCAAGGTAGGACGGTCAAGGGTTTCCAGATTGGAGTAGTCCTGTATCATGGCAATCCAGTCCTCTGCGCTGTCCTCCGCCTGCTGGCTGATTTCCAGTTTGGCGGTCAGTTCCGCCTTCTGTGCCAGCTTCTCCTGCCGTTCTGCTTCGTACTGCTTCATCAACTGAATGCACACAGCCTCCGGGATACGCCCCAGCGCCTTGTCCTCGTAGGTGCTGGGAATCAGGCGTTCCAGCTCACCGAGCCGCCTTTCCAGTCCCTTCAACTGAGCCTTCTGCGCCTTGCGCTGTTCCTCGCTGGCGGCATTTCGCTTCTGCCGGATGATCTCTTTTAGCCGTTCCGGGTCTTGCTTTGCGCAGCCTGCCTTCATCCGGATATCCGTCAGTACAATCTGAATCAACGCCCGCTGGATGATGACATGAGCAGTGCAGGCTCCCTTTCCACTGGTGGAGTATCTGAGACACAGGTAGCCCTCATAGGACGATCTGGAGCCGTCCTTCAAAGGCCTCGTCTCATAATCATGCCGCATAGCACTTCCGCAGTCCATGCAGAACACCACCCCGGCAAACAGTGCCATCTTTCCGTTATTCATAGTACGGCGGCGGGTCGGCTTTTCATCCAGAGAGCGCACCAGTTCCCATGTCTCCTTGGACACCAGCGGCTCATGGGTGTGCTCTACCCGAATCCATTCCTCTTGGGGCTTCGCAACCTGCTTATGGGCTTTGTAGGACAGGGTGCCGAATTTGTTCTGCACCATGTTGCCGATGTAAACCTCATTCCGCAAAATGGTCTTAACCGTTGTACCTGACCAATAGGGATTTTCGTTTCTGGGATTCTCCTTGCCGATGGACTGATAATACAAGTCTCTTGGGGTAGGAATCCCTTCTGCGTTTAAGGTAAGTGCGATATTGCGAAAGCTTCTGCCCTCGCAGCGAAGGGCAAAGATTTTGCGGACAATAGGGGCGGTTGCCGGGTCTGGAATCAGTTTATGCTTGTCCTCTGGGCTTTTGATGTATCCAATGGGTGCATAGCATCCGATGAATTTCCCGGCTTGAAAAGTGGACTTTTTCACAGCCTTGATCTTCTCACTGGTATCACGGGCGTAGAGATCGTTCATCACGTTCTTCATAATGACCAGCATCTCATTGTTCTTGTGGGCGGTGTCTACGCCGTCATTCAGAGCAATGAACCGACAGCCCAGCGAAGGGAACACGAAATCAGTGTACTTTCCCGCTTCGATGTAGTCCCGCCCCAAACGGGACAAGTCCTTGCACAACACCAGGTTGATCTTGCGGCTGGTTGCATCTGCCACCAATCGGTTGAAGCCGGGGCGGTCGAAGGTGGTGCCAGAAACTCCGTTGTCGATATAGTAGTCATAGATCGTCCAGCCCTGTTGAACGGCATGTCTGGTCAGAAGCTCTCTCTGGTTTTCAATGGACACCGATTCTCCGCTTCGCTCATCGTCACGGCTGAGACGGCAATAGATGCCCACATTGTATTTTTCCTGCATATTCTATCTTTTACCTCCCGAAATGCAGTGCGAGTGACAGTATGATTCCAACTGTCAGTATAGCACTTTTATACTTTAAAGCAAGTATCTAACGCCGTCCTTTCGAATTTTTCCAGTGTCACCAAGTCCAGCAGCTCAGGCAGGTTGTGCCCATCGGAAAAGTGGCTGTAGATGTGATAGGTGACGCCGTTCAATTGTATATCCAGCATTTCGTTCAGCTTTTTGTATTGTTTTCCGTCATTTGTCAGCAATTCATTTGATGGTTCAGCCGTCATTGACTGAGAGACATGATTGCTGGCTGTTATCATGGGCATTCCTCCAGACAATAGAATGGGCCGGGCAGGTGTGAATCCTGTCCGGCTGGTGGATTATAGGGTTTGATCGTGGTTATGCTGCTGTTGATCGTTTGAAATAGAGATGCGGCAACTGCGGGGCGGCCTTCGCTGCGCTTGATGATGGCGATGTTGAAATTGGGACAGGGGATTATGTATCACCTCCGTTTAGGGTAGAAAAATCCCGCCTGCTTTGCAGCGGGCGGGGTGGGAAGTATGCTGTTTTCGTGAACTTGACTGGGAGGATAAACTGGGATTTGTCATTTAGAATTCTTTTTCATTTGCATGGGCAGAAAGGATTCGTTTTGGATGATAGCTCATAATTTGCTCCCAGTCACTTTTTAGCCTAGGATTATGGTCATAAGCAGCCAGATATTCAACAGGCTCCAGATCGCCAACAATACAATTTCCATCGTCAAGAATAATGGATACACTGTCTTCACTGTGACTTGGTGTGTAAATGATCTCTCCGCTAATTCCAATACTGCACAAGAAGCTTCTGCTCTCTGCACAACTAATCACCTTTGCCACGTTTTCATCTATCGGCTTGTAATTCAATCGCTTGTCTCTGAAAAATATGTCATCGGCGAAATGAACTGAACTGTGCTGAACATCTACAATCAAAAGCGTAACCCCAAGCTTCTGTAACTCCCTGACGATTCCGATGTGATCAGGGTGGTAGTGAGTGGCTAACATATAAGAAATATCGCTTATATCAATGCAAGCTGTTTTTATCGCTTTGAAAAACTGAGGTAAGGTTCCTGCATAATCAGTATCGATAAGCAGACCGCCTTTTGCTCCAGCGATATAAAATGTGTTCGTATTTCCATATCGTAGTTTTATCATTACTGCTCATACGCCTTCATAAATCCCGATTTAGCGTTCTGATTATACCACCTGAAGTGTCTCAGGACAAGGGGTAGCTGGCTCCGCCAGTGCATCGCCGCCCGGCCGAATGGCCGATTCCTTAACGGGCGGCATGCAGGCGAAGTGCCGCTTGCGGTAGAGCTATGGCCGCAGAGCGGCCATGCGAATCGCAGGGGCTTGCCCCTGTGGAAAAGCTGAGGCAGGCAAAACCTGTCCTCGGCTTTCAGCCCGACCCAGGAGCGCAATGCACCGGAGCTTCGCTCCCGGTGTATAATTGCGCCCATTCGGGGTTTGGGGCAGTCGCCCCATAAAGTCAGCTTGTCAAATTGTCACCCCCGTCAGGTTCAAGGTTGTCTCCCGATGAATCAGGCGGCAGCAGCTCCGTCAGCTTGCTCTCTGCCCCCGACAGAGAGAGCAGAGATGCAAGAAACGCCCGCAGTTGCTCGTCCTCGATTTCAGCGGGGTCGATGCAGCCGGGGCGTTTCATAAGGGCTTCCAGCATACCGGCTCTGAAAAAGGAGAAAGCCGCCCTGCTCAGGGAGCAAGAACGGCTCAACAACCAGCGCAAGGCGCTGAAAGAATCGGTGAAGGGAATGTCCGAGGCGTACCGGTGGTCCATTGAGGAGCAGACACGGCAGAAGCAGAGGAGCAGGCAACAGAAACGAGGCCGGAATGACATGAGTTTGTGATGATTCCCCACCTTGACGAGGAAAATGCCAAGGCATTCACGCAAGACTTCGCAGAATGCGCCGCAGTCCCGTCCAATAGAGCACCACCGCCATCAATGCGGTGATGAGGTCGGCGATGGTCTGAGCCGCAATGATCCCGTAGTAGCCAGCGGTCCGGGAGGCGATGAACAGTACCGCCAGGAATACCACACCCTGACGGCTGACAGAGAGCACCAGAGAGTAGAACACCTGCCCGGTGGACTGGGCCAGAATCGTCACAAACATGACAACGGCCACCAGAACCTGGCTCACTGCCTGGACACGGAGCATCAGCACGCTGGTTTCCACCAGGGCAGCGTCCTTCAGGAACAGGCGAATCAGGGCAGGTGCCGCTGCGAACACGGCCACTCCCAGGCCGATACCCAGTGCGCAGAGAAAGCGGAAGATGAACCGGGTCAGGTCAGAGAGCCGCTCCTGTTTCCGCGCGCCGTAGAGATACCCGATGATGGGCTGCCCACCGAAGGAAAAGCCCACGATGAACAGCAGCGCCACGCCCATTACCTTCAAGACCACACCCATAGCGGCGATTTTGTCGTTGCCGTAAGGGAGAAGCTGCTGGTTGGTCAGCACCATACTGAAGCTCTGGGTCAGGTTGGTGATGGCGGCGGGGATGCCGATGCCGAAAATCTGTCCCGCCTGCTGGCCGGAGATGCCCACCTCACTGGGCAGCAGGGAGAACATGGGGCAGTGCCGCAGCCAGATAAACAGGTAATAGACGTCCGTGACCACATAGCCCAGCACCGTGGCAATGGCTGCGCCGCTGGCGCCCCAGCCCAGTACGGAGATGAGAATGGGGTCCAGAACAATGTTCACCACCGTGCCGATGACGGAGCCGAACATGGATTCCTTGGACATGCCCACAGAGCGGAGGAAATTCGCCGGCACAAAATTGAATACAACCAGTGGCGCTCCCAAGGCAAGCCATGTATAATAGTCACTGGCGTGGGCGAAGGAGCTGCCGTTGGCTCCCAGCAGGAGCAGCAGTGGTCGGCGGAACAGCAGCATCACGACGCAGGCCGCAACGCCGGTGAGCAGAGCGATATAGCCGCAGAAGGAGCTTACTCGGCGCACTTCTCCCTCGTTCTGCTCCCCCAACAGGCGGGAGACTAAGGTGCAGCCGCCCTGGGCGAAGATGTTGCCAAAGGCCATGAGCAGGGTGAATACCGGCGCACACAGGGAGACGCCCGCAATCAGGTCAACGTCCTGTGTCTGGGCGATGAAGTAGGTGTCCGCCATGTTGTAAAGCATGGTGACGATGAAGCCCAGCACCAGGGGAATAGAGAAGGAAAAATAGACTTTGGAGATGGAGCCGTGTTCAAATAGATCCTGATTCATTGATTTTTCATCCTTTTCTACAGATTTTTGTTTCTATCGTCATTATACGGGAATATTGGATTTCCGAAAGCGACACTTGTCACTTTTGCACAATTTTTGAAAAAGAACACAGAAGGGAGGAACTGCAATGAAGGTGATACGAGAACCCGAACAGGTGAAAACCTGCTACGAAACGCACCATGTGGAGCAGTTTTTTGAGCTGCCGCCCTCCGCCTTTCATCTGCGCATTTACGAGGAAGGGGAGCTTCTCAGCTCGCCCCTGCGTCCAATGGATCATCTGCTCCTTCTGCTGGAGGGGAAGCTCCATCTTTACGACTTGAATCAGAACGGGAGGCAGCTTCCCTTGGGAGCCGCCTCCGGCGTGCTGCTGCTGGGCGACATGGAGTTTGCCACTGGGACGGAAACCATGTTTTATGCTCACGCACAGAGCCAGATTCTCTGTCTGGCCCTCCCCATTGAGGCAAACCGTCAGGCTTTGAACGAGGATGTCACTTTTCTGCACTTTCTGATTCAATCCCTGGCGAAAAAGATTCTTTTCCAGTCCACCATCGAGATTCCCTCCGCCACCATCGAGGAGAAAGTGCTGCGCTATCTGGAAACCTCCCCCTCCCATCGGATTGACGGAATCGAATCCACAGCCCTGGTGCTCCGGTGCAGCAAGCGGCAGCTTCTTCGCACGCTGAAAAAGCTGTGTGAAGCGGGGGCGGTGGAGAAGATTGGACACGGAGCCTATAAGCTGTGTCCGGGGCGTTCCATAGACAGCTCTCAGATTCTGGATGAATAACGAAGAAATCCCCCATGAAGCGGTTATTTTCCACTTCATGGGGGATTTGGTAATTTAGATCCAATACCACATTGCCAGCGCCTTTCTCTTTCGTCATTCCAGCCGAGTTACCCGGTGTCCGTTCCTGCCCATCTTCCATGAGCGTCTCTCATTCCTTGGTGTGCATGATGCACGCTTCGCCGGGATGGAGGTATCTGCACCAGACGGTCATTTAAGGAATCACAGATTAAATCAGGCTACGGCGTCTGAGCGGTCTATTTTCCGCCATCCGAGTCTAAAATCCCTTGAAATACGTTGGTATTCCTGCGGTCTTTTATCCACGGCTGTCGAAAAATATTCTCGCTCATTCATCCGAGAGATTTAATCCGTGCTTCCTTTGTTTCAAGCTACAGTATCAGGATAGAAAAAACCTGATTTAGAACAAATGGCAGGAGTACAGTTTCGGCTTGGAGCTTGCGAAACTGCGTATCCGTTTTGAATCCATTCATTCTAAATCAGGTCTTTGAACTGATCCTCTGTATCATAACAACTCACCTGAGTTGTGTCAATAAAGAGGGAAAAAGTTTGGAAACAGTGGACTTATCAGATATTTTCGTCAAAACAGAGCAGCCAGAACTATGATTTGGTGGTCATAGCTCCGGCTGTTTTGAGTGTGTTGGGTGTGTGGCTGGAATCATACTGGCACCGCACTGCGGTTTTGTCGTGCTTTATGGAAGTATCTCATTCATAATGTTGAGAAAAGGAACAAACTCGCCACTTTTATCCACATTACTGTCCACATTATTTCCGATGGCAATGAATCGAATCTGTTTTTGCGGGAACAGCACCTCGGTGTAAAAGCCTACCTCCAGATAGTTTCGACCTACCCGGCTCATGTCCTTCACCAGAATGGTGCCAATCTTCCCAGCTTCCACGTCCTCCATCATTCGCTTCCATGCTGGGCGGTCAAAGTTGGCTCCGCTGTAACCGTCATCCGTGTAGTGAACCACCTGCCCCAGTCCATTCCGGTCTGCGTATTGTTCCAGCAAAATTTTCTGATTCACCACCGAGTTACTCTCACCTTGCAATTCATCATCACGGCTCAGCCGCTCATAGGCGGCAGTCCACTTTTCAGATTCTGGCGTTGAACTCATAGACACAATCCTCCTTTGCTATCCCCGGATTCCCGATGAATTTGAAGTAAATCTCAATTTCCTGCTGATACTTGAACCGGGAGCCGATATGCTGATGCACCACCACCTTCTCCACAAAGGCTTCCAGAATTTCCGGGGTCAGGGTCTCAAATTTCGCCACCTGATGCACCCGGTCAAGAAAGGCTTTCCCGTCCCGGCGCTGGCGCTCTGTCTGCTGGCACAGTTCTTGCAGATGGTGAATCTTCTCTGAAAGCTGTTCCTGCTCTGCCTCATAGTGAGAAACCAGCATGGACAGCCGTTCGTCTGTCAGATTGCCCTTGAAATTTGCCTCATAAGTCCCTTGAATCAAATCGTCCAGTTCTGTATGCCGCTTTTGCGCCTTGCTGAGTTCCGCTTTGACCTGTCTCATGTGGCTGCTTTCCATCTCCTGACGGTCTATGTTGCTGATTCGTTCCAGAAACGCCTGTTCATCCGATAACGCCGCATGTGCCATCCGGCGCAGTGCGTCCAGAATCAGTTGGTTCAGGGCTTCCGTGTGAACCATGTGCCGGGAGCAAATACGCTCATGGTGTTTCAGGCTGTTCCTATAGGTGCGGCAGACAAAGAAATCCACCGCTTTGCTGATCTTTCCGGTGGGATTTCCGTTTCTGTCCCGTTTGGGATACTCCCGCTTTCTGGTGTTGATGAGGGGCTGTCCACAGTCGGAACAGAACACATAGCCGCTCAGAGGGTTGACATCTTCAAATGGGCGTTGTCTGGGTCTTTCCGCTTGCAGGGTCATCTGTACCTGTTGAACCTTTTGCCACAGTTCGGGACTGATAATTGCCTCCTGCGTACCCTCATAGATGTTCCACTGTTCCTTCGGATTGTCCACTGCCCGCTTGCTCTTGTAGGAGGGCATGTGGGTTTTAAAATTGGCGGTTGCGCCTGTGTACTCCACGCAGGTGATCAATCGCTTCACAACAGACAAATCCCAGTCATACGGGCGCTCCGGCAATGTCTCCAAACGGTTGTGCTTTGCTCGGTAGTAGGAGGGCTTCTCCACCTGCTCCTCATAGAGCATCCGGGCGATCTGTCCTGGGCCGTTCCCCTCAGACGCAAGCTGGTAGATATGCCTGACCACCTGCGCCGCTTCTTCGTCAATCAGCCAGCGTCCCTTGTGGTTCGGGTCACGCATGTAGCCGTAAAGCACCTTGTTGGCGATATGCTCCCCGGCATAGTCTCTGGAACGATAGGACATTCTGACTTTTTCACTGTGATCCTTCACATACCACTCATTGACCAGATTCAAAATCGGGGCAAACTCGCTTGTGGAGGGGTCATTGCTGTCCACTCCGTTGTCAATGGCGATAAAGCGCACACCCTTTTGCGGAAGTACAATTTCCGTGTAATGCCCCACTTCCAGATAATTTCGCCCAATACGGCTCATGTCTTTTGCGATAATTGTGCCGACTTTTCCCGCATCCACGTCCTCCATGAGCCGTTTCCACGCCGGACGGTCAAAACTGCTGCCGCTGTAGCCGTCATCCGTATAATGCACCGGATTTGTGAAGCCCTGCTCCGCTGCGTAGGCTTCCAGCTTTTGCTTTTGATTGGTAATGGAGCTGCTCTCGCCCGCTACGTCATCCTCACGGGAGAGACGTTCGTAAAGTGCGGTAATTTTCGGTGTATTGTCAATCTTTTTCCGTCTCATAATCCATCCTTTCGTTTTTCAATCTGCTGTCATGCCTGACCAGCCACAGCAGCTTATCTTGAAAGCTCTCGGTGGCGTTCTCGCTGAGGAACACCTTCACATGGTAGGTGGTGTTCCCAATGCGGCGGGTCATGCGGTTGTTCTGATCGGTTTCGATGAGAAACTCCCTTCTGTTCTGTCATTCGGACAGAACGTATTTTTTCTGCATCCATTCGTTCGTTTTCAACAGATTTCGGGGGTATTCATCGCTATAATCTCATTGAACGTTCCTCCTTTGTTTCAGTTTGGGGGCAGTTGAAAATGTCCCTTCACTGATAGGAGAAAAGTGAGGGTGTCTGAGGAACTGTTTTGATGGGAAGATGAAAAAAATTGAGGGATGCCGCTTGACTGACAATCAGCAAAAACTGAATCCAGAGCTGGAAACTTGGGAAGAAGGTTGTTCCTCCCACGCTCTGCTCATGCGTGATCTGCGCCGCATTGCCCAGCAGCGCATGGAAGAAGCTGCCCGAACCACAGCGGACTTTATGGAGGTGGTGGCGCTCTGGGACAAGCTGGACGCCAACCGGGAACGCCGGGAACGCTATCACGAGGTCAGCCGGGGAGATGTCCCGTTGGAATACGAGGAGGCACAAGACGGGCTGATCTTTCCAGCACCTCACGACCCCATGCAGTTTCGGGCAATTCGCAGCGGCAATCTGGAGGATGTGGCTTTTGACTGTCCCTTTGAGATGCACCATCTGGTTGCTGATGAAAATGTGTCTCAGGCAATCGCGGGATTGAAGGTGGAACACAAGGAAATTCTGTTCTACTCCGGTCTGCATCTGCTCAGCACCGCTGCCATAGGTCAGATTCGAGGGCAGACACAGCGGAACATTCGGAAGGTGCGGGCTACGGCAATCAGAAAGATACACGCCCAGTTACTCCCCAAGTTGAAGAAAAGAGTCGACACTGGATTACCATTGACTACCACAGAGCGGACGTTTTTGGAGGCGCACCGATGAAGAATCTGTTTGAACATACCAGCTCCACATGGGTGCGATACAGCAGTTATGAGTATCGGAAGTCTGGAAGTATCCTGTTCTTTCCCTTTCATTCCCCAGATGTAGTTAAGCGTGGAGTGCAGTCCCGGTGGAACATTTCGGACGATCAGCCCATGATGGCCCTTGCCATGGCACTGGCAAACCGTCCCATGTCGGTCAATCTGTGCTGTCAGCGTCAGTATGCTGAACGCTATGACTGGATACTTCAGGTATTGCAAGACTGGGCGTTCACTTTCTTGACCAGCTTTCTCTACTATTTGGACAAGGAGCGTATGGACGATCTCAGCAAGGAGATTTTTCATAAAGGCATGTCCGCATTTGGCGGGAGCGCTCCCACATATCACATAGAGCTGCGGGAGCACCCCACCATGGTCTGGGACTTTCATTCACTGCTGCTGCAAGTTCAGATGCTGTTCAGCGTCATGTTGACGAATGATTCCAGCACCATGAGGTGCTGTCCAAACTGCGGGAAGGTGTTTGTTGCAGAGAATGGCGGCAACGACTTGTGCCCTGAGTGTAGGTCACGCTGAATCCAGCACACCTTGGATATGCTGACACAATCTGTAACCGTCCAGCAGACCGTTCCGGTAGAAGAATACTTCCTTCTCTGCGTCCTGCTGGAAGAGGTACTCGATGTACTGACGGACACTTTTCACCTGCTCTTCCGGCAGAAGGGTGAGGGCGTGGTTCAGCTTCTCTTCCAAAGCGGTGAACCTCTGTATGTCGTCCTTGCGCTTGCTGTGGTCGATAGCATAGATTCGGGTCATGCGCTCCTGCATCATCTCTTCCAGGAATTCTCGATCATGCTGATTCATGCCGCACCTCTCATTCGTAGATCAGCTCATGGCAGACGACATCTTCCGCACGGGTGCGGATGTTGTTCATCTGCCGCACCCATTCCATCTGGTCGGACGCTTTCAGGGCTTCTGTAATACCTTCCGTCTCAGCCATGGCATCGGTAACCTGCTCGATACGCTCATTGCAGGTGTCGTCCACCCCATTGAGATGAGCCACCAGCTTTCCTTCCAGAACAAGCTGGGCGTAGAGCGTGGGCTTGTGCTGCTGCAAGTACCGCTTTCTCATGCCGCCGTACTTGCCGTAGCGGGGAGCATCCTCACCCAAGACAAGGTCGGGATAATAGATTCCGTCCTCGCCCAGCGTGTATGTGCCGCCCATGCGTTCAAAGATCGTTTGTTTCGTTTCCATCATGAAGACCTCCTTCTGCGGCGCTCCGAAAAACGAAAAGCCATTTGCGCGGAGTTCCTCTTTGCTGAGGAAATCCAGATACAAATGGCTTTCAGATATTCAATTTTCGGAATGCGCCAGCCATTTTGTATCGGGGGTGTCAAAACCGCCCTTTACAAAATAACACTGGTCACTTCTCCTCAGCATTTACCATGGATGTCTACGGTGCTGTCAGCAATTCCATGAAGCAGGATACCCGAAACAAAATGGAGCAGGTCTTTCAGCAGGTCTCGGATCTGTAAGGGGTGGAAATTGGGGTGGTAAAAATCTGACTTCAAAAGCAAGGAACAATCTAATTAAGAAATACTTGTAAACGAGTAAAAACACCTGCGATTTGCAACAATCGCAGGTGTTTCTTGTATACGCCCGAAGGGACTCGAACCCCCAGTAACCAGAACCGGAATCTGGTGCCTTATCCATTAGACCACGGGCGCATATCTGCTCCTCTTTAGAGCCTGATTATTATACCAACATTTCCTATGATTGTAAAGGGCTAATGGGGACTTTTTTTCGAAAATCTTGTAAAACCCTGTCAATCGTGTTATACTGGCTCTACTGTATTGATTTATGGAGGTTGTTTCCATGGAACAGACCGCATCCTTTCGTAATGCTGCCTTTGGTGGGTTTCAGCGGCAAGACGTGCTGGACTATATCAAAAAGACCGCACAGGACCACAAGGCTCAGTTGGATGAGCTGAAGCAGGCGTTGGAGGAGTCACGAAACACACTTGCGGAACGTGACACCCGTATTGCTGAATTGGAGGGACAGCTGAAAGCAATGGAGCAGGATGCAGCCTCCGCCCGGGATGCACAGCAAGCGGCACAGGAGGAGATTGAATCTCTGCGCAAAGAAGTGGATGAATACAACCTTCTGAAATCCAGCGTTGCCGAGATTGAGATGGATGCCCGCCGCCGTGCCACCCAGATTCTCAGTGACGCCCAGGCGCACGCTGACGATTTGGTACGCACTGCAGCATCTGAGAAACAGCAGCTTTTGGAGGACGCACAGCGTCAGGCACAGGAGATGCGCAGCAGCGCCATGCGAGAGGTTTCCCTCATTGACAATTTGCGAAAAAAGATCATGACCCGCACGCGGGAAGATATTGTCCGCTGCTCCACCGAACTTCACGACGGGGTTTCGGAAGCGCTGCGCAGCACTGAAATGGTTCGTCAGCTTCTGGTGGAGCTATCCGACTCTTTTGACAAGCGTGCAGCCGCCTTTGATAGCTTCACAGAGGAGGAATGAGAGATGGCTCAACTCTATCGTGTGGACTCCTCTAAGCTGTCAGAGCTGATGCCCTCCCTTCAGGCGGGGGACCGGGTTTTGCTCTCCGGCACGATTTACACCGCCAGAGACGCTGCCCATAAGCGGCTGTTCGCTCTGCTGGACGAGGGAAAGCCTCTCCCCTTTTCGCTGGACGGTGCGCTGATTTACTACGCCGGGCCAACCCCAGCGCAGCAGGGCATGGCGGTGGGGGCCTGCGGGCCTACCACCTCCAGCAGAATGAACGCTTTTGCGCCACGGCTGCTGGATCTGGGTCTGGGCGGCATCATTGGAAAGGGCGAGATGGACGAGGCAGTTCGTGCTGCACTGGTTCGCAACCACCGCTGCTACTACGCCGCTGTGGGCGGAGCAGGCGCACTCATCGCCAAGTGCATCAAGAAGGCAGAGGTCATTGCCTTTGACGATCTGGGCTGCGAGTCTGTCAAACGGATGACTGTGGAGGATCTCCCCCTCACCGTGGCTATGGACGCCAACGGCCACAGTCTGTATGAAACCGGGCGGGCAGAGTACGCCGAATAATCCCATATTGACACAAAAGCGGATGCCGAAACGGCATCCGCTTTTTCGTTATCGTCGGAAGGAGGCGATCTCGTCCCCTGTTTCGCTGCTCAGAAACGTCACCTGATCCAGATTGCCGATCAGGGCAAAGGCAGTGTCCGCCAAGGGCTGGAACTCCGTTTCCTCCTGTGTGCCATTTCCGGTGAGGTAGATATCCAGCCCATAGGGAGGTGCGTCGGTATGCAGCTCCACATGGTCATACTGCCACTGTCCGGGGTAGGTCATGTGGCTGGCAATGCCCACCACGTTGGGGGCGTCACCGATAAAGTCCGTGGCGTACTGGGTCAGCGTCTCGTCGATTGCTGCCACATCCTCGGCAGATTCTTCTTCTGCGGCCTCCGTTTTGGCAGCCTGAAAGTCTCCCGATTCCTTCACAGCCGCTTCAGAGGCCGCCCCGGCTGCGCTGTCCGCTTCCATAGGAGCGGCTTCCTCCGCCTGTGAGGAAAACTCCATAGCAGGCGCTCCGTCAGCCCCAGCGGCATTTGAGCTGACCCCGGAGAACCGCCTTGCCGCAAACAGGCCAATCCCGATGACGAGAATAAGAGAGGCTGCCAACACCGCCCATTTCTGCCAATGGATCACTGTCTTCTGTTCCTTTCCTTTCAGCTTCGTCAGCTTTTGGTGCAATTCCGGTGAGACGTGCTGACGATCCATGTAGTTCTGATACTTCGTCTTCACGGCTCCACCTCCATCAGCGCTTTCAGTTTTTTCCTCGCCCGGCTGAGACGGCTGCGCACCGTGGCAGGGTTGGTGCCAGTCATGGCAGCGATTTCCTCACCGGAATAGCCCTCGTAGTAGTGCAGGTGAATGACCTCTCTGTCCTCCGGGGGGAGCTGGAACAGCTCTTCGATTTCCTCCCGCTCCTCAGGACCGGGGACCGGGATGTCGATTTCCAGCGGCAGCGCCTGTCGCTCCTTCCGGCGCAGACGGGAGATGGCTCCGTTTCGGGTGACGGTTATCATCCAGGCGTTTTCATGCTCCCGGCTCTCAAACACTGGACGCTTTTCCAGATATTTCAGGAAGGTGTCCTGTGTTTGATCCTCGGCGTCCTGCACGTTGCCCAAAATGGCCAGTGCGGTGCGGTAGACACGGTTTTCCTGCCGCTGTACCAGCTCTTCAAAAGCGGATTTGCGTCCAAACAAGGCTTCTCCCCCCTGTCTCTATCCTTTCATACGCATGAACAGGCGTATTTGTTGCATCAACAGCAGAAATTAAGGAAGCGCTGAATAAATCTCTCGGATGGATGAGCGAGGATGCTTTTCGTCAGCCGGGGATAAAAGACCGCAGGAATACTGACGTATTTCAAGGGATTTTAGACCCGGATGGCGGAAAACAGACCGCTCAGACGCCGTAGCCTGATTTGTTCAGCGGTTCCTTAAAGTGCAGCTTTCAACGCCTCTACCCGATCCAGACGCTCCCAGGGCAGGTCCAGATCAGGACGGCCGAAGTGACCATAAGCAGCGGTCTGGCGGTAGATGGGACGGCGCAGATCCAGTGCCTTGATAATGGCGGCGGGGCGCAGGTCGAAGGTACGGCGGACGATATCAGCCAGCACGCTGTCCTCCACCTTGCCAGTGCCGTAG
>ATWA01000052.1 GCA_000421005.1 Clostridiales bacterium NK3B98
ACATAATCAAATATTATGTTGTAATCAAGCTGCCTCGCCATGCAGCTTGAAAAGTCCATATCAGTATTCCGCAACAAAACCACCCTGTCCGAGCCGATACATCCGTCGCACAAGACCTTCGGTCTGGCAAGAAGGATTCTGACAGGACTCGTGCGCCCTTTTTTAGAAACTTACCGAGTTGAAAATGGGCGGCGATTCCCCGTCAGTCTCCTTCCTGCTTGCGATTCACACGGAGGGTAGAAGGGCGCTGGTAACGCCTGAGCCACGACAACAGGGGGATAATGATACTTCCGCTGATACAGCGGCTTGGTTGCGCTAGAGCATGGGAGACGGTTGCAGCGAATCCGGCTCCTGCTATGAGATCTGCTTACCACAGAGAAGCGGAATACGGCCTTGGTGGGCTATGAGAAATACACCAGTTACAATCAACCTAATCTGTCAATCTGATTGACAGCGAATACGATGCAGACGAACCCTACGGCTCGTCTGCATTCATTTGCTGTCAAGGAAGGAGTGGAACACATGAGGGAAAAAGCACATACCATTGACCGGGATGATCTGGTGGACATCAGCACAGTCAAGATCGACCAATCCCTGCCCCGTGAAAAACGCATTGCCGATTATATCCGTCAGGTCAAAAATCCCTACTGCTATCGAAGCGGCGACATCGTGGTGCGGATCAGCTTTGCCCAGACCGATGCAACGCTGGAGGACAGGCTGTTATCATATCTGCAACGCATGACCGATTGACCGACTTTTCGCTTTTACAAAAGTGTTGACATTCTCAATGGGGTTATGTTACTATGAGCGTGGTCAATGAAAACCGGCCCGGTCAGCCGGTACAGAGCCAGCGCAGCAGCATTTCCTGTGATTCTGTCAGGAGGTATGCCGGGGCGAAGGAAGTCAAGCCCTTGCCGGTTTTTGCGGGCGGATTTCCGCCCATGCTACACCAAATGACTTGAAAATACGCCAGTATTCCCTGCGTCATTTGGCTTGCCTGAACGAAAATCTGCTCCGCAGAAACTGCAAAGCACCCGTGAGCGAGGTAGAATCGAGGGATTTTCGTTCCAACGAGAGAAGGTGGGCTGGCGCCCACCAAGCGAGGCGGGGCGAAAAGCGCCGATTGTAGCCGCTCACGGGCGGCAAGGGTTCGGCTTCCTTCGCCCTTAATGGTTCAACCTAAAACCTTTCGTACATTTGCCTATCTCCGTCTCTCCAAAGAGGACGGGGATAAACTGGAAAGCGACAGCATTTCCAATCAGCGCAAGCTGATACACCGTTATCTGGATCAGCATCCTGAGTTCATTCTGGTGGATGAGCTGGTGGATGATGGCTATTCCGGTGCCAATTTTCACCGTCCCGGTATGCAGCAGATGCTGCGCAGGCTGGAGGACGGTGAGGCGGACTGTGTGATCGTCAAGGATATGTCCCGCTTTGGACGGGAGTATATTCAGTCCGGGCGGTACATCCAGCGCATTTTCCCGGAGATGGGTGTCCGGTTCATTGCCATCAATGACGGGTATGATTCCATCCGGAAGCAGCAGTCAGATGACATTCTGATTCTGGAGATGTGCAATGCCGTAAAACGGTGTTGCACATCTTCGCCATGATTTGCGGTTGCCGCACAGCGGCGAGCAAATCGGCGATTGATGTGAACTGCAAAGGGCATCATTTTGCCCTTTGCAGTTTAACTTGATGAATGACTCCTATTGCCGAGAGTTGTCCAACAAACTGCGCTCGCAGTTTCAGATTCAACGCAGCAATGGGGAGTTTATCGGAGCCTTTGCAGCGTATGGCTATCTGAAATCATCCGAGGACAAGCACAAGCTTGTGGTGGATGATTACGCAGCCAGTGTTGTCAAGGGCATTTTTCATGCCAAAATTCAGGGCTACTCCATGCAGCGCATTGCCGCACAGCTCAACCAGCAGGAGGTTCTCTCCCCGGCTGCGTATAAGAGAAGCATCGGGCTGAATTATCGTTCCGGGTTTGACAGCGGTGAAAGCTGCCTGTGGAACAATACCACCGTCCGAAGAATCCTCCAAAACCGTATCTATGTGGGGGATTTGGAGCAGGGCAAGCGATACAAGCCCAACTATAAGACGGATGTGGTTCTGCTGCGTCCCCAAGAGGAATGGAGCGTCATACGGGACAATCATGAGCCGATCATCGACCTCTGGACGTTTGAGGCTGTCCAGCGTGACCTCGCCTGTGACACCAGAATCACCGAGGGATATGACATGGTGGAGCCGCTCAGCGGACTTCTGGTGTGCGGGGATTGCGGTATGGCAATGGTGCAGAAGCGGGTCAGCCGTGGCAGTCGGCAGTTCTACTACTACACTTGCAGCGGGCATCGGAAAAAGCAATGCTGTTCGGCGCATTGCATTTCAAAGCCGGTGCTGGAAGATCAGGTGCTGGAGGCGGTAAACAACTACATCAACAGCGTTCTGGAAATCCAGAAGTTCATGGAGCAGGCGGACGCAGAGCATCTGATGAAAGCCCGCCTCAGCAGGCTGGATGCCGTCATCCACCAGAAGGAGACGGAAATGGAGCGGGACAAAAACCTCCGGCTTCAGCTCTTTGAACTGAAAGCAGAGGGCATACTGGGGCGGGAGGAATACATTGAGATGAATGATTCCTACACGCTGCGAATCAAAAATCACAGCAGCAAGCTGGAGGAATTGCAGCGGGAGCGCCGTGATCTGCTCTCCCACGGCAACCGGAGTACCCTGTGGCTCAAGGGCTTTAAGCAGAGGTTTCGCTTCGAGAACCTTTCCCGTGAGACTGCCATCACCCTGTTGCAGCAGGTCAAAATCTATGAGGGCAAACAGATCTGCGTGGAGTTTGCCTGTCAGGACGAGTATCTCGGCTGGAAGCATCTGATGGCAGAAATGCAGAAGGGAGCGGTTTGACATGGCAAGAAAAAGCAGAAAACAGCCCCTCCAACCCCTGCTCCCTGAGACGGAGATACAGGAGAAAGGCTTTCACGCCGCGCTCTACCTCCGCCTCTCCATGGAAAGCTATGAGGAGATGGACGCCAACTCCCTTGGACACCAGCGTGAAATCTGCCTGGACTACCTGAAGGACAAGCCGGAGATTCAGGTCTGGGAGACGTATATGGACAACGGCTATTCCGGCACCAACTTTGACAGGACAGACTTTCAGCGCATGGTTGCAGACATTCAAAGCGGCACCATCAACTGCGTGGTGGTGAAGGATTTGTCCCGCTTCGGGCGGAACTATCTGGACGTGGACGAGTACCTGAACGAGAAGTTCCCCAAGTGGGGTGTGCGGTTTATCGCGGTGCTGGAGGGGTTTGATACTGCGTCTCCAACCAGAGAAAGCCACTTTATCGTGCCTTTTCGTAACATTCTCAATGACTATTACGTCAGGGACATCACAGAGAAACGTAAAACGGTAATTCGGGCGAAAATGGAGATGGGAGAGTACCTCCCTTACGGTCACCATATTCCCTATGGGTATCTACCTAACAAGGAGAACTGCTCCTATCGGATTGACCCTGAAATCGCACCTGTGGTGCAAAGAATCTTTCAGATGCGCCTGCATGGTATCAGTCCAAGAAAGATTGTCAGGGAACTCAATCAGGAAGGAATCATTTCACCGATGAAGTATCGGTATACAAAAGGATTGATTTCATCTGACCGTTATTCGGAATGTGAATGGACGCTGGGGCAGGTACTGGGCATACTGCATAACGAAGCCTATACCGGAGTCCGCATTCACGGGAAAACGGAGAGCAGCATGGGCAGAACCACCCGCAAACCACCAGAAGAACAGATCCGCATTCCTAATGCACACCCGCCTATGATAACAAAAGAAGAATTTGAGCAGGTTCAGACAGCCTTTCATACATCTCGCCGAAAGAAGAACGGAAATGGAAACAGCAGCCTTCCACCCGTGAAGGTAGACCTTCGGAAGGGACTGAACGGCAAATTATTCTGCGGTGACTGTGGCAGTCGGATTAGTGTAGGAATCAGATCAATTTCTACAACCAAAACCAGCTTCCGTACATATTGTACCCGATTCATCAATGACAGGAACGCCTGCACACGCCACTCCATTTCCCACGATAAGCTGTCCGAGCTGCTTCAAACAGAACTGAATCATCAGGTGGACTTGATGGACGAAGCGGCACTACGGATGAAGCAGGCTGAGGCATCACCGGATGACGGGACAACAGCTCTGAAACGTCAGCTTCAAAGCGTTAAGGTTCGGAGAAATAACCTGAAAGGGTACAAACAGCAGTTGCTGGTAGATTACATGGAGGGAAAGCTGAAAAGAGCGCAGCTTGAACAGCTCCGGGAAAAAGCGGAGTATCAGTCTGAGATGCTTGTGGAACAGGAAACTGAACTACAGACCAGGCTCTCCATGCGGCATCGGCTGGAAGTAGAATCTGAACAATGGGCAGCGTCTGTCCGGGACTACAGGAAAGACCGAGCCATCACAAACGAACTCATCCGTGAGATGGTGGAGCGGATTGACCTGTTTCAGCAGGGCAAACAGATCACGGTTCAGGTTACATTTCGGTATCAGGATGTATACCGTGCGTTCATGGGAGGAATGATGTATGAAGCAGAGAAGATGCTTTAAGTACCTGCGGCTTTCCTCCGAGGATGAGGCGGTTGCGGGACAAATGCGGGACGAGAGCAACAGCATTGCGAACCAGCGATCCTTACTGAATCGCTATATTCAGACCCACCCGGATATTGGGGCGGATTTTGAGGAACTCATTGACGACGGCTATACGGGAACAAGTTTTCAGCGTCCCGGAATGAAAAAGCTGTTATCGCTGGTTGAAGCAGATCAGGTGGATACCGTCATCGTGAAAGACCTGTCCCGATTCGGGCGGAACTATCTGGAGGCGGGATACTATATTGAGTTGGTGTTTCCTGCCCATCGCACCCGACTGATTGCCGTTAACGATCACTACGATTCCATTGAGCGGCACTATTCAGCAGGTGACATCGACCTTGCGCTGAATAACCTGAAAAACGAGTTTTACAGCCGTGACAACTCTGCCAAAGTCAAAAGCAGCCTTGATGTGCAGCGCAGAAGCGGACAGTTCAGCGGGCGAGTGCCATACGGGTATGTAAAAGGGCCGACGAAACGGGAAATACTGGTGGACGAAGAAGCGGCAAAGGTGGTGCGCTATATCTTCCATCTGGCGGCAGATGAGCACATGAGAACCTCTGAGATTGCCCAGCAGCTCAATGCCAGAGACATACCGTCTCCATCGCTGTACCGAAAGCAGAAATGGGGTTATAAGGGAAAGGTTCAGCCGGTTTGGACGGTAGACTCCGTCTTCCATATTCTGATAAACCGCATTTTTACTGGAAGTTTTGAAATGTACAAGCGTCATCTAAACAGTGTAGGATCGAAGAAGATGACAGTTGTTTCCAGAGAAAAACGGGTAGTCATTCCCAATACCCATGAAGCTATCGTGAGTGAGGATATTTTCAATGAAGCACAGAAAGTGATGGATCAGTGGGGAGCTATTCACAGAAAGGAATCCTATGTTCGAAAGCCACATGCGATGCTGGCAAAATATCTGAAATGTGGATGCTGCGGAGTACAATTGATACGCCCTAACTGTTCGAAACCAATCTATATATGCCGCACAGCAGGCGTCAGAATTGAGAGTCCTTGCGAGAAAGTGATTTGTGATGCCAAGGCGCTGGAGCCTGTGGTTTTTCAGGCGATTTGCAACCTGACAGAATTGGCAGAGGCGGAGTATGACAAGGGTCAGCAAGAGCAGAACCAGCTTCAGACGGAGATCAGCAGCATAAAAAACCGGATTCGTTCCCTCAGCCAGAAGCGAAAGGAGATCACTGCCGAGAAGCTGGCATTGTATGAGATGTTCCAATCCGGACAGCTCGATAAGGCTGGATTTGCGGCGCAAAAGCAGGAGGCAGATCAGCGGGCAGATGCACTTATGGCAGAAATAGAGACACTGACTGGTCAGCTCTCGGACGTAACTGCAAAGCTGGATGAGATTGCATCCCGTCAGCAGGAGGTCGCTCCCATGATTGGAAGTGCAACGTGCCTGACGCCGGAGTTGTTGCAGTCCTTTGTCGGTAAAGTGCTGATTCACGAAGGTGGACAGCCTGAAATTGAGTTCCGAGTGAAGGACATCTTTACAAGTAACAAATGACAGCGAAAGCAGGGGACAGAATTGCAATGTGATTCTGTCCCCTGCTTGTGCCGTCAGATAGGATAGTTGGCGGCCTGAAATGGTTCGGGGGTAAAAATAGCAAACCTATTTTAATACATTTTTTTGTTGGTGATTACTTGACACATTCCCTTCCCAGCTGCCGAGGAATGATTCCCGGTCTTTGCCGGGACTGAAAAAGAAAACACGCCTGACTCGAAAAAACGTTCTTACCGTTCATTCGAATCAGACGTGCGTCTGCCTGCTTCTATGATAGCGGGAATCAGCATGATTGGCAATAGGCTGGTTTGCTTCTGCTGCTTAACGTATCATGTTGCTGAGCATCTTGTGTGAGGAAAACGGGGGCAGAGGCACTTGCGTTCTTTAATTTAATTTGCTAAACTACCAACATAAAATGTTTTGGGATGAGGGGGACTGAAATGATAAAGATTGCCATTGTGGAAGATGATCTTCTGTATGCAAATCAATTGAAACAATTCCTGGATCGTTATATGGAAGAAAACAACCTGGAGATCAAGGCTGTACACTATCAGGATGGAATGGACATTGTTGAGAATTACACTCCGGTATGGGACATCATTCTTCTTGATATTGAGATGCCGCTGCTGGATGGCATGAGCTCTGCGGAGCGGATTCGCAAAATCGATTCTTCTGTTATCCTGATCTTTATTACGAATATGGCGCAGTATGCCATACGGGGCTATGCCGTAGATGCTCTGGATTATGTTCTGAAACCCATCAATTACTACGCTTTTTCGCTGAAACTGCGAAAAGCCTGCCGGATTCTGGAAGAGCGTTCTTCTATGTCCGTGATCCTGACCTCCAATGGAGCGTCCAGAAAAATTCCCATCGCAGACATCCGGTTTATTGAAGTGGAAGACCACCAACTGGTTTACCACACTGCCCAGGGAGATTTTCGGGAATTCGGCTCCCTGAAAAAAGCAGAGGAAGGACTGGGACAGGGATTTGCCAGATGCAACCATTGCTATCTGGTGAATTTGAGGTATGTGGAGGGTGTCAAAAACGATTGCGTCATCATAGGAAACCAGGAATTGAAAATCAGCAGGGCAAAGAAAAAGGAGTTTATGCAGCAGCTCTCGGATTACTACCGTTTTGGGGGAAGATAATATGGAGGTGGTAAGGTACATTTTCCAAGGTCTTCCGTTCCCCAGCGAATTCACAGTATGCTGCATTCTGTTTATGCTCCCGCTGGTTCACAGACATCACTTTATCCTCAGAACGGTGCTGTTCTTTGCGGTTCAGGTGATGACGAATCAGATACTGCTGGCGTTCGTGAAAACATTTGCGCTTCATATGTCACTTGCGTTTTTTGGTACCTTCTTTGTGGGGATCATGATGTTCATGTTCTGTACCGAATGTACCGTCTGGGACGCCGTATTTGGCGCAACTTGTTCCTTTGCTGTGCAGCATTCGTGCTATGCGGTTTATTCCTTTTTGGTTGCGCTGTTCCCGGTTGGTGAAAAGTCATCTGCAAGTGCAGTTGAATGGCTGGTTTTTATTGCAGTGGCATCTGTTTCCTATGTGTTCTTTGCAAGAAAACTGCCGGTCTCCGGGCATTATAATGTACACATTACAGAGGCGATGCGGTCTGTAACGATCATTCTGCCCTTTGCATTTTTCCTCAGCATGCTGGCGGAAAACTATTATCAGCAGGATGCCACAAGATCTCTTCCCCTTTTCCTGATTTGCAGGGTTTATGCTGTGCTTTGCTGCCTGTTCGTGCTCTGGGCGCATACAAGCACAAACGAAAAGGTGTCCGTAGAAACCGAGCTTCAGATGCAGAAAATGCTGTGGCAGCAGCAAAAAGAGCAATACAAGCTGTCCCGGGAGAATATTGATATCATCAATCGCAAATGCCATGATCTGAAGCATCAGGTTGCAGCACTGCGTACAGTGAGAAATGAGAATCAACGGGAACAATATCTGGATGAGATTGAAAAATCTGTCATGATCTACGATTCCGCAGTAAAAACGGGCAATGACGCACTGGATACGATTCTGACGGAACGCAGCCTGAGATGTGAGGCGGAAGGCATTTCGTGGACCTGCATGGCAGATGGCAGGAGTCTGGACTTTATGGACCCAACAGACCTGTATACCATCTTCGGAAATGTGCTGGATAATGCAATAGAAAGCGTTCAAGCACTGGAGGATCCTGAGCAGAGAATTGTTGCCGTAACCCTGTATCGGAAGCGCAATATGACGATCCTTCAGGTGGAAAACTACTACAATCATGAACTCCGGTTTCGTGACGGTCTCCCTGTGACCAGCAAGAGGGATACCAACTACCATGGCTTTGGAATGAAGAGCATCAAAAGCACTGTGGAGAAATACGGAGGATCTTTGTCGATTGATACGCAGAATCATATTTTTCTTCTCTGTATTGTTTTTCCAACACCATGATTTATATCGTTGATATCAAGCGGCGGGTCAGTGAAAAGGCCCGCCGCTTTATCATGCAAGTTACGAAATGGAAATGACCAGTTACGGAAAATGAGAGCACATGAAATGCAGCCTTTGCTATACTCTCCTCATGAAAACAGCCGACTGTGCAGCACGATGAGAACGACCTGACAGCTGAGGTCATTCTCAACAAAAAGAGGAGGAAAAAACGTGGCTAACCCCAAAAAGCTAAAAATGAGCCTGACGAAGTTCCGGGCGATTACGATTCCCATTATGGCGCTGTTTCTTGTCTTTGCCCTTGCGATCACCATTGCAACGGATTATTTTACGCCGTCGCTGGACGCATTTCTGGGAAAAGGCGCCCGGGCTGCAACCAAACCCTCCGGCACCTCCGGATGGGACAGCAACTATTATACCTTTGAGACATCCAACTCCGATGAGGCGCTGGAAAACAGCGCACGAGTGGCTGAAGCAATCGCCGACGAGGGCGAAGTCCTGTTAAAAAATGACGGCCTGCTTCCCCTGACTTCTGACACCGCTGTCACTCCCATGGGCTATCGCTACATCACACCCCTGATGAGCGGCTCCGGCTCTGGCAGCACCAACACCAATGCCGATTATGTCTACGATGCAGTTCGTGGCATCAACGAAGCATTCTCCAATGTGAATAACGCCGCTGTGGATGCGATGCAGAAGGGCACGCTGAAGGACATCGGTCCCAAAGGCGAGGGCGGCGAAGCTGGCCAAACCGCATTTCTGGGCAGCGCCGCAACCATATCCGAGTATCCTGCTGACACCTATCAGGGCATCGAGGACAGCTGTAAGGATACCGTGGGTATCGTGTTTATCGGACGAGCAGGCGGCGAGGGCGGCGACCTGTATACGCTTCCTTATGAGGACGGCACGCCTCATCAGCTCGCCTTGACGGATACGGAGCGTGGTATGCTGGAATTTGCGAAAGCGAACTGCACTGGCGGTGTGGTTGTTGTCATCAACTCCTGCAATGCGATGGAGCTGGCTGAACTGGAGGACGACCCTGAGATCAACGCCATTATCTCCATGGTGACTCCGGGAGCTATGGGCTTTAAGTCTCTGGGTAAGATCCTGAATGGTACTGTCACCCCCTCTGGACACACGGTGGATACGTTTGTGGCAAACAATGCTCTGACCCCCACGTTTGTCAACTTCAACAACGGCACTGGTAGCACCTCCTACGAGAATACCCTCTACACCCGTGATATCTGGCTCTCTGCGTTTAAGGGCGGCCCGGACTTCCAAGCACGGTTCCGTGAATATGAAGAGGGCGTTTATATGGGCTATCGCTGGTATGAAACCTCTGCGGGGCTGGGCTATTTCACCTCCGGCAATCTGCCTGCCGGTGTGACTGATCCATACTACAACCGTGACAACGGCGTTGTCTATCCCTTTGGTTACGGCCTGTCCTATACCACCTTCCGTCAGGAGATCACCTCCTATGATGACAGCGGAGACAGCATTGAGATTCAGGTCAAAGTCACCAATACCGGTGATACCTATTCCGGCAAGGATGTTGTCCAAGCCTATTACTCCGCTCCCTATACGGAATTTGACGTGGAAAACAAGATTGAAAAGGCTGCGGTCAATCTGGTGGAATATGGTAAGACCAAGCTGCTGGCTCCGGGCGAGTCTGACACCGTGACCTTGCGGTTTGCCAAAGAAGATATGGCATCCTACTGCTTTACCCATGACAACGGAAACGGAACCTTGGGCTGCTATGTGCTGGAAGCAGGGGACTATACCATCTCTATCCGGGCCAACAGCCACGAAGTGATTGACAGCCGTGTGACCGTGGTGGAGGACACCTTCTGGTTTGACGGCTCCGACGACGATCATATCCGTGCCTCCGAAAAGCTGGCACAGTCTGCGCTGGACGATAACGGTGACGCTACCGGAAGCCCTGCAAATCCCGATGCGGGTTTTGTGGCTGCCACCAACCGCTTTGAAAACGCCAACCTGTACATGACCGATCCTGCTGTGGGCAATGACGTGACCATTCTGACACGCAGCGATTGGGCAAACACGCAGCCAAGTGCGCCCACGGACGCAACTCGTCAGGCCAGCGATACCGTAATCGGCTGGCTGGACTATGGCTTTGCCACCGTTGATCTGGGAAAAGGCACATGGGACTCGGAAAATGACCCGGTTTTGGGCAGCAAGGAAGGCAGTAAGGTCTACGTGGCCGATATGCCCGCCTCCAATGCGAAAAACGGATTAACGCTTTCAGACATGCGTGGTCTGAGCTACTATGATGCAAAGTGGGATGCCCTGCTGGATCAGATCGATTACAGTAGCGATGAGATGACAAAGACGCTGTTTGCCAATGCCTTTGCATCAGGCAGCCTATCTGCCGTAGGAAAGCCTTCCACGGTGGACCACGACGGACCTCAGGGTCTTGCTTTGAATGACAACGACGGCAATAGCTGGATCAACTGCTGCTCTTTCCCTGCTGCAACGACACTGGCTCAGACCTATAACGTAGAGCTTGCGTATGCAATGGGCAGCGCAGTGGGCGAAGAAAACTATTGGATTGGCGGCGGAGGCTGGTACGCTCCTTCTATCAATATGCACTGGTCTCCCTTCTCTGGCCGAAACTATGAGTATTACTCCGAAGATCCGGTTATTTCCGGCAAGACTGCCGCAAGTGTGATCTCCGGTGCTGGTGATAAGGGCACCTTCTGCACGCTGAAGCATTTTGCCATGGTGGATCAGGAAGAGGATCGCTGGTGGATTCCCTCTGTTTGGGCAACCGAGCAGACCATCCGTGAGATCTACCTGAAGGCATTTGAGATTGCGGTCAAGGATGCAACCAAGACCATCAAATACACCTCTGACGATCAGGGTACCGTCAGCACAAAGACCATGCGTGCATGTGACGCAATGATGACCAGCGGCTGGGCTGGCATCGCCGGCGTATACTCTGCCTACGACTACAATCTCATGACGGAAGTTCTTCGCAACGAGTGGGGCTTCCAGGGTTTTGTGGTGACCGACTACGATCAGGGCAATTCGGCGAACGATAGTATTGCAGTGAACCGTATGGTTCGGGCAGGTACCGATCAGCATATGCTGGATATGACCCTGAGCCCCGGCAGCTACACTTCTCTGGATACGCCTACAGGTGTTGCGGCTCTTCGCAAAGCGATCAAGAACACTTGCTATACTGAGGTGAACTCCGCCCAGTTTAACGGTGCAGTTCCGGGCGCTGAAATCTATTACAAAATGTCTCCGTGGAGAATTGGAGTCATTGCTATGGACGCTGTGATCGGTCTGGGCATCGTGCTGGGTGTAGTGGCGAATGTGCGCCGTACCAAGGATGCCAAAGAGCATCCGGAACAGTACAAGAGCAAGGCAAACAAAGGATAATCAATTCGTCTGATTCGTTTGGTTCCTCTTGAACCGCTTTCCCAAGAAGCAGCCCCACGGTTTCCGTGGGGCTGCAAATTTTTAGTACGCAAGTATAGAAAGACTGATCGAGATAATAGAGATGAACAGAGGGACGGCAGAACCCTCTGCCGCCCCTGATAACCTCCTATTCTAACCGGCGAATCAACCCCGCCAGTTTATACCCATCCGCCACGCCTGCCTTGTATAAAACCTGCTCCGTCACAGCGGACTTACGGAATAGATATTCCAAATAAGCCTGAACCGCCTCCTGATCCTGCTCATCAAGTTGCCTGACCGCCGCCTGAAACCGCTCTTCCAGACGAGCATACTGACCCTTATCGGGGCGGATTTCGTCCAGATGGGAAGCGTAGTGGAACTGAATGCGTTCGTCAGCCATGGAATAAAGGAACTCTTTGTCGTTTTTGTTCATCCTATCAAACCTCTCAAAATGTTGCGTCTACCGGCAAGCACAGCAGAGGCGTTGACCCTTAAATTGACCCTTTACAGGAACGCAGAAACGAGCGTTCAATGGCACTATTAGACTGGTTTTCCTCAAAATACAGAAAGAATGGAGCTTTTTGCACGCAGAAAGTACATTGTCTTTTCCTCTGATAATTCGACTCCCGCCTTGTGCATCTGAGAACACCCCGAAATCGTAATGATTTCGGGGTGTTTCTTTGCGTTTGTGAGGCTTTTTGCGGTTTGAAAGTTCAGAGTTGGCCGAGCGGTTTTTCCTTTACCCCTTGCTTTACCCCTTACAGGTTTTTCGACTTTCCGGAAGCTGTTCAGAGATTGGAAACCTGCTCAATGAATTTCTGCATCCGCTCTTGGGAATCTTTCTGCATGGTTTTGCTAACAGCGCCGTACACGTCCATGGTGAAGGATGAGGAATAGTGACCTAAAAGCTGCTGGACAAGCTTGGGGGAGCAGCCATTTTGCAGTGCCATGATTGCGGTGCTGTGGCGCAGGTCATGAAATCTGGTCTCGTCCATTCCGATCTGCTTCACCAGCTTCTTGAAGTGCTGGTAGACGGTGACGTGACAGAGATGCCCGCCCAACTCATTGGTGAACACAAGGTCATGCTCGTTGCTCCACGCAGGGCCAGCCGCCAATTTCCACTGTGCCTGCTGACGTTTTTGAACCTTCAAAACGTCCATCACTGCGGGAGCAACTGCGATGGTGCGGTCTTTGCCGTTCTTCGTCTCGTCCAGAAAGATGTACCCCTCTCCGTTGCGGCTCTTTTGAAGCTGGCGGCAAACTGTGATCTCCCCGTCCTCAAAATTGATGTCCTGCCACTGGAGACCAAGAATCTCAGACTGCCGCAGCCCGGAGAACAGATCAACGATGTAAACACGCTCGTAAGGGTCGCCCTTGATGACTTCCAGAAAGGCGGGGATGCTGTCATCCATCAAGGGTTTCAGGGCAGGTTTCTTTGCTTTGGGCAGCTTGGTGTTGTCGGCGGGGTTGCGGGAGATAATTCCGGACATCACCGCCTGCTTCAATGCGCTGTGCAAAACGCCGTGGATATTCTGGACGGACTTGGGAGAGAGGGGCTTTTGCTCCTTGTGCCCGTCACTGAGTCGGTTGATGAACCGCTGCACCTGTACCCCGGTCAGGGCACTCAGCTTCACTTTGCCTAAATTGGGAATGATGTACTTTTCTGACCGCTTCTTGTAGTCATCAATGGTGCGGGGTTTCAGGTTGACACAGTAGGTTTTCAGCCATTCCCGGAACCATTCCGCTACGGTGTATTGCTTGACGGGCTTCTGAAAACAGCCATCGTCAATCTCCCGAAGAACGGTGGTCAGCTTCTGTCTGCACTCCTTTTGGGTCTTGGCATAGACGCTGCCCCGTTGCGGTTGACCCAGTTCGTCCTTGAACGTGTACCTTGCCTCCCATAACCCATCCGGGCGGTGACGGATGGTTCCGTTTCCCTGTGCGTTTCGTTTTGCCATGAAAAAGTTTACTCCTTTCATTGCACCGCTGCAACCCTTCTGGTACAATGAAGAGGCGCAGGATGCTGAATTTTTGTCACAGTTTGGTATTTGCGTCTGGCAATGACTGCTGGTAACAGTCTTTGCCGTGGCTGCCTCTGGTGCTGGTAACATCGGAGGCAGCCTTTCTGTTTGTTATTGTATCATGCTTTGCTGAAAACTTCAACGCTTTAAAGCATGCTTTTGATGCTGTTTTTTCACCCCGCTCTCCTGTGGCTGAACAACGAAAAAGCTCCCCATCTTCCTCTGCACGCACCAGCTCTGTGGGTTGGGAATACAGATTCAGTTGAGAAGCATCCGTTCATTCGATATGCAATTTGTGATTGCGTGGATAGTATAGTTCAGGAAAGATAAGTTTGCAAGAGAAAAAGTTGTCGAATCGCACCGATATAAGCAAAAATATACACAATAGACACAATAGAACAGAATCGCAGAATCATGTAAACTAATCCCACAGACCCCATCCTGCGCAAAACAGGAGACCCCATGAGCAAATACGCATACATTCGTGTCAGTACCAGAGATCAGAACGAAGACCGCCAACTTTTTGCTATCTCCGATCTGCACATCCCTGAAAAGAACATCTACATCGACCACCAATCAGGAAAAGACTTCAACCGCCCCGCTTACAGGCGCATGGTGCGCAGAATGAAAAAGGACGATCTGCTCTATATCAAAAGCATTGACCGTCTTGGACGCAACTATGAGGAGATTCAAAATCAGTGGCGTTATCTCACTAAAGAGAAAGGCATTGATATTGCCGTGCTTGATATGCCGCTGCTGGACACCCGCAGAGGGAAAGACCTTGTTGGCACGTTTCTCAGTGACATCGTTTTGCAAGTCCTGTCCTTCGTTGCCGAGAACGAGCGCACCAATATCAAACAGCGACAAGCGGAGGGCATTGCCGCCGCCAGACTGCGGGGCGTGAGGTTTGGGAGGCCATCAAAGCCACTGCCACAGAACTTCCAAAATGTCTACCAGCGCTGGAAACAGAAGGAATTAATCATTACCACTGCCGCCGAAGAATGTCAGATGCCACGCTCCACATTTTACTACAAAGCAAAGCAGTTCGAAAAGTCCACCCATCAATAAGTTGTCAAAAATCCAATATAGCCTACCTTTTGGGATTTTTGGCGATAAATTTGTACTTCGCATTATAGCACAGAAGTTCGCTCTCTGCTATATGATTCCAGAACAAATTGGCAAGAAAAATACGTTCACAGACCCCATCCATAAAGTAGACGATTCAGAACGCCGCCCATTTTGGGACGGAACGGAAGGAGGATGCGAACAGTGATTATTAATGGGCGAAACAATTTGTTCTCCAGCGAAGGCAAAGATTGGGAAAAAGCTGTCCTTTCATCTATGCGAGACGCAGTTTTGTCTGACACGCTGGTGTACTCCATCCTGAGACAAATTCGAGCCGAAAGTGAGAAAAGTGGCTGTTCTGAGAAGGAACAGGAACAGATTCAGGCAATAGAGCAGTTGCAAAAGAGACTGACCAGGACGCAGCTATCCACCTTCGGAATCATTGAACAGCTCTATATGAAAGAAGCAACCATGTGCTTGCAATTTTCCTTTCGACGGGGCATTTGTGCCGCATTTCAGCACCATTTTAGTTCAAACGTGAATAACACCTTTGAGCGTTTGGTGATGGAACCGCTTGAAAATGGCGAGAGCATTGACCGGTTTCCTGAATTACACAAGAACAGAGCATTCCTGAATGAGCTATTGGAAGAACTCACAGCGGAACTTAGATCCACCCGACGGAAACAACTGGACGCCTATTCCTTTGCGTGGGATGAGCGCATCAAAGGCGTAATGCGCTACGGTTTTCGGCTGGGATATGCTGCGGGTCAGTCCATCATGCTGGAGGTTGACCCTCCTATGACGTGAGCCTATTCCAGCTCATAATACTGGTTCCGATTCAGATTGCGTTGGATAGTATGCTCTTGTTGCGTCAACAGCTTGTACCCGTCCTCCATAGTCTTGATTGTTGACTTCAGCGCACGTCTGCGGTCATAGAGATCTTGCTGCTGGGCGGTCAGCCTGACCTTCGCTTCCTTCAAGGATTGATAGTTGGGGACACAGTTGACGTGGTGTGCCTCCTGATATTCCCGGAGGTATTTCACAGCGCCATCATAAAGCAGTAACCCCTGAATGTGCTTCTCCCGGAACTTAGGCGATTTCCGGGTTTTCAGATACTGCTCGTACAATGGGCGGTATTTGTGGTAAAGCCCCAGATGCTTTAACAGTCCGTTGCACTCTTTTAGATTCTTTTCCACCCGGAGCAGCCGCTGGGTGTCGTGGTTGAAGTCCTGCTTATGATCCTCAATGGTTGCTTGCAGATCGTCAAGGTTGAGCAGGTGGTTTTCGGTGAGGTAGTTGAAGCTCAGGCTCATAGCTTTCAGATTTTGAATCTTCGCCCATTGGGTAAGGCTGTAGCTTGCCTGAATCTTCGGGTCGTTCAGGTCAATGATGCGTCCGGTAATCACCGTCTCAATAACCGAGCGAGAGGGCTTCGGTTCAGGAGTGGCTTTCTTTTCTCCCTTTTTCTCAGGCGCAGCCTGTGTTTTTTGCTTCTGTGCTTGTTGTTGCAATTTCAACAGCCGCTGGTTGATGAATGCTTCAATGGATTCCTTACTGTAATCATCACCCAACCTGCGGAAGGTGATAGGACATTTGCGATACTCTGGGAGATAACTCCACCGTCCTCGGCTCTCTGTGACGACGATGTTGTGTTCCCGTTTTAGGATTGCTTTGAAATCTTCAATGGAGTTGCATTTCTGCTTTGTTTCGTCGATTGCTTGACGCATTCGAGTGAGTTCCGTTTTGAATTTGGACTCTGCGGGTTTGCCGCCAATGCTGCGGATTGCTTCGTTTTTACGGTCAAGTTTCTCCTGTCCTCGTTGGCTTGCCCAATACTCTTTATCCGTGACATTCTGCTTTGCCTGTTTATTCAATTCCACCTGATGCAGTCCGTTCTCTCGGCACATACGCTCTACGTCTGCCTTGAGGTAGCGAAGACACTCCGGGGTATTGTGGAATTTGTAGCCAGCCTTGCCGTCACGCTTCAGCTTCGAGTATTCCGGCTGTGGAATATCTTTGATACGGAGACTGTTGAAACCGATGTGACAATGAATCGAACCGCTGCCGTTGTGCCCATCATCGTGAGTAGCCACAACACACTGATGTCCACTGAAATGCTTTCGGGCAAACTCCATGCCAAGCGCCTGTGCCTTTCCTATCGTCAGCCCGCACTCCACATCCTTTGGGTCAAAACTCAGGATGAAGTGATGTTGTTTGATGTCCTTGCAGTCACGGTTCTTCTTCCAGAAACGGTTGCTGATCTGACAGTCGATGCCGTAAGTCCACGGAGTGGTGTTGATGGCGTCGATCAGTACATTTTCCCGGAGGTGCTTGACGTGGTTTTCATCGTAGATGGGTCGGGCGTGGCTGTCGTGCTGAAATAGAACGTAAGTAATAAAATCGTGATAATTACTGCCGTGAATCGCCAGATGTTTGAGAATCGCCATTGAACTCCTCGACTTTAAAAAGATATTTCATCCGTTCATTCAATTGGTCGATTGCGGTTTCGATGCTTTTCATCGTTTGTTCAGATTGTTGGCCGCCGCTGTTCAGCTTTCGTGCGATCTGATTCAGGTTAGAGCCAATCTTGCCCATCTGCCCGGTGAGTTTTTGAGCGGCATCGTCGCTGAAAGTTGCGCAGATGGTGGGATGCTCGATTCTTCTCGTGAGTGCTGCACGCCGCAGATATTGAGAGTAAGTGATGCCCAGCACTTCACAGATGAAGTTGAGGTGGTCGTATTCGTCCTCTGAGAATCGGACGGTAATTTTGTGATTGCGGTTGGTGTCGTCCCTTGTTTGATACTTTTTTGACATTGCATTTCTCCTTAATAGTTGAATTGATTTGTAGCTGCTTTGCAGCATTTTCCGTGAGGAAAATTTGAAAGTGGCGGGATTGGGGTGCCAAACCCCAACAAGATTGCGCTGGAGGAATTTCGGTTTGACG
>ATWA01000053.1 GCA_000421005.1 Clostridiales bacterium NK3B98
ACCTTGTCCTTTTCCAGATAGTAGTTGTTCACCACTACTACATTCTCTCCGTCCAGTCCGGGAATGGGAGGAACCAGCGGCTTGGAGCCAACAGCAATAATGAGAGCATCCGGGGCTTCCTTCTCCACATACTCTTTCGTGACCTCGGTGTTCAACCGAATCTCCACCCCGGACTCACGGGCAAACTTGGCATAGGTGCCGGCAAGCTGATACATTTCATACTTGAAGGGCAGCGCCTGCTCGGACTTGAGGATACCGCCCAGAGCGTTTTCACGCTCGCAGAGGATGACCTTGTGACCACGGCGGGCAGCGGTATAGGCAGCATACAATCCGCCGGGGCCTCCGCCTGCCACCAGAACCTTTTTCTTCACCGGGGCGGGATAGACCACATCCCCCTCGCACTCACGGCCGATCAGGGGATTGACGGTGCAGCGGCGGGTGGAGGTTGCGGCACGCTCTGCCATGCAGGTGAAGCAGCGCAGACAGCGGACAATGTACTCGTCCTTATTCGCCATGATTTTGTTGGGCAGGAAGGGGTCTGCCAGCAGCGCACGAGCCATATACACCACATCCGCCTTGCCGGAGGCGATGATCTCCTCCATTTGGGCGGGGTCGTTCAGGCCGCCGATGGTGGCGACCGGCTTGCTGACGTGCTTTTTGATCTCTGCGGCAAGGAACACGTTTCTGCCATGCTCGGTGAACATGGAGGGATGGGTGATGCCGAAGGTTTTCTGGTAAGTGCCGGCAGAGACGTGAATCAGGTCAACGTAAGGCTCGATCATCTGGGCGATCTTTACGCCCTCCTCAATGTCGTAGCCGCCCTCCACGAATTCCGCACCGCTCATGCGAAACTCAATGGGGAAAAATGGGCCAACTGCCTCACGCACCGCTTTCAGCACCTCAATGGCAAGACGGCAGCGGTTTTCCAGGCAGCCGCCGTACTCGTCCTCACGGTGGTTGAACAGGGGCGACAGAAACTGATTGATGAGCCAGCCATGACCGCCGTGGATCATCAGCATCTCAAAGCCTGCCCGCTTGGCAAGACCTGCCACATGACCATAGGCGGCAACAATCTCATCAATCATGTTCTTGGACAATGCCTTGACCTGTACCCCGTCATGGCGGACGGTATCGCAGGGACCCCACTGGTTCATGGACTTCTGCTTGCTCTTGTCCGTCATGTAGGTTCCGGCGAACATCCCGGAATGGGACAGCTCAATGGAGGGTATGGCTCCGTGGCGGCGGATGGCATCGGCGGTGTAGGTGGCGCAGGCCAGGGAGTTCAAGATACTCTCGTCCAGATGATAGGCGTGGGAACCATCGGTAGCGGGATGCACCATCAGCTCGGAGACGGTGACAGCGCCTGCACCGCCCTTGCCCCGCAGTTCATAGAAGGCGGTGGACTTGGGGCCAATGCAGCCGTCGTTGGTGATGTCGGTGCCGCCCATGGGAGCGGAGAACATCCGGTTGCGGAAGGTGGTGCGGCCCAGCGTGATGGGCTTGCAGAGGTTGGGGTATTTGTAGTTCATAACCTACGGCTCCTTTCGTTTCTTAACTGTGTTTCATTATTACTCCGGGAACGAAATATCCACAAATCATGTATCAATTCTGTGTTGCCGGAGTAATGTGCCATGCTTTGCGGTTGCCGCTTCAGCGGCGAGCAAAGCGGCTGAAATCAAATGATAATTACTTCGGCTATTTAATTGCCGCAGTAATAGTTTAATCTGTATAAACATCAGCCTGAAGAATCAGACGCACCAGACGGCTGATGCTGAGCCTTAATTCATCCTCACTCAACGTATGATCGGCAAGGGCCTGACGAATGTTCTCATGGTCGGAGGGCTGTCCCGGCATAATCAGATCGTTGCCCGCACGGATGCAACCGGCGGCTGTGCAGTCCGGCCCCTGTTCTGTGGTTGTCCAGTCTGTCACAATCATGCCTCGGAAACCGAACTCACACCGTGCCGCTTTGGTGCAAAGGTCATAGCTGTTGGCGGTATGTATGCCGTTAATCAGGTTATAGCTGGTCATAATAGCAAAAGGCTGGGATTTTTCAATGGCAATGCCGAAGGAGCGCAGATACAGCTCACGTAACGCCCGCTCAGAGACCACACTGTCGGAAGCCATGCGGTTATCCTCCTGATTGTTGCAGGCAAAGTGCTTGATGGTCGTACCGCAGCCGGGATGGGACTGCACCCCCTTCGTGATTGCTGCCGCTGCTTTGCCGCTGAGCAGGGGGTCTTCGGAATAGTATTCAAAGTTTCTGCCGCACAGGGGATTGCGATGAAGGTTCATGCCCGGCGCCAGCCACAGGGTGATGCCAAAGCGCTCCATTTCCTCACCAACCATGCTGCCGATGGTCTCCAATAGCGGCATATCCCAGCTCTGTGCAAGAAGGGTACCCACGGGAATGGCAGTACAGTATTGATAGACCTTCTCTCCATCCGGTTCCTCGCCCTCAAAGAAGAAACCCTTTTCCAGACTTGCCTCAAAGGGCAGCATCTGAGGCTGACCGTCTTTCACATAGTAATGCTGGTTCAGCCGCAGTCCGGCAGGACCGTCCGCCAGAACGATATTGGCAATGCCCTGCTTCAAAGCGCAGGAGCTGGTTTCTCCCGCAGAACCGGGGACAGTGACGCCAGCACTGCCCAGTGCGCTGCCCTGACCTTTGCCCGGGTCCCCGGTAGAGAGATGAATGAGCTGCTCTGTGGAGAGCGTTCTGACGATCTCATACGCTTCATCCTGCTCTGTCAAATCGATGCTGTAATCAATCTTCTGTTCCGCCACGCTGCTCAGATCATAGGCAAGGATGTTCCGAATAGACTGAGCTTCCTCCACCAGCTTCCGGTACTGCTTTGCCCGGAGTGCTTGGCTGCGGCGCAGCTCGCTGCACGGTTCCTGCATGGGGCAGATATGCTCTGTATGGGTCAGCAGCTTGTCCTGTTCCAGCGACAATGCGCCTGCAATGCGGCTCTCGTTCAGCGAGCTGCCTACATAGATTCCGTAAACGCCTTGTTCCAGCACCCATGCGCTCTGCTCCTCGTCAAAGCAGGCAAGGTCTTGGGTAGAAAAGGAAAGGGTCAGCGTCTGAGCATCACCGGGTGCCAACTCTCCCGTTTTTGCAAATGCGCACAGGCGGCGATATTCCTTCTCCAGTCTTCCATCCGGCAGGGCGGCATACACCTGCACCACCTCTTTGCCGGAATACGCCCCTCCTATGTTGGTTACCCGTACGGATACGGTTACTTCTCCCTGATCATCCACTGTCAGGCGCAATGTCTCCAGCGCAAAGCGGGTATAGCTCATGCCAAAGCCGAAGCCATAGCGCACCGGCACTTCAAAGGAGTCAAAGTACCGATAACCCACATAGATACCCTCTTGGTAATACTCCTTGTCCACGTTTCCGTTGTTATGGGAGAAGGTCTTGGCATTGGGATAGTCCTCATAGCGATAGGCCCATGTGTCTGTCAGCTTTCCGCTTGGGGTGACTTTTCCGGTCAGAATATCCGCAATAGCGTTGCCCCCTTCCATACCGGGCTGCGCCACAAACAGGAGCGCTCTGATGTTGTTATATTCGTCCATAAAGGACAGGTCAATCACGCCGCCTGCGTTGATGATGACTACCACGTTTTTGTACAGCGAACAGACCGAGCGCAGCAGTTCTTGCTCTTCTTCGCTGAGGTAGTAATCTCCGCCCTCTGCATAGCGGTCAGCGCCCTCACCGGCAATCCGGCTGATCACAAAGATGGCAGTATCTGCCTCTGTCTTTGTCGCCTCCGGGCCGGTGGGCAGGTAAAAGGGGGTGGAAGCATAGGCAAGAAAGAAATCAAGTCCCGCTCCGCTTCCCGTGGCATTTTTCGCTAAAACCTTGTTCTTCCACTCCTGACGGGCCGCCTGATACACCGATTCGTAGCGCTGAATCCAGTCCTTGTTGGTAATGGGGAACCCGGCTGCTTTCATACCCTCGAAAATGGCAACACTGTGGCGCTCATTCACATCTCCTGAGCCGGTGCCCCCCTTAATGGTTTTGGAGACCCCCGCACCATAGAGGGCAACCGGATGATCCGGGGAAAGGGGCAGAAAGTGCTGGTCATTTTTCAGTAGTACGATACCCTCTGCCGCTGCTGTTCTGGCAAGGGCTGCGTGTGTGCGTTCATAGTCCTGCACGGCTGCGGATGTGGTTCCCGGCAGGTCTCTTTTTTTGATCTGTCTTTTCATGGCTCCTCCGTCCTTTTACTTTTCTATTCTCAGGAAATAGATGTCGTTCACTCCAAGCTGTGCCTCATAGCTCAGCACCCCGTTTTCAAAACGGTACTCCACTTGTTCCTCCACCAGCTTGCTTTTTTCCTTTAGCTCCTCAATCTCGCTTCTGCGCAGGTCTCTGGGCGAGCCCATATCCTCCCACAGCTTCAGCGGATTACAATGATCTTCATCGATCCTCTGGAGGTAAACCTTTTGTGGCGTATGCTCCAGTTCTACCTGAACCGTGACCGTCTCCTTGGGCAGTTTTGCCTGTCTTAGGTTTTGACGGAAGAATAGCACCTGCTTCTCCGCTTCGCTTTCGAAAGCGGCAGCTTCGATCTCTCCCTCCTGTATAGGAAGCTCAATGCGTTTTTCACCTGCGTCTGCAAGCATTCTCATGGCATAATAGGTGGGTTTGGGGATGCCGCCCTGAGTCAGCAGGCCAAAGCCGCCGTGGAATTCCTCAGGAAGCTGACCCAGCTCCTCAAAAATATCCGAGAAACACCAAAGGGCAGTTCCGTCCGTTTTGCCCTCCATATTCAACGCTGTGCGCACATTGTAGGCGGCTTGTTTTCGTGTATCATTGCTGTATGCGCTGAAGGTAGCGCACATATTCCATTCGTCATAAATCAGAGGCAGCCCATCCGCCTGCTGTCTGGCCATGGCTGCGTTCTTCTGAAACACATCCCGATCCAGCTTGTCGTCCTCGCTGGGGTCGCCAAACAGACCACGCAGAATGCTGAGCAGGGGCGTTCCCTCCTGAATGGAGGCAAAGAAAGCCTTGTCTTGCTCCGCTCTTTCTTCCGGCGTCAGCAGGACAGTGGATGTCTCCTGATGATCATCGGTCACGCCGATGAAGGGATCGCCCACATACTGATGGCTGGAAATGAAGTCCACCGGGATGCTGTCCCGCCTGCAATGGGTTACAAAGTCTTCAATCCAATGACTGCCGCTGGTAGCAGGGCCGCCTACCCGAAGACCGGGACAGACTTTTTTGATCGTTTTTGCCGTAGTATCGTAGAGTGCAAAGTAGTCCTCCTGCGTGCCGTTGAAAAATGGATGCCGCAAATCGGGCTCGTTCCACACCTCGAAGTACCACTGCTCAACCTCTTCTTTCCCGTAGCGGTGCAGCAGATAGCGGATGAAGGCTTCGATGAAGCTACCCCACCGCTCCAGTGATTCCGGCAAATTCGTGTTTGCCCCATACAGCACCTGCGGGTCTGCCGTTCCTCGTGCCAACAGCGACGGCATAAAGGACAGCTCCACAAAGGGTTTCATGCCGCAATCCAGCACATTGTCATACACCTGCCCGCAGCGGCGGAAGGAGATCTCCTGAAACCGCTCGGTCCCCGGTCCGCCAAACACATCCCGGAAGCTTTGGACAGTCAGCATGTCATCGCAGAAAATGCCATGGAAACGCACATACCGGAACCCCAGTTCCTCATGCACCTGCTTTAGCTGTTCGCAGCAGTCGCGGCGCAGCATCTGTACGGCATGATCGCTGCCCACGCCCATCTGCCAGTGCTTGTCAAAATGGTGTTGCGGATACCCTCTTTGTACTAGGATTTCCAACTGTTTCTCCTCCTGTCATGATACGAACAAATCCCACCGCTCCAAGCGATGGGATTTGATTGCGGGATCAAAGAATCCTTGTAGCTAATTCTATTGTAACAGTATGCATTCTTGACAGTTATCCATATCCCGCTTTTTTTGTCCTTCTCTTCACATCCTATATGGAAAGGTTGCCATTTCAGCAGATCTCTATGGAAGCAGATTGAATCCTGCCGCTGCGAAGATCCTCCCCAATACCATCTGTGGCACAACCACCGGGGCATTCTGCCACGGCTGCATCCGCATAAAGGAATCGCATGGAAAGAATCTGATATTGCCCGGGAATATAGTCTTTTTGTTCAGCAAAGTGGTAGCTTACCTTCACCGTACCGAACAGGGTGGCGGAAACCACGCCATCTTCCGGAATCAGATATTTCGGCAAAGCAGGCTCTGGTGTGAAGCAGAGCTTGTCTCCCTGCATGCGCAGGACATGGGCGCCAAACATCATCAGTTTCCACATACTGATAAACTCGATGGTGGAGCCGCTCAATCTGGCCATAAAGCCTTTTCCATGTACCGCAGGGTTGGGGAATCGGCTGCTGGCAAGGAAAGACGAGTTCTCATACACACTTCTGCCATAAACCTCCGGGTTGAGGAAGGGCACTGCCGCATGGTGGAAGTCTCCGAAAAACTCCTCATACAGTCCGCTGCGCAGCAGCTCCAGAAGATACTTGTACTCCATGTGCAGCCAGATGGACTCGTTCTCCAGCCAGCCGGGGGTAAAGGCCACCGCTCTGCCCAGCTCATAGGAGGCGCTGCTGAGGGAGGCGTTGATCTTGTACATTTTTAACGGTGCGTCATAGAGGTCGCTGTCTTTCACCGTCTGATAGATGCGCCGTTTCTCTTCCACTCTGTCATGCAGTTTCAGGTAGCGCACCGCTCCCTCCAGGAAGTGGGGCGTCTCCACCGGCACAAATTTCCGGGGTTCAATGCCTTCCTCTGTCACCTGATACTCCGGCACGTCGTAGGCAAAGTAGGCGGGAATGATGCCATCAGAGAGGACTTTTGCCTTGTGAATGCCGCTGCGAACGGTATCCGCAAAGCCCCCTAAAATGCAGGCCAGTTCCGCAGCCTTCATCTGCACCTTCTTGCCGTCAATGCCCTGATAGGTCAGGTTACGGTAATGCTCCTTTGCGTCATTGATGCGGTTCCAGAAGAACAGCATTTGACCGGAGCTTCGTACCACTTTCCCCTCGTTGGTATCATCGCAGCTGTGAATGGCGCTCTGCCCCTCATGGTTGATGCGGTTCAGCTCCATGAGGAAGTCCACCGTTTCCGCCAATACCGGAAGCGCCTTGCCATGCTTTTTCAGCATGCCTACCGTGAAATCAAGCATTCTGCAAAGCTCATATGCCTCGTTCATGGAGCTGCCGAACATACCGGGCAGACCGTTGAGGGCATCGTACCAGCCCGGCTTTCCGCCCTCCATCTCCACGCCCATGCCGTAGGCATCCAGTGCGGCAAACTTTGTAGCGCACATCAGCACCAGCTTTTCCAGCAGAGACATTTTCAGATAATCGCCCTGCTGCATCTTCATGCGCACAAACTTCTCCTCGGAAGTCCGCCGGGTATCCTCGTTCAGTGCCCGGTACTGCCGCAGACCGTTCTTTGTCTCCACATAGCGTTTTTTCCGGTCGTTGATGTTTACCTGAGACAGGAAGCACAGCAGATCTTCTCCGTACAGCAGTTCTTCTTCCCGGTCAGGATAGACCTCCAGATAGTCCTCTACCAGATCCAGATTATAGGTCCAGTGGTCGCTCCAGTATCCATCTCCGAAGCAGTCGTTGATGACCCCCTCAGAAGCCTCCATCACCGCCCGGAAGGTATCCTCCACCTGATCTTTGGGCAGCAGCTCCTCCAATTTCCGGTAAAGCGCTCCCGGTGTGAAGGGCTTGCAGGAAACAAACTCCCGCAGCGTCTCTGCCTCACCCTGAAGCAACCGATGGGCATCCTCAGGTTTCAATTCGTAGGTCATCTTTTCGATATTCAAAGGAGAATAGCCGTCCAGTTGAATCAGGGAGTAGAACTTGTTAATGTTCTCCCGCTGGACAAAAGGAGCAAGGAAGGTGTCGCACCGACGGTTCTGGTTCACATCCCGGAAGTGACCGTTGCCCTGAGAGTAATACTCCGGTAGCATAGCAAAGAAATTGTAATCCCGCTCCAAATCTCCGTGCTTTCGGGAGAAGGTGTAGAATACCTTGCTTTTGCTGAGCTGAACCGGGTATCCGCCCCGCAGCACATTGTCCATGTAGTTGTAGGCGCAGTAGGCATCAAAGGTCTGGGAGGCGGTTTTCGTCTCCACCCGGCTGCCGATGGTCTCGGGCAGGTCAATGGCCTGCTGCCGTTTGGCGGAGAAGTAAGCCTCTGTCCGCACTTCCTTGTCCAGATAGGCGTGAAGGCTCGGCTTGCTGTCCGCCTGACCGTAGAGCTCATACAGGGTGACACTTTCTCCGCTCTGCAGCACCCTGTCCAGCGCAAAGAAAGCGCAGGGCAGTTCGTTGGTGGTGACCTGCTCCTTTTTCAGAAGTTCCTTGAGGGAGCAGTCAGCAAAGCCCACAGGCTTGCGCATGGCGGTATCATAGGAGAACACCAAAGCGGGGTCTACGATCACCGGCATCAGGCTGCCGTCCGGGTGAAAACCCAGAGCAAAGTTTCCGGTCTCTATGATCTCAACCTCCGCAGTGTCAGCCAGACTGGCCTTGGTGCGGTAATAGGGGATTTTGCGCTCAGCGTCCTCTACCTGCATCCAAGCCTTTGCGGTCTGCCCGATCTCCTTCATTCTGCTCAAGTTGACACCGTAGGGAATCAGCGCCGGCATGCCATCCAGTAACTCCAGATCCACTGGCTTGTCCAGCGTGTTGGTGACAGTCACCGTCCGTACCAGACCGCCAATGGGCTCGTTGGGAAGGGTAAAATAGCTCACCCGGGTGTTCAGACCGCTTTCGGCGTTGCGCTCCTCCAGCTCCAGCAGGTTCATGGCGATCTCCATGCTGGCAGGCAAATCTTCGTCAGAAAATGGCTCGTAAACTCTGCCGTTTACCTTGACAAAGGTGCGAAAGCCCGTGGTCTTGACGTTCTGGTACGCCTGATGCGCCGGGTAAAACTCCATGATAGAGTTTTCCTTGTCGTTCACGCCGAAGCTGACCACGCCCTGACCCCGGTTAACGTAGAAGCACCAGATGGGGACGCCGTGCACACCGGAAATTCCGGGAAGGAAGCTGGCAAAGGTGCTTTTTTCCCCGTAGTTCTCGATGATATATTTTTTCATTGATTTCTCCTTTTTGATGGTGTCCAAATCTATCAAACCTCGTAGAAGCGCATATCGCCCCAAATCTGCATCAGATGACGGCGGTCCAGCTCTTCCGTTTTGCATTCACGGTTAAAGATACGCACCGGGGATTTTGCGCCCTCAAAGCGGGGCCAGTTTTCCGGATCAGGCTCGCCGGTTTTGGTGAAACGCACCCAATCGCCGTGCATCTCACTGGAAATTCTGTCAAACACGTCTTCCGGCTCACCGTCAAAGACAAAATGACTGAATTCAAAATCACGATTGCAGAACACCGCCGGGAGCTCAAAGGCATGAGAGGCTTTCCAGCCGGTCTCTTCTCCGGACTTGGTGACCAGTTCATAACGGTACATCCAGACATCCGGCGTATACTGCTTTTGCCCCATGGCTACCTTCATGGCGGGCATCTCAAAAGCATAGTCGGTAGCGAAACGGATAAAGGGATCGCCGCCCAGTTGACGGTAATCGCCCATCATTTTGGGCGTGGCATCCTGTGAGAAGGTCTCCTGCGCCTTGAACAGAACAAAAGAATCTCTTGCCGACGGATGGTAGAAGCCGATCACATCGGGAATGGCGTCAGCATGGTGATTCTTTTCCATCATCTCGGCTACCATAGCCCAGGAATTGGGGAAGCCGGTAAACTCCGGGTGGACAAACATCGTGCCCTCATGCATATTGTTACCGATCATCAGCTTTACGCCTGCAGCGGAGCCTCCGCGAATCGCATCAATGGGGCGAACCGGGAGCAGATCATCCTGTACCGGACCGCACAGGAAGATGCCCGGATTCTTGTACTGGTGCATCTTGCCCACATACTCATTGGCCTCCAGCCAATCATAAGGATCCATCGTTCTCAGTTTGGGGAGATCTTTCTCCGTCCAGCCCAGATGTTCCAGGAAGATATCAACATTCTGTCGCTGCATCTGATGGGTCATCACGCAGTTCGGAAGCCCACTCTGGGCGATAGCCTGTTGAAAGCAGCCCTTGACCGCAGGAGCAGCTAACATATTGACCACAGAAGCGCCGCCTGCAGATTCCCCTGCTATGGTCACCTGCCGGGGATTTCCGCCGAAGGCCTCAATGTTCTCGTGTATCCACTGAAGTGCAAGAATCTGATCGGAAAAACCGCAGTTGCTGTCGAAATCCTCACAGCCGGGATAGGTGGTAAAATCATAGAAGCCCAACACATTCAGACGGTATTGGAACGATACAAAGACGATTCCCTCATGTGCAAAGGACACGCCGTTATACAGGGGAACAGAAGCGGAACCTCCGTTATATCCGCCGCCGTGGATCCAGACAAATACCGGCAGATTTTCGCCACCCACAGGCCGCTGGACGTTGATCGTCAGACAGTCCTCGCTGCCAATCTTCCTGCCGGCATCAATCTGAACGGAGGCCGGTCCGTATTCCTTTGCATCAAAAACTCCATCCCAGGGAGTTTTTGGTACAGCGCGTTTGAAGCGCAGTGCGCCTACAGGTGGCTCTGCAAAGGGGATGCCCAAATACTCCACCAGACCGTTTCGTTCATAGCCTCTGACCTTGCCCGTTTTTGTTGTTACGATGTACTCTGCCATGATCTTACCTCCTGAATCGTATCCGTTTTGCGGCGAAAGCCTTCTCTCTGCCATTGCTACCATCATTTTATCATGCAGGGCAGTGGAGTTTTGTCCCCTTACCGTTATTTTTTTCCTTATTTTACGCAGATTTGCCATTTTCATCTTTGAAGTCCCCACGAACCGGGAGCAACACAGCTCGAAACGAATGATACGCCGGCAATGGATGTGCCGACGTATCATGATGCCGATTTAAACGGGCAGTCTCAGCATATCAAACGAGACAGCCGTCAGCAATTCTTTTTTCTGAGATCACACAGTTCGCCTGCATAATCTCTTCCAGCCGGATATGAGCATTGCGGTAGCGGGCATTGGGGTTGGGTTCCTTGACGCAGGTCAGCTTGATGGCGATTTAGGACAGGCATGGGCGCAGGCCATACAGTTCATGCAGTTGGTGTAGTCGTATACTGGCTTTCCGTTTTCCAGCCGAATACAGCCCCGAGGACAGACACGAGTGCAGGTGCCGCAGCCAATACAGTCATCAGTGACACCATACAGCGGGAAGGAGTACATGCGCCCATACTCTCTGGTCATCTTCATAAAACCCTGATAGAAATGTTTCTCATCCTCCGAGGCGGATTGGATCATTCGCTTGCAGGCGTCGATATCGGCCTTCAGGGCGGCAATATGCTCGTCTACCTGTTTCCCTGCCTCCAGCTTTCTTTGCTCCTCCATATCGAAAACGATGATGGCGTTGTCATGCATGATGATGGTATTGATGTAGTCTGCCCGTTTGCCCAGGGTGTTCAGAAATTGCCGGGTGCGCTCGGCTGCCCCTCCGTGATGCATGCCATAGGTTATGATAATGTAAAAATAGTCTGTGTCGAAGGTGGATGTGCGGATAAAGTCTTTGACGTATTCTGGCAGTTCGAACTCAAAAAGTGGACTGACGATACCAATTTTATCAGCTTTGTAATACCGCTGGGGCTGACGCATTTCCTGCGGAATGCTAAACTGCTCCGCATCCAACTGCTTAGCAACATACAAACTATTGCCGGTTGCTGTGAAATAAAATACCATTTCTGCTCCTCCTCGTAAAGAGAGTGGTCACGCAACGCCGAATGCGCTCAGCTTTCGTTCAAGCTGACATCACACAGGTTTTCCAGTCGTGATTTTGGATATCGTTTTACCCTCTATCTATTTTAATTGCAATTATATCAGAAGCCGCAGATTCTGGATGTCCTCTTTCCGCTGTTTTTGTCCCTATTCTACGATACCCTTTCTCTTTCCTTCTCTCTGTACCGTACTACTCTGCGCTGCATTCACGCCACATACAGTCATTGCGGTATTTCATCGGTGTGGAGCCAGTGTATTTTTTGAAAACTCTCCCAAAATAGCTCTGAGAAGGAAACCCAACGTAAATTCCAATCTCGATGATGCTCATGTTGGTTGATTGCAGCAGCTCCTGGGCTCTTTTTACTCTGTATTGCACGATATAATCCTGCAGCTTCACGCCGGTCTCTTTGGCAAACACCTTTGAAAGATAGTTTCCGCTCAGCCCCAAAGCGCTTGCCAATTCGTCCAGGTAGATTTTGTCTCTATAATGCTTGGCAATATAGTCAATACACTGATCCACATAACCATCCATCCGGTTTTTGCTCTTCATCTGCACCTGTTCTGCCAACAGACTGACCGCTTTATTTCTCAGGGAAATCACCGCCGCAACACTGTCGCAATCATCCAGCTTTTGAATAAAGAAATCGCTGAAATGATATGCTGTTGTGGGAGATACTCCGGATTGCATCGCTGCTCTGGAGCAGAGAGTAATTGCCACAACTGCCGCATATTTCCAATGGTTCATTTCATTGTTGGACAGACGACCCATTTTTCGATCTGTTTCCATACTTCTCTTGCGGACTTCTTCAGGCTTTCCCTCCTTCACGCAGTTCAGGATGGCAAGTTCTTCCGCAAACGTGTGGTGATAGTTCTCCCGTTCTTCCTCCTGAAGCCGAAGGAGGATATGCTCATGCTGTATTTCGGTATCACTCAAGTGATCCAGATGATTGCTTTTGATCAGTTCCTCATCGGAGCATTCTTTCCCCGTTATGATGCCTTCGGCAAGCGTTGTGGCTGCTAAAATCTGGTCAGCCGTGTATCTGGGAAAGAATTTCTCATGCGTAGCGTCGACACCATAGAAATTGCAGAACACATGGTTTTCTGTTGGGCTCATGCTTTTGCATGGCATAGGTCCGAAGAGAAATGCCTGCTCCTCATGGGAGACGCAGCCAAAGGCAACGCCGTGAGAATCCAGATAGAGAAATGGTGCCGCCTGATGCTCGCTGTTATCAACGAGATAACCGCGAAGCTCCGGTGATGTGTAAATCGGATTGCTCTCATCTGCACCAAAGACTGCTGTTATCTGCTCGCCATGCATCATCACAAATTCAATCCCGCTGATGCGGCCGATGCTTTCAAGATTCTGTAGCAAACGTTCCATGTCCTCTCCTCCTGCCTTTCCGGGTTTGTCCTTATTCCATTATACTCAATTCGCCCTCAAGAAACAAGCGAATCATTTACAAAACTTAATACTTTACCGTGTGCAGCTTTTCAAGTCAGCGATAGGAGTACAAAAACAGCGATAAAAGGATAGTTGGTATGGAACAGGTATGATACTCTGTTTATGGTTAAAGGAACTGGCCAATTCCAATCATGTATCATTCATTCTGCAACAGAAAAGGAGAAAGAAGCTATGGCAAAAGAACTTGGCTTAGACAAAGACGGTCAGCAGAAGCATCTGCATCCGGTTGATTACTTGACTGACTCTCTGGGTCAGTTCGCCCTGAACTCCATCAACCAGCTCACCGGACAGCTCACCTACTTCTACACCACCAAGGTGGGTATGGCCTCCGGCACGGTGGGAACCGTGCTGCTGGTGTCCAAAATCTTTGATGCAGTTACTGATCTGTTCATGGGCAAGATTGTGGATAAGACTAACACGAAAACCGGTAAAGCCCGGCCCTGGCTGCTGCGCATGGTCATTCCTGCGTTTCTCGCCTGCGTGCTGCTCTTTACGGTTCCTGCCAGTTGGGGCAACCTTCGCTATGTCTACGCTCTGGTAACCAGCGTTTTCGCCTCCGCTATCGTCTACACCGCCATCGCCGTTCCCTACTACACCATGATGAGCTACAAAACCCGCAGTAGCGAGGAGAAGGGTCAGATGGGCACATGGCGAGCCGCTGTGGGCTATGCCATCGGTGTGGCCTGCGGCATCGGCCTGATCCCCATTACCGTTGCCTTGGGCGATGACCAGGCGGCATGGATCAAGTTTGGTCTTATTCTTGGCACCCTCTCCGCAATCTGCCTGTTCATCACCTATAAGTTCTCCCGTGAGATTTACCACGACGAGGGTGAGATGGCACAGAAGGAGGCAAAGGTATCCATTCTCGAAGGGCTCAAGATCCTTCTCAACAATCCGCACTGGATCAAAATCACCCTTGTGGGTGTGGCGATGAATATTGTGTACGGCATTGCACTGATTGCGCCTCTGTACTATGGTCTCATCATTCTGGGCAACCCCGGCTTTTACAGCACTGTCAATACCGTCAACATCTTCCCCTCTATTCTCGGTTTCCTGACTGTCAGCTTCTGGATCAAGCGTTTCGGTCTGACTGGCACCGCAAAATGGGCCTCCGCCATCGGCATTGTGGGATGCGTGATTCGTACCCTTATCCCCATGAATTCCATCGTATTCCTTGCAGCCAACTGCCTGATTATGTATGCTACCATTCCCCTGATTTCCGTGCTCCCTGCCATGACCCTGAATACTGCTGAGGCGAATATGGAGAAACACGGGGTGCGCATCACCGGCATGACCAACGCTTCCAACTCCTTCGTTGGCAAGCTGGGCGGCGGCGTGGGCGGCTCCCTGATCGGCTGGGTTCTGGGCGCAGGCGGCTTCGACGCCTTTAATGCCGGAACCATTGGTCTGACTGACGGACTCAAGCAGGCTGTGTTTGCCCTGAACAACTACATCCCCTTGGTGGCTTTCATTATCATCTTCCTCCTGCTGATGCGCTATAAATTTGAGGAACTGCTCCCCGGTATTCTGAAGGCCAACGCAGAACGAGAAAAGGGTGCGGCAGAATAAACGCATAATCACACGGATTATTCAAACAAGTAAGACGTCGGAAATCATCTGGTTTCCGACGTTTCTTTCAAAGACGGAGGTTTGAAGTATGAACGAACCCATTATGATCTTCCAGGTATATGCTGACGCAAACGACTGCTCGGATATGGTGTGTCCCTATGGTGGAGTTTCCTTTATTCCATTTACCGCAACGGTGGAATCAGCACTGTTCACTGGCAGAACCCTCCCCGGAGCCTGCGATGTTCAGGTTGAGAATCCCGCAGGCAGCCGGAATATGTGCGCAAAATATATGTTCCAAGGCAGGGACAGCGCCGGAAACGAATGCCATCTTTTTGTGGAGAACAACGGCTATCTGGCGGAAGTCATGCGAAACGATCCCTTCTTTCATGCCTACCCTAAGTTTATGACCGATTCTCCCGTACTCGGCGAGTATTTGAGCCAGCAGCGTTTCCGTTCGGAGGTTCAGGGACGTGACTGGGGTGTGGAAATCCGCATCTATGACGTGCTGAAAGAACCCTGAGCTTGGCATGAAACAGGATAAACAAGGAGATAACGCGAATGGAGAAAAGCAGATTTTACGGAGTTGGGGAACCGCTCATTCAACGTCAACGGGATCAGGGAATAGACGCTCCTGCATATCTGGAGCTGGTGAAGGGGCTGGGGTGCGATGCCTATCGTTCGTGGATGCACCTGACTGAGCTGCTTCTTGACCCTGTTACCCCCAATCAAGAGGAAGTTGAGCGTCACAGACGGCTGCTTGACAAAGCACAGGAATTGGACATTGAAGTCACAGCTATGAGCCATGAGTGGTTTTTGCCGAAAGGCTGCAAACAGCGCACCGGGCATGCCATGCCAAAGCGAGATCTGACCCCCGGCAGCCTGTATATGCAGGCACTGGAAATGCTGGAACAGAGCTGGTACACCATGGTTTCCCTGTTTCCGAAGGTGCAAATTTGGGAAGTGGGCAACGAGTGGAACCTGAACGCCTTCCTCCATCCAGACGGATTTCTGGACGGCGATATGTCCGCCCCCTTTACGGCTGACGAGAAAATGGATATTGCGGTGGACATGATGTATTTTACCGCAAGAGGCATACGCAGAGCAAATCCCAATGCGAAGGTGACCTCTTTCTCCCCGGCATTGTCCACCCCCAGTCTGGGAGGTGATATGCCGGACTATCTGCCCGTAATGTTCGGCGTGGCGTGGACGCTGGACAAGGTCTATTCCCGCATCAAGAGCGGGAGATTCTGGTCAGACAATACCGACGACTATTTCGATCTGGTAGCATGGCATCCTTACGTCTTCACCAACCGGGATGTACCTGATGCAGACCTGTTTTTAGACGTAGACGAGCCGGATCAGCTTTGGAAAAGTTACAATGACGCAGCCTACAAGGTAATGTGTCAGTACGGAGACGGACACAAGCAGGTACTGCTTACTGAGACAGGATTCACCGACTGCGGCAACCCAGACTGGGAACAGCGGTATGCAGGCTACAACGAAAAGCTGCTGCGGATTGCACAAACACTGCCCTACGTCCGCACTCTGCATAACTTCCGCTTGCTCAACGAAAACGCCATGCTCCGCAGGGGCGGCATTGAGCAGAACCAGATCGGCGGGCTGACCGAGGTATACTTCGGCATCTTCACCGACCCGGAGGACGGTTGTCAACCCCGAGCGAGGGCAAAAGCCATTCAGAAGATAACCGGTAGCAATGTGGATTTGGAAAAGCTGGGAGCAGAGATTTCCCGACAATCGATCCGTCATACTTGATATGCAAAACCGTCAGGTCTTTCGCACCAATCAACGGGAGCATAAACTGCTCCAATGGGATATTGTTTTCTGCGCCACGAAGGGCATTCCTCTGGATGATCCATTTCAAAGGCATCCCCTGTATCGAGAATGCAAGCGAAAAAGCAGGATAGTCTATTCCTTTTGTCCTTTTCCGCCGTTTCTGTACACATCCATCAAAAATGCAATGGCGTTACCTATTGCTTCGCTTATCCTCTTTTGATATACTGTTATTGTAAGCGACACCCAACCTGAATGAACGGATGTAACGTGAGTTCAGGTTGGGTGTGTTTTCCTTTTCAGTTCCGGCAAAGACCGGAAATAATTCCCTGGTATCTGGGAAGGGCGATGTTCTCTTTGTATTACACTTCGGAGAATCCGAAAATGGCACACAAAGAACTCGTTGGGGTTCGGCACCCCAATCCCGCCGTTCTCATATTTTCCTCACGGAAAATGCTGCAAAGCAGCTACAAATCATATCGAAAATACAGGAGGTAATCTTGGCAATTCTCAAGCACATCAATGTCCGCAACGATAATTATCACGACTTTATAACCTACGTCCTATTCCAACACGATAACCACGCCCGTCCTGTTTACGACGAAAACCACGTCAAGCGCCTCCGGGAAAACGTTTTGATTGACGCCATCAACACCACCCCGTGGACGTTCAATCTGGACTGTCAGCGGAGTAACCGACAATGGAAGAAGAACCGGGAACCCCGTGAGATCAAGAGCCACCATTTCATTCTGAGTTTCGACCCGAAGGACGTGGAGTGCGGACTGACGCTGGAAAAGGCGCAGGAGCTAGGGATGGAGTTCGCAAGAAAGCATTTCAACGGGCATCAATGTGTCATTGCTACCCATGATGACGGAAACAACGGTAGCCACAATATTCACGTCCACATTTCCCTGAACAGCCTGCGGATCAAAGATATCGAACAACCCGTGTACTCAGAATTTGAGCGGGACGGCAAGGCTGGCTACAAATTCCATCCAACCGATCAATGTATGGCATACCTGAAATTGGA
>ATWA01000054.1 GCA_000421005.1 Clostridiales bacterium NK3B98
AATATGGTTATCCAGATAAGTCCGCCGGAAGAAATAGCATAGGGGGAACGAAATTTAGTGTGTACGGGACGGCGTCCCCGACGTCCCGCCCATCAATAAGTGGGTGCTTGCGGGCAATGCGGGGCGTCGAGGACGCCGCCCCGTACGAAAGATTATCATATTCTTCTAAGTCAACCTGTTTTTCCAACAGAATTGCACATTTACGAGCTGACTCAAATGGATAACCATAATCATCAATATTACTTGTTGAGAGCGGCAATGATGTTGGGCAGTTCGGCATCCACAACATCATTATCCAGCTGGCAGGTGCCGGCGTTATGGTGACCGCCGCCGCCGTAAGCCAGACAAAGCTCACCAATATCCACGGTAGAAGCCTTGTTCACAATGGACTTGCCGATCATAACGGCAGTATTCTGCTTTCTAAAGCCCCATGCAACATGGACAGAGATCTGAGTCTCAGGGTACAGAGCATAAATCATAAACCGGTTGCCGGCGTGAATAATCTCCTCATCCCGCAGATCCAGAACCACAACCTTGTCGTAAACCTTTGCAATGCGCTTGAGCTGTGCCTTGAACATCTCAGCCTGCTCAAAGTACAGATCCACACGCTCCTTCACGTCAGGCAGCTCCAGGATTTCATCAATGGTGTGATCCATGCAGAAGCTAATCAGCTGCATCATCAGGTCATAGTTGGAAATACGGAAATGACGGAAGCGACCCAGTCCAGTACGGGGATCCATCAGATAGTGCAGCAGCACCCAGCCGGAGGGATTCAGAATCTCATCCATGGTAAAGTCAGCACTGTCGCCCTTGTCCACCGCAAACATTAGCTCGTCACTGACACGGGGGAAGGTTTTCTTGCCGCCGTAGTAATCATACACCACGCGGGCAGCACTGCGGGCGTTAGGGTCGATAATCAGCTTGCCGCCGGTCTCCTCCGCTTTCAAGCGGTCAACCTCAGACTCGTGATGGTCAAAGGCAATACTGACACGGGGATCGTAGGGAAGATTGGTGGTAATATCGTTGGCAGAAAGCTCAATCTTACCGTCCTGAACGTCCTTGGGATGTACAAACTTGATTTCGTCAATGATACCCAGCTCCCGCAGCATCATAGCGCAGGCAAGTCCGTCGAAGTCACTGCGGGTGACCAGCCTTTTTTTCTGTTCCATGGAATACCTCCTAAAAAATCAATTTCTCACTGCAATTATACCATACTTTATTGTTTTTTCAAGATTACTTTCCGGTATCTCAACGAGCTCAGATAGAATACTCGCAGGCAATATCGTGGATGCTCTCGTCAAAGTGAACGCCTTCGCCGAACCAGTCTTTCTTTCGCATAATGATCTCAATGGAGTTCAGATGCTTTCCGCCGCCGGCCTCTATCGCCAGCCGGTCATTGGCAGCAGATTCATTCTCCTGCTCCAGCCAGTCTGACCAGGCAGCCTCATGGGATTGCATTTCTGAGATCATCACAATTTCCGCACCCTTGCTCTGTATGACTACGTCTGCCCAGTATCCCAGATCATGTATATTATCCAGCTGCTCCGGTGACCAGGAGAGGAGCAGCTCATCCGGAAGGGCGTCGTGCAGGTCTTTCTTCATGCCCGGAATGGCGATGTAGAGGTATCCGCCGGGCTTGACAAAAGGCAGCAGTTTTTCGTCCAGAAAGGAAGGATCACGACCAAAGCTTTTATAGGAATCGGTAGAAATAATCGCATCAAAGAACTCCTCCTCAAAGGGGAGAGAGAAAGCATCTGCTTTTACGGGAATAATCTGCTGTTCCGTCAGCCCCATTCTGGTAAAAAAACTGCGATTTTCCTCTGGATTGCTCAGAAGATCGGCGGCGTACACCTGAAAGCCGTACTCCTTGGCCAGGAATACACTGGTCAAACCATTGCCGCTTCCCAGATCACAGACAATCCCGCCCTCGGGAATATGATGTTTGCTGAGCAGTTCCTCTTCCAGCTTCAGGGGATTTGGCCCCGTCATCTTTGATAGCAGTTCGGGTGTATGATATTTGTCACTCAAAGGATACTTCATCATTTGACGCTCCTTATTTGCAATTCCTTCTGTCCCGCACACCTGATTATCGGGACAAAAGCCTGACAAATTTTTTTTCGTTCATCTGCTCGTTGGTGAGATATTCCCCGTTGTAGAACAGCGCATAGGTGGTAATTGGCGTGGGTGCGGCCTGTGCGTCTGCTCTGCTTTCCAAATGAATGGCTTCAAAGGGGACGCCCGCTTCCGCTGCGGCAGCTTGTACCATGGGAACATATTTCGCATTAAACGGGCATTGATCCGTATAGTAAAGCACATAGCCCATTTTCTCAATATGGGGGTGTCTGGCACATTCTTTGAAACTCGGCTTGGGATTGCCCTGAGCAAAGGGCAGGTACCAGAGCTGGATACCATTGTCCGCCTCGTCACACACAGAGAAACCCTTGTATGCTAAATACCTGGGATCGGCCAGAAACGGCTTTTTCTTTTGGGAGGAGAGAATACAAAGACCAAGTTTGCTCTGCTCCTTGCTGTCCTGTATACACGCATCCAGCAAATCGTTGGAATACCCGTGCCCTTTCAGTGCCCCAGAGACCCAAAGACAGTCGATGTACATATAGCCGTCACCATCAATGGGATTCCAAGCGTGTTCCACAGGAATATACTCAATAAAGCACTTTCCCCTTTGGACGCTCTTGAGAAATACAAGCCCTTCCTCAAAACGCCGGGAGAGCCATGCTTTTTTGGATGCGACCTGAATGTCGTTGTTGTTGGAAATCGCACAGCAAATGTGCTCCGAACTCAAATTCTCTTTTGTGACTCTGATATAGTCCACGCTTATCACCCCAGACATGGGAAATAAGAATCCATCGACAGGCATCAATCGTTCCCGTGAGGACTTTGCCATAAAGGTAATAGTTACCTATATAAAGCCCATTTTCATTATTATAGTGAACAGGTCGTCACAAGTCAATAGTGACAGGCAATAGGAATGGAACAAATAGTGTAGTATTGCCACAAATAGACAGAGGGATATTGGAGCGGTATTTACAGAACAAGTCCGAATAGAGTATAATTGTACCCGGAAAGCTGAACCGGATGGTACATTGTCAGATTATATCAAATGCAGAGGTAACAAATATGCCCTTTCAAATCATCCGTAATGATATTACGAAGGTCAAAGCAGACGCCATTGTAAACACCGCCAATCCCAACCCCCAGATTGGCGGCGGCACCGACAAAGCGATTTATGCCGCCGCAGGGTGGCGGAAACTGCTTGCCCAGCGGAAAAAAATCGGGACGATTCTCCCAGGGCAGGCTGTAAGCACAAACGCCTTTCGTCTCCCCGCAAAGTATGTCATTCATACGGTGGGACCAGCGTGGATTGACGGCGCTCATGGGGAGCGAGAGATTCTTCACGCCTGCTATGAGAACTCCCTCGCTCTGGCAGACAGGCTGAACTGCAAAAGTATAGCCTTTCCTCTGATTGCCACCGGAGTGTATGGATTTCCCAAGGATGCCGCATTGAACATTGCCCTGTCTGAGATTGGCAGATTTCTCCTGACCCACGAGATGGAGGTTTTTCTGGTGGTGTTCGACCAGAGCGCACTGGAATTATCCCAAAAACTGGTGGGGGAAATTGAACAGTATATTGACGAGCATACCGCCCACAGTCTGTTGGAAGAAGAGTATGCCATGCCCTCAAGCGCTGATATTTGTTTCCATGAAATTGGAAATCCGGAGCCATTGGGACAAAGGCGGGCTTTTGCCAGAGAGCCAGAGCGCAGCGCTGCGCCAAAGACTGCCCCAAAGCCGATTTTACACAGAACGCCGTTGGCCAACGCAAGCGCCAATCTCCCTGCTGACACAGTACTCCCTGCAGGCTCTGCGCTAAGCCTGAGCGATGTTTTGGAAACGAAGGAGCAGACATTTCAGCAGCGTCTGTTTTCCCTCATTGACCAGCGGGGACTGGATGATGTGACGGTGTACAAGAAAGCCAATATTGACCGAAAGCTGTTTTCCCGCATTCGCTGCAAGCCGGATTATAAACCCACCAAAAAAACGGCGGTTGCCTTTGCCATTGCCTTGGAGCTGGATCTGCCTACCACGAAAGACCTGCTCTCCCGTGCGGAATTGGCGTTCTCTCCCACCAGCCGCTTTGACTTAATTGTAATGTACTTCATCACCAATAAAAACTACGACATCTATCAGATTAATGCAGCCCTGTTTCAGTATCATCAGCCTACGTTGGGTGTGTAGACATGCGGAGAGCGCCCAGAAAAGGGAAGCAGCAATCAACAGGAATCATACCCGCTCCATCTATACCGACAAACCCGAATTCTGAATCTGTCTGAAAAGACGCTTCTTGTGAGGCGTCTTTTGTTAATTTGGTAGACTTTCTCAAATTGTGTGATATAATAAAGGAGAGTCGTGTTCTGTAAAAGTCAGAACAGAATAACAATTACTTCATCTCCACGTCAGCGCAGTTCAGTCGGGCGCTTGCGGGAGTGTATAGGCAGCCTGCTGAGAGGATGGTGCTCGATTATGGGCAAAAGAAGGGATAACATGAGAAAGCGGTATTTCCTGCCCCTGCTCTGGGGTCTGATCGTGCTTTCTATGATGGCCGTTTCAGTGTTTGCGGAGACAGGAGAGAGCAACTATCCTTCCATCACGGTAGGCGTTCCCTCCAATCGCTGCCCCATCTTTTATCAGGAAGAGAAAACAGGGGAAGTGGCAGGCATCGGTGTGGAGCTGATGCGTCAGGCTGCGGAGGAAGCGGGGTATTCCGTATCCTTCCAAGTGATTCAGGAAGAGACACTGAAGGAGGCGCTGGATAACCCGGCTTACGATGTCATCATGCCCTTTGGCAGCGCCATTACCAGCGCTTCCGGTCAATCCACTATTGTCTCAGAGAATCTCATGGAGACCCCCTTTGCCTTTGTGACAAAGGAAAATCATGAGAAGCGTTCCATGGACGAGCTTCGGGTGGGTATGCTCCATTCTCTGGGCGGCTGCATAGAGACGCTGCATCAGCTTTTCCCCAATTTGTCCATTGTGGAATATGATACCATGCAGGAGAGCGTCAAAGCGCTGCGGGCAGGGGAAGTGGACGCCCTGCTGCACAACTCCTATGTCTGGAGCTATGTTCTGCAAAAGCCCTCCTATCAGGATCTTGTGATTCAGCCCACTGCGGTATTCTCCATGGACTTTCGAGCGGGTGCGGTTGACACAGCCAAAAGCCATCGGATCATAGAGCAATTGAACAAGGGCATCGCAGAAATGAGCGACACCCGGCGTCAGGCGATCATTTTGGATTATACCTCCCGCAGGCTTTATCACTATGATTTCTCCGACTATCTGTACCAATATGGCGTGATCCTCCTGCTTGCTGTGCTGCTGTTTGCGGCGCTGGTGATTATCGCCGTACAGAAGATTCATGCCGTTCAAAAGGAGCAGGAGGAGAAGCTGCGCCAGATGATGGATCATGACCCCCTCACCGGGGTGCTCAGCCTGAATGCCTTCCGGAAAAAGGTGAAGGAATTGCTCATTTCCTATCCGGACTCACAATATTTCCTGTCCTATAGCAACATCCGGGATTTCAAATTCATCAATGACAGCTTGGGAAGGGCTGCCGGGGACGATTTGCTTCGCTTCTGGGCAAAGAAATCCATGGAATACTTGTCAGACCGAGAGGCGATCTGCCGTGTCTCCGGCGACCATTTTGTGGTTCTCCGCTATATTCCCAGCGAGGAGCGTATGCGTGAGGACGAAGAGAACGTATTCAAACCGGTGGAAAACTATTTCATCCGACAGGGGAAGACGAACCGGGTTCAGATCTGTAGCGGCATTTATGTGCTGACCCCCAACGATTTCAAACAGATCGACGTGGATCATATGATGGATTTGGCGCTGGTGGCAGAGAAGCGAGCCAAAGAGAATCGGAAGATATCCTATGCGTTTTACAATCAGGATCAATGGGAAAAGGGAAAAAGAGCTGCTGATGTGGTGAATGCGCTGCCGGAGGCATTACAGGCAGGAGAGATTCAAGTCTGGTATCAGCCTCAGGTCAACTACGAGACAGGGGCCATCACGGGAGCAGAAGCGCTCTGCCGCTGGAAGCATTCCAAGATTGGCTGGCTGCCACCCTCCGAGTTTGTTCCCATCCTGGAAAATGCCGGGCTGATTTTCGACCTCGACAGCTTTGTCTGGGAGAGAGCCTGTCAGGATCTTCACAGATGGAACCAGCAGGGGATTCACCGCACCGTTTCGGTGAATCTGTCCCGGGAGGATATTCAGGAGGGGAAAGATATTCCCGAGCATTTCTGCCGCCTGATACAAACCTATGACCTCAGCCCGGACCAGCTTCACGTTGAAATTACTGAGACCGCCTATGCAGAAAATCCCGAGCTGCTCATCAACACCACCCAGCAGCTGCGGGCGCTGGGATTCCAGGTGGAAATGGACGACTTTGGCAGCGGATATTCCTCCCTCCATATGCTGAAGGAAGTTCCGGTAGACCGCATCAAGCTGGATTTGCATTTTCTCACTTCTTCCGGAGATTTGGATAAAAGCCATATTATTGTCAGTGCCATGATCCAGATGGTGCGCCAGCTTGGGATAGAGCTGATCTCCGAGGGGGTGGAGACCGTCGAGCAGGCAAAGTTCCTGCAAAGCAAGGGCAGCTTTGAAATGCAGGGATACTACTTCTTTAAGCCGATGCCGGTGGAGGAGTTTGAAAAGCTCACTGTGAGCAGCAAAACCGCTCAATAATCTGATGTACATAGAGGCGAGAATAAGATATGCAGGAAAAAAGTGTAGATCAGGAGGGAATGTCTCTGCGTACAATCCACTTCTGGCTGATTGTGGGATCAGTAATCATCTGCGTTTTGATGTTCTATTCTACCTATCATCTGTCATCCAGCTTTAAACAATTGACAGAGACTTCCGAGCAGCAGATCGAGCTGCGAAAAGCCGCCCGGGAATTGATGGATGCCTCCGACTATCTCACAGAGAAGGTGCAGCGTTTTGCTGCGTTGGGAGAAATGCGCTTTCTGGACGAGTATTTTGAAGAGGCATTTGTGGCAAACCACCGGGAAGAGGCCATTGAGAAAATGGCCAAGGGGAGCGGAACAGAGTCTGCCCTTGAGAATTTACAGGCTGCCATGGACAGCTCTGTCGAGCTCATGAACCGGGAATACTACGCCATGAGGCTGGTCATTCAGGCAAAAGGCTACAAAGAGTACCCGGACATTCTGGATACGGTGCAGCTATCCCCCGAGGAACTGGCTCTTTCTCCTGACGAGCAAATGGGTCTGGCAGTAGAAATGGTGATGGACGACGACTATTATGACCAAAAGAACCAAATCAGAGAAAAGATGAGAGCCAGCCTGAATGAACTGGAGCGGTTGGTCCATGATACAGACACTACGGCGCTTGCCTCCCTCTCTGACGAAATGACAATGGTTCGTGTGGTGATTGCCCTTCAAACCATGGGCATTGTCTTTATGGTCTGGCTCACCTCCCGTCTGGGCATTCACCCGGTTCTGAATGCGGTAGACCGGATCAAAGCGGACAGCCCCATCCCGGAGGTGGGAGCCAACGAGTTTCGCTATCTTGCCCGGGCGTATAACAAGATGTACGAGGTATACAAGAGCAGCGTGGAGCGTCTGAACTACAAGGCGTCCCACGATGAACTGACCGGAGCCTATAACCGCTCCGGATATGACCTGCTCCTGTCCACCATTGATCTGCACAGCACCTATATGATTCTCTGCGATTTGGATAACTTTAAAAATATCAACGACACCTATGGTCACGAAACCGGGGACAAAATCCTGAAAAAGCTGGTGCGGGTGCTCAAGCGTAATTTCCGCTCAGACGACTATGTCTGCCGCATCGGCGGGGATGAATTTGTGGTCTTTATGGTTCACGCTGCCGAGTCCATGCGGGAGCTGATCGCCCAGAAAATCACTGTCATCAATGAAGAGCTTGCGGATACGAAGGACGCCCTTCCGGCCGCCTCTATCAGCGTGGGTATTGTCCACGGCTCTGAGGTGGCCAACGGTGAAAACCTGTTTGAGAAGACGGACGAAGCTATGTATCAGGCCAAGAAGAGTGGCAAACACACCTTTGCCTTTTACAGCCACCGTCCCGCATAACAGAGGGAATGGGAAGCAAGCCGATTCCTCAAAAAGAAAGTATTGCACAGAAAATACGGGAGCTGCCCTTGCAGGCAGCTCCCGTATTGATGTCTTGTCCTTATGCCTTCGGTGTAGAAACGCTCCATTGCCTGTGGCTGAGTACCGCAATGGCACCCACCAGCAGAACTGCCTCCACCACCAGCGCAATCCACGGGGAGAGGGTAAACCCGGCCAGCAGATAGCCCACAGCGCACACCGCCGCCACAAGGGAGGCGTAGGGAAGCTGGGTTTCCACATGGCGTATATGGACGCAGGAAGCGCCGGTGGAGGAGAGAATGGTGGTGTCCGAGATGGGAGAACAGTGGTCGCCGTACACGGAACCCGCCAGCGTAGCGCCAAGGGCGGGAATCAGCAGCGCACCAGCCCCGTCGGACTCGCAAATCATGGTGACAATGGGAATCAGCATACCAAAGGTGCCCCATGAAGTTCCCATGGAAAAACTCATCAGCGCCGCAATGACGAAAATCAGGAAGGGGAGAAAGCTCATGGGAAGCTGTACTTCATTCAGGAACCCGGAGATAAACACGCCGGTGCCAATCAGCTGACGGCACACGCCGCCCAAGCTCCAGGACAGAATCAGAATCAGCATAGGGGGCACAATGTTGCTGATGCCACTCACAATAGAGTCGATAAATTCTTTGGCAGTCATCAGTTTCCGGGGCAGGTACAGTACCAGCGCCGTGAGCAGCCCGGCAAACGCCCCCAGCGTCAGTCCGGCGGTGGGGTTGTAGCCGATGGCTTCGGAGAAGCTGACCCCCTCAAAGAAGCCGCCCACATAGGCCATACCGGCAATGGCGCAGATAATCAGCACCACAATGGGGAGCACCAGGTCAATGACATGCCCCTTGCTCTCAGTCTGTTCTTCCTCAGAGCTGACCGTCTCCTGCTCCCGAGCCAGCTTTTCAGCCTCCTTCATGGGGCCGAAATCCCAGCCTGTCCAGCAGATGACCAGCACCATCAAAATGGTCATCAGTGCATAGAAGTTGTAGGGAATGGTAGACAGGAAGATGTGGAACCCATCGGTCTCGCTGACCTCACTGGCCACAGCCACCGCCCAGCTGGACACCGGAGCGATGATGCACACCGGAGCGGCAGTGGCATCAATGATGTAAGCCAGCTTTTCCCGGGAAATACGAAGACGGTCGGTAATGGGACGCATAACGGTTCCCACCGTCAGGCAGTTAAAGCCGTCGTCAATAAAGATGAGTACGCCCAGCAGGGAAGTGGCAAAGGCGGCAGAACGACGGGTATTCAGCCGCTTGCCCGCCCAGCGTCCGTAGGCCTGACTGCCTCCCGACTTGGATACCAGCATGACCACCGCCCAAAGCAGGGCAAGGAAGATAATCATGTAGGCATTGTCCGCAATCTTGGAATACATCATGTCAAAGGTCATGGCTGTGGCGGATAGAATCGTCCCCCCGGAGGAAAAGCTGTAAATCAGCATACCGGAGCAAATGCCCAAAAAGAGGGAGGAGTATACCTCCTTGGTAATCAGTGCAAGTGCAATGGCAATCAACGGCGGCAGCAGAGACAGCCACCCGGTTTCAATCATGGTAAACTCCATACAGGAACCTCCAATCTGTGTGCCTGACAGACGCCTGTCAGGCGGTGCGGTGAAAGGGAAAGCGGTGCGCCGCTAAAAAATCAATTGTGCGCAACCGCATTTCTATTATATGCGGCAGCGCACAAAAAAGCAAGACAGAAACAGGGGAAAACCTTTCAAATTGGTGGGTTGATTTTAAAGCCTGCTTGCAGGAAACCGAGTTAGTAGGTAGAAGCCCGGGAGCTTGCGAACTTCCAACCTCCCGGCTCCTTCCACAGAGTGAAATCTCCCCGCAGCCGACAGAGATGCTTTCCGCCTCCATAGACGGCAGCCAGAACCCGGCTTTTCCCGGTCAGGGATGCCTGATTGTCGTGAACGGATACCTGTATATCCTCATGCTCGGCGGAGTAGTAGTTGAATGTTCCCTCCGTCAGTCCGCTGAGAAACACCTCTGCTGACTGCTTCACCCCGGTCATATGGTGTAGAATATAGTCCTTTGCCATGAGGGAACGAAGCCCCTCCACGTCCTTGGAGATCATATATCGCCAGTAATCCCGGTACATCTGCTCAATCAAGGCAGTATCGCTCTGGCTCATTCCTGCTGCTCCTTGGGGTCGAGGTAGCGAATCACCTTGGCAGGCACACCGCCCACCACCGCATAGTCCGGCACGTCGTGAGTGACCACTGCTCCTGCTCCAACCACAGCGTATTCCCCGATGGTAACGCCGGGACAGATGGTGACGTTCATGCCAATCCAAGCATTCCGCTTAACCAGAACCTTGCCGTAGGTGTACTTACTGTGGCGCTGGTTCATGTCGTGATTGATGGTGGCAATCCGAAGCCCGGGGGCAGCCATGGAGCCATCCTCAAACTCAATGCCCCCGGATGCGGAGAGAATGGCGGAATGGTTGATAAACACTCCCTTGCCGAACTTCACCCGGTTGCCAAAGTCGCAGATGAAGGGGGTGAGAATCCGTACGTCGTCCAGCTTTCTGCCAAACAACTCCTCCAAATACCCCACATAAGAGGGGTCGTCTGGCAGAACAGCGTTTGCCTTGGCACACAGCACTCTGGCTCGCATCATTTCCTCCACAGCCTCCCGGAAGTAGGGCTCCCGGGTGTCGGTGGGTCCGCCCTGATCCATCAGGGCATACACATAGCCTTTTTCGTAATCCATGGAAATCACCCCTCACAGCAGACCGTTTTCGCTGAGCCAGCGCTGAACGCTGCCCCGGGCATTGGCCGCCTGACTGCCAGTGACGGACAGCCCCTTTTTCACCACAGCGCCGGGGGCATACTTTTTGATGTCCCGCTCACTGGAACCCATACCGCTGCCCTCGTTGGTGCAGAGGGGGAGAATGGTTTTTCCGGCGAAGTCGAACTGCTCCAAAAAGGTAACCACCGCCATGGGCATAGTGCCCCAGTAGTTGGGATAAGCGAGGATAATGGTGTCATACGCCTCGATGCTCTCCGGCATGCTTACCAGCTCCGGACGGGCGTTGCTGCGCAAGTCCTGCTTGGCCTCCTCAATGCAGGTCATGTACACTGGGGAATAGGGGTTGACCATTTCCATCTTAAAGCTGTCGGCGGGGATGAGATCTGCAATGATCCCACATACCACTTCGGTGTTTCCCACCTTTACATAGCGCATTGCGCCGCCAAAATAGTTTTCATCTGCTCTGGAAAAGAAAGCAATCAGTGTCTTAGCCATCATTTGTTCCTCCTGTGTTTTGATCTGACCCTATTATACCTGCTGGCTATTGCAAAGTCCAATTGAAAAGGTATATAATCAATCAAAATGTTAAATAGCTGGAGGACACCATGACTACGAAACAGATGGATTATTGCATTGAACTTGCCCACACCCTGAATTTCAGCCGGGCGGCGGACAACCTTTTTGTCAGTCAGCCAACCTTTTCCTACCAGATTCGCTTGCTGGAGGAAGAGATTGGCTTCACCGTTTTTGAGCGCAGCGGCAGAGGGGCGGAGCTGACCCCTGCGGGGGCGCAGTTCGTGGCCTTCCTCACAGGGATGCGGGAGGACTTAAAGCGAGCCATCGAGCAGGGACAGAACCTCAGCGGCAGATACAGCGACACCATCTCCATCAGTCTGATGGTGCGTCAGGCGGTATACTTCCTCCCGGAGGCCATGGGGCTGTTTGGGGAGAGTCACCCGGAAACTCAGATTCTGCCCCTGTTCCAGTACGAGGGCGGGGTAGAGGCTTTCCTGCGCAGGGAGGCGGATGTCCTCTTTGCACTGCGTGAGCAAACCCGGCAAATACCCGGCATCTGCGTCCATGACCTGTTTGAAAGCCGGGTTTATCTCATCACCCGCCGGGACGACCCGCTTGCAGGCAAAAATCTCATTCAGGAGCGCGACCTCTACGGCAGAACCCTTATGGTAGGCGGCGGCTCGCCTCCTGCGCTGAAGGCGGTGCAGCATCGGGTGATTACCTCGGGGAAGGTGGACTATTTCAACAGCCCCAATCACGACACCACCCTCACCAATGTGGCTGCTGGCAGAGGGGTCTGCCTTGCCCCTGGATTTCTCAACGACCACAGCGGTCAGTTTGCATGGATACCCTTCGACTGTGAGGAGTCCTTTTCCTGTGTTCTTTGTACCCATAAAGAGGACAGACGGCCTGCCCTTGCCGCATTTCTGCAAGTGCTGAATAAGCTGTATCAAGAAGCGGTTGCCTTCCCTCTCTGATTTTGCAGCTCCCACAAAAACGCTGTTCGCTTACTGCTTCTCTATCCCGGCGGCCTTCAACGTGGATTTATTTTCGTACATACGCTCGTCCGCCCGCTCAAAAACAGCCGAAACGCACGGGTCATTCTCACTTTTCGCCATTCCACATGCGATAACCACGCCGCCTTCCCGCATGGCCTTGGCGTTGTGGTCGGCCATTTTGCCCACCAGCTCCTCGATTCGCTGAAAATCGGAGCCCTGAGAGATGACAACAAACTCGTCACCGCCCACCCGGAAGACAGGTGAGTGGTTAAAAGTGGTGCAGATGATTTTGCAGGCATCCCGGATGTATTGATCTCCTGCCTTATGTCCTTCGTTGTCGTTGATTTTTTTCAGGTTGTTCACATCCAAAAGCACTACTGCAAATTCCGGATGCTGCTGCTCTTGGATCAGCAGGTTCAATTGCTCCTCGGCGGCCAGGTAGGCGTGCTTGTTCTTCACTCCGGTGAGGGCATCAATGCTGGCGGCACGCTGAGCCTGGGCAAGGCGTTTTGCGTAGTCCTCTTCCTGATGCATCTGAGCGTCGATGTCGTTGATGCCCACGATCAGCCTGGGACCGTCCTTTTCCTGCACCATGGCTGCCTTGAGTTGGACAAAGATGGGCTTGCCTCCGATCATGAGACGGTAGGTCAGGGAGAAAAAGCCGTTGCGCTCCACCTTGGAGAGCACATTTTCCTTGGAAAAGGCGGCGAGAAAACGGTCCAAATCCTCGGGATAAATCACCTTTTTTCCGTTTTCTCGGGATTTTTCGAAAAACGCTTCCCCTTCCTTTGGCAGAGAGAACTGCTCATAACCTGCGGAGGCACTGTATTCCCGGTAGCGCCCCGTCTCCGGAACAACTACATAGATGCAGATGAAGTCTCCGGTGAGGGCGTTGATGCGCTCGTAGGCAATCCGCTCCTCCTTCATTCGCTCCTCCGCCCTGCGGCGCTTCACCTGCTCGTTCACATCTGTCACACCAATGACCAGAATGTGCGCATCGTCCTCCATCCGGGAGACTTTCATGGTCACATAGTTGGGACCTGCCTTTCCCATCAGGCGATAGGTCATGAGAAAGGTATTGTTTCGATTCAGAGCGTCCACAAGCGTCTCCCGGTTCAAGGCTTCCATCACGGTTTCGGCATCTTCGGGATAGACGTACCTCCGGGTGTCTTCCTTGCAGGTCTGGAAGAAGTTCCGTCCTCTTCGTGACTCAGATAGGGTGCTCAGGTTGTCGTCGGTGTGATACTCGATGAACTCCTCCGTCTCCATGTTGACGTAGTACAAGTCCTTGTAGCCATGGACGAGGGTACGGGCGATGTGGGAATAAATGATGCCAGTGGAACGCTCCCTCTCGTAAGCCTCTCGGTTGGTGACGTTTTCCCGCTGTATGCGCACCAAATCGGTGACGTCCTGACTCATACCCAGGGTACACAGCCGCCCGGTTTCGTCCAGATACTTCAGCTTGGTGGTCTGGAACTGCCGGGGATTGCCCGCTGCGTCCACCACATCCTCAAAGAAAATGTAGGGTTCATCCATGGACAGCGCGATGCGGTCATCCTCCCCAAAGTGCTGCGCCGTTACGGCATCGAAGATTTCCGCGTCAGTGAGTCCCACAACATCCTCCGGGCTTTTCTTGTGGGCGTACTCGGCAAAAGCCTGATTGCAGGCCAGATATACTCCGGTTTCCATGTCCTTGGAGTAACTCAGGGCGGGCATATTGTCCAGCAGGGAGGAGATGGATTGCTTCAGCTCTGCGATTTTCCTTGCATCTCTCGCAGCTTGCTCTGCCAGCGTCAGCTGCTTCCCCATTCTCTGGTTTTCACGGTAATTGTTGACCATAATGGCGGTGGAGAGAAGAAAAAGCCCCAGAGAAACCAGCGTATACAGGGTGTTGGTGCTGCTTATCTGCTGTGCCTGCTCCTGGAGGAAAGCTGCCCGTTCCCCTCTCACATTCTCGTTGCTGTCATCTGCGGGATGAGTCTCATGGTACTCGTAGATATGCTGCACAGACGCATAGGCCGCATTTTCTGTGGCTCTGGAGACCCACATCATAGAGGCAAACAGCACCAGCATCAGCAGAATCACCCATACTACCACATGCTGTCCGTATTCCCGGTTGCGGTCACGGCGCAGAAGGGAGCGGAAGTATGCAATACCCAGCAGCGACCAGACGATGAACAGGCAATAGGATTCCGTCTCCATGGCATCGAAGGGGAGCAGGCCGGGCACCAGCAGCAGAGCCACAAAGCAGCCCATCAGCACGACGCCTGCAAGACCGGTGTACTGTTCTCTGCGCCGGGAGCAACTCCGGGCGTGGAGAAACACGGACAGGGAGAGAAGACCATAAATCAGGGTTGCCCCCAAAGTAGTGACGTCCACAATCCAGCCGATTGCGGTCCTTCCCAGCAGAGGGATAAAGACGGAGATGGTCATAACGGCTTTGATGGATTTGTGAGGGGTCGCAAAGCGGTTGAGGCTGGCAAATGTGGAGGGAGCCTCACCTTCCTGACCTGCGGCATAGAGCAGCCGGCTCAACGCCAGCAAATTGCCGATGAGACTGGTGAGAATCACCCCAAACAGGGAGAGCATCAGCACCGTGACGCCGCTCTGCCCCAAGTAGTGATGGGCGGCATAAAAGGCAGGGACGGCATCAATGCCCTCCAGATTGCCCATATCCCGAATGTACTCCAGCCAGCTGCCGTATTGGGGCGGATAGGCGGAGATAGAGAGCAGGGACACAAAGAGGTAAAGCAGCGTGGTGATGATCACAGATGATATCAGCACCCCGCGCACCTTTCTGACTGGAAAATCATACTCCTCGGAGAAATGAGAGACATTTTCAAATCCGATAAACGCCCAAGGAGAAATGGCGGCAATGCGGATGATCTGGGCAAATGCGGAGGAACCCTCTGTATAGTAGGGGGTGTAAGCATAGGCGCTGCTGTGGCGCAGCAGCACCATCACGGCGCAGACGGTGAAGCCTGCTGCAAAGGCAAGGGCAGCGACCACCATGATGCGGTTGGACAGTCTGGCGTTTCTGAAGCAGAGCAGGCCAATGAGAAGAACGGCGCAAATAGATAGCAGTGCTTCACCCATCCATACCTCATAGCCCAAAATACTGTAATGAAAGCCGAATTGAAAGGTGTTGCCCAGAAAGAACCGGGCAAACAAGGGGACAGAGGTAATATTTGCCCAGAAAATGGCCAGATAGGTCAGTAATACGAACCACAGGGTGAGAAAACCGAGATCCTTTCCGCCCACCTGCTTTGCGAAGGTGTACACGCCGCCTGCACTGGGCTTCTGTCCGATCATATATTGCAGGTTCCAGGCGATGACGAGGATTACTGCCATGCCAACCAGAAGACCGAAAACCGTACCCAGTATCCCGGACTTGAGCAAATAGGTATTGCAGGTGACGATAAAAGAGCCCCAACCGATGCTGGTGCCGATGGAAAAGGCCCAGATTCCCAAGGGTGTGAAACTGGGTTTTAAAGCACTGCCTTTCTTTGACGGAATGGAAGCACTTATGGTGTTCATAGGTCAGACCCCCATTGAAAGTGTTTGAACTGATCCGAGAGGCAGAGACCGCTCAAAGAAATATTGTTAGCAAGATATGCTTACCGATCTTTTCTGATTCTGTTTTTGGGAGAAAAAAATATATATAGCAGAGATGCCATCTACTGTTTTGAAAATCAATCTGATTGAAGACCATCTTATCATATTCACTGGGGGATTACAATTGCTCCCGGTAAAAAACTGTATGAGAATTTTGTATGGTTGAATCCAGATAAAAGCACCCGGAAATCCGAAGGATTTCCGGGTGCTCCATCTATGGAGGCGGCGAGAATCGAACTCGCGTCCGAAAACAGATTCACAAGACCTTCTCCGAGCGCAGACGGTTATTTACATTCCCTCATGCAGACGTGAGCCGTCACACTGCTGCAATCAGTAGCTTCATGATGCATGGCACGGGCAAAGCTTACCGTACTCACGTTCGCCACTCAAGTCACGCCCCGAGCCGGCTCGTGGCCCTTCCGGTCAGGACGGCTGCGCCTAATCAGGCAGCAGCAGCAACGTAATTGTCGTTGTTATTTGATTTATAATTGCCCGTTTTATGGCGGTCAGGCGCCGCCGCTCGCTAATCCTGCTTCACCATCCCCGTCGAAACCAGTACGCCCCCGAATCAACCGGGAGAGGAGAACCTCTCCCAGTGAAATGGTAACAGATTTTTCAGGAAAAGGGAAGGGGTAAGTTAAGGAACCACTGAACAAATCAAGCTACGGCGTCTGAGCGGTCTGTTTTCCGCCATCCGGGTCTAAAATCCCTTGAAATACGTCGGTATTCCTGCGGTCTTTTATCCCCGGCTGACAAAAAACATCCTCGCTCATCCATCCGAGAGATTTATTCAGTGTTTCCTT